>DASQMB010000040.1:0-194972 GCA_035645715.1 Pyrinomonadaceae bacterium
AAGCACTGGCTCGACTTCGCCCCGTTCGTGATGGCCCACGACCCGCTGAAGATGACAATCGAGGAGGCGAGGCAGGAGACGCGCAGCGCCTGGGAGCGCTCCTACAGCCCCGAAAGGAACGCCGAGGCCATCGCGGCAATCCGCGACAAGGGAATCGAGTACCGCATCGGCCATCTGGTCGCGCGCCTCTTCTTCCGCGGCATCTACTTCCCGCAGATGACGAAAAGAGCCTGGCTCAAGCTGCTGGCCGACAACCGGCGCGTCATCTACCCGCTCGTCCGCGAGGGGGTGGCGAGGTGGCGGAAGGCCAAGAAGAGGCAGCGCGAGCGCGAGGCGGTTTACAACGCCGAGAGCCCTTCGCGCTACTAAAGGGCGCCGGACAGAAATTCACCGTCAGGTTTTTGATCACCGCATGGCCCTGCTGGAGATTGTGAAATACGGCGAACCGGTGCTGGAAAGGCCGGGCGACCCCGTCACAGAGTTCGACGAGGGGTTGAAGAGGCTCGTCTCGGACATGTTCGAGACGATGTACGCGGCGCGCGGTGTGGGGCTGGCGGCGCCGCAGGTCGGCGTCTCGCGCCGCCTCTTCGTGATGGACTGCTCGGGCGGGCAGGACCCGAAGGCGCGCGTCGCACTCGTCAACCCCGTGGTGCTGCGTGTCGAGGGCGAGCAGACCGGCGACGAGGGCTGCCTCTCGTTCCCCGGCCTCTTCTTCCCCGTCAGCCGGAGCCTCAGGGCGGTGGTCCGCGCGCACAACCTCGACGGCGAGGAGTTCGAGTTCGACGGCCTCGACCTCGAAGCCCGCTGCATGCTTCACGAGACCGACCACTGCGACGGCATAGTCTTCCTCGACCGCACAACCCCCCTCAAACGAGAACTGGTCAAGCGCAAGATCAGGAAGCTGCAAAAGACGGGGCGCTGGGTCTGAGACGCGGCCCCGGGCCGGGAAAATTCGAGACGCGCGGCCGCGGGCGCCTGTGAGGGTGGCGCGGCCGCGCGTTTTTTGTGCCGGTGTGTTAGCATCGGCCCCAAACCCGAGAACGCGGCGAATTTTCATCGAGCGGCCACGCGAGCCGCCGTCTGTTCAATCATTTGCCGCGCCCGGCGTTCGGCCATCATCAATAATTCACTTCCGAGGAGCGGCAGATGCAACACGAAGAGTTTCGCAACGAGGCGTTTACCGATTTCGGTCAGGAGGAGAACGCGCGGGCCATGCGCGAGGCCGTCGAGCGCGTCAAGTCAGAACTCGGGCGCGAGTACCCCCTGGTCATCGGCGGCGAGCGCATCACGAACGAGGGGCGGACCTTCGAGAGCCTGAACCCGGCCAAAAAGTCGGAGGTCGTCGGCCGCTTCCAGAAGGCCACAGAGGAGCAGGCCCGCACGGCGGTCGAGCGCGCCAACGAGGTCTTTCGGACGTGGAGCCGGACGCTGCCGCAGGAGCGCGCCGACCTGCTCTTCCGCGTCGCCTCGCTGCTCAGGGAGCGCCGTCACTACTACTCGGCCTGGATGGTCCACGAGGTCGCCAAGAGCTGGCCCGAGGCCGACGGCGACACCGCCGAGGCCATAGACTTCTGCGAGTTCTACGCCCGCGAGATGCTGCGCTACGCCGAGGGACAGCCCCTGACGCCCATCGAGGGCGAAGACAACCGGCTCGAATACATCCCGCTCGGCGTCGGCGTCGTCATCCCGCCCTGGAACTTCCCGCTCGCCATCATGGCCGGCATGACCGCCGCGTCGGTCGTCACCGGCAACACGGTCGTCCTCAAGCCGTCGTCCGACGCGCCGGCCATCGCCTACAAGTTCTTTGAGCTTTTGGAAGAGGCCGGGATGCCGCCGGGCGTCGTCAACTTCCTGACCGGCTCGGGCGGCGAGGTGGGCGACACCATCGTCGATCACCCGCTGACGCGCTACGTCGCGTTCACCGGCTCGAAGGAGATCGGCCTGCGCATCAACGAGCGCGCGGCCAAACATCAGGAGGGGCAGCTCTGGATCAAGCGCGTCGTGGCCGAGATGGGCGGCAAGGACGCCATCATAGTTGACGCCGACACCGACCTCGAAGAGGCGGCGGCCGGCGTCGTCGCCTCGGCCTTCGGCTTCCAGGGCCAGAAGTGCTCGGCCTGCTCGCGCGCCATCATCCACTCGGACGTGTACGACACGGTGGTCGAGCGCGTCGCCGCCCTGACCGAAAAGATCAAGAGCGGAGACCCCACGGACCCCTCGACGCAGATGAGCGCCGTCATCAACGAGAAGGCATTCAAGAACATCTCGCGCTACATCGAGTGGGGGCAGGAAGACGGCGGGCGCCTCGTGGCCGGCGGCAAGACGAACGGCGAGGAAGGCTTCTTCATCGAGCCGACCGTCATCGCCGACGTGAAGCCCGGCGACCGCGTCGAACAGGAGGAGATTTTCGGCCCCGTCCTCGCCTGCATCAAGGCCAGGGACTTCGACCACGCGCTCGAAATCGCCAACGACACCGAGTACGGCCTGACCGGCGCCGTCTACACGAACGACGAGGAGAAGCTCAGGCGGGCCGCGCGCGAGTTCCACGTCGGCAACCTTTACCTTAACCGCAAGTGTACGGGCGCGCTCGTCGGCGTCCACCCCTTCGGCGGCTTCAACATGTCGGGCACAGACTCGAAGGCCGGCGGCCGCGACTACCTCGGCCTCTTCATGCAGGCCAAGCTCGTCTCCGAGAAGGTCCGCCCCGGCTACTCCAACAAGGAGAAGCGCGGAACAATTTGAAGGCCGTGACGAGTGACGAGTGACAAGTGACAAGAGGGAGGGAAGTTTTTAGTTTGTAGTTTTTAGTTTTTAGCCGGAAGAAGCGTCGCAAACTAAAAACTACAAACTAAAAACTCACTTGTCACTCGTCACTCGTCACTCGTCACTATTCTTGTCACTTGTCACTCGTCACTCGTCACTCCTGAGATGCGGATCGTTTTCATGGGCACCCCGGAGACGGCCGTGCCGGCCCTGCGGGCCTGCTTCGAGGCGGGGCACGAAGTCGTCGCCGCGTGGACTCAGCCGGACCGTCCGGCCGGGCGCGGGGGGAAGCTGAAGGCGCCGCCGGTGAAGGAGTATGCCGAGTCGCAGGGCGTCGCGGTCCACCAGCCGGAGAAGATCAGGACCGAAGAGGCGCGCGCCCTCTTCGAGTCGCACGAGGCAGAGGCGGCCGTCGTCGTGGCCTACGGCCGCATCCTGCCGCCGGAGTTTCTACGTGCGCCCCGGCGCGGCTGTGTCAACCTCCACTTCTCCCTCCTGCCGAAGTATCGGGGAGCCGCCCCGGTCAACTGGGCCATAGTGCGCGGCGAGCGCGAGACTGGCGTCACGACGATGCTCATGGACGAGGGGCTCGACACCGGCCCGGTCCTGCTGCAACGGCCGACGCTCGTGGGCGAAGACGAGACGGCGCCGCAACTCCTCGCGCGGCTGGCGGGGATGGGGGCCGACCTGCTCTCAGAGACGCTCCGGCGCTTCGACGAGATTGAGCCGCGCTCGCAGCGCGACGAAGACGCGACCCACGCGCCCGTCCTGCGCCGCGAGGACGGCCTGATCGACTGGGCGCTCGGCGCCGCAGACATCGCCCGCCGCGTCCGCGGCTTTCAGCCCTGGCCCAACGCCCACACCGTCTTTAGAGACCGGCGCCTCATCATCTGGGACGCGGTTCCCATGTCGCCCGAAAGTTTCAGCGCAGACGAGCGCGGCCTCCTGCTGGCAGCGGGCGCGGGCGAAATCTTCCGCGTCGGGCAGGGCGGCCTTATCGCCGTCGCTTGCGGCGGCAATACGGCACTCGGCTTGCGCTCCGTCCAGCCCGAGGGCAAACGGCAGATGCACGCCCTCGATTTCATCAACGGGAACAGAATCAGGGTGGGGGAGCGGCTGGGATGACCCGTCGTGTGCGCATCGTCAAGGGTCCGGGTCGCGGCGCGGGGTCGGGCGGAGGCGGCGGTGATAAGCCGCACCCTGACGGCGGGGCGCAGGCGGACCGACGCCACACGGCGCCGCTCGTCTCGCCGGCGCGGCGGGCGGCCTTCCGCATCCTGCGGCGCGTCGAGGAGGAGGGCGCTTTCGCGGCGCCGCTTCTGGCCGCGACGACCGGCGAGCTTTCTGTCGAAGACCGCGCTCTCTGCTACGAGTTGGTGCTCGGGGTGCTGAGGCGGCAGTTGTGGCTCGACCGCCTGCTCGGCCACCTGGCCGGCCGCGACCCGGAGAGACTCGACCCGCCCGTGCGCCGCGCCCTGCGGCTCGGCCTCTACCAGCTCCGGTTCCTGACGCGCGTGCCGGCGCGGGCCGCCGTCAACGAGTCGGTCAACCTCGCACACGCCGAGCGCCTGAGAGCCGCCGCCCCGCTCGTCAACGCCGTGCTCCGCCGCGCCGCGCGCGAGCCGGAGCTAGACCCCGCCGGCTCGATCACAGACCCTTCGGAGAGAATCGCCGTCGAGACCTCGCACCCGCTCTGGCTCGTCGGCCGCTGGGCCGAAGCCTTCGGCCGCGAGGAGGCCGCGGCCCTGGCCCGCGCCAACAACGAGCCGGCGCCCGTCGCCTTCCGCGTCAACCCCGCGCGCTCGACGGAAGAGGACGTAATCGGGAGGCTGCGCGCGGCGGGGGCGTCGGTCGTCGCCTCGAAACTCGCGCCGGGCGCGTGGAGGGCCGAAGGCGCCGCCGCGCCGCTGCGCGAGCTGACGGCCGAGGGCGCCGTCTACTTGCAGGACGAGGCTTCGCAACTGGTCGCGCACGTCCTCGGCGCGCGGCCGGGCGAGCGCGTGCTCGACGCCTGCGCCGCGCCCGGCAGCAAGACGACGCACGTCGCCGCGCTCGCGGCCGGCCGGGCTCGAATCCTCGCGGGCGACCTCCACCCCCATCGCCTGCGCCTTGTCCTGGAGGCCGCGGCGCGGCAGGGCTCCGAGGGCATAACTCCGGCCGTGCTCGACGCGGAGGCCGGGCTGCCTTTCGCCGACGAGACTTTCGACCGCGCGCTCGTGGACGCGCCCTGCACGGGCACCGGCACCCTTCGCCACAACCCGGAAATTCGCTGGCGCCTGAAGCCGGCAGACATCCTGGAACTCGGCGGACGGCAGCGGCGGATTCTGCGCGAGGCGGCGCGCACGGTGCGGCGCGGCGGGCGGCTCGTCTACTCGACCTGCTCGGTCGAGCCGGAAGAGAACGAGGAGGTAATCGCGGACTTTCTGGCCGGCCACACATCCTTCCGGCAGGTCTCGGCCCGCCCCGCCCCGGCCCTGCTGCCCGGCGGCGCGGCCCGCACCTGGCCTCACCGCGACGACGCTGACGGCTTCTTCGTCGCGGCCTTCGAGCGGGTCGGTTAACGCCTGAAAGTGGCGCGGCGGACGGCACCCGGGCCGCCGCGTGTGCGGCTTGCGGCCCCTTCGCGGGGGGTGTTAGACTTCGCCCCTTGTTTTCGGGCCGCCGCCGGCGCGCGGCGCGCGCGGCCCGCCGAGGGCTTCTGGACGAGAACGGAGACGGGCTGACTTGCGGAACATTCTGTCGGGCCTCGGGAAACTCGCCGTCGTCGCCCTGATTGCCGCGGCCTTCATCGTCGGACTCGTCCTGACCGTCTACCTCTCTCTGCGCAGCCCCGAAGTCCGCGTCCCCGAAGTTGTCAATAAGGCTTACCTCGACGGCGAGGCCGAACTCTCGCGCGCCGGCCTCGACATCCGCGAGCGGGCCAAGCGTTTCAAGCCGGGCGTGCAGCCGGGCGTGATCCTCGACCAGTCTCCGCGCGCCGGCGAGGTGATTAAGGAAGGGCAGACGGTGGCCGTCGTGGTCAGCCGCGCGCCGAAGGAGGGCGAGGAGGCTCTCGCCGCCGAGGCCGAGGAGGCGCGGCGGGCCGAAGAGGTCCCGGTCGTGGCAAACCGCAACGCTAACGCGAGCGCCGGAGACGGGAACCGCGAGGCAAACCAGAACCGCGAGCGCCGCCGCCCGTCTAACCGCAACGCGAACGCGGCCAACTCCAACGCGAACTCGAACCGCGGCGGCAACCTGAACTCGTCGGCCAACACCAACAACCGAAACCCGGGCCGCAACGAGAACCGCAACACAGCGCGCCCGGCCAACTCGAACCGCGTCACGCCGCCGCGTAACACGAACGCGGCCCGCCCCGGCGGCACGGGGGCCGAACGCCGGCCGGCGCCGTAGAGAATGCAGGAGCAGTGACGACGGGAGAAGTATGATCGAGATCGCGCCGTCCATCCTGTCGGCGGACTTCACGCGCCTCGGCGAAGAGATCGCGGCCGTCGAGCGCGGCGGGGCCGGCATCATCCACGTGGACGTGATGGACGGCCATTTCGTCCCGAATATCACCGTCGGCCTGCCCGTCGTCCGCTCACTCGCGCGCGCAACCCGTTTGCCCCTCGACACGCATCTAATGATTTCCGAGCCGGGCCGGTACGCGGAGCAGTTCGCAGAGGCGGGGGCGAGTATGGTTTCCGTCCACGTCGAAATTGACCCGCACATCCATCGGACCCTGGCCGCCATCAAAAGCAGGGGCGCGCAGGCGGGGGTCGTCATCAACCCGGCCACGCCGCTCGCCGCGCTCGAAGAGGTCCTACAGTTCGCCGACTACGTCCTCGTCATGTCGGTCAATCCAGGCTTCGGCGGGCAGGCTTTCATCCCGACTACGGTCGAGAAGATTCGCCGGCTGCGGCGTCAGATTGACGAGCGCGGCCTGAAGGTGCGGATCGAGGTGGACGGCGGCATCGGCCGCGAAAACATCGCCGAGATAGCCGCGGCCGGGGCCGAGATTTTCGTCGCCGGCACGGCCGTCTTCGGCGAGGACGACCCGGCCCGCGCCGTCTCGGACCTGCTGGCCGCCACTCAAGAAGTGACAAGTGAACCGTGACGCGTGACAAGAAAGAGCGAACCTTTCCATTCGTCGCTGTTCACCTTTTTCTTGTCACTTGTCACTCGTTACTGTTTTTGGAGGTTTTCTGATGCGTCTTCGTAATGTCGCGCTTGCGACGCTCTCCGCCGCGCTCCTGCTCGCGCCGCTGCCTGCGGCCTCGGCCTACGGGCAGGGCGGCCAGCAGCCGTCGGCCTCGGCCCTCTCGCCCATGCAGCGGCTCGACGTGATGCGCTCGCGGCTGGAGACGATGCGCCGCACGCTCAACAGCGCCATCGCCGGCCTCAACGCCGGCGACAAGGGCGAGTCGAAGGCCGACGACCCGCGTGCGCGCCTGAGCGGCGCCGAGAAGGAGGTCAGCTCGCTGCTCTCGGAGGTCAACGACCTCCGCAGCAAGCAGGAGCGCGCGGATCGTTACGACCCCAGCCAGCTCGACAGGCTCGAAACCGCCACCAACGACCTCGACACGCGCGTCCAGAACGCCATGCGCGAAACGGCCTCGGAGCGGCGCGCCGCGCCCGCAGCCACGTCGCGGCAGCAGCCCAAGAAGAAGGGCAAGTTCCTCGGCATCATCCCGCGCGGGGGCGGCGACGAGTTCGACGAACTGGTCGGCACCGTCGCGCCGGGCCGAGACCGCGAGCTGTTCGTCGAGGCCACGCGACAGGCGCGCAAGAACAGTTTCGAGACCGCCCGCTCGCTCTACGGCGTCGTCATCGGGACTTACCCCGACTCGCCCTACCTGTCGCTCGCCAAGCTCGCCATCGCCGACACCTTCTACCTCGAAGGAACGACGAGCGCGCTCATCCAGGCCGGCTCGGCCTACCAGGACTGGGTGACCTTCTTCCCCACGCACCCGCTCGCAGACGACGCCATGCTCAAGATGGCCGAGGTCGAGATGCGGCAGATGGGACTGCCCGACCGGCAGACGACCAACGCCCGCAAGGCCGAGCAGCGCCTCAAGGCGGTCCTCCAGCAGTTCCCGAACACGTCGCTGCGGCCCGACGTGCAGATCCGCCTCGCAGAGGTTCAGGAGAACCTCGCCATGCACAACATGCTGGTCGGCAACCACTACTACGAGAAGTATTACCGCCGCGCGGCCAACAACCTGCGGGGCGCGCAGTCGCGCTACCGCGAAGTGGCCGAGAAGTACCCGCACTTCTCGCGCATGGCCGAAGTGCTCTACCGCCTGGCCGACACCTACATGGCCGAGGAAGAGCCTGACGAGGCCGCCAAGTATTACCAGCGCATCGCCCGCTACCATCCCAACAGCAAGTACGCCGAGAAGGCCAAGGAGCAGCTCGCCTCAATCGGCGCGGCCGTTCCCGAGCCCGACCCCGAGGCGCTCAAGCGCGAGGAGGCCCAGGGCGAAGGCTTCTTCGGCGGGCTGATGCAGGAGATCACCGGCATCGTGCCGAAGACCGTGGACAAGAACGGCGTCATCATCGGCAAGGACGAGAAGGGCGCGGACATCATCCAGGCCGTCATCGAGAACAACGGCGTCCTGCCCGACAGCTTCAACACCATCCCCATTCGCCGCACCGGCCCGGCCCGTGACGTGCGCCCCGTCTCGACTACGGCGCAGCCGGCCGGCGCCGGCGCGGCGCGGACGCAGCCTGCCCCGCCTGCCGCGGCAGGCAACGAGGGCGTAAAGCCCTAAGGCGCGAAGGCACGGCTAAGGGCCCCGCAGTGCGGAAAAAGCGCCCGCCGTTCGTGAGAGCGAAACGGCGGGCGCTTCATTTCGGCTTACGCCGGACGAGTGGTTTGCCGGCCCCTCCGAGCGGGTGTTAATATTTTTTCACCCCGGACCCTTCGCGCGAGTGTCCGCCCGTCAACGACGATTTAAGTCTAACGAAAGGGCTGTGGCCGGCTTGTCAACGGAAGTCTTGAGAGCGGGTGAGGAGCTGGACCGGCGCCACCGCGCCGCGTCGCTCATAGTCATCGGCGGCGCGGCGCTGACGCTGGTGCTGATGGGGGCCGTGATGTCGGGGGCCGTCGCGGGCACACTCAGCCCGAATCCGACGGTGACGGGTTCGCTTCTGATCGTCGTCGTCTTCCTCGGCGTCGGGGCCGTCGTGCTGCGGCGGACGCGGATGAACCCGATGCGGCTCTCGGACATCGCGGGCTTGCGCGGCCCCTCCGGGCTGCTCCGCTCGCTTGAGAAGACGACCCTTTACGTCGCCCTCATCGGCTACGCCGTCGCCCTCTTCGGCTTCGTCGGCAGCATGCTGACGCCCCAGCCCGCCGACTCGCGCAGCCTCATGCTGCGGCTCGGCGTGATCGCCCTCGCCGTCCTCCTCTACGCCTACCCGCGCCGCTCGGTCTGGCACCGCCTCGTCGAGTCCACGCGCGAGCCGGGCGGCGAGGCCGGGGCCTGAGCCGCCGCGAAAGGTTTTCCCAGTTGAGCTTAAAGTTTCGTCAACTCTTGCCGCGGCTCCCCCTCTCGACACTGCTGGCTCTCGCTCTCTGCCCGGCGGCCCTCGCGCAGGGCGGAGCCGGGCCGGCCGCCACACCGCGAACCGAGCCGCGTGCCGAGCAGGACGGGCAGGGCACGCAGGGCGCGCAGTTGTCCGAGCGCGAGCGGAGGGCACAGGCATACGCCAAGCTGCTCGAAGGGCAGCGTTATTACTCGGAACTGCGTGAGGGGCGGGCCTTCACGGTCGAGAGACTTCAGCGGATGCAGGCGGCTTTCCGGCGCGCGGCCGAACTGGACCCGACGCTGGCAGAGGCCCGCACCGCGCTGGCCGAAGTCGCGCTCTACATGCTCGACGACCAGGCGCAGGCCGAGCGCGAGGCAACGGCCGCCGTCTCGATCAACCGCGACAATTTCGGCGCCCACCGCGTCCTGTCGCGCCTCCACACGCTCCGTAGCCAGCTCGGCGGCGACAAGTTCGACCGCGCCGCGGCCGAGCGCGCCGTGGCCTCCCTACGCGAGGTGACGCGCATCAGTCCGAACGACGCAGAAGCCTGGGCGCTCCTGGGCGAGCTGCACCTGGCGCTCGGCCGGCAGGCCGAGGCCGTCGAGGCACTTGGCAAGTGGGCGACCCTGCCGGCCGCCATCGAGGGCCGCTTCTATCAGCTCGTCACACGCGGGCGCGACCTCAACCCGGCCTCGGCCAACGCGCGGCTCGCTGAGGTCTACCTGCGCATGAAGCGGCCGGCCGAGGCGCTTGCGGCAGTCCGCCGCGCGCTCGCCATCGAGCCGGATAACCAGCGTCACCTCGAACTGCTCGGCACGGCGCTCGACGCCGCGGGCACCTCCGACCCCGGCGTCTTCGACGACCTGCGCGGCGTCGTCTCCCAGCAGCCGCAGAACGTCGCGGCCGTCACGGCCCTGGCCCGCGCGCAGTCGCGCGCCGGCCGCATGGACGAGGCGGCCGCCACCCTCCGAGCCGGCGTGGAGGCGCAGCGGCCTCAGGCCGTGCGCGAACGGGCACGCCTGACCTTCACCCTCGCAGAGACCTACGAGGCGGGCGGGCGCTTCTCCGAAGCCGCCGCGGCCTACGAGGAACTGCTGAAGATTCAGAACCTCGGCGAAGGCCCGCCCGCGACGCCCGAACAGCGGGGCGCCGTTGCCGAACTGCTGCGCCGCGTCGTCACCGCGCGGCAGAAAGCCGGGCAGGCAGACCTCGCGCTCGCGGCGGTCGAACGAATGCGCCGCCTGCTCGGCGACGACGAGCCCGTCACCTACCTCGAACGCGTCAGGCTGCTCCGCGCCGAGCGCCGGCCGCAGGAGGCGCTCGACGTAATCCGCACGGCGCGACAGCGTTTCCCCGATAACTTTGAAGTCCTCCAAGCCGAGGCCGAGACGCTCACGGAACTTAACCGCGCGGACGACGCCGTGGCCCTTCTACGCTCGCGGCTGAAGGGCGACGCCGGCGACTTCCGCGTCTACTACCTGCTCGGCGGCGTGCAGCTCGAAGCCGGACGCGCAGGCGACGCCGTGGCCTCGGCCCGCAAGGCGCTCGAACTCATCCCGGCGGGCGCCAGCGCCCTCACGCACGCCACGCTTTTCCTCCTCTCGTCGGCGCAGGAGCGGGCCGGCGACGCGCGCGGCTCCGAAGAGAGTCTGCGACGCGTCCTGGCATCGGACCCCGACAACGCGACGGCCCTCAACAACCTCGGCTACTTCCTCGTCGAGCGCGGCGAGCGACTGGACGAGGCCCTTGAGATGATCCGCCGCGCCGTCCGCGCCGAGCCGACCAACGCCTCCTTCCTCGACAGCCTCGGGTGGGCTCACTTCAAACTCGGGCAACTGGAAGACGCCGAGAGGTATCTGAGCGAGGCGGCACGCCGCAACCCGACCTCTCCCGTGATTCAGGAGCACCTCGGCGACCTCTTCCGACGCCTCGGCCAGAACGAGAAGGCCCGCGCCGCCTGGCAAAAAGCCCTCACGCTGACCAACGCATCCGCCGGCGCGGACCGGATCAGAGACAAGCTTAAGGGCACGGCTAAATAACTGTTGCCCAACCTCCGTGGCGCGGGGTAGAGTGCCGCCGGCCATAAGTGTGGCCGGAGCATGGCCGAATCAGGTCTCATGTGTCACAGCGATGTGTCGAATGGTTGTTGAAAAGTAGTCCGTTCCGCCGTTTCTTCGGCCGTTTTACCCCTCGGTCGATATTCTGATTGACGGTGGTTTTGACAGTGTTTTACAATTGCCAACAGGTTGACCGCTTGCCCTTCGTCGGTCACCCCCGTCGGGGCGCAGGCACCCACGGTACTTAAGAGGAGGATTGTTCCCCCGATGAATCCCGGTTCTACCCCGCTGCGCGCGGCCCGCAAACGGGCCACGCGCTCCATCGTCTTCGGACTCTCTCTCCTCCTGATTCCCGCCGCTTCTCAGGCGAAAAACACTACGACGAAAACCGGCGAGCGCCCCGTGGCGCGGCTGATTTCCGCTTCCCGGCAGGAGGTGCCGGCGCGTGCACGTGCCCGCGCCGTCGCCGTCCCTTCGGCCCGACCTTCCTACGCCGCGGGCGCCGCTTCAACGCCCGCCGTCGCCACCGCCGACGAGCGACGCGCCTTCGACCTCGTCAACAGCGAGAGGGCCAGGCGGGGTCTGAGGCCGCTCGTCTGGGACGGCTCGCTGGCCCGCGTCGCGCGTTACCACTCTGACAACATGGCGGGCGAAGGGTTCTTCAACCACGTGGACCGCGACGGGCTCGACATCTCTGGGCGGGCCGAACTGCTCGGACTGCGCGGGTGGAGAGCGCTCGGCGAGAACATCGCTTATAATCAGGGCTACGACGACCCGACGGCCTTCGCCGTTGAGCGCTGGATGATCTCGTCGAAGCACCGCGAGAACATCCTGAGCGGCGAGTTCACGCACGCCGGCCTGGGCGTGACCCGCGCACGCGACGGCCGAATCTTTTTCACACAGGTCTTCATGAGGCGCTGAGGGGGCGGGGAGCGTAAGATTTCGCTGACGGCCGGCGTTACCCTGGGTGGCGCCGGCCGCTTCGCGTTCGGGCAAGTTTTGGAAGAGGCACTCACACTCCCGGCGTTCGCCAAAATAAATTTGAGCCTGCGCGTGCTCGGCCGCAGGCCGGACGGCTACCACGAAATCCGCACGATCTTTCAGACCGTCACCCTCCATGACCGCCTAACCTTCCGCCCGGCCCTGGGCGAAGAAGTCCGCCTTGCCTGCACCGACCCGACCATCCCGACCGGGGAAGAGAACCTTGTCTTGAAGGCGGCGGCGGCTCTGCGTTCGCGCTACGGACTGAGGCGCGGCGCACACATCGAGTTAGAAAAAATCATCCCGGCTGGCGGCGGGCTCGGGGGCGGCTCGGCCGACGCGGCCACGGCGCTCGTAGGGCTGGCCTGCCTCTGGGGAGTCTCGGCGGGGGGCGGCGATTTGCGCGGGCTGGCGGCGCGGCTGGGGGCCGACGTGCCCTTTTTTCTGACCGGTGGCACGGCGCTCGGCACGGGCACGGGGACAGAGATCGAGCCCCTCACGGACGCCCCGGCCGAACACCTCGTCGTCGTCACGCCGCCGGTCCATGTCTCGACCGCAGAGGCTTACAAATCGCTGAACGCGCCCGCCTTGACAAAGGTTGACAGCGCCGCTAGTCTGTCTGTTTCCCGCGCGACAGCGGATTTTGGCGGTTCTTTGCAGTGGGAGGCGGTCAACGACTTCGAGCCCGCCGTCTTCAAGGCTCACCCGGAGATACTGCGGGCGCGCGAGCGTCTGGCGGCGGCCGGTGCGCGGCGCGCTATGCTCTCCGGCAGTGGGGCCAGCGTCTTCGGGACTTTCGACGACGAGGCGGTAGCGAGCCTGGCGGCCGACTCGTTGACGGCCGAACCGGGATGGCGCGTCTTCCGGTGCGCGACGCTCGGCCGCAGACTCTACGCCGAAGCGTTCGGCCGCTGCGCACGCCTCCTCGGCTGAGCGGGCGGGGTTGCGGGCAGGATTGGGGAGTCGCCAAGTGGCAAGGCACCGGTCTTTGGAACCGGCATTCGTAGGTTCGAATCCTACCTCCCCAGCTCTTCAAGGCGGTGACGGGCGACGAGTGAACAGTGACGAGGTTCCTGGTCCTGTCACTTCTCGTCACTCGTCACTCGTCACTTGTCACTTATGAGTACGACGGGCGGCATCAAAATCTTCTCGGGGAACGCGAACCGGGCGCTGACGCAGGAGATTTGCAACTACCTCAGTTGCGACCCGGGCAGCGCCACCGCGGGCAGGTTCTCCGACGGCGAGTTCAACTTCCAGATCACCGAGAACGTGCGCGGCGCCGACGTGTTCATCGTCCAGCCGACCTGCCCGCCGACCGACGCGCACCTGATGGAACTGCTCGTCATGCTCGACGCCTTCCGCCGCTCGTCGGCCGAGCGGATGACGGCGGTGGTGCCCTACTTCGGTTATGCGCGCTCGGACAAGAAGGACCGCCCGCGAGTTCCCATCTCGGCGCGGCTCGTCTCGAACCTGATCTCGACGGCCGGTGCCGACCGCGTGCTGACGATTGACCTGCACGCGGCGCAGATTCAGGGCTTCTTCGACATCCCCGTGGACCACCTCTTCGCCGCGCCGGTCTTCATCCGCCACTACGAGCGGAACCGCCTGCCGAACCTGACCGTGGTTGCGCCCGACACGGGCGGCGCAGAGCGCGCGCGCGCCTACGCCAAGCGGCTGACTTCGGCCGACGGCAGCCCCGCGACGCTCGCCCTTTGCGACAAGCGGCGCGAGAAGGCCAACGTAGCCGAGGTGATGAACATCGTCGGTGACGTGAAGGGCCGGAGCTGTCTGATAGTTGACGACATGTGCGACACGGGCGGCTCTCTGACGAAGGTGGCGGCGGCGCTCAAGGAGGCCGGGGCCGAGCGAGTCCACGCCTGCTTTACTCACCCCGTTCTGTCGGGGCGCGCCTGCGATCTGTTGAAGGAATCGCCCATCGAGCAGGTGGTGACGACCAACACCATCCCGCTCAGGGACGACGCCTGCAAGCTCGACAAGATCAAGGTTCTGAGCATCGCACCGCTGCTGGCGAAAGCGATCAAGTCGATCCACGAGGAGACGAGCGTCTCCTCGCTCTTCGTCTGAGGCGAAGGGCGTAAACTTTGGTTGTTCAGGAGAGATCATGGCAGAGAGACAGGAAATCACAGTCCGCGCCGAGTTGCGCTCGGGCCGGGGCAAGAACGACGCGCGCCGCCTGCGCGCCCGCGGGATGGTGCCGCTAACGGTTTACGGGGGCGAGGGCGAGCCGGTCGCGGCAGCCGCGTCGCTGGCTGAACTGGCCGCCATCCTCCGCTCGGGGGCGGGCCACAACGCCATCTTCACGCTCGACGTTGACGGCGTCGGGGCGTCGGAGGTCATGTTCCACGACCGGCAGATTGACCCCGTGCGTGGCCGGCTGGTCCACGCCGACCTGCGCCGCCTGGTGCGCGGTCAGGAGCTGGAGTTGACCGTGCCGCTCCACCTCGACGGCGAGCCCGAGGGCGTCAGGGTGGAAGGCGGCGTCCTCGAAACCGTCCTCCGCGAAATCCAGATTCGCTGCCGCCCGAGCAAGATTCCCGACGCCATCCACGCCGACGTGTCGGCCATGAAGGCCCACGACGTGCTCCACGTCTCAGACCTCGAAGGCGGCGAGGGCGTCACCATCATCACCGACCCCGAGGCGGTCGTCGCCACCGTGGCCGTTGTCCGCGAGGAGCAGGTCGAGGGCCGCACGCCCGAGGAAGAGGTCTCCGAGCCCGAGGTCATCTCGAAGGGCAAGAAGGACGAGGACCAGTAGGGATGCCCGGGGCGCAGGGCCTTCGCCCCACGCCCCCGCGCTTGAGCTGCCATGCTGGTCGTCGGCCTCGGCAATCCGGGTGAGCGTTACGACTGGACGCGCCACAACCTCGGGTTCCTGCTCGTGGACCTGCTGGCCGCGCAGGCGGGCGCGCAGGTCAAGCGCGCCGAGTGCCGCGCGCTGGTCGGGCGGGCCGAGATCGAAGGGCGCGCGGTCGAACTGGTCAAGCCGCAGACCTACATGAACCTGAGCGGCGAGTCGGTGTCGTGCCTCTTAAAGAAGCGCGCCGACCTCAAGCCCGCGAGCGGTCTCGTCGTCGTCACCGACGATATCGCCATCCCGTTCGGCTCCGTCCGCCTGCGGGCGCGCGGTTCGAGCGGCGGCCAGAAGGGTTTGAAGAACATCATCGAGACGCTCGGGACCGACGAGTTCCCGCGCCTGCGGATCGGCATCCAGCCGCCGCACCCCGTCTCGGACACCGCGGCCTTCGTGCTCGAACGCTTCCCGAAGGGGCAGCGCGCCGAGGTCGAGAAAGTTCTGGAGCGCGCCGCTGACGCGCTCCGCGCCGTCCTCAGGGACGGCATTGACATAGCGATGTCGCAACACAACAGCGGTGACAAGTGACGAGTTACGAGTGACGAGTAGAAGGCAACCTGTCTCTCTTGTCACTCGTAACTCGTAACTCGTCACGGCTCATTTCCTTCTTGCTTCGGCCCACGAGCGCCGAGGCTTGACAGCCAAGAGGAGGATGACTTTGGCAGAACAGAGAGTTTACGAAGTGCTCTTCATCGTCGACCCGGCGACGGGCGACGAAGACCTGACCCGCCTGACCGACAATCTGAGCAACATCATCACGGAGCAGGGCGGCAACGTCACCCGCAACGAGACCCTGGGCCGCCGCCACCTGGCCTACCGCGTCAACAACAAGAACGAGGGCGTCTACGTCCTCTTCGAGGTCGAGGGCACGGGCCGCGAGATCGCCGAGCTTGAGCGCCGCATGCGCGTCAGCGATCAGGTGATGCGCTACCTGACAGTGCGCGTTGACGAGGACCGCCAGCGCGCCGAGAAGCTGAAGGCGCGGCGTGTGCGCAAGGCGCAGAAGCGCGGCGGCGCGGGCGCGGCGGCGGGCGCCGATGGGGCGGGGGCTTAAAGGTTTACGGAGAAGGGAAACAGGAAATGTCGAGAAACGCTAACGCGGGCGACCGCGATTTCGAGAGGGATGACGACGGCCCCCGCGGCGGTGGCGGCGGCGACCGCGACCGCGACCGCAGGGGTCCTGGGGGCGGGGGTGGGCGCAACCGCGGCCGCTTCCGCCGCCGCAAGGTCTGCCGCTTCTGCGGGGACAAGGTCGATTACATCGACTACAAGGACGTGAAGCTGCTCCAGGGCTTCATACCCGAGCGCGGCAAGATCATGCCGCGCCGCATCTCGGGCGTCTGCACGCCCCACCAGCGGATGCTGGCCGAGGCGATCAAGCGCGCGCGCAACATCGCGCTCCTGCCCTACACCGCCGACTAGGAGGAGGTTCACGACAGATGGCGACGACGACAGTTCTTTTACGCGAAGACGTGGACAGCCTCGGCGCGCGCGGCGAGATAGTCAAGGTCAAGGCCGGGTACGCGCGCAACTACCTGCTGCCGCGCAAGCTGGCCGTGGTGGCGACCGCCTCTAACGTCAAGCAGATCGAGTCGGAGCGCGCGGCGCTGCTGAAGAAGGAGGCGCGCGAGCGTTCGACCGCCGAGGCTCAGGCGGCGCAGATGGGCGCCCTGCGCCTGACCTTCGAGCGCAAGGTCGGCGAGCACGGCCTGCTCTACGGTTCGGTGACGGCGATGCACGTCGCCGAGGCCATCCGGGAGAAGGGCTACGAGATCGACCGCCGCCGCGTCCACCTCCCCGAGACCATCAAGGAGGTGGGCGAGTACGCGGCCACCGTGCGCCTGCACCGCGAGGTGAGCGTCGACATCCCAGTCGTCGTGACGGGCGAGGGCGGCGCAGCTCCCGCGGCCGCCGCGTCGAGCGCCCCGGCCGCGGCCGGCTCGGCGGACGCCGCTGCCGGGACGGCGGGCGCCGCGAGCGCCACCGAGGCCGGTGCGGACGAAGCGACAGGCGGGGCCGAAGGCTGAGAAAGCGCGGGCGCGGGCGCGGCGTCAGACTGACTATTGTCGCGGCCCCCGTCTCGTAGTATAAACACCGCGGCGCGTCCCTTTACGCGCTCCCCCGCACGGAGAACCGTCCGGGGGCGTTACGAGGGGGCGCGCCGTTTCTTTATCGGCACCCTCAGCACACCAAGCGCCGCACGGCGCGAACACGTTTCCGCAGCCGTTGCTCTCGATGGCGAACTACACAGTCGGCTCCCCGCGCGATCAGATGCTCGAACGCCCGCTGCCCCACAGCGGCGACGCCGAGCGTGCCATCCTCGGCTCCATCATCTTAGACAACAGCCTGGTCAACCAGGCCGTCGAGCTCTTAAAGCCCGACGACTTCTACGTCCGCGCGCACCAGTTCGTCTTCCGCGCCATGATCGCGCTCTCGGAGCGCGGCGGCGAGATCAACCCCATCCTGCTCGGCGAGGAGCTGAGGCGCGAGGGCGTTTTGGAGCAGACCGGCGGCGTCTCCTTCATCGCCGAGCTGACCTACGGCCTGCCTCACTTCACGAACGTCACGGCCTACGCGAAGGTCGTCAAAGACAAGTCGCTGATGCGGCAGTTGGTGAAGGTCGCCAACAAGATCACCAGCGAGGCGCTCGAAGAGGAGGACGAGGCACAGATCATCCTCGACCACGCCGAGCAGATGATCTTCGCCCTCGCCGACGAGCGCACGCGCCAGGGCTTCTCGCACATCAAGCCCGTGGCCGACCACATCCTCGAAAAGGTGCAGGAGATGGCCGGCCGCTCCGTCATGCTGACGGGCTGCCCCACCGGCTTTACGGACCTCGACCGCATGACCTCGGGCCTCCAGCCTGCCGACCTCGTCATCATCGCCGCCCGGCCCTCCATGGGGAAGGCGCAGCCTCTGACCGCGCGCGTCAGGACGCCGGCGGGCTGGGTGCGGATGGGTGATCTGCGCGTGGGCGACGCGCTCGCCTCCGTGGACGGCGCGCCCTCGTTCGTCACCGGCGTCTTCCCGCAGGGCGAGAGGGAAGTGTTCCGCGTAACCTTTTCCGACGGGCGCTCGACCGTCTGCTGTGCCGAACACCTGTGGCGCGTTCACAACCGGAAGTGGGGCGCCGAAGGGCGCGTGCTCCAAACGAAAGAGGTCGCGGCGCTGCTCGGCGAAGAGCAGTATCGCAACCGCTTGAGCGTGCCCGTGCCCTCGGGCGACTTCGGCGTCGAGCTGTTGAACCCGCCCGTCGATCCCTGGGTTTTGGGCGCCCTCATCGGCGACGGCAGGCTCGACGGGCGGCTGGCTTTTTCGAGCGCGGACGCCAGCCTTGTAGCGCGGCTGGGCGCGGGCCTGGTTGGCGGCTACCGGCTCGTGCGTGAGACGACCTTCGATTACAGGATTCAGCGCGTGGGCGCGCCGCCGCCGGGTAAGGGCGTTAGCCCGCAGCCCCACGCGGTAAAGGGGGCGTTGAAGGCACTGGGGCTCTTCGGCCTCAAGTCGCACGAGAAGTTCATCCCGCCGGCTTACCTGAACGCGTCGAAGCGGCAGCGGATTGAGCTGTTGCGCGGGCTGATGGATACGGACGGGACGGTCGAGCCCTCGAAGACCCTTCGATTCTGCACCACGAGCGTGCGCCTGGCCGCGGACGTGCAGGCGCTGGCGCGCTCGCTGGGCGCGCTCGCCTCCGTGTCCGAGCGGCGCCCGAGCTACACGCACCGCGGCGAGAGGCGCGAGGGGCGCACGGCCTACGTGGTCACGATCCGCCACGCGCACCCCGAACAGTTCCTTTGGCTTGAGCGCAAGCGCGCGCGCCTGCGCGACCGGGCGCCGAGCACGCCGCGGCTCAACGTCGTCAGCGTCGAAAGGGTCGGCTCCGAACCTGTCCAATGCATCGCCGTCAGCCACCCGAGCCGCCTCTACGTCACCGACGACTACGTGGTCACGCACAACACCGCTTTCTGTCTGAACATCGCGCAGAACGCGGCGGTGCGGGACGGGCGGGTGGTCGGCGTCTTCTCTTTGGAGATGTCGAAGGAGTCGCTGGTGATGCGCATGCTCTCGTCGGAGGCGAGGGTGGACGCGCACCGCTTCCGCAACGGCTATCTCTCGCGCGACGAGTGGGCGCGGCTCGCGGGCGCCCTGGGGACGCTTGCCGACGCCAAGATTTACGTTGACGACACGCCCGGCATCTCCGTGCTCGAAATGAGGGCGAAGGCCCGCCGGCTCGCGGCCGAGCAGCGACGCCTCGACCTCATCATCGTTGACTACCTGCAACTGATGTCGGGCGGCGGGCGCCGCCAGGAGTCGCGTCAGCAGGAGGTTTCGCAGATTTCGCGCGACCTCAAGTCGCTGGCGAAGGAGTTGAACGTCCCGCTCATCGCGCTCTCGCAGCTCTCCCGCGCGGCCGAGACGCGCACGGACCACCGGCCGCAGCTATCCGACCTCCGCGAGTCGGGCGCCATCGAGCAGGACGCAGACGTGGTCGGGTTCATCTACCGCGACGAGTACTACAACGCGACCGAAGAGAACGAGAACAAGGCCGAGATCATCATCGCAAAGCAGCGCAACGGCCCGACAGGCACCATCGAGCTGGCCTTCATCAAGGAGTTCACGCGCTTCGAGGACATGTGGAAGGGGAACTGACGGCCCGCGCGCCCGGCGCCCGCGCAGGAACTTTGTTATGATTCGGGGCCGCCCTCGGTGGGCGGCCCTTCTTCTATGGACGACACAACAGAGACGACCGGCGGCGTGGCGCGAGGTCTCCCCGAGGAGGCCGGCGCGGCGGGACCACTCTCCGCAGAAGTCTCCGCCGAAGTACCCGCCGAAGTCTGCGCGGAGGAACGCACGCCCGCGGGCCGCGGCGAACGGCCCGCGCCGCCCGCGGGGCGCCCGACCTGGGCCGAGGTTGACCTCGACGCGCTGGCCGCGAACTACCGCTCCGTGCGCACGGCGGTCGGCCCGGGCGTCCGGGTGATGGGCGTCGTCAAGGCCGACGCCTACGGGCACGGCGCGGCGGCCTGCGCGCGGCGGCTCCAGGCCGAGGGCGCAGAGTGGTTCGGGGTCGCCACGCCGGAGGAGGCCGCGGCGCTGCGCGAGGCCGGCGTCGATCAGAGCATCCTCAGCTTCGGCGGGTTCTGGGGAGGGCAGGAGGCTCTGTGCCTGCGCGAGCGGATCGTGCCGGTCGTCTACCGCCTCGACGTGGCCGAGGCGCTCGACCGCGCCGCCCGCGCGGCCGGCATCGTCGCCGACATTCACGTCAAGATAGACACCGGGATGGGCCGGCTCGGCGTGCGGGCTGAGTCGGCCGCGGAGTTCGCCGACCGGCTGCGCGGGCTCAGGAACCTGCGCGTCGGCGGGCTGATGACACACTTCGCGGCGGCCGACGAGCCGGGCCGCGACTGCTTCACAGAGGAACAGGTGGCGCGCTTCCGCGAGGGCGTCGCGGCCTTCCGCGCGCGCGGCTTCACCTCGGCCTTCGAGCACGCGGCCAACTCGGCGGGGGCGCTCGGCCACCCGTCTTCCAGGTTCGACATGGTGCGTCCCGGCGGCGTCCTCTACGGGCTCTGGCGCGACGTGCTCTCGCCGCAGACGAGTGCCCCGCCGTTGCGCGCGGTGATGAGCGTTCGCACGCGCGTCGCGCTTCTCAAGAGCGTGCGCGCGGGCGAGACTCTGGGCTATGGCTGCACGTTCAGGGCCGGGCGCGACACGCTCGTCGCCACCCTGCCGGCCGGCTATCACGACGGCTACATGCGCGTGCTGTCGAACCGCGGCCGCGTCATCGTCAACGGGCGTTACGCGCCCGTGGCGGGTCGCGTCTCGATGGACCTCATGCTGGCCGACGTGACCGACGTGCCGGGCGTCGAGGTCGGCACGGTTGTCACCCTGCTCGGCTCCGACGCGGGCCTGTCGGTCACGGCCGAGGAGATGGCCGCCGCGGCCGGCACCATCTCCTACGAAGTCACCTGCGGCGTCGGCCCGCGCGTCGGCCGCCTGCACTTCGGCTCGGGGTGACTGGCTCAGGCCCGGCGCGATGTAACCGGCCCCGGCGTAATAAGACCAGCGCCCGGCGCGAGTCGCGCGAGTCGCGCTGCCGTCCGTCGCCTGACACCCTCGACGAGTCAGCGCTGGAGGACGAAGTTATAGGTGATGACGCCCGTCACCTTGACGGGCTGGCCGTTGAGCCTGGTCGGCTCGAAGCGAGCGCGGTAGGCCGCCTGCTGCGCAGCCGCCTGCAACATGATCGGCCCGCCCGTCGCCCTCGCCGAGACGACGCGGCCCGCCTCGTCGATCACCACCATGACAGCGACCGTGCCCTCGATGCCGGTCTGCCTGGCGATGGCCGGGTAGGGAGGCGCGGGCTTCTCGATGGCCTTGCCCGAGATGACGTGCGAAGGGAGGCTGATGATTTTGGGCTCCTGTTTCAGCGTCGGCGCAGGGGTGGGCGTCGCCCTCGGCGGCGGGGGGGCGACGGGGCCCGTCACGACCGGTCCCGAGTCGCGTCCCGGCCCGCCGTCTACAGGACCAAAGGCCGGGCCGCCGTAGTCGGCCGACTCAAGCCTGATGTCGTTGAAGTTGCCGATTCGTGCGCCCACGCCGGGCGAGACAGTCGGCACGTCGGCGGCCGCAACCGGCCTGTCTTGCAGGTGCGGGTTGTTGTGGCTGAGGTCTGTCACGGTCGGGACGCGCGGGCTCGCGGCCGCGGGCGCGGCGGAGCGGGCCGGCCGGCTCTGCTCGGGCCGGCTCTTGGGCGGCGCAGGCTCTTCGGCGAAACTGAGCAGGGCCGTCACCTCGTAGCCGGCGCGGTCCTCGACGCGGACGTTGTAGGCGTAGATGCTGCCGACGCCGGTGGCGGCGAGTAGTAGTGCGTAGAGGGCGACGGTCGAGAGAAAGTACCTGCCACGGCGCCGCGACTCGGCGCGGTGCGACCCGGACTCGACAAGGTTGCTGAACATCTTTCGTTTCCTCCCACAAGCCGGTGCCACGGGTCGCCGGGAGACTGAGCCTTAGACTCCTCCGACGCCCGGCCGGTTCCCGAAATCGAATGAGGTCGGGGGAGGCTTCGCGTCGCGGAAGTCGGTGCGGAAGTCAAGCCGGCGAAGTGCGCGGGGCGCCGGGCGCGGAAGGGCTGCCCGGGTCGTGCTACGGTAGAATAAAAGCCGTCAAATCAGGCACAGACAGCCCGCGGCGCCGCCCGCGCGGCGGGCGTTTGGCGGGACGGGGGAAGCGAGTGGCGAAAGGACCGGCGACCGTTTACGTCTGCCAGCAGTGCGGCTTTCAGTCGCGCAAGTGGCTGGGCAAGTGCCCCGATTGCGGCGAGTGGAACTCGCTCGTCGAGGAGCGTGCGCGGGCGGCTGCGCCCACGAAGGGCGCGGCTTCACGCGGCCGCGCGGGTGGAGTCAAGGCCAAACCCATCCACTACTCCGAGATCGAGTCGCAGGACGACGCGCGCATCTCCTCGGGCGTGACCGAGTTCGACCGCGTGCTCGGCGGCGGCATCGTACCCGGCAGCCTCATCCTCATCGGCGGCGACCCTGGTATCGGGAAATCAACCCTGCTGCTTCAGGTGGCCGACCGCCTGAGCGGGCTCGGCCAGTCTGTGCTCTACGTCTCGGGCGAGGAGTCGGAGCGGCAAATCAAGATGCGGGGCGAGCGTCTGGGGGTCCGCGCCGAGCACCTCTACCTGCTGCCGGAGACCAACCTCGAAAGCATCCTCGACGAGGTCGAGCGCGACGAGCCCGGCGCCGTCATCGTTGACTCAATACAGACGGTCTTCTCGTCGAAGGTCGAGTCGGCTCCGGGCTCGGTCTCGCAGGTGCGCGAGGTGGCGGGCCAGTTCCTGACGTTGGCGAAGGGGCGGGGCGTGCCGGTCTTCCTCATCGGGCACGTGACGAAGGAGGGCTCCATCGCCGGGCCGAAGGCGCTCGAACACATCGTTGACACGGTGCTTTACTTCGAGGGCGAGCGCCACCACAACCACCGCATCGTCCGCGCCACCAAGAACCGCTTCGGGGCGGCCAACGAACTGGGCATCTTCGAGATGACGGGCGAGGGGCTGGTGGCGGTCGCCAACCCGTCTGAGATGTTTTTACAGGAGCGGCCGCAGGGCGCGGCCGGCTCCGTCGTCACGGCCTGCATGGAGGGAACCCGGCCCGTGCTGGTCGAGGTGCAGGCGCTCGTGGCCGGCTCGAAGTACGGCACGGGCCGGCGCGTCGCGCAGGGCTTCGACACGAACCGGATGGCGCTGCTGATCGCCATGCTGGAAAAGCGAGTCGGCCTGCAACTGATGGGCGACGACGTGTTCGTCAACGTCGCCGGCGGCCTCGTCATAGACGAGCCGGCGGCCGACCTCGGCGTCGTCGCGGCCATCGCCTCTTCGTTCAGGAACCGGCCCCTCGACCCGCACACGGCCGTCTTCGGCGAGGTCGGCCTGACGGGCGAGGTGCGGGGCGCGTTGCAGGCGCAGGCGCGGGCGCGCGAGGCGCAGGCGCTCGGCTTCAAGAAGGTGGTGATGCCGGCGACGAATACGGCGGGGCTGGAGCGGCTTTTGGGGGTCCGCGCGGTCGGCGTCCGCACGGTCGAGGAGGCGCTCGACGAGCTGTTGTGAGGGGCGGCGTGCCCGGCGGGATTTCGTGACTGAGAAGTTACGGCCGTGTTACTATCGCCCATCATGCGGACGAACACCGCTCTCATCCGGATCGTTTTCACAGGCATCCTCGTCGCGGCCGGGTACGTACTCGACCCCGTCGGGACGCGGCAGGCAGTCCCTTCATCCGGCACCTTCTTCGGCCTGCCCACCCCCGCCATCTCGGCCTTCATCGCGCTGCTCATCGCCCTCGCCGTCATCGGTTTTGAGATTCGCATCCAGAGCGCCTCGCTCAAGACGCTGATCGGGGCGGCGGTCGGCTCGATTCTCGGCATCATCGGCGGCGTCCTGATCGGGTTCCTCATCAGCTACCAGGAGTCGGCGGCGGTCAACCACGGCACGAAGGTCTTCCTGACGCTGACGCTCGTCTTCCTGATGGCCTACATCGGGCTGATGGTGGGCGCGGCCAAGGGCGATTACCTCGACCTCTCGGCCCTCGGCGGCATCTTCAGCGACAAGGCCACGCGCCGCGACGTGAAAATCCTCGACACCTCGGTCATCATCGACGGGCGCATCGCCGACATCGCCGAGACCGGCTTTCTCTCGGGCACGCTCGTCATCCCGCAGTTCATCCTCCGCGAGTTGCAGCAGGTGGCCGACTCGCCCGACTCGTCGAAGCGCCAGCGGGGCCGGCGCGGGCTCGACATGCTCAACCGCCTGCAAGGCAACGCGGCGCTCGACATTCAGGTGGTCGACACAGACTTTCCCGCCGTCAAGGAGGTTGACCTGAAGCTGCTCGAACTCTCGAAGCAGCTCGACGGCGTGGTCGTCACCAACGACTTCAACCTCAACAAGGTGGCGCAGCTCCACGGCATCCAGGTCCTCAACATCAACGAGCTGGCGAACTCCCTGAAGCCGGTGGTGCTGCCGGGCGAGGCGATGCGCGTCTTCATCCTGAAGGAGGGCAAGGAGTACAACCAGGGCGTCGCCTACCTCGACGACGGGACGATGGTCGTCGTGGACAACGCGCGCCGGATGATCGGCAAGAACGCCGACATCGCCGTTACCAGCGTCTTGCAGACCACGGCCGGCAAGATGATCTTCGGCCGCCTCTGGGAAGAGGCCGAGGGCGCCTCGGGCGATGCTCGCGTCGCCAGCGCCGGCGGTCAGCGCCGCCCCTTCAACCGCGAGCGCCAACCGAACGGCCCCGGCCCCGTCCGCAGCGGCGCCGGCCAGGCGGAGCCGGTCGAGTGAGAACCGGGCAGTTTTTAGTTTTCGGTTTTTAGGTTTTAGACGGGGCCGCGCCGGCTGCGACTCCCAGGCCGGAACGAGACAAAAAACTAAAAACTGTCTGCCGACAGTTCCCTTATGAACGTCGCCATCATCGTCGCCGCGGGCAGGGGCGAGCGCGCGGGCGGCGGGCGGGCCAAGCAGTTCCGGGAAGTCTCCGGCACCCCCATCATCATCCACACGCTCAGCAGGTTCGAGCGTTGCCGGTCAATCGCGGAGGTCGTCGTGGTCGTCCCCGCCGGCTCGGCCGCGGAGACGCTCGCGCTCGCCCGCCGGCACGGGATCGGGAAGGTGGCCGGGGCGGTCGAAGGCGGGGCGACGCGGGCCGAGTCGGTCCGGCGCGGCTTCGAGGCCGCGGGCGAAGAGGCGAAGGTCGTCGCCGTCCACGACGGCGTGCGCCCCTTCGTCACGCCGGACGAGATCGACCGCGTAGTGCGCGAGGCCGAGGTGACCGGGGCGGCCATCCTGGCCGCGCGTGCCGTGGACACTGTCAAGGAGGTCGAGGGCGGCCGCGTCGTAACGACGCCCGACCGGGCGCGTCTCTGGCTGGCCCAGACCCCGCAGTGCTTCCGCCTCGAACTTTTGCGCCGGGCCTACGAGCTGGTGCCCGGTGGCGGGGCGGCATTTACCGACTGTAGCGCGCTGGTCGAGCGACTCGGCGTCACGGTCGCAGTCGTCGAGGGCGGCCCGCACAACATCAAGATCACGACGCCACTCGACTTCGCGCTGGCCGAGATAATGACGAGAGATTATCAGTAGTCGGTTTTCAGTTTTCAGTTTCGGAGGGCCGCGGCGGGGAGACCGCCCGCCGAACTCGAAGGCTGGAAGCCAAAAACTAAAACTGAAAACTGTAACCTACAAACTAGCGGCACTATGTTTCGCGTCGGCATCGGCCACGACACGCACCGCCTGGCGGAGGGGCGTCCACTCGTTCTGGGGGGCGTGCGGGTCGAGTCGGAGCGCGGCGCCGTCGGCCACTCGGACGCGGACGCGCTGACGCACGCCATCATGGACGCCATCCTCGGCGCCATGTGCGAGGGCGACATCGGCCTCCATTTCCCCGACCGCGAGCCGCAGTGGAAGGGCTCGGACAGCCTGCAACTGCTGGCGCGCGTGATGTGGCTGGCGACGGGCCGCGGCTACCGCGTCGGCAACGTGGACGCCACGGTGATGCTCGAACGCCCGCGCCTGCGGCCGCACGTCCAGGAGATGCGCGAGAACCTGGCCGCGGTCCTCGGCGTCTCGCCCGACTGCGTCAGCGTCAAGGCCAAGACCGGCGAGGGGCTCGACTCGGTCGGCGAACTGCGCGCGGTCTCGGCCCAGGCCGTCGTGCTGCTCGTGAGAGATTGATCCGCACAAACATAAGCGTCTTACATCCGACATCTGCCTTAATGCGTCCGCAAGACATCATTCGCAAGAAGCGCGACGGCGAAGAGCTGGCGCCCGAGGAGGTCGCGTCTTTCGTGCGCGGTGTGGTCTCGGGCGTGTGGGCCGACTATCAGGCTTCGGCGCTGCTGATGGCCGTCTACCTGAACGGGATGAGCGCGGCCGAGCAGCAGGCCCTGACCGAGCAGATGCTGCGCTCGGGCGAGACGCTCGACTTCTCGGGCGTCTCGCGGCCGAAGGCCGACAAGCACTCGACGGGCGGGGTGGGCGACAAGACTTCTCTGGTGCTCGCGCCGCTCGTCGCGGCGTGCGGCGTCGCCGTGCCGATGATCTCGGGCCGTGGCCTCGGCCACACGGGCGGCACGCTCGACAAGCTCGAAGCCATCCCCGGCTACCGCGTCCGGCTCGAACTTTCGGAGTTCCGCTCGGTCCTCGACCGCGTCGGGTTCGCCATGATGGGGCAGACGGCCGAGATCGCGCCGGCCGACCGGAAGATTTACGCGCTGCGCGACGCCACCGAGACGGTCGAGAGTCTCCCCCTCATCGTCGCCTCGATCATGTCGAAGAAGCTCGCCGCCGGGCTCGACGTGCTCGTCCTCGACGTGAAGGCCGGCACCGGCGCCTTCATGCAGGAGGAGGGAAAGGCGCGCGAACTAGCCCGCGCGCTGGTCTCGACCGGCAACCGCTTCGGCGTCAAAACCGAGGCGCTTTTGACCGACATGAACCAGCCGCTCGGGCGCGCGGTCGGCCACGCCAACGAGGTCGTCGAGTGCCTGCGCGTGATGCGCGGCGAATCCGACGAGCGGGAGCGGCCGATGCGCGACCTGTCAATCGAGCTGGCGGCGCGCATGGTCGCGCTCGCAGGCGCCGAGCCCTCGCTCGAAGCCGCGCGCGCGCGGGTGACGGCGAAGCTCGAATCGGGCGAGGCGCTGGAAGTCTTCCGCCGCAACGTCGAGGCGCAGGGCGGCGACCCGCGCGTCTGCGACGACCCGGCGCGCCTGTCCGACTTGACGCTCGCCGAGGTCAGGGTAGAATCGCCGCGCGCGGGCTACGTGGCGCGGATCGACGCGGCCGAAATCGGGCGCGCTCTGGCCGGCATCGGCGGCGGCCGCGCCCGCGTCGAGGACGAGATAGACCCGGCCGTCGGCTTCTCCGCCGAGGCTCGCGTCGGCGACCGAGTCGGAGAGGGCGGCCTGCTCGGCCTGCTGCGCTGCCGCGCAGGCTCCGACTGCGAGCGGGCCGCGGCCCGCATCCGCGGCGCCTACGCGGTACACGACGAACCGCCCGCGCAATTACCCGAACTCATCAAGGAAGTAATCACGCAATGAAGTTTAAGGTGCTACCCGCCGCCCTCTTCGTGTGCGCGCTCGCGCTCGGCTCCGCGGCCTGCGGCGGCGCGAGCGGTGCCGCGGACGAGCGCGGCAAAAAGAAGGTCGGCATCGTTTTCGACATCGGCGGCAAGGACGACCGCTCGTTCAACGCCGCCGCCTGGGAGGGCATGCGCCGGGCGGCCCAGGACTTCGACATCGTGCTGCGTGACATCGAGCCCGGCAACCCGACCTCCATCGAGCCGGCCATGCGCGCCTTCGCCGAGCGCGGCTACGACCTCATCATCGGCGTCGGCTTCGCCCAGTCGCCCATCATGCAGCAGGTGGCGAAAGACTACCCCGAAATCAACTTCGCCATCGTGGACGGCGTCATCGACCTGCCCAACGTCGCCTCGCTCGTCTTCAAAGAGCACGAGGGCTCTTACCTCGTCGGGATGATCGCGGCCCGGGCCAGCAAGACCAACCGCATCGGCTTCATCGGCGGCATGGACATCCCGCTCATCCACCGCTTCGCCACCGGCTACGCCGAGGGCGCGAAGGCCGTCAACCCCGACATGCAGGTCCTGGTCAACTACGTCGGCGTCACCGACCACGCCTGGAACAACCCCGGCAAGGGCAAGGAACTGGCCCTCGCCCAACTCGACCGCGGGGCCGACGTGATCTTTACGGCGGCCGGCAACTCGGGGCTCGGCGCCTTCGACGCCGTCGAGCAGTACGGCCGCGACGAGCAGGGCCGCGCGCGCCGCTTCGTCATCGGCGTGGACTCGAACCAGAACATGGTCAAGCCCGGCTTCGTCCTCACCAGCATGGTCAAGAGGGTGGACAACGCCGTCCACCAGATCGTCGAGGACGTGGTGAACGGCCGTTTCAAGGCCGGCTTCCACACCTATGGGCTCGACGCCGACGGCGTGGCCTACGCTGTGGATGAGCACAACCGCGCGCTCATCCCCGAAGATGTCGTCCGCGAGGCCGAGGGGGCTAAGGCCCGCATCATCGCCGGCGAGATCAAGGTTACGGACGCGATGGCGCCGAAAAAGTGAGGGGCAAAAGGGGAAGAGGGGAAAGGGCGAAAAGGAAAGGCCCGTCTGAAGAGAACAGGCCCGCCGGTCCCCAAACCTCCTGCTCGCTATTCCCTTTTCCCCTTTTCCCCTCTTCCCCTTTTGCCCTTTCCGTTTACCAATGCTTGAACTGAGAAACATCACCAAGCGCTTCGGCGACGTGGTCGCCAACGACCGCATCAACGTCAAGGTCGAGGGCGGCACCATCCACGCCATCGTCGGCGAGAACGGGGCGGGGAAGTCCACGGCCATGCGCATCGCCTACGGCTTCTACACGGCCGACGAGGGCGAGATTCTCGTGGGCGGCGAGGTGCGCCGCATCGAGACGCCGCAGGACGCCATCCGCCTCGGCGTCGGGATGGTCCACCAGCACTTCATGCTGGTCCCGACGATGACCGTTGCCGAAAACATCGTGCTCGGCGCCGAGCCGGGCTCGGCCGCCTCGCTCGACCTGAGGAAGGCGGCCGGAGAGATTCGCCGCCTCTCCGACGAGTTCCGCCTCGCCGTAGACCCGGACGCGCTCGTCGCAGACCTGTCGGTCGGGCAGCAGCAGCGCGTAGAGCTGCTGAAGGCCCTCTACCGCCACGCCAACATCCTGATCCTCGACGAGCCCACGGCGGTCCTCACGCCGCAGGAGGTCGAGGAGTTCTTCGCCATCCTCCGCCGCATGCGCGGCCAGGGCAAAACGGTCGTCATCATCACGCATAAGCTCTCGGAGGTGCTCGCCATCTCGGACGAGGTGACGGTGATGCGCGACGGCAAGGTCGTCGGGCGCGTTAGGACGGGTGAGACGAGCGCGGCCGAGCTGGCGCGGATGATGGTCGGGCGCGACGTGCTGCTGCGCGTTGAGAAGACCGACGCCCAACCGGCCGACGTGGTCCTCAAGGTCGAGAGGCTCTCGGTGGTGGGTGGGGGCGAGCGCCACGGCGTGCGCGACATATCGTTCGAGGTGCGCGCGGGCGAGATCGTCGGCGTCGCCGGCGTCGAGGGCAACGGGCAGACCGAGCTTATCGAGGCGCTCGCCGGCCTCGTCCCGCCCGCGCTGCTACACGGCACGGTCTCTCTCGGGGAACACGACATCACGCGGGCGAGCGCGCGCGAGCGGCGCGAACAGGGCGTGGCCCACATCCCCGAAGACCGCCACCGGCGCGGCCTGCTGCTCGACTTCGATTTGGCAGAAAACTCCATCCTCGGCGACCACTACAGGCCGCCGGCCTCCGGCCGCGGGCCGCTGCTCGACGTGGCCGGCATCCGGCGGCGGGCGGTCGAGGTCATCCGCGATTACGACGTGCGGCCGGCCAACCCGGACCTGCCGGCCCGCGCGCTCTCGGGCGGCAACCAGCAGAAGCTCATCATCGGCCGCGAGTTCGGTCTCGGCCCGAAGCTGCTGCTGGTTTCGCAGCCGACGCGCGGGGTAGACATCGGCGCCATCGAGTTCATCCACCGCCGCCTCGTCGAGATGCGCGACGCCGGCTGTGCCGTCCTCCTCGTCTCGGCCGAGCTGGAAGAGGTAACGTCGCTGGCCGACCGCCTGCTCGTCATCTACCACGGCCGCATCGTCGGCGAAGTCGATCCCAGGCGCGCCACGCAGGAGGAGATCGGCCTGCTGATGACCGGCGAGAAGAAGTCGGGCGACGACTGACACCTGCGCAAAACAGTTTTTAGTTTTCAGTTTTTAGTTCGTAAGGCGGGGCCGCCGTTCACAGAAGTTCGCCCGGGAAGTAGAAAACCAGAAACTAAAAACTGCACACGAACATGAAACTCTTACGCGAACTCTTCTACCCGCTCGTCGCCGTCGCAGCGGCCTTCGTCGTGGGCGGGGTCATCGTCTGGCTGATCGGCGACGACCCGTTCTACACCTACGGCCTGCTAATCGGCAGCGCGCTCTCCTGGCCCGACGGCATCGGCCGCACGCTCTTCTACGCGACGCCGCTCATCTTCACCGGGCTGGCCGTGTCCGTAGCCTTCCGCTGTGGCCTGCTCAACATCGGCGCCGAGGGGCAGCTCTACGTCGCGGCCTTCGCCACGGCCTGGGTCGGCATCAAGCTCGGCGGGACGGTCATCGGCGAGCCCGGCGCCGAGACGGCCTACGGGTGGATGACGCTTCCGGCCCTGCTGCTGGTGCCGCTCTGCATGCTGGCGGCGGTGACGGCCGGGGCGGCCTGGGGGGCCGTGCCCGGCTTCCTTAAGGCGAGGTTCGGGGCACACGAGGTCATCACGACCATCATGCTCAACTTCATCGCCGTGGCGCTGGTCAGCTACTTCACGCAGTACCACTTCAAGACGCCGGGCGACCCGATTCTTCAGACCGTGCCCGTCGGCGACGCGGCCCACATCCCGCGCCTCGGGAGTTTCGTGCCGGGGCTGCCCGAGCGCATCCCGGTCAACGCGGCCTTCCTGCTGGCGATACTGGCCTGTGTGTTGGTCTACTTCCTGCTGTGGCGCACGCGCTGGGGCTACGAGATACGCGCGACGGGCATGAACCCGACCGCGGCCGAGTACGGCGGCATCTCGACGACGAAGCAGATCGTGCTGGCGATGGCGATCTCGGGGGGCTTGGCCGGGATGGTCGGCATCAACGAGGTCATGGGCTACCGCTATCGTTACTACGACGGCTTCTCCGACAACTACGGGTTCACGGGGATAGCCGTCGCCCTGCTCGGGCGCAACCATCCGGTCGGCGTCTTCCTGGCCGCGCTCCTCTTCGGCGGCCTGATCCGCGGCAGCATTCCGGTGGACGCCTTCACAGAGCGGGTCAGCAAGGACATCATCCAAATCTTGCAGGCGCTCGTTATCCTCTTCGTCGCCGCCGAGGCGGCCTTCCGCGGCCCGCTCGGCCGGTTCGGACTGCTGAAGAGGTCGAAGATTTGAGGCCCGCCGGGAGGAACGGAATTCCCCATGACTGAATACTCGGCCTTGCTGCTGTTCCTGCTCTCCTCGACGGTCAGGCTGGCGACGCCGCTGCTGCTGGCCGCGCTCGGCGGGCTTTTCTCCGAGCGCTCGGGCGTCATCAACATCGCCCTCGAAGGGCTGATGCTTGCGGGCGCCTTCACGGCCGCCGCGATGACTTACTACACGGGGAACCCCTGGGTCGGGCTCCTGTCGGCGGTCGTGGCGGGCGTCGCAGTCGCGGCCGTCCACGCCGTCGCCTGCATCCGCTACAAGGCCGATCAGGTCGTCAGCGGCGCCGCCATCAACATCCTGATGATCGGCGTGCCGGCCGTCCTGAGCGGCGCCTTCTTCCTCTCCTCGGGCTCGACGCCGCAGATACCGAAAGAGAATCTTAACTTTTACGGGCCGCTGGGGTCGGCCGCCGAGTGGCTGCCGCCGGTCCCGGTGCTCGTCGCCTTCGCGCTGGTGCCGCTGACCTGGTACGTGCTCAACCGGACGCCGTTCGGCCTCAGGCTGCGCGCGGTGGGCGAGAACCCCGAGGCGGCCGACGCGGCGGGCGTCCGCGTGCAGTTAGTGCGCTACGCCGGCGTGCTGATCTCGGGCGCGCTGGCCGGCATCGGCGGCGCCTACCTGTCCATCGGCCAGTCGTCGCTCTTCACTCGCAACATGACGGCGGGGCGCGGCTTCATCGCGCTGGCGGCCCTCATCTTCGGCAAGTGGAGGCCCGTCCAGACGATGCTGGCCTGCCTGCTCTTCGGCCTCACCGAGGCCATCGCCATTCAGCTCCAGGGCGTGCCCATCGGCGGGTGGGAGATACCGAACCAGTTCATCCACGTCGTGCCCTACGTGCTGACGCTCGTCGTGCTCGCGGGCTTCATCGGCCATTCTCGGGCGCCGCGCTCGCTCGGCATCCCCTACCAGAAGGAGAGGTGACGGGCGGAATGGGCTGATTGGCCCCGCGGCGCGCTCGTCGCCGGGAGAGGCCGGCCTTAAACTTCGGACCGACGCACGAAACCGGAAAGTATCAAACCACCGATGGGCATCTCGCTGCGGACAGAACACCTGAAGCGTTACCGGGACATCGCCGTCCTGTTGATGAAGTACGGGCGGGCCGACATGGTCAGGCGCGCCGGGCTCGAAGAGGCCATCGAGGGGCAGGCCGAAGACCCGCAGGCGACGCCCGCCAAAATGGAGGAGCTGGCCGACGACATCGAGAAGATGGGGCCGACCTTCATCAAGCTGGCCCAACTGCTCTCGACGCGCGCCGACCTCCTGCCGCAGCCCTACCTCGACGCGCTCGCACGCCTCCAGGATCGGGTCGAGCCCTTCTCGTTCGCCGAGGTCGAGCGCATCGTTCAGTCGGAGCTTGGCGTCAGAATCTCGAAGGCGTTCTCGGAGTTCTCCTCGGAGCCGCTGGCGGCGGCCTCGCTCGGGCAGGTCCACCGCGCTTCTTTGCGCGACGGCCGGCAGGTGGTCGTCAAGGTCCAGCGCCCGGACATCCGCGAGCGGATGAGCGACGACCTAGACGCGCTCGAAGACATCGCCGCCTTCATGGACGCGCGGACGGAGGCGGGACGCAAGTACGAGTTCGGCGTCATCCTCTCCGAGCTGCGCAAGAGCCTGCTGGCCGAGCTCGACTACCGGCAGGAGTCGCGCAACCTCTCCACCTTCGCCTCGAACCTGCGCGAATTCGACCGCATCGTCGTCCCCCGGCCCGTGGACGACTTCACCACCTCGCGCGTGCTGACGATGGACTTCATCGCCGGCCGCAAGATCACAGACCTCTCGCCCCTGACGCGGCTCGACCTCGACGGCTACGGCCTCGCCGAGCACCTCTTCCACGCCTACCTCCAGCAGATTCTCGTGGCCGGCTTCTTCCACGCCGACCCGCACCCCGGCAACGTCCTGCTGACCGAGGACCAGCGGATCGCGCTGATCGACCTCGGCATGGTGGCGCGCGTCTCGCATCGCTTCCAGGAGAATTTGATCCAACTGCTGCTCGCCATCAGCGAGGGGCGCGGCGACGAGGCGGCCGACTTCGCCGCGCGGATGGGCGAGCCGAAGGAGAACTTCGCCGCCGCGGAGTTCCGCCGCCAGGTGGACGAGCTGGTCCTACAGAACCGCGACGCGCAGCTCGAACACCTCAACTCGGGCCGCGTCGTCCTGCGCATCACCCAGATCGCCGGCGAGTGCGACTTTCGCCTGCCGCGCGAGTTCACGATGATCGCCAAGACGCTCCTGAACCTCGACCAGGTCGTCCACACACTCGACCCTAAGTTCGACCCCGGCTTCTCCATCCGCTCCTACGCCGACACGCTGATGCGGGAGCGGATGAAGAAGGCGTTCACCACCGGCAACCTCTACTCGACGGCGCTCGAACTCAAGGAATTCCTCGAAAAATTCCCCGGGCGCGTCAACGAGCTGCTCGACACGGTGGCGAAGGACGGCATGACCATCAAGGTCGAAGCCTTCGACGAGACGCACCTTATCGAGGGGCTGCAAAAGATCGCCAACCGCATCACGGTCGGGCTGGTGCTGGCGGCCCTCATCGTCGGCGCGGCGCTGATGATGAGGGTCGAGACCGACTTCCGACTCTTCGGCTACCCCGGCCTGGCGGTCATCTGCTTTTTGCTCGCGGCGGGCGGAGGCGCTATCCTTGTCGTCACCACCCTGCTGAACGACGAGACGAGCGACAAGAACAGGAAGAAGTAGGCCGTTCCCCCCTCGGCCGAGTCGGGAGGAGATTCGAGATGCAGCCTATGGAGAGCCCACAGCCGGAGACGCTCTACGAGCGGGCCGAGCACGCCGCGCGCTTCATCCGCTCGCGCGCGGCCGAGGAGCCCCGCGTGGCCCTCGTCCTCGGCAGCGGCCTCGGCGCCTTCGCCGACACGCTCGAAGACGCCCGCCCCGTTTCTTACGAGGAGATACCGGGCTTCGCCCGCCCGACGGTCGAAGGGCACGCGGGCCGGCTCGTTCTCGGGCGCGTCGGGGGCGTCGCGGCGGTCGTCATGCAGGGGCGCTTCCACTTCTACGAGGGCTACTCGCTCGAAGAGGTGACTTTCCCCGTCCGCGTGCTCGGCCTGCTCGGCGCCAAGAGCCTGGTGCTGACGAACGCGGCCGGCGGCCTCAACAACTCTTTCACCGAGGGCTCGCTCATCGTCATCAGCGACCACCTCAACCTGATGGGCGCGAGCCCGCTGCGAGGCCGCAACGACCCGCGCTTCGGCCCGCGCTTCCCGGACATGACGCACGTCTACGACCAGGAGTACCAGGAGACGGCCGTGCGCGAGGCCCACGACCTCGGCGTCGAGCTGCGGCGCGGCGTCTACGCGGCGCTGTCGGGGCCGAGCTACGAGACTCCGGCCGAGATTCGGATGCTGCGGCTGCTCGGGGCCGACGCCGTCGGGATGAGCACGGTGCCCGAGGCCATCATCGCCCGCCAGATGGGGCTGCGCGTGCTCGGCATCTCCTGCATCACCAACCTCGCGGCCGGCGTCCTCGACCGCCCGATCAACCACGAGGAGGTCATCGAGACCGGAGCCCGCGTCCGCGAGACCTTCGCCGCCCTGCTCGGCAGGGTGATACCGAAACTGTAGTTTTCAGTTTTCAGCCCGGCCCCGGCCGGTGCCGGGGTTCTTAACTCGGGGCCGGCCCGAGGTCGGAAACCAAGAACTGAAAACTGAAAACTAAAATCTGAAAACTGCGGAGCGCAGCGAAGCGAAAATGATCATCGGCATCTGCGGCGGGACCGGGTCGGGGAAGACGACCGTGGCGAACCGGATTCTGGAATCGGTGAGCCGCGACGAGGTCGTCTTCCTGCAACAGGACTCGTACTACCGCGAACTCGACGAGATGCCGCTCGACTACCGGCGTCAGGTCAACTTCGACCACCCGGACGCCATCGACAACGACCTGCTGGTCGAGCACCTCAGGGCGCTGAAGGCAGGCGAGGCCGTCGAGCTGCCGCTCTACGACTTCAAGCGCCACGCCCGCCGCGACGAGACGCTCCACATGGAGCCGCGCCCCATCATCATCGTCGAGGGCATCCTCGTCTTCGCCGACCAGCGCCTGCTCGACGAGATGGACATCAAGGTCTACGTGGACACGCCCGACGACATCCGCTTCATCCGGCGTCTGCGCCGCGACGTGGCCGAGCGCGGGCGCACGGCCGAGTCGGTCATCGAGCAGTACCTCGCCACCGTCCGGCCGATGCACATGCAGTTCGTCGAGCCGTCGAAGCGCCACGCCGACCTCATCATCCCCGAGGGCGGTCACAACCTCGTCAGCATCCAACTCATCTCGGGCCGCATCCGCGAGCGCCTGGCCGACTGGCGGCAGGGGCGCAACGCGGGCGGGGCGGCGTTGAGCCTCAGGGTCGAAGTCGAACACGGGACGTGAAAACTTTGAGCAGCGAGCAGAGGGCCGTCGTCGAGGCGGCGAGGCGGGCGCACGAAGGCGCCCTGGCCCGGTTCTCCAAATTCAAGGTCGGGGCAGCCGTCGAGGCCGACGACGGCCGCGTCTTCGCCGCCGGCAACATCGAGAGCGCCGTCTACAGCGCGACCATGTGCGCCGAGCGCGTCGCCGTCTGGAAGGCTCTCTCCGAAGGCGCGCGCGCCTTCCGCCGCGTCGCCGTCGTCGCCGACACCGAGAGCCTGACGCCGCCCTGCGGCGCCTGCCGCCAGATACTCTGGGAGTTCTGCGGCGGCGAGACGGAGATCGTCCTCGTCAACCTGCGCGGCGACTCGCAGGCCATGCGGATGGGAGAACTGCTCCCGCGCCCCTTCGGCGTGGACTTCCTCGATGAGGCCGAGGCCCGCGAATAGGCGGCCGCGGTCTCTTCGAGGGAGCCCGCGCCCCTTCCCGAATGACAAAACTGGAAACCACCCGTCCGAAGATGAAGAGAAAACTGTTCAGACTCTTGCTGTGCGCGGCCCTCGTCGCGCAGTGGGCCGCGCCGGCCCTCGCCCGGACGCAGGCCGCGCGCGGGCGCGAGCGCGCCGACCTCGTCGTGACGGGCGGAACCGTCGTGACGATGGACGCCGAACGCCGCGTCTTCGAGGGCGGGAGCGTGGCCGTGCGCGGCGGGCGCATCGTCGCCGTCGGTCCGGCAGCCGAGGTGGCTCGCCGCTTCAGCGCGCGGCGGGTGATCGACGCGCGCGGGCGCGCAGTCGTCCCCGGCCTCGTCAACGGCCACACGCACGTCCCGATGACGCTCTTCCGCGGCCTCGCCGACGACCTAGAGCTGAACGAGTGGCTGACGAAGTACATCTTCCCGGCCGAGGCTAAGAACGTCACAGAGGAGTTCGTACGCGTCGGCACGCGCCTCGGCCTGGCCGAGATGGTCCGCTCCGGCACGACGACCTACTGCGACATGTACTACTTCGAGGACGCCATCGCCGAGGAGACGGCCCGCGCCGGCGTCCGCGGCGTCCTCGGCGAGACGGTCATAGACTTCCCCGTCCCAGACAACAAGACCTGGCCCGACGCCATGCGCTACGTCGAGCGCTACGTCTCGAAGTGGAAGAACCACCCGCTCATAACGCCGGCCGTCGCGCCCCACGCGCCCTACACGGTCTCGGAGGAGCACCTGCGCGAGGTCCGCGCCTTCGCCGACCGGACGAACACGACCGTCGTCATCCACGTCGCCGAGACGCGCAAGGAGGTCGAGGACATCTCGCAGCAGAAGGGCGCTCGCCCCGTCGAGTACCTCGCGCGCATCGGCTTCCTCGGCCCGCGCACCATCGCCGCCCACACGGTCCACCTGACCGAGGGCGAGATCGGCCTGCTCCGAAGGCACGGCGTCGGCTCGATCCACAACCCGCAGTCGAACATGAAACTGGCGTCGGGCGTGGCGCCGGTGCCGCAGATGCTGCGGGCGGGCGTCTTCGTGGGCCTCGGGACAGACGGCGCTGCCTCGAACAACGACCTCGACCTCTGGGAGGAGATCGACACGGCCGCCAAGCTCCACAAGGTTTCGACCTTCGACCCGCGCGTCGTCTCGGCCTACGAGGCGCTGCACATGGCGACCCTCGGCGGCGCGCGTGCCCTCCACCTTGATAAAGAGATCGGCTCCATCGAGGAGGGCAAGCGGGCCGACCTCGCCGTCGTGGACCTCGGCGGCCTGCACCAGACGCCGCTCTACAACGTCTACTCGCACCTCGTCTACGCGACGAAGGGCTCGGACGTGCGCACGGTCGTCATCGAGGGGCGCGTGGTGATGCAGGAAAGGCGGCTGCTGACGCTCGACGAGTCCTCGATCAAGGCGCGCGCCCGAGAGCTGCGCGAGCGCGTCTCGCGCAGCCTCGCCGCGCTCAGGGCGGGACCGCGCGACTGGAACGTTACGGCCTCGGCGCACGCGGGCCGCGGCGGGTTGAACGAAAACTGAAATGCGGCGATAATGCCGGACCAGAATTCCATAAGACTCAATGAGCGAGCGTGTAGCTCGCTCATTGAGTTTTCGGAGAAAGAAGTAGTGAAATCTTCCGCCCTGTTTCGCAGCACCCTTCTAAAGTTAACGACGGCCGCGCTTCTCCCGACAGTTTTCGTGGCGCCCCCGCCCGCCCGGGCGCAGGAGCCGGCCGAGACCCGGCCCGCGACCGAGACCGAGGTGGCGCGGCGCAGTCTGGCGCGGGCGCGGGCGCTGGCCGCCATCGGCAAGCTTGAGGCGGCCGCGGCCGAGCTCGAGGCGTTGCGCGCGTCCACGCGCGAGGCGTCAGTGCGCGAGGTGGCGCGCGTGCTGCTGGTCTCGGTCTACGTCGAGCTGCCCGACTACGTGCGGGCCACGGCCCTGCTCGACGAGGGCTTCCGCGAGCGCGCGGCCGCCAGCGGCTCCGACGCCCAGGCCGGCTCATACTTCGCCCTCGCCGGACAGACCATCAACAGCGTCCGACAGCACCTAGACCGCTTCCGCGCCTACGGCCTAAGTCTCGCCGACGCGGACCTTCCGCCCGAGGCCGGCGGAGACCTCGAACAACTGCGCCGCCTGTTGGAAAAGCTCGTAGAGCAGGCGAAGGTCGTCAGCGCCGAGCGCGCCTCCGGCACCGAGGCGAAGGCGCTGCTGGAAGACGCCGCCACCGTCCGCTTGAGGGTCGCGCGCGACGCGCAGGACCGCGCTCACTGGCAGACGCAAGTCTCCGACGCGCGCCAGCAGCTCTTCGCCGCCGAGACACGCATCGCCAGCATCAGCAGCCTCCCGGCCGGGCGGCGCGCCCCGGCCGCGCAGCCTGACAACCCGGCCAGCGCCGCCAACGCTGCCAACGCCGCCAACGCCGAGACCCAGCCGCAGGCGCAGCCGTCCGGCAGGGCTCCGAGCCCGCCCGCGACCGGCCAGCCGGGAACCGAGCCCTCGAACGCGCAGGCCACACCGGCCCGCCCCGCCGCTGGCGGGAGCCGGCCGGCGCCGGCGGCCGGCACGGCGGGCGGGCAGGGAACGAAGGCGCTCCACGCCGTCGGGTCGCTCGTCCCGCTCGCGCGCCAGCGCGTCTCCCCGAGCTACCCGCAGATCGCAAAGGCCGGGCGCGTGACGGGCTCGGTCACGGTCTACATGGTAGTGAACGAGAAGGGCGAAGTGGAGTCGGTGCAGCGCGCAGAAGGCCCGGTGCAGCTTCAGCAGGCGGCAGTCGAGGCCGCGCGGCGCTGGAAGTTCAACCCGACCGTCGTCGACGGCCAGCCTGTCCGCGTTTCGGGCCACCTCAGTTTCAACTTCGCGCTCTGACCCGCCGGGCGCGCCCGGTGCGACCGGCGGGTCGGCCGGGAACACGAAAAGAGATGAGAACGAGAGGCCCGCGGATTCGCGTCCGCGGGCCTCTTTTCTGTGCCTTACCTATTCGTGTCTCGGGCCGACTCGCCGGGGCTGCGTCAGGTCCGCCCGCGCCCCGGCGGCGTCCGCTCGCGGCTGATCTGGACGACGCGGGGCGCGGCCGCGACGGGGCCGTCCTCCCCGCACTTTCCGCAACCGGTCGCGCAGTCTGAGGCCGCGCCCGGCCCGCCACGGCGGAACGAGCGCAGGCGGCCCAAGGCCCGCCGCGCGACGTAGAAGAGCGCCGCGGCGACGATGAGCGCGACCGCCAACTGCTGCCAGTCGAACATCCTGAGACCCTCCTCAGCCCAGCCCGAGCAGGCGCCCGCCCTGGTACGTGACGAACGAGGCCGCGTAGGCCAGCACCAGCATGTAAGCCACCATGAAGAGCGGCCACCGCCACGAGTTGGTCTCGCGCCTGACGATGGCGACCGTAGACATGCACTGGCAGGCCAGCACGAAGAAGACCATCAACGAGACGGCCACGAGCGGCGTCCAGACCGGGCGGCCGTCGGGCCGCCGGGCGCCGCGGATGGCCTCCCTGAGCGTGTCGGATTCCTCGTTGGCCTCCTTGCCCGTGTTGTAGACGATGCCCAGCGTGGAGACCAGCGTCTCGCGCGCGGCGAAAGAGGAGATGAGGCCGATGCCGATCTTCCAGTCGAAGCCGAGCGGCTCGATGAAGGGCTCGATGAGGCGGCCGAACCGGCCGGCGTAGCTGTTGCGCAATTGCTCGCCCACACGCTCGGCGTCTTCACCCTCGATGGGCGCCGTGCCCGGTATCGGCTCGCCGCGGGCCTCGACGCCAGTCTCGCGCAGCGTCTGCAAGGCCGCTCCCTCCGCGGCGTCCGGGGCGGGGCTGCCCTCCGGACGCGGGAAGGCCATCAGCGCCCAGAGCAGGATCGAGATGGCGAGGATGATAGTGCCGGCCCGTTTGACGAAGAGCCAGGCCCGCGAGCGCATCGTCTGGAGGATGTTGACGAGGCTCGGGACGCGGTAGGGCGGAAGCTCCAGGACGAGCGGCGGAGGCGGCGCCTTCAAAATCGTGTGCTTCAGCACCCACGCCACCGCCACCGCCACCGCAATGCCCAGCAGGTACATCGCCAGGATCAGCAGCGCCCCGACCGAGACCACCCCCAGCACGGTCTGGTCGGCGAAGAAGGCCGCGATCATCAGCATGTAGACCGGCATCCGCGCCGAGCAAGACATGAAGGGCGCGATCATGATGGTCGCCAGCCGGTCCTTCGGATTCTCGATGGTCCGCGTCGCCATGATGCCGGGGATGGCGCAGGCGAAGCTCGACAGGAGCGGCATGAAGGCTTTCCCGTGGAGGCCCGCGCCCCGCATCAGCCGGTCCAGCAGGAACGCCGCCCGAGACATGTAGCCGCTGTCTTCGAGCACCGCGATGAAGAAGAAGAGGAGGAGGATCGGGGGCAGGAAGACGAGCACGCCCCCGACGCCGGCGATTACGCCGTCGACCAGCAAATCGGTCAGCGGCCCTTCCGACATCGACGCGCGCAGCCGCCCGCCCAGCGCCGCGACGCCGCCCTCGATCAAATTCACCAGCGGCTCGGCCCACGAGAAGATGGACTGAAAGACCACCAGCATCACCAGCAGGAGCGAGACGAACCCGTAGACCTTGTGCGTGAGGACGGCGTCGATCCGCTCGGTGGCACGGGGGCGGCTCCCCCGCTCGCCGCCGCGGACGGCCTTGCGCGCCACCGACTCGATCCACTCGTAGCGGGCCGTCAAAACCTCCTGCCACCAGCGAGGGTCGGCCTCGGCCAGCCGGCGGCGCGCTTCGAGCACGGCCTCGCGCCACGACTCATCAGCCGGCAGCTCATCGGAGTAGAGTTCGCGGAGCACGTCCTCGCGCGTCGAGCCCCCGCGCGCCAGCATCGACTCGACCTCGCGCTCGGCCGCCGACGAGAGCCGCCACGAAGCCCCGCGCACGGGCCGGCCCGCCGAGGCGACGACGGCGTGGGCCAACTCGTCGAGGCCGCGGCGGTGGCGCGCGTTGACCGCGACGACCGGCACCCCGAGCGCGTCCGACAGGGCCTCGGCGTCGATCTCGACGCCCGCCCGCTCGGCCATGTCCACCATCGTCAGCGCGACGACGAGCGGGACCTTCTCGTCGAGCAGTTGGGTGACGAGGTAGAGGTTGCGTTCGAGGTTGGTGGCGTCCACGGCCGCGACGATCACGTCGGGAGCGGCGAAGCCGGCGACGCGCCCGGCCAGCGCCTCGCAGGCGATCTGCTCGTCGGGCGAGGCGGCTTCGAGGCTGTAGAGGCCGGGCAGGTCCGTCAGGAGGGCCGGGGGCCAACCTTCGGCCAAGTGCCAGACGCCCTCCTTCCGCTCGACCGTCACGCCGGGGAAGTTGGCGACCTTTTGCCTGAGGCCGGTCAGGGCGTTGAAGAGGCTGGTCTTGCCGGCGTTCGGGTTCCCGGCCAGCGCCACTGTCAGGGGCCTCGGGGCCGTCAGACTCTGCCCGCCGGCGGGTGACGCGGGGCGGGCGGGGGATTCGACAATCGTGCTCATAAAAAAGGGGGCGGGCGGTGTGCTTAACGTTCAGAGGCGGGCGGCGACGTGGCGACTGCCGGCCTTCGGTCCTCGGCCTTCGCCTTTACCGCTTTCCCCGTTCCTCGACTCCTCAAAGGCAGGCGGGTCAGCCTTCGTCCGTCACGACGGTAATCGTCTGCGCCTCGTTCCGCCGGAGGGCGAGGTGATAGCTGCGGACGCGCACTTCCAGCGGGTCGCCGAGCGGCGCGGCCTTGACGACGCGGATCGGCGCGCCCGGCACCACGCCCATCTCCATCAGCCTGCGCGCCACCGGCCCCGAGCCGGCCACGGTCAGCACCCTGGCCTCGGCGCCCGGGGTCAGGCGGTCGAGCGTGACGGCCGCGGCTTCGGCGGGCCGGGGCGCGACAACCTGTTCCTTAGTCGGTTTCACTTCGGGGAATGCAACGCTCCTCTGTTTTTGTGGCGGGACTTTCATGGTCCGCCGCCGGCACGAGACACTATAGCCTTATTGAAAACAGTTTTCAATTTCATCTGACGGGCGACCGCGCCGCAGAGAGGCGGACGCAGGACCGCGGCGCCGAAAGCGCGCGGCCGACGGCGTGGCAGGCCGCGGGTGTCGGGGCCGGCGGAAGACGGCACCTCAATGGCACTTCATTGGAGCCGTGTCGGGATGATGGCGAGGTCTGCGCGCAGGGGGCCGAACGGCGTCTGGGCCGTCATGCGCAGGGGTAGCTTACGCCGGTCCGTGCTGACCCAGAGGCGGAGGCCGAAGCGGTCGCCGTTGGGGTCGTTGGTGGCGAGCGCCACCTCGACCGCCTCGATTGATTCCGTGCCGAGGACGACGGTGCCGCGGCGCAGGGCCGTCACGGTCAGCAGGCGCGGCCGCTTGTTGACGAGCAGCGAGACCGAGGTCGTCTTCGGCGGCGTCAGGTCGAAGGAGCGGAGGGCGAAGAAGACCGAGAGCAGGTCGTGGGTGTTGACGGGGATTTCGACGCGTGTGCCGTCGGCGAACAGCGCCGTGGCGCCGTTCTGGTCGAACGAGATGACGAAGCTCTCCTGCCGGTTCCCCTCGCGCAGGTTCAACTCGGTGCGGAAGGGCATCAGGGTCCGCGCGTCAACGTAGGAGTTGAACTGGTCGTTGACGGGGAAGAGCGCCTGCCCGGAGCCCGTGGTCTGGATGACGCCGGTGAACAGGAATCCGTCGCGGTTGTAGTACTGCGCGCGCGCGCGGACCTGGAGGGAGGCCGTGCCGATTGGCTGCGGGCTCGGCCCGAGGTAGAAGTTGTAGTTCAACTGGTCGCCCGGCTTGAAGGGCAGGTCGTCGGCGCCGGTCGGGGTCGCGGGCGCGGGGCGCGGCACGGCGGCTGTGGGCGGGGCAGTGCCCGGCACGGGCGTGGGTGCGACCGGCGGGACGACGTTGCCGGGCTGCGCCGGGGCTGCGACGCCGGGCGCAGCTTCGGGCTGGGCGACGAATTCGGCGCTCGCCAGCTCTGCGCGGATTTCGCCGGCCGGGTGGCGGACGGTGATGAGCACGGGCACGTGGCGTTCGTCGTCGGTGAAGTAGATGCGTAGGCGCTGAGCCTCGATTGTCTTGTCGGAGGGCACCCGCACCTGCACGGCGACGGCGTTGGTCGTGCCCACGTTGGTCTTGACGGTCTCGCGCCCCGTCACCCTCAGCTCGGCCGAGTAGATAGTCGTCCCGTTCCGGACCGCGAGCGGGTAGACGGCGCCGGGCGCGAGCGGCAGGGCGCGCGCGCGATAGAGCGCAGAGATGAGGTCGAACGAGCCGGGCAGTGCGCCGGCCGTCTGCTTCGGCGGGATGGCCGAGACGCCGCCGGGGTCGTTGAAGTCGCTCGACAGCTCCTCGGTCCGCGCGCCCTCGCGGATGCTTTGCAGCGAGCGGTAGGGCAGCCCCGTGGCCGGGTCCACGAAGGTCACGTAGTCGTTGTTGACGGCGTAGAGCGCGGCGTTGACGACGCCCAGCGTCTCGACGTGGGCGCGCAACTCCACGCCCTCGCGCCCGTAAAACTGGCCGCGGCCCGCGACCTCCAGCCGGACGTGGGCGGCCGTCGGGAAGCTGGAGAAGGAGACGTTATAGGTCAGGCGCTCGCCGACGCGGTAGGGAGCGGCGGAGAATGGGGCCTCGATCTGGCCGGCGGCCGCCGGGCCGGAGGCGGCGGCAGCGAGGCCGAGCGCGAACAGTAGCGTCGTAAAGATTACCCCGTGTCTCCTGCTCAGTCGCAAACGTGGTTCTCCCTCCTCGGGCCGTCCCGAGCCTGACACGCGCGACGGCCCCGCGCGTTCCCGAATCCCGCCGGCCGGGCCGGAAAATCAGGCTTTCAAACATACAGGCTTTCAAAAATATCAGAGCCGGTCGAACTCGCGCAGCCACTCGCGGACGCGCACCCGCCCCGAGAGCAGGGCCATGTGGCCCGTGCCTTCGAGCAGCTTGAGCCGAGCGCGGGGGATTGAGCCGGCCATCAGGCGCGCGGCGCGGACGCTGTCGAGAAAGCGGTCGGCCGTGCCCGCGACGACGAGTGTCGGTATTGTGATGTCCTTCAGTCGCGGACGCAAATCCGCGGCGCGGATGATGCGCAGCCGCGAGACGTAACCCTCGTGCTCGACCGCGCCCGTCAGCTCGCAGAAGCGGGCGCGGTCCTCCTCTCCCACGTCCGGGCTGAAGAGGAAGTGGCGGGCGGCGCGCGTTTGGTGTGCCTTCATCAAAGGGCGCGGGACGAGCGTCATCAGGCTGACGCCGAGCGTGATTCTCACGCGCTGGAAGAAGTAAGGGAAGGTGTTGACGAGGATCATCCGCTCGAACATCTCGGGCCGGGCGAGCGACGCGGCCATCGTCAGCAGCCCGCCGAACGACTCGCCGAGGAAGGTGGCAGGCCCGCCGCCGGCCCGCTCCACGACCCAGGCGAGGTCTTCGACCAGCTCGTCGAGCCTGTAGCGGCCCGCGCCGCGCATGGCGAACGAGACGACCGTGTGGTCGCGCCTGAGGTCTTCGGCCTGCTTGTAAAAGAGGCGCCCAGTCCCCTCGACGCCGCCCACGTAGACGAACGTCGGCCCCCGACCCTCGATCCAATACTCCACGCTCATCGCACGCCCGCCGACGCCTCCTCCATCTCTTCGATGATCTCGCGGGCGGCACCGGCCGGGTCGGCCGCACGCAGGATGGCACGGCCGACGACGATGAAGTCGGCCCCCGCCCGGACCGCCTCGCCCGGCGTCATCACGCGCTTCTGGTCGTCGTGCGCGACCGCGGCGGGTCGCACTCCCGGCGTGACGACGGCGAAACTCTCTCGCCCGACCGCTTCGCGCACCGGGCCGATCTCGTGCGGCGACGCCACCACGCCGCCGAGGCCGCTCCGCGCCGCGAGGCGCGCGAGGCGCGCGACCTGCTCGGCGACCGTGGCGTCTGCGACGCCCGTCTCTTCGAGCAGGTCGCGGTCGGCGCTCGTCAAAACCGTGACGGCGATGAGGAGCGGCGGCGCGACGCCGAGCCGCGCGGCCTCTTCGCGCGTCGCCTCCGCGGCGCGGTGCATCATCTCAGACCCGCCGGCCGCGTGGACGTTGAATATCGAGACGCCGAGGCGGACCGCCTCGCGGGCGGCGGCCGCGACCGTGTTCGGGATGTCGTGGAACTTGAGGTCGAGGAAGACGCGCGCGCCCGAGGCCGTCAGCTCGCGGACGAGCGCGGGGCCTTCGGCCGTGTAGAGCTGCGAGCCGACCTTGAAGAGCCCTGCCGCGCCGCTGAGCGCCGCGAACGCACGCCGCGCTTCGCCGGCCGTCGCCACGTCGAGCGCGACGATCAGCCGCTCACGCGCCGGAATCTTTCGTGCGGTCCTGGTCTCGCTCAAGTCGGCTTTCACCTCGGCGTCAGGGTTAGGGCCGGGCCGCGCGCCGGCCCGTCGAGTCGTCGCGCGCCTTTCAACCGCGCCCCGCGAACTCGGCTAAGTCAAGTCTGCGAACTCCGCGGCGCGGCAGCCGACCGCCTCGTCGAGCGTGCGCAGGCCGTGTCGCCGGAGCGTCTCGGCCAGCCCCTCGTTGATGCGCCGGACCACGCCGACGCCCTCGTAGACGAAGCCTGTGTAGAGCTGCACGAGCGAGGCGCCGGCGCTGATCTTCTCCCAGGCGTCTTCGGCGTTGAAGACGCCGCCCACGCCGACGATCTCCAGCCCGCCGCCCGACAGCCTGCGCAGGGCCGCGACGAAGCGCGTCGAACGCTCGCGCAGTGGCGCGCCGCTCAAGCCCCCTTCGCCGCACGCGGCCACGACCGCGGCCGGCGTCCTCAATTTCTCGCGGCCAATCGTCGTGTTGGTCGCAATCAGGCCCGAGACGGCCGAGTCGCGCGCCACGCCGACGACGGTTTCCAGCTCGTCGCGTCCGAGGTCGGGCGCGACCTTGACGAGCAGCGGGACGGCGCCGCGCCCGGCCTCCGACGCGAGCTCGCGGTTGCGCCTTTGCAGCGCGCCGAGCAGCGCGGCGAGCCTTTCGGGGCGTTGCAGCTCGCGCAGTTGCGGCGTGTTCGGCGAGCTGACGTTGACGGCCACGTAGTCGGCGTGCGGCCAGATTGTCTCGAAGCTCGCCAGGTAGTCTTCCGCGGCCTCTTCGAGCGGGGCCGCGCGGCTCTTGCCGATGTTGACGCCGACGACGCAGTGGCGCTCGCCCGCGTTCGAGAGTCGCCGTGCCAGCGCCTCGGCGCCTTCGTTGTTGAAGCCCTGCCGGTTGACGAGCGCGCGGTCGAGCGGCAGGCGGAAGAGGCGCGGGCGCGGGTTGCCGGGCTGGGCGTGGCGGGTCACCGTGCCGACCTCGACGAAGCCGAAGCCGAGGGCTGCGAGCGCGCCGACCGCGACGCCGTTCTTGTCGAATCCCGCGGCCAGGCCGACGGGATTGCCGAAGGCCAGCCCGAAGCGCCGCAACTCGCCGAAGGGCTCTGCCGAGAGCCTGCGCCGCGCGGCGGCGCGGGCCGCCCGGCCGCGGAGCGCGAACGCGAGCGACCGGATGGCGAACTCGTGGGCCGTCTCGGGGGGGAGCCTGAAGAGGACGGGGCGGAGCAGCTTGCGGTAGAGCATCGTTGGGCTTCGAGGTCCGCCAACGGCCTTGAGCGGGGGAGTGCTTGCACGAGCGTCGGCGAGCGTAACAAACGGGCGGGAGAGAGTCAAAAAAAGAGGGGGAAGCGGGGGAGGGATGAGAGGGTAATGAGTAACGGAGGGGGAGGGGAGAAGGCGAAGAGGCGGAAGATTTGAAAGGGAAAAGACTGGGGCCGGAAGAAGGGAAGGTTGCCGTCTCATCAGTCGGGTCGGCCGAGGTTGGCCACGCGCGCTTCGAGGTCGGCGGCGACGCGGCCGGGGTCTTCGTCGCGCGGGTATCGGACGGGCTCGCCGAAGGTGACGGCGACGCTGCCGGGCGCGGCGAACAGTCGCCGGCCCTCGCGCTTCAGCTCGAAGAGGCCGTCAATTCTGACGGGCACGACGGGGATGTCTAGGTCGAGGGCGAGCAGGCCCGTCCCGCTCCTGAAGGGCTTGAGCCGGCCGTCGTCTGTGCGCGTGCCCTCCGGGAAGACGAGCACGCTGTTGCCGCGGTCCACGGTCTCGCCGGCGAACCGGAAGCTGCGGCGAAAGCCGCTCTTCTGCGGCAGCGAGAAGGTGTTGAAGATCGTGACGACGAGGTAGTACTGCGCCAGCCGGCGCAGGCGCGTCCACGTCGGGGCGCCGCCGGGCGAGCGGCGCCAGCGGCGCAGGCGTTCGCCCTCCTGCGCGACGGCGAAGCGGCGGCGGATGCGGCCGGGCAGCGCCGACAGGATAAGGGCGTGGTCAACGAACGTGACGTGGTTCGAGACGAAGAGCGCCGGCCCGCGCAGGCCCTCGACGTGTTCGCGCCCGCGCACGCGCACCCAGCAGAGCACGCAGGTTATCGGCAGGACGACCGCGTAGAAGAAGGCGACGCGGAACCACGTCACGGGGAACCGCTGTGCCCACTCGGGGTAAGGATACTGCGCTGCCTTCTCGGTCGCGCCGCCGCCCTCGCGGACCAGCCGCTCGATGTCGGCCACGGTCGTCGCCTCTGTGAAGCTCGCCTCGTCCACCTCGATCTGGTAGCGGTCCTCGATGGCGCTCATCAACTCGACGCGCCCCAGAGAGTCGAGCCTGAGCGTAGGGTCGGTGGGGTTAGAGCCGGGTGCAGGGGGTTGCAGACTCGAAATCAGGCCGAGCAGCGACGCCTCGGAAACTTCGACGCCGTTCTGAGAGTTGTCGTCAATGACCTCCGCGTCGCTCGTCGCCCCCGGCCCCCGTTCGAGGCCGAGGCGGGCGACGATGTCGCGCTTGCGGACCTTCTGCGTGGGCGTGCGCGGGAAGTCCGCGTCCGGCCAGAGGTGCCAGGTGAGGACCTGTTGGTGGCGCGCGAGCGTGGCGTTAGCCCGCTCGACGGCGGCCGCGACCTCTTCGCCGCCGCCGTCGGCGCGGCGCGGGATGACGACGGCGACCGGCTCGGGGCCGCGCGGGCCTTCGACGCCGACGACGGCGCTCATCTTGATTTCGGGCTGGCGGTCGAGCGCGGCCTCGATGTCGGCCGGGTAGACGTTGAGGCCGGCGGCCGTCACGATCACGTCCTTCTTCCGCCCGCGGAAGAAGACGTTGCCGGACTCGTCCATCTCGCCGAGGTCGCCCGTGCGGAGCCAGCCGTCGGAGGGCACGGGCTCAAGACCGTCGCGCCAGTAGCCGGGCGAGACGTTGGCGCCGCGAACCAGTATCTCGCCGTCCTCGGCCAGCCTGACCTCGTGGCCCGGCAGGATTTTGCCGACCGACCCGCGCCCTGACTTGAAGGGGTGATTGACGCTGATGAGCGAGGCCGTTTCGGTCATCCCGTAGCCCTGCAAGACCGCGAAGCCGAGCCGCCGCCAGAAGGTCTCGGTCTCTTCGGGCAGCGTCGCGCCGCCCGCGATGAAGGCCCAGAACTTCCAGCCGAACCGGCGGTGGACGCGCCTGAACTTCCAGAGCCGCGCGGCCGGGTGCGAGCCCTTCGCCTCTTCGATCTCTCGCCGGAACTTTTCGGCGCGGCCCGCCGCGGCCTCCTGCCGCTCGACGTGCTCGCGCAGGGTTTCCAGCAGCCGCGGGACCGTCACGACCACGGAGATGCGCTGGCGCCTGACGCGCTCGATTACCTCCGAGGGATTGAGAGAATCCTGGAAGTGGACCTCGCCGCCCAGCAGTTGCGGCACGAAGATGCCCATGAACTGCCCGAAGACGTGGCTTAAGGGCAGCAGGTTGAGGAACCGCAGCGGGTGGACCAGCCGCTCCCAGCGCAGGTACTTCGCAATCTCCTCTTCGAGCGGCGCGAGGTTGGCGAGCAGGTTCCGGTGCGTGAGGACGACGCCGCGCGGCTCGGCCGTCGTGCCCGAGGTGAAGATGATCTCGACGATGTCGTCCGTCCCGACCTGACCGCCGCCCGCGGGCTCGGCCGGGTGGCGTGCGATTGTCTGCTCCAACTCTTCGAGCTCCAGCGCGGGCAGCCCGAGGCGCGCGGCCCGCTCCCGCGTCTCCGCGCTCGTGAGCAGGAGGCGGGCCGAAGTCTGCCGTGCGACGCGGGCGGCGAAGTCGGGCGCGCTCTCCAGGTCGAGCGGGACGACGACGGCGCCCCGCAGGGTACAGCCGAAGAAGGCCGCCACCCACTCCGGGCAGTTCTCGGCCCAGAGCAGGACGCGGTCGCCGCGGCCCACGCCGCGCGCCCCCAACTCGCGCGAGAAGCGCCGGGCCGCTTCGGCCACGCGCCGGTAGCTCCAACGGATTTGGCGCAGCCCCCGGCGGTAGGCGAAGGCCGTCTCCCGGCCTCGGCGTTCGTAGTCTTCGAGATAGCTGTTGATCGTCTCGCGCATCACTTTAGAGAAGAGATTCTGCAACCCGCCTGCCGCGTTGTCGAGCCGCGTCCGGACAGTCGTAAAAGTGGCACGACGGGGCTCGCGCGCATGGCCGCGCGCGAGGGCGTGGCGCAGCGTTTTTCCGCCAGTTGTCGTGGCCGCGGGCCGTGCTCGCGCCTTGCGCGGGTGGGGCGTTGATGGTAAATTTTCCGACGTTGAATAGCTCAACGCGGCAAGTCGCCGGCCCCCGGCCGCATCAGCCTTGCCGGCTCAAATTTTCGGCAGGACGCTCCTGAAGACCTTCGCCATGAACTCGACTCGGACGTTCAAGACGTTTCGATTTTAGTTTGGCCCGACCGGCCCGCCGCCACGGCGGGGCCGTCCGCGCGGCGAAGGCGCTTCTGCCGAATCCGATCCGTAGTTGTAGAATTCCCGTCTCGGGACAGAACAAATCGGTCGGCACCCTTTTCGCCCGCGAGGCCGAAACGCCTGGCGCGTGCGCACGCGCCGTTCGCGTCGGCCGTTCGGCGCGCTTGGGTTGCCGACGAATTGAAGCAGGCGGCGCGTCGGCTCGTCCGGCCGGGCGCGCTCGTAGACGAGTGGTCAGTTTTTAGTCTTCGGTTTTAGTTTTTAGTCGTATGGCGGCCTCGCTCCCGCCGACTAGAGACAGAGAACGTCCGGCTAAAAACGCTTACTGAGGAGGTGGAGTTATCCCCGGATTTCGTGGACGTGGGCACCGCCCGGACAATCGCCGCGCCCCCGCGACGCGCATCAACGACCGCATCCGCGTGCCGCAGGTGCGCGTGATCGCTGACGACGGCGAGCAGCTCGGCATCATGAACACGCGCGAGGCCATTGGCCTGGCGCGCGAGCGCGGGCTCGACCTCGTCGAGGTCGCGGCCACCGCCGACCCGCCCGTCTGCCGCATCATCGACTACGGTAAGTTTCAGTACGAGACGAAGAAGAAGGCGAACGAGGCCAAGAAGAAGCAGGTCATCATCACGGTCAAAGAGGTCAAGTTCCGCCCCGGCACGGACGAGCACGACTACCAGTTCAAGATGAAGCACGGGCGGGAGTGGCTGGAAGAGGGCGACAAGGTCAAAGCCACGATCTTCTTCCGCGGGCGCGAGATCACGCACCGCGAGCTTGGGGCACAGCTCCTCGAACGACTCGAACGCGACCTCGCCGACGTGGGCGAGGTCGAGGCGCGCCCCCGCATGGAGGGCAACCAGATGTTCATCATCCTCGCCCCCAAGCGGCACAAGGGCGGCGGGGGGGGCGGCGGACAGCGGCAGGAGCGTGCCGACGCCGGCTCGACCCGACAGGGGCCGCCAGTTCCGCCGGCCACCGGCGGGATGGTCGAATCTTAAAGGAGTGCCGGCGGAAAGCCGTCAGCTTTCAGCTTTTGCCCCCGCGCCTCGGGCGCTACGGAAGCGTGGGCTGGGCTGTCCGGAAAGTAATAGCTGAGGGCTGGAAGCTGAAGGCTGACAGCAATATTTTGGAGGTCATTATGCCGAAACTGAAGACACACAAGGGCGCGGCCAAGCGTTTCCGCAGCACCTCGAAAGGTAAATTCAAGCGCGGCCACTCGCACGCGCGCCACATCCTGACTTCGAAAACGTCGAAGCGGAAGCGCAACCTGGACATCGACACGCTCGTCTCCGAGCCGGACCAGGAGCGCGTCGAGCGCATGCTGCCCTACGGGCGGAGCTGAGAGGACGGACGTTAGGTGTCGGATGCCGAAAGCTGGTGGATGCTCTTAACTGACATCTGACATCAGGCATTTACCACCTGTTTTTAGGAAAGGATTGAGTCATGCCCAGGGCAAAACGTGGTAACAAGCGCACGGAGCGGCGCAAGAAGATACTTGACTTAGCCAAAGGCTACCGGGGGACGAAGTCGAAGCTTTACCGCTCTGCCAAGGAGTCGGTCGAGCGCGGCCTGAATTTCGCCTACACGGGGCGCAAGCTGAAGAAGCGCGACTTCCGGAGCCTGTGGATCGTCCGCATCGGCGCGGCGGCGCGGGTCAACGGCCTCAACTACTCGCAGTTCATGCACGGCCTTTCCCTGGCCGGCGTCGAGCTCGACCGCAAGGTGCTCGCGGACCTCGCGGCCAACTCGCCCGACGCCTTCGCCGAGCTGGCCGGGCAGGCGCGCACCGCCATCCAGAACAACACGCAGCCGGCTGCCGCATAGACCCGCGGCGGAGGCCTCTTGATGAGTTCCCAAGTGTCGGAGCATCAGGCCCAGATCGGGCGGGTGCGCGAAGCGTTCGAGCAGGAGTTCGGACGCTTCGCGCGCTTTCGCGCCGAGTCGGGCGCGGGCGGCCTCTCTCTGGCCGAGGCCGAGGCGGCGCTGCGCGAACTGTCTGAGGTGCGGACGCGCCACACGGCGAAGAAGAGCGAACTGGCCTCGCTCAAGAAGCTGATCGGGCGCGTGCCGGCCGAGGAGCGTGCCGAGTTCGGCCAGGCCGTGCAGCGACTCGAAGCCGAGGTCGGCGCCGCGCTCGAAGAGGCCGAGTCGGCGCTGAGGTCGCGCGCGGCCGAGGCGCGCGCCGAGCGCGAGAGGCTCGACGTGACCCTGCCGGGCCGCCGCCCGCGCCCGGGTCACCTCCATCCGATCACGCTGCTGCGCCAGCGCATCGAGGACGTGTTCGTCTCGATGGGCTACGCCGTCGAGGACGGCCCCGAGGTCGAGACGGAATTCTACAACTTCACGGCCCTGAACATCCCCGAGCTGCACCCGGCGCGGAGCCCGCAGGACACCTTCTACACGACCGACGGGCTCTCGCTGCGGTCGCAGACCTCGACCGTGCAGATTCACGCCATGCAGCGGCGGGGGGCGCCGCTGCGCGTCATCGCGCCGGGGCGCGTCTTCCGACGCGACACGCCCGACGCCACGCACAACCCGATGTTCTTCCAGCTCGAAGGGCTGCTGGTTGACCGCCGGATAACGATGGGACATTTGAAGGGCACGCTCTCGGAGTTCGTCCGCCGCATGTTCGGCCCCGAGACTCGGACCCGCTTCCGCCCCTCCTACTTCCCGTTCACCGAGCCGAGCATGGAGGCCGACTACTCCTGCTTCAAGTGCGAGGGCGCGGGCTGCCGCCTCTGCAAGCACTCGGGCTGGATCGAGCTTGGAGGCTCCGGCATGGTCCACCCGAACGTGCTCCGCGCCGTCGGCGTGGACCCCGAGGAGTTCAGCGGCTTCGCCTTCGGCCTCGGCATCGACCGCATGTGCGCGCTCATGTACGGCCTCGACGACATCCGCCTCCTCTTCGAGAACGACGTGCGCTTCCTCGAACAATTCTGAAAGCCGTGACGAGTGACGAGTGACGAGTGACGAGTTGAAAACTTGTCTCTCTCATCACTTGTCACTCGTCACTTGTCACTCGTCACTCGTCACTTGTCACTTGTCACTCGTCACTCGTCACTCTCGTTATGGACATCAGTTACAACTGGCTGCGCGACCTGGTTGACCTTGAGGCGAGTCCGCGCGAGGTGGCCGAGCGTCTGACGATGGCCGGCCTCGCCGTGGACGCGGTGAAGGAGGAGGAGGGCGACTTTGTCCTGGAGTTCGACCTGACCTCGAACCGGCCCGACTGCCTCTCGCACTTCGGCGTCGCGCGCGAGGCCGCGACCCTCTTCGGAGCCGCGGTGCGCATGCCCGGCACGGCGGCCGCGCGGACCGTAGGGCGTGCCGGCGAGCTGACCTCGGTAGAGATCGCCGACCCGGACCTCTGCCCGCGCTACTCTGCGCGCGTCGTGCGCGGGGTGAAGATCGGGCCGTCGCCCGACTGGCTCGTCCGAAGGCTAAGGGCCATCGGCCAGCGGCCCATCAACAACGTCGCGGACATCACCAACTTCGTCATGCACGAGCTGGGGCAGCCGCTCCACGCCTTCGACCTGTCGAAGCTCGCTGGTCAGCGCATCGTCGTCCGCCGCGCGCGCGCGGGCGAGAAGATCAAGACGCTCGACGGCGTGGAGCGCCCGCTCGGGCCGGAGATGCTGGTCATCGCCGACGCCGAGAGGGCCGTCGCCGTGGCCGGCGTGATGGGCGGCGAGGAGACGGAAATCTCGGACGCCACCTTCGACGTGCTCGTCGAGAGCGCCTACTTCGAGCCGCAGTCGGTCCGCCGCACCTCGAAGGCGCTCGGCCTCTCGACCGACGCCTCCTACCGCTTCGAGCGCGGGACAGACCCCGAAGGCGTGCTCGCCGCCTCGGGCCGCTGCGTCGCCCTCATCTGCGAACTGGCCGGCGGCACCGCGACCGAAGACGCCATAGACGTTTACCCGCGGCCGTTCGCGCCGCCGGTCGTCGCCCTGCGCCCGCGACGCGTCGGTGAACTGACGGGCCTCGACGTTCCGGCCGACGAGGCCGAGCGCGTCCTCGTCTCGCTCGGCTTTCGCACCGTCGCCGGTGGAGTCGGCGTTGCTGATGATGGCGGTTCGCGGGCCTACACCGTCCCGGCGTGGCGCACAGACGTTCGCATCGAGGAAGACCTGATTGAGGAGGTGGCGCGCGTCGTCGGCTACGAGCGTATCGCCGAGGCGCTGCCGCCGGCCGGGGCCGCGGGCGAGTACCTCGCGGGCGACGCGCGCCGACGCTCGGCCCGCCGCGTGCTGACCGCACTCGGCTTCGACGAGGCCGTCAACATCAGCTTCATCGACGCCGCCAACGCCGGCCGCTTCGACCTCCTGCCCTCGCTCGGAGTCGAGGGCGAGAGCGACGCGGGCTCCTTCGTCACCCTCGGCAACCCGATTATCGAGGGCGCCTCGCTGATGCGCCCGACCGTCCTGGCCGGGCTGCTCGACTCCGTGCGCCGCAACTTCAACCACGGCACGCGCGACGTGAGGCTCTTCGAGATGGGCCACGTCTTCGCCTCGGGCGACGACGACAGCGGGCGCCCGGCAGAGCCCGAGGCTTTCGCGCTGGTCGTCACGGGTGAGGTCCTCGAAGCCGGGCGCGCGACCGGGCGCGCAGCAGATTTCTACGACCTCAAGGGCGCGTTCGAGGCGGCGTTCGACGCGATGGGCCTCGGCGAGATTTCGTTCGAGCCGGCGCGCGTCCGCCACCTGCGCGAGGGACAGTCGGCCCGCGTCCTGCTGGCCGGCGAGACGGTCGGCACGCTCGGCCGGCTGACCGAAGAGCTGGCCTCCGCCTACAAGTTTCGCCAGCCAGTCTTCGTCGGCGAGGCGGACCTGTCGGCGCTGCTGGCCGCGCCGGAGCGGCCCGCCCGCTACCGCCCGCTGCCGCGCTTCCCCTCGGTCGTGCGAGACGTTTCTCTCGTCGCCGACCGCAAGGTCACGTTCGCAGAGATGCGCGATGCGGTGCTCGGCCTCGGCGCCGTTGAGTGCCGCGGGGTGACGCTCGTAGACGTGTTCGAGGGCTCGTCGTTGCCCGAGGGCAAGCGGTCGGTGACGCTGCGCGTCGAGTACCGCTCCGACGAGCGGACGCTGCGCGACGAGGAGGCGGACGCCGTCCACCGCCGCGCCCTCGCCGCCCTCGAAGAACGGCTCGGGGCGGTACAGAGGCAGTGAAGCTTCGTCTTCGTAAGTCGGTTTTCCGGCCGGCGGCCGGCGGCGCGAGGCCGGGCCTGAGGCCGGGCCGGCGTAATTCGTGACGGCTGCCCCGACCGCGGAAGCTGTCTCTTGCGCTCGGCAGACCGAAGACGCATAATCTGTCGGCAGTTTGAGGCCGCGGCGTGTGGAGTGTGGCGATGGTCGGACTAACCGGGCTTGAGAAGTTCTCACACCTCGAAGACAAGATATACCGGACAATCGAGCTGACGAGGTCGCTGCGCCAGGAGAAGGAGGCGGCCGAGCGCGAGCTTCAGTCCGTCCGCCGCGAGCTGGGCGCGCTGCTCGAAGAGAAGGACCGGCTGGAGACGCAGGTCGAACGACTGCTCTCGGAGCGCGACACCATCCGCCTCAAGGTCGAGGCGATGCTCGACGCCATCGCCGTCCTCGACCCCGAATCGGTCGAGCTGTTGAGGAAGTAAGAGAGCCGCGCCTGCCGCGAGGAGCCGACCCGAGATGAGCGCCATCAAGAACCCCTCCGAAGGCACGCCGACCATCCGCGTCGAAATCTACAACCAGACCTACAACATCCGCAGCGACGGCGACAGCGAGTACGTCGTCGGCCTCGCCGAGTTCGTAGACCGGCGGATGCGCGAAATCTCCTCGGGCACGCTCACCGTCGATTCGCTCAAGGTCGCCATCCTCGCCGCCCTCCACATCGCCGACGAGCTGCACCGACTACAGCGCCTCCACGAGCAGACGGACCAGCAGCTCGCCTCGCGCAGCGCAGAGTGCGCAGAGATGCTCGACCGCCTGCTCAAGAGCCGCCCGACCCCCGAGCCCCCGACCGGCATCGCCCTCACCTGACGCGCCCAAAGCACCCCGCCGGCGTCCGTTTCACAGGCCCGACGCGTCCCTTTTTGTCAAGCGCGCCGGGCCTCTTTCGCGGCCGGATTTTCGGCCTTGCTGACGGGCCGGCTGTGCTAGTATTTCGCCAGGCTGAGGGGCTTATAGGGCTCTGCGGGGTTCGTCACCGATTTACGATGATTGAGCCTACGCCGATTGAAAAGGGAGGCCGACGCCGCGCGCCAGTGTCAGACCCTCAACGCAGGGCTTCTGCCGGAGGCCGCGGCTTCCACAGGCCACCCACCTGTTTAGCGCAGGTTTCAATTACGGCTTCGGAACGGCCCGCGCGGTCCCTGCCCCTCAGCCTTTCTTGAGTTTTTAGTCTCCGGTTTTCAGTTTTCAGTTGGTCTCTTCCGACCGGCTAAAAACTGAAAACCGGAGACTAAAAACTCAATTACTTTTTGGGGAGAAATCCGATGAGAGTCGTGATGTTCGGCGACGTGGTGGCGCGGCCCGGGCGGGTGGCCGTGCTCGAACGCGTGCGCGACGTGCGCGAGCAGCTCGGCGCAGACCTCGTCGTGATGAACGCCGAGAACGTGACCGGCGGCTTCTCCATCTCGCCCGCACACGCCGAGGAGCTGTTCCGCGCCGGCGTGGACGTGATGACCTCCGGCAACCACATCTTCGACAAGCGCGAGGCGGCCGACTACATCGAGCGCCAGCCGCGCCTGCTGAGGCCCGCCAACTACCCGCGCAAGACGCCCGGCCGCGGCCTCTGGGTGGGCGAGGCCGGCGGCGTCGCCGTCGCCGTCGTCAACCTCATCGGCCGCGTCTTCATGCCGCCCAGCGGCGACGACCCTTTCGCCGCCGCCGACGAACTGCTCGCCGGCCTCGACGCGCGCGTCCGCGTCCGACTCGTGGACTTCCACGCCGAGGCCACCTCGGAGAAGATCGCGCTGGCGCGCTACCTCGACGGGCGAGTCTCGGCCGTAGTCGGCACACACACGCACGTCCAGACGGCCGACGAGCGCATCCTGCCCGGCGGCACCGCCTTCATCAGCGACATCGGGATGACAGGCAGCCAGTCGGGCTGCATCGGGATGGAGACCGAAGACGTAATCGCGCGCTTCACCACAGCGCTGCCTCGCCGCGCAGGCCACTCGAACGGCGAAGTCTACCTCCGCGCCGTCTCGATTGACGTGGACCCGGCCACTGGCAGAGCGCGAGAGATCACGCGCCTCTCGCTGCCACACGAGTCCTGAATAGCGTGAAAGAACGCGGCGGGTTTTAGAGCGGCGGCGGGTCGCCCTCTTCGGCCTCGGGCGAGGCGAGGGGCGGGGAGCTGAGCGCGATGCGGTAGCTCTCGGGCAGTGTGATGACGCGGCTGTTGCGGTCTGTGACGACGTGGCCGGTTTCGCCCTCGGCGATAATGGTGCCGTCGGCGGGACGGTAGACCTCGTAGCCGAAGCGGACCGAGCGGCGCCTCAACTCCGTGATGTGCGTGCGTACCACCAGCTCGTCGTCGTAGAGAGCCGGGGCCTTGTATCGGCAGTAGGACTCGGCGACGACCAGGTAGGCGTTGTCGTCCTCCTCCATGTCCTTGTAGGCGAAGCCGCGCGCGCGGCAGAACTCGGTGCGGCCGATCTCGAACCAGACGAGATAGTTGGCGTGGTAGACTACGCCCATCCGGTCGGTCTCCGCGTAGCGGACGCGAACGGTCGCCTCGTGCCAGTCGTCGAAGAGTGCGTCTGCCTCGGACGGTTCCATCATCGGAAGGTCTGTGGGCCTCGCGGCCGGCGCCCGCGGGCGCGGCCGAGCGTAAGTTAGTAGTGACGCCGAATCGTGCGGACTATAAAAGCGAAGGGTCTGGATGTCAAAGTGTAACCGGCGGCCGTGGCCGCCGAGAGCCCTGGCCGCGGCGCTGCTGACCGCGTTCGCCCTGGCGACGCCGGCGCCGCGCGCCCTCACGCACGCGGGCGGGGGCCGAGCGGTCCCGGAGGGCGGCGAGGCAAAGTCGGCCGCCGTGCGTGCCGCGACCGAGGAGGTGCTGCGCGAGACGAGCGAAGTGCGCCAGCTCGCCGTGCTCAGGGGCGTCCGCAGCGGCGCGCAGAGCCGGGCTGAGATCGAGCGGATGCTCGTCAGGAACCTTGACCGCGGCTCGAAGCCGGATGAGGCGCGGGCCGACGAACTGACGCTCAAGCGGCTCGGGATGCTGCCCCCTGACTTCCGGCTGCGCCCCTTCCTCGTCAGGCTGCTGGCCGAGCAGGTGGCCGGCTACTACGATCCGCGCACGCGCGAGTTCTACCTCGCCGACTGGCTCGACCTCGACGCGCAACGTCCCGTCATCGCCCACGAGCTGACACACGCCCTACAGGATCAACACTTCGGACTGCGCCGCTTCGAGCGCTGGCCGAAGCACGACTCGGACGCGGAGCTGGCGGCGCACGCGCTCGTCGAGGGCGACGCGACGCTGGCGATGTTGCAGTACGTCGCGCGCGACTTCGGCCGCCGTCTCGCCATGTTTCGCTCGCTGGCCGGGCGCGGCGGCGGCTCGACGGAGGTCTACGACAGCGCCCCCCGCGTCATCAGAGAGTCGCTGATCTTCCCCTACTCGCAGGGCGCTACCTGGGCCGGCGCAGTCCACCGGCGCGGCGGCTGGGCGCTGGTCTCGGGCGCCTACCGCCGGCTGCCCGCCTCGACCGAGCAGGTACTCCACCCCGAGAAGTATTTCGCGGGCGAGGCGCCCCTGCGCGTGGAGCTGCGCGACATCTCTTCGCGGCTCGGGCGCGGCTGGCGCATGGCCGACCACGACGTGAACGGCGAGTGGGGCTGCTACCTCCTGCTCGACGAGTTCCTGAAGTCCGACGACGTTTCGCGGCGCGCGGCCGAGGGCTGGGGCGGAGACCGCTACGCCCTCTTCACGGGGCCGCGCGAGGGCGACGCGCTCGTGGCCCTCAAGACCGTCTGGGACACGGAACGCGACGCCGAAGAGTTCTTCGCGGCCTACGCGCGGCGAACCGTCCTGCGCCACGGCGCCGCCGCCGCCGTTGTTGACGCGGGCGGGATGGAACGTCTCTGGGAGACGGCCGGCGGCCGCGTCTTCGTCCGGCGCGCGGGCGCGGCCGTCTTCGTCCTCGAAGGCTTGCCGGCGGGCGCCGACGCGCGGCTGCTGGCCGGCTCGCTCTGAGGCGCGAAGGGGAAGCGGCCGGCCGTCAGCCGTCGGCTTTGTTTTGCCCTGCGGGCCTGTGTTATGTTCGCGCCAAAATCCGAAGCTCTGACCGATTGACCGAAAGAGGACTGCGGGCGCGACGCTGCCGCGAAGGCTCGCGCCGAGCGCGGACGACCGTAGACGAGATGAGCCAAGAAGCACCCACTGCCGAGAAGGGCACGCGCCTGCGAACTCTCACCCGAGAGCTGCACGAACTTGAGGAGAAGCTCAGGCAGGGCGGCGGCCCGGACAAGATCGAGCGTCAGCACCGGCAGGGCAAGCTGACGGCCCGCGAGCGCGTCGAGCTGCTTCTGGACCCCGGCACCTACTCGCGCGAGATCGGGCTGCTCGTCGCCTACGACGAGTACAAGGGAGGCGCCCCGGCCGCGGGCGTGGTGACGACCATCGGGCGCGTCGCCGGGCGCGAGGCGGTCGTCGTCGCCAACGACGCGACCGTCAAGGCCGGCTCGTGGTGGCCCGAGACCATCAGGAAAATCCTCCGCGCGCAGGAGATCGCCATGCGCTCGCGCGTGCCGATCATCTACCTCGTAGATTCCGCAGGCGTGAATCTGCCGTACCAGGGCGGGGTCTTTCCGGGGCAGTACGGCGCGGCCCGCATCTTCTATTACAACTCGGTGATGCGCCGTTATCTGCGCGTGCCGCAGGTGGCGGCCGTGATGGGGCCGTGCGTGGCGGGCGGCGCCTACCTGCCCGCGCTCTCCGACATCATCATCATGGTCGAGGGCACTTCGTTCATGGGGCTCGGCGGCGCAAATCTCGTCAAGGGCGCGACCGGGCAGACGATGGACAACGAGACGCTCGGCGGCGCCCGAACCCACACGGAGATTTCCGGCGTCGCCCACTACAAGGTGGCTGACGACCGCGCCTGCGTCGAGAAGATCAGACAGGTGGTGGCCGAGCTTCCGCCGCCGGAGGGCGGGCCGCCTCCAATCGCCGAGCCGCGCGAGGCCGCGCGCCCCGCCTCGGACCTCTACGGCCTCATCCCCGAAGACCACCGCCTTCCCTACGACGTGCACGAAGTCCTGCGCTGCCTGCTCGACGCGGGCGAGCTCGACGAGTTCCAGTCGGGCTACGCGCGCGAGATGATTACGGGCCACGCGCGCGTGCGCGGCGTGCAGGTCGGCGTCATCGCCAACAGCCGCCAGCTCGTTCGCGAGCCGGGGCGGCCCCCGAAGTTCGGCGGCATCGTCTACACAGAGTCGGCAGAGAAGGTGGCCTACTTCATCGAGACCTGCAACCGCCACCGCACGCCGCTCCTCTTCGTGCAGGACGTGTCCGGCTTCATGGTCGGGGCCGAGGCCGAGCACTCGGGCATCATCCGCGCCGGCGCACGCTTCGTCGAGGCGATGGCGACGGCCACCGTGCCGAAGATCGTGCTGACTTTGAACCACGCCTCGGGCGCCGGCTACTACGCGATGGCCGGGCAGGGCTTCGACCCTGACTTCATCTTCAGTTGGCCTTCGGGCAGGATGGGCGTGATGGAGGGCGAGTCGGCCGTGCAGGCCATCTACGGGACGCAGCTCGACAAGCTGAAGCGCGAGGGGCGCGAGCCTGACGACGGGCTCAAGGCCGAGATGGAGAAGGTGCGCGCCGATTACGAGCACCAGCTCGACGCCAAGTACGCCGCGGCCCGCGGCTACGTTGACGCTTGTATCTCCCCCGAGGAGACGCGCGACGCCCTCGAACTCGCGCTCCGCCTGAGCCTCAATTACCGCGGCCCACACCTCGGCCAGTTCGTGCTCCCCCCGGCGGTCGTCTGAGCGGCGCGGCGTGTGCGGCGGCTCGGGAAGCCGCACGCGCGCGGGGCTCGCGCGCCGACGCGAACCGCGTTTTTTGCGTGCAACGCTCCCGAGCCTTGTGCGACACTAGCGCCGCCCAGCCAGTCAAAACCCCCTGTCAAGGCCCTACCCCCGGCCGTCGCCCGCGCGGGTTCGACCCGTGAACCGCCGCGGCGGCGGCGCATTACGAAGTAGTGAGACAGGCTGACGCCCGCCCAGGCTGTTTCGGCGTGCGCAGCCGGCAACCGAGAGGAGAAACCACAGTGAGCAAGACGCACCGCATCCGCTCCCTCGTCGTCCTTCCGCTCCTGGCCTTCGCCGCCTTCATGCTGATCGCCGTGGACGCCGGCGCGCTGGCCCAGAACGCCAACACCAGCACGACGCATGACGACATGGGCGCCAACCACAGCGCCCAAAGGAGCAGCGCACGCAGCGGCAACAGGCGCAACCGCAACCGCAACCGCCGCGCGAGACCGCGCGCCCGCGCCGTGGCCGACGACGCCGCGATGGATGCCAACGCGAGCGCCGGCACGGACGCCACGCAGGACACGGCCGGAGACTCGGACGCCAATCTGTCGGGCGGCGTGGACACGGACCTTTCCGGCACCTACACCGGCCAGCTCACCCTGAGCGGCGGGCACGAGATGTCGGGCGACGCGACCCTGACCATCACCGGCAATCAGTTCACGCTCGAATCCGGGGGCATGACCCACTCGGGCCGCGTCCTCGGCGTTACGACGCGCGGCTACACGGGCGTGACGCTCTACTTCACCGACGTGACCGACGCGCGCTCGAACACGCCGCTCGCCGTCTCCGTGCGTGCGCGGCAGCGCGGCGGACAGTTGACGCTCGAACCCGTGCCGGGCGCGCGCAACGTCATGCGGTTCGGCCGCGCGGGCCGCACCACGCGCGGCCGGATGAGGATGTGACCCGACGCCGGGCAAACTTCTGAAGCGCCGGCCTGAACAGTGGGGCGGCGCGGGCCGAGAACCGTCGGCCCGCGCCGCCCCCTTTTAGTTTCGCGCGTTAGCTTTGCCGGCCGATCTTGGTTAAACTGCTCGGCGAACTCTTCACCCGTACAACCTATGAGCAGACGCAAAGAGAAGATACGCATTGCCGCCGGGCAGGGCTTCTGGGGCGACATGCTCGACGCGCCGGTCCGGCAGGTCGAGGGCGGCCCCGTAGACTACCTGATGCTCGACTACCTGGCCGAAGTCACCATGTCCATCATGCAGAAGCAGCGCGCGCGCGACCCCCGCGCCGGCTACGCGCGCGACTTCGTGCCGCTGATGCGCGACATCCTGCCGGCCTGCGTCGAGCGCGACATCCGCGTCACGGCCAACGCCGGCGGCGTCAACCCCGAGGGGTGCGCCGAGGCCGTGCGCGACGTGGCACGCTCGCTCGGCCTCGGCGGCCGCATGAAGATAGGCACCGTCACCGGCGACGACATCATGCCGCGGCTCGACGAGCTGCTCGAACGCGGCGTCGAGCTGCGCAACATGGACACCGGCGCGCCGCTCGCCGACGTGCGCGAGGCGATCCAGAGCGCCAACGTCTACCTCGGCGCGTGGCCCATCGCCGAGGCGCTCGACCGGGGCGCGCGCGTAGTCGTCACCGGCCGCGCCACAGACACGGGCCTGACGCTCGCGCCGATGATTCACGAGTTCGGCTGGGGCGCCGAGGACTGGGACCGCCTCGCCTCGGGCACCGTGGCCGGCCACATCATCGAATGCGGCGCGCAGGCTTCGGGCGGCAATTGCCAGTACGACTGGCAGAGCATCCCCGACCTGGCGAACGTCGGCTTTCCCATCGTCGAGGCTTACCCGGACGCGACCTTCTTCGTCACGAAGCACGAAGGGACGGGCGGGCGCGTCTCGGTCCGCACGGTCAAGGAACAGCTCGTCTACGAGATGGGCGACCCGCGCGCCTACATCACGCCCGACTGCGTCGCCGATTTCACGACTATCCGGCTCGAGGACGCGGGCACGGACCGCGTCCGCGTCCACGGCATCGAGGGGCGACCGGCCACGGAGTTCTACAAGGTCTCGATCAGCTACTCGGCCGGCTACAAGGCGGTCGGCACGCTCGTCTACGCCTGGCCCGACGCCTACCAGAAGGCGCGTGCCGCCGAGCAGATACTGCGCGCGCGGCTCGACCGCCTCGGCCTCAGGTTCGAGCACACGCTGGCTGAGTTCGTCGGCGCGAGCGCCACGCACGGCCGGCTGGCGGGCGAGCCGCCGTCCGACATCCCCGAAGTCCAGCTCCGCTTCGGCGTGCGCGACGCCGACCGCGCCGCCGTCGAGCGGTTCACGAAGGAGATCGCGCCGCTCATCCTGACGGGGCCGCCCGCCGTGACAGGCTTCGCCGGCGGTCGCCCGAAGGTCGAGGAGATCGTCGCCTACTGGCCGGCGCTCATCCCTAAGACCGAGATCGAGACGCGCGTGGAGGTGACGGAAGTTTGAGCGCGCGGGAAGAGAAGGGCACTGCGCCCGAATCGGCCGACTCGCTCGGGTGGCGCCGCGTCGAGTCGCAGCAGATGGCCGACTGTCGCGTCTTCCGCGTCCGCCGCGACGTGAGCGAAGACCCGCGGCGCGGCGGCCTCCACGACTTCTACGTCGTCGAGGCGCCCGACTGGATCAACGTCGTCCCGCTGACGGCCGCGGGCGAAGTCGTCCTCATCGAGCAGTTCAGGCACGGCAGCCGCGAGGTCTCGCTCGAAATCCCCGGCGGGATGGTGGACGGCGGCGAGTCGCCCGCCGAAGCCGCGCGGCGCGAGCTGCTCGAAGAGACCGGCTACGAGGCTTCGGAGCTGGTCGCGCTCGGGCGGACGCGCCCGAACCCGGCGATTCAAAACAACTGGATTCACACCTTCGCCGCGCTCGGCTGCGTGCGGCGCGGCGAGCCGGCCAACGACGGCACCGAGCACACAATCGTCCGCCTCGCCCCGCTCGGCGACGTGCCCCGGCTCCTCGCCGGCGGCGCGATCACCCACTCGCTCGTCGTCGTGGCCTTTCACCTGCTCTCGCTGAGGGAAGAGTTTTCGGCCTTTGACGGCCGGGAGCCGACCGCTTCTTTATGAAAGTCCAACTGCTGAAGCTCGCGCACGCGCGCTCGGGCGATAAGGGAGACACGGCCAACGTCGGGCTCATCGCCCTGCGCGAAGAGTTCTACCCGCTGCTGGTCAGCGAGGTTACGGCGGCGCGCGTCAGGGAGCACTTCCGCGGCATCTGCCACGGCGAGGTGGAACGTTTCGAGCTGCCGAACCTCGGCGCGCTCAACTTCCTTCTCCACGAGTCGCTCGGCGGCGGCGGCACGCTCTCGCTGATGACCGACGCGCAGGGCAAGACCTTCTCGACCGCTCTGCTGCGGATGGAGATCGAGGTGCCGGACGAAGTGGCGGGCACACTCGGCCTCGGGTGAAGGGGGCGATGGCCGGCGGGGTGCGGGCGGGCGGAGGACCGCCGGACGGGCTCGACCTTCAACTGCGCGTCGGCCGCCTGCTCGGCTACGGCTTCGCGCTGACGCTGGCGCCCGTGGGCGGCCTCGGCTCGCTGGCGGCATTCGTCCTGGGCCTGCGCGCGCTGTGGCTCATACGCGGCTCGGGCGTCGCGCTCGCGGGGAAGTGGCTGGCCTGGTGGTGCGTCGCGGCGGGGGCCGCCGAGGCCCTTCTGATATTGCCGGGGTTGATTCGGCTGGTTGCGACGGCCGGGGAGTGAGGATGGGAGATCAGCTCGCCGCGGTAGAGCATTCGGTCCGCCACGGCTACGCGCAAATCGGCGGCGTGCGGCTGCACTACGCCGAGGCGGGCGCGGGCGAACGCCTCGTCATCCTCCTGCACGGCTTCCCCGAGTGCTGGTACTCTTGGCGGCACCAGTTGGCGGCGCTCTCGGGCGGGTTCCGCGTCGTCGCGCCGGACATGCGCGGCTACAACCTGAGCGACAAGCCGGGCCGTGTGGACGACTACCGGATGAACAGGCTCGTTGACGACGTGACCGGCCTCATTCGCCACCTCGGCGTGCGGCGTGCGGCAGTTGTGGGCCACGACTGGGGCGCGGCCGTCGCCTGGGCCGCGGCCGAGCGCCACCCCGAATACGTCTCGCGGGTGGTGGCGTTGCAGGTTCCGCCGCCCGCCGTCTGGGCGCGCAACCTCACCTTGCGGCAGTTGTTGCTGAGCTGGTACATGTTCTTTTTTCAACTGCCGCGCCTGCCCGAGTGGTGGATACGCCGCGACGACTTCGCCGCCGTCGGCCGGATGTTCCGCGCCACCTCGCGGCCAGGCACCTTCACTGAAGCCGACATCGCCGTCTACAAGGCCACACTGCGCGTGCCCGGCTCGCTGACGGCCGCAGTAAACTACTACCGCGCGAACCTCCGCCTGCTGCTCAAAGCGCGCCTCGGCCGCGCGGGGCGGGAAGGGAAGGGCGGACGCGTCCGCGTCCCGGCGCTCTTCATCTTCGGCGAGCGCGACTTCGCCATCGCGCGCTCGACCGTCGAGGGCGTCGGCACTTACGTCGAGGCCCCATACAGCGAGGTTCGGCTGGCCGGCAGCGGCCACTGGGTGCAGCAGGAGTCGCCGGCCGAGGTGAACGCCGCGCTGTGGTCCTTCCTCGAAGCCGGCGAGTGGTAGGGCGCGCGCGCCGCAACGCAAATTTATGAGCACCGAAGAGAGCAGCCCCGTACTCTACGCCGTCGAGGGCGCGACGGCCCTCGTCACGCTCAACCGGCCCGAGAAGCGCAACGCCCTCAACGACGAGCTGATCGCCGGGCTCAAGCGCGCGCTGCGCGAGGCCGACGAAGACTCCCGCGTCCGCGCGCTCGTCATCACCGGCTCCGGCGCAGACTTCTGCTCGGGCGCGGACCTGGCGGCGCTCAAAAAGATTTCCGAAAGCTCGATCCTCGAAAACCTCGAAGACGCGCAGGGGCTGATGGAATTGTTCGCGCTCGTCAGGCGCGTGCGCGTGCCGGTGGTGGCGGCCGTGCGCGGGCGGGCGCTGGCGGGCGGGTGCGGGCTGGCGACGGCCTGCGACATCGTTCTCGCCGCGCGCTCGGCGCGTTTCGGCTACCCGGAGGTCAGGATCGGCTTCGTCCCGGCGATGGTGATGGCGATTTTGCGCCGCAACGTCTCGGAGAAGCGCGCCTTCGAGCTGGTCGCACGCGGCGGCGAAATTTCGGCCGAGGAGGCCGAGCGCGTCGGGCTCGTCAACCACGTCTACGACGAGGAAATCTTCGAGTCGGAGGTCGAAACTTACGTCGCCGGCTTCGAGCGGGTCAGCCGCTCGGCCGTAATGCTCACCAAACGCCTCCTCTACCACATGGACGGCATGACCTTCGACGCCGCCCTCCAGTCCGGCGCGGACCTCAACGCCGTGGCCCGCATGACCGACGACTGCCGGCGCGGCGTCGAGCGTTTCCTCAAAAAAGGGTAGCGGCCGGGCCGGTCGCGGCCGAAAATAATTTTGCCAAGTTGGGCCGGGAAATTGTATATTCCGGCCTGCCAAAAAAAGGTCCGGGCCTGCCGCGACTTACTTCTCTGCCGAGTCGTTAACACAGGTCTTGCCCACGCTTCGCCGCCCGGACATCGCGCAGTCAACAATTAAAATTAAGGAGTTTGCTATGAACGCCAAAAAAGGGGTGCGACTCGGGCAGTTCATCCGGATCGTCGCCCTCGGCCTCGGCCTTCTGTTCGCCGCGGCGCCGGCCGGCGCGCAGGTGACGACCTCCGAACTGACGGGTCGCGTCACCGACCAGAACGGCGCGGCCGTCCCGAGCGCCACCGTCACGGCGCGTAACACCGGGACGGGGCTGACCCGCACCGCGCAGACCAGCGAGGAGGGCACCTACACCCTCACGCAGCTCCCCCCGGGGACTTACGACGTGACGGTCGAGGCGCCGAGCTTCAGCCGCGCGCTCAGCCGCAACCTGGAGCTGAACGTCGGCAGCAGGCTGACGCAGAACGTCACCCTCCAGCCGGGCCAGATTACCGAGACCGTCGAGGTCTCGACGGCCGGCGCCACGGTCGAGACGACGAGGTCGGAGCTGGGCGGCGTCGTCACGCCGCTTGAGGTCGAGAACCTGCCGCTCTTAAACCGCACCTTCGCCAACCTCTCGGTCATCATGCCGGAGGCGCGGCCCGCCGGTAACTTCGACCCGACCAAGACGCGCGTCGGCAACGTCGCATTCAACGGCGGCGACGGCCGGCAGGTGGACGTGAACGTGGACGGCGGCGACAACAAGGACAACGTGGTCGGCAGCCTCCTGCAAAACTTCTCCTACGAGTCGATTCAGGAGTTCCAGGTCTTGCAGCACCGCTGGACGGCCGAGCAGGGCCGCGCCGTGGGCGGCGTCGTCAACGTCATCACCAAGAGCGGCACCAACGAGTTCCGCGGCTCGCTCTTCGCCAACTTCCGCGACGAGCAGTGGCGCGCCCTCGACTTCTTCGAGAAGCAGCGGCAGGCGACCGACGCGACCTTCCGGAAGCCCAACTTCAGCCGGCAGGAGGTCGGCGGCTCCATCGGCGGCCCCATCAAGCGCGACGACCTCTTCTTCTTCTTCGCGCTCGAACGCTTCCGCGAGCGGCAGAACGTCGCCGTCAGCGCCGCCGCGCTGCCCCAACTCCAGCTCATCCCCGGCAACGAGGCGGTCTCGGAAATCCCGACGCCTTACAACGACACGCTGCTGACGGCGAAGATCGACCACCGGCTGACCGACAAGCAGTCGATGTTCTACCGCTTCGCCTACCAGAAGAACGACTCGCCGAACGACCAGGTGCCCAACCCGGCGACGACCGACCTGACCGGCGGCAACCTGACGAACAACAAGCTCTACAGCTTCGTCGTCAACCACTCCTACACCTTCAGCCCGACGAAGCTCAACCAGTTCGTCTTCCACGTCCAGGACTTCAAGAACGAAATCCTCGGGGTGACGACCAACCCGCGCCTCGTCTTCCCCGGCGGCATCGAGATCGGCCCCAACGTCAACACGCCGCAGGCGACGCTTGAGCGCAAGTACCAGTTCCGCGACGACTTCTCGCTGCTCAAGGGCAACCACAGCCTGAAGTTCGGCGGCAACTACATCTACACCGACCTCGGCGGCTACTTCTTCTTCGGGTCGAGCGGCTACACCGTCACCTTCTTCGACACCCCCACGACCATCGCCGCGCTGCCGCAGGGCTTTGCCACGCCGGGCATCGTGCAGAACATCTCGTTCGCCACCGGCGAGGCCAGCCACGACCAGATTTTCCACCAGCTCGCCTTCTACGTGCAGGACGACTGGAAGATCACCCCCCGCCTGACCTTCAACCTCGGCCTGCGCTGGGACGCCAACATCGGCAACCTGCCGGACCAGACCAACAACAGGACCTTCGCCGTCCTCAGGCAGCTCAACGACCCGGTGGCGCGGGCGCTGACCTCCGACCCGTCGAAGCTCAGCCGCACGACCCCGAGCTGGACCGAGTTTCAGCCGCGCATCGGCTTCGCCTGGGACCCGACCGGCGCCGGCCGCACCGTGGTGCGCGGCGGCTACGGCATCTTCTACGACCAGCTCTTCCAGAACCTGACAATCTTCGGGCTGGCGCAGAGCGGCGCGGAGATTTACCAGACCGTTCTGAACCTGACCAACCAGCGCGACGCGCAGGGCAACGTCACCGGCCAGATTCCCAACTTCCGCTTCGGCGTGGACCCGCTGCCGGGCCTGCCGGCGGGCTTCACCATCGACCAGCTCGGCACGGGCAGCTTCGGGCGCATCACCGACCCCGACGCCAAGGAGCCCTACGTCCAGAAGTTCTCGCTCGGCTTCGAGACGCAGCTCTCCCGCAACATAACGCTGTCGAGCGACTACGTCCACACCCTCGGCATCCACGAGCCGCGCGTGCAGGTCATCAACCCGCGCATCGGTGCCCTCTGCAACCCGTCCTTCCCCGGCTCCAACCCTGGCTCGCCGCGCTGCGTGCGCGGGGCCAACAGCCGCTACTTCGATCTGGCGTTCACGCAGGCGGGCCTGCCGGCCAACCGGCTCGAACAGATCAACATGATCGGCACGACCAACCGCTCGCTCTACGACAGCTGGACGACCACGCTGCGCGGGCGCCGGCGCAACATGACCTTCTCGGCCAGCTACGTCCTCGCCAGCTCGCGCTCGTGGGGCGGCCAGCCCGTCGCCTCCTACACGGGCAACGGCATCGCCGTCACGCCCGAGCGGCAGTTCCTCGATATAGAGTTCGGCCCGACCCGCTTCGACGAGCGCCACCGCATCGTCGCCAGCGGCGTCTTCGAACTGCCCTACGGCTTCCAGCTCTCGCCCATCCTGCAACTGGCGAGCTCGCGCCCCTTCTCGGCCACCACCGGCGTCGACATCGACGGCGACGGCCTTGCGACCAACGACCGCCTCTGCGAGGGCGTAGACCCCCTCAGCGTTCTTCAGGCGCTCAGGACCAACGCAGCCCTGCCGCCCGCGCAGCGCAAGCTGCCCTCGGCCGTCGTCCTCGGCCTCAACCCGCTCGGGTGCCAGCAGGCGCGCGTCAACAGCCTCCGCAGCGGCTTCGTCTTCAACCCCGACGGCTCCTTCGAGGAGCGCAGCGGCCGCTACTTCAACGTGGACCTGCGCGCCGCCAAGAACTTCAGGTTCGGCGAGCGGATGAGGTTGAGCGCCTACGCCGACTTCTACAACCTCTTCAACACGGAGAACCTGGCCTTGTCTAACCGCTTCGGCCTGACGCCGGCAACGAGCCCGACGCAGTTCCTCCAACCGCTCTCGCTCTACGGCCCGGGCTTCGGCCCGCCGGTCGGCCGGCCCTTCACCCTCCAGCTCGGCGCGCGCTTCAGCTTCTGAAGCCGCCCCTCGGCGGGAGACACGAAAAAGAGAGTGCCGGGGCGCAAAGTCCCGGCACTCTCTTTTTTCAAGCACGTAGTGGTTCCGGCCCTCTCGTCCTTCCGCCGCGCTCGCCCTACTCCGTCGCGTTCAATGCCATCCCCAAAGCGCATTCCACGACCGGATCGCAGACTCTGCTGACCAGACCCATCCCGAGTGCCTCCGTGGCCGAGACGCGCCGCGCAGTCAGAAACATCTCCAAAGCGCGCGTGGCCCCGACGACCGCGGGCAGCCTCTGCGTGCCGCCCCAGCCCGTGATGACACCGAGCCGCGCGCCGGGGTGACCGAAGACGGCCGACGCGGAGGCCACACGCAGGTCGCACGAGAGCGCGAGGTCGAGGCCCCCGCCCATGCAGAAGCCGTTGACGGCCGCCACCGTCAGCAGACGCGACCCGGCCACGCGCCCGAAAAGGCGCTGGCCGCGCTCGGAGAAGCCGCGGGCGGCCTCGGCCGAGAGCGCCTCTAGCTCGCGGATATCGGCCCCGGAGGCGAAGGCGTCGCCGCTGCCGGTGAAGATTACCGCGCGGAGGTCCGTGCGGGCCGAAAGGGTGATGAAGGCAGAGTCGAGTTCGTCGAGGGTAGCGGTCGAGAGGGGGTTGCGTTCGGCAGGGCGGACGAGGCGGATGACGGCGAACGGCCCGCGCTCTTCGGTCACGAGGCGCGGGCCGCCGGCGGGGCTATCTTCGCCGCGGGCGCTCAAGCGCGCTCGCCGACGTTGGCGCGCAGGAACCTGACGATCTCCTCGGTCGAGGTGCCGGGCAGGAAGACCTCCGAGACGCCCTGCTCCTTCAGCCGAGGGATGTCCTCCTGCGGGATGATGCCGCCGACGAGGACCATACAGTCGTCCATCCCCCGCTCGCGCAAAAGCTGGACGATGCGCGGGCAGAGCGTGTTGTGCGCGCCCGAGAGGATCGAGACGCCGACGGCGTCCACGTCCTCCTGCAAGGCGGCCGCGGCGATCATCTCCGGCGTCTGCCTCAGCCCCGTGTAGATGACCTCCATCCCGGCGTCGCGCAGCGCGCGCGCGATCACCTTCGCCCCGCGGTCGTGACCGTCGAGGCCGGGCTTGGCGACGAGCACCCTAATCTTCTTCTCCATAAGAACAGTAACGAGCAACAGTGTTCGTGATGAGTAACAAGTGACGAGTGACAAGAAGAATAGGTTTTCTCTCGTCACTCGTCACTCGTCACTCGTCACGGTAGTTAGAATGCCGGCTCTTCGTAGAGGCCGTAAACGTCGCGCAGGGCGTCGCAGATTTCACCGAGCGTGGCGTAGGCGCGCACGGCCTCGATGGTCGCGGGCATGGTGTTCTCGCCCTCAACCGCGGCCCGCTTCAGCTTTTCGAGCGCGTTGGCGACCTGCCCGCGGTCGCGGCGCGCCTTCGCCTCGTCGAGGCGGGCGACCTGCCGCTCGCGCACGGCCTCGTTGATGACGAGGAGGTCGAGCTTGGTCTGCTCCCCGTCCATGAAGTACTTGTTGACGCCGACGATGGTCTGGTCACCGCGCTCGACGGCCTTCTGGTACTGGTAGGCCGAGTCCTGAATCTCGCGCTGCGGGAAGCCCTTCTCGACCGCCTCGACCATCCCGCCCATCGCGTCGATCTTGGCGAAGTAGTCGAGAGCGCCGTCCTCCATCTTCTTCGTCAGAGACTCGACGAACCACGAACCGCCGAGCGGGTCCACAGTGTGGGCCACGCCGGTCTCCTCGGCGATGATCTGCTGCGTGCGCAGGGCGATGAGCGCCGCCTGGTCCGTGGGCAGCGCCAGCGCCTCGTCGTAGGCGTCGGTGTGGAGACTCTGCGTGCCGCCGAGCACGCCGGCGAGCGCCTGTATGGCGACGCGGACGATGTTGTTCAAGGGCTGCTGCACGGTCAGGGAGACGCCGGCCGTCTGCGTGTGAAAGCGCAACTGCATCGTGCGCGGATCGCGCGCGCCGAAGCGCTCGCGCATCACGCGCGCCCAGATGCGGCGGGCGGCGCGGTACTTGGCTACCTCCTCGAAGAAGTCGTTGTGGGCGTTGAAGAAGAAAGAGATGCGCGGGACGAACTCGTCCACGTCGAGGCCGGCGTCAACGCCCCACTGCACGTACTCGATGCCGTCGCGCAGTGTGAAGGCCAACTCCTGCAAGGCGGTCGAGCCGGCCTCGCGGATGTGGTAGCCCGAGACCGAGATCGGGTTGTACTTCGGGACGTGGCGCGTGCAGAACTCGAAGGTGTCTGTGACGAGCTTCATCGCCGGGCGGATCGGGTAAATCCACTCCTTCTGCGCGATGTACTCCTTGAGGATGTCGTTCTGGAGCGTGCCCGAAATCTTGCGGAAGTCCGCGCCCTGCTTCTCGGCCACCACGAGGTACATCGCCAGCAGCACAGAGGCAGGCGCGTTGATCGTCTGCGAGACCGTCACCTCTTCGAGCGGGATGCCGTCGAAGAGCACTTCCATGTCGGCCAGGCTTGAGACGGCGACGCCGCACTTGCCGACCTCTCCTTCGGAGAGCGGCGAGTCTGCGTCGTAGCCCATCAAGGTCGGCAGGTCGTAGGCCACCGAGAGGCCGGTCTGCCCCTGCTCCATCAGGTACTTGAAGCGGGCGTTGGTTTCTTCGGGCGTGCCGAAGCCGGCGAACTGGCGCATCGTCCAGAGCTTGCCACGGTAGCCGGTCGGGTGAATGCCGCGCGTGTAGGGGAACTCGCCGGGGAAGGAGGTGTCGCGCTCGTGGTCAATGCCCTCGGTGTCGGCGGGCGTGTAGAGCCGGTCGACCTCGTCAAGCGAGACGGTCTCGAAGCGCTGCCTGCGCTCGGACCGCTTGCGCAGGGCCGGCCCCAGCGTCTCCTGCTCCCAGCGCTCGACCGCTTCCCGCGCGGGTGTCGTGGTGTCCTTCGTCTCAGGCATGCTGATTCTTCCCGTCCCGGCCCGGCGCACGCGAGGCCGCGCCGGCTGCTCAGATGATGAAAATTGGCTGAATAAACGGCTGAAAATTGATATTAGTTGAGGGCCGCGGGGGTGTCAAACCGGGCCGTTGCGGCGGCTCTCGCTCGGGCGAGGCGGGCGCAAGCGCATTGGAAAAGCGCGTCGGAAAAAAGTGGAGGGCGCGGCCGTCGGCGTGTGCCGGCAGATCGCGCCCTCTCAAAAGGGGTGGGGAAGAAAGTTTCCTGGTTGGACGCCATGAGTCGCCCACGACGGGGCGACTCACAGGAGGTGCCTTCGTTGCTGCCGCGCGGGCCGACTCAATCGAGCGGGACGACGACCTCGTTGGAGCGGACCATGTTAAGGCGCTCGCGGGCTGCCGATTCGATAGCACGCGGGTCTTCCTTCAGCCGCTCGACCTCCAGCCTGAGCTTGGCGTTGCCGTCGCGTAGCGTCTCGACCTCGGCGCTCACCTGTCGGAACTCACCCTCGGCCGAACGCATCCCGGCGTGCGTCCGCATCGTCACCGTTACGCAGACGGCGAAGGTCGCCAGCATGATCATACAGAAGACGACCCAGGACGGTATCGAGAGGTCGCGCCGCGCCGAGCGCGAGCGGGCGGGGGATGCCCCGGCCGGGGCCTGCCCGGGTGAGGGAAACGTGAGCGTCCGGTCGGCCGGGCGCTGTGCTGACAGGCGCGCATCTGTCCACTGAAGGTTGGCAGCCATTCTCTGGTAGCTCCTTGCGGGTCTCTTCCCGATTCCGTGTCGTCGTTGACCCTGACGAAGTGTTTCAATTTGCGACGGCGGAAGCGCGGCCTCAAATCATCGTTTCGGTGTGAATCAGTGCCGCCCCAGTGCGGCCTAAGTCTTCGGAGGGCGCCAGCCGCGAGCGGCAAGGTGGGCGGACTTTAGCATGTGCTTAAGGGGCTGTAAAGATGCTATTTTTCAATAACTTAGCGACGTAAGCTCAATGTTTACACGAACTAAGCGGAGGACGCGACCCCATTCGGCGAACACCGGGCGAACGGAAATCCGCCGTGTGGGCAATCGCTTCTGAGCTTTTGTAAACGCAGCCACATAGGGCCGAAGAATCCTGCGCACAGGTGTGGAAAAGAGGTTGGCGGCGCGGGAGTCGTGCAATCGATTTCAGCAAGGAGGGGTAGGGCCAGATTTTGACGCCCCGGTAGAATCTATCATCCCGACATAGTGTTAAATTGTGTTGACACCTCTTCCGGCCCGACCCTAAACTGATTTTCGCCCCGACGCACAGGCATTCGGCCTACGCTCCGTTGCGCGTCGAGGCACTCTCCCCGGAACTTAGGCTTTGCCACGAATTCTCTGCCGGGCAAGTCCGAAAATTCCATTCCAAGCCGGTTCTTTCGAGGGGAGTTCGCATGTCAAGTTTAGTGCCTTTCTCGCCGCTCCCGGGTGGCAGTCCCGTCTCGCCGGGCCGCTTCGAGCTGCCTCTGGCGGCGATGGTGCGTGCGTTCTGCAAGGCTGCCGCCAGCGGTTCAGACGCCATGTACGACGTGGTGCTCAAGGCGGCGCTGATGGTGGACGCGACGGCCCAGACTTACGGCCTGGCGACCTTCTCGCAGAAGCCCGGCGGACGGCCGACATTAAAATGGGCTGAGGGGCTCGACCAGGACGAACTGGCCGAGGCCGAGGCGACGGTGGCTTCGGCGCTGACGCCGGACAGTGGCGCGGCCGAGATCAAGGCGGGCGACGTGATCATCTGCATGGCGCTTTCCTTACCTGCGACGGGCCGCGAGGGCGCCGCGCTCGTCGGGCGCTGTGTGCGCCCCCTGACCGAGCAGCAGGCGACGGAACTGCGCATCCTGTCAGACGTGGCGCGGCTCGCTCACTCGCACGCGACGCTGCGCGAAGAGCTGTTCCGCCCGCAGCGAAAGCCGGCGGCCGAGGTCGCCGCGGCGACGCTGCCCGGCATGATCTTCGTCAGCCGCGCGATGGCCGACGTGGCGCACGCGGTCGAGCGGATCAAAGACTCCGACTCGACGATCCTGATCACCGGCGAGTCGGGCACGGGCAAGGAGTTGGTGGCGCGCGCCGTCCACCGCCTGAGCCGCCGCGCCCAGGGTCCCTTCATCCCCTTCAACTGCACCGCAGCCCCCGCCGACCTGATCGAGAGCCTGCTGTTCGGCCACCGCAAGGGGGCCTTCACCGGCGCCCACGCTGACCACGAGGGATTGGTACGTGCGGCCGAGGGCGGCACGCTCTTTCTCGACGAGATCGGCGACCTGCCGCTCGCCTTGCAGCCGAAGCTGCTCCGCTTCCTTCAGGAAGGCGAAGTGCACGTCCTGGGCGAGCGCGCGCCGCGCCGCGTGAACGTGCGCGTGCTGGCGGCCACGCACAAGGACCTGCTGCGGATGGCCGAGGCCGGGACGTTCCGCGAAGACCTCTACTACCGCGTGGCGACCCTGACGACGCACATCCCGCCGCTGCGCGAGAGGCCGGAAGACACCGCGGCCCTCATCTCGCACTTCCTGACCCACTACGCGCGCCGCAACGAGCGGGCCGTGGCCGGCATCACGAACGAGGCCATACGTGTGCTGCAAAGCTACTCGTGGCCGGGCAACGTGCGCGAGCTGGCCTCGGAGATCGAGCGGCTGGTGCTTTACACGGACGAAGGCGCATACATCGGGGTGGATCAGATGAGCCCGCGCGTGCGCCCGGCCGAAGGGGTGGAGCCGGCCGTTGGGGGGCAGACCTGTTCGGCGCTGGAAAACCTGCTCGAAGATTACGAGCGGCGCGTCATCACCGAGACGCTCAGGCGCAACGACTACAACGTGGCGCGTGCGGCGACGGCGCTCGGGCTCGGTTCGCGGCAGACGCTCTACAAGAAGCTGAAGCGGCTCGCCATCAACGTCGGAGACTTTCTCCACGACGACCAGCGGCCGGGGCTCCAACTCCGCTGAACGGCCTCACGCGCGAAGAGCGAAGAGAATGCTACTGACCGTCACGGCCTCATTCGTCGGCGCGATGCTGATCCACGAGCTGGGTCACCTGCTGGTGGCCCGCGCTTGCAGGGTGCCGGCGCCAGAGCTGGGGCTCGGCTGGGGGCGGCGGCTGTGGGGCACGAGGCTGTGGGGCGTCGAGCTGAAGCTGCACGCGCTGCCGGTCGGCGCCTACGTCCGGCTAGACGTGGCCGAGTTGCAGCGGCGGCCGCTCGGGCAGCAGGTCGCTGTGCTGCTGGCCGGCGTCTTCGTCAACCTCGCGGCGGCGGCGCTGACGCCGGGCACATGGTTCAGCCTGATCAACTACGTGCTGGCGGCGACGAACCTGCTGCCGTTCTATCAGCAGGACGGGTGGAAGTGCGGGATGGTGATTCTGCGCTCGTCGTTCGGCCGCCGCAGCTCGCTCGTCGAGTGGACCTTCACAATCGCGGGCTCCGTCCTCAGTTGCGCCGTCCTCGCCACGCTTGCGCTGCGCTACTTCTGAACGCGGCATTCCTCTACAACTCCACGCCTCTCAGCCCACCGCCTTCATCCGCCGGCCTCGTCCCGCTTCGCCCGTTTTTGCGCGTACCCCTCTGGACTCCGAAAGAGTTGACGGCAGGTTTCGTGTACCCACATTCGTAGACGGCGGACCCCCCTACCGTCTGCGAATGAGTTGACGAGATTAAGCCCGAACGGCGGTCCGCGTCGCCGCCGGTTGAAAGCCGCCGGCCGCGGCTGTCAACCGGCGGCGACAGGCTTTTTTGCGGCCTAATGACACTCTTTCGTGGCTCGATTGAGGCCGCGTCGCTCAAAGGGCGCGCGGCCCTTGTCAACCGGGGTTGACAGCGCGCTCGCTCGTCCGGCTTCCGCCCCGCGTGTTTACACGGATTCTCGCGCGCGGCTCGTGTGGCACGGGGCTTGTGAAGGGGAGAGCGTCCGAGACAGAAGGCCGCAGGCGCGTGGCACCGCCCGCGGGCCGAAAGCCGAAGCGGAGGAGAGGCACATGAAAGCAGTCCTTGCGAAGTCGCTGGTGGTGCTGGCCGGGGCCGCCCTCGTCCTGCCGTTCGTCGCCGTGGCGCTGCTCGTCGGAGAGCGTGCGTCGGCCGGCGTCGAAGACGGCTGGGGGCGACTGCTGCTGGCCGTGCTGGCGATTGGCGGGGCGCTGCTCGGCGGGGCGAAGTCCTCGCGGCATGGCGGGGAGAGCGTGGCCGGCGCTGACGCGGCGCGCACAACCCCCTGGGCCGAAGGCGAGTCACCCGCGCTCGTGGGCCACGGAGTCCGTTGAAAGCCCGACTGTCGCGGGCCGCGCGGGCCTGACGGGCGCGCGACGTAACCTGCAAACACCCTGACACCCGAACCCAACCCTTCAAAGGAGCAAACGAAACATGTTGAAGAAATTCTTCGCCGACGAGTCTGGCCTTGAGCTGTCCGAGTACGCCGTCGCCGCCGCGCTGGTGGCGCTCGCGGTCATCTTCGCCTTCACGAGCCTCGGCGAGGCCATCGGCGAGAAGATCGGCGGCCTGACCACCGCGATCTCCAGCGGGAACTAACGCCCGGACGCAGGCCCGCGGGCGGGCGCCGCTCTCCGGTCTCCCGGCCGGACGCGACGACCCGCCCGCCGGCCCGCCGGCCCCAACTTAAATCCCTAACCGAACCGCGAACCAATTCCAACCGCTAACGTCCCGACTCCGCGGCCCCCGACGCCGGGCGGTTCGCACCCCTGAAACGATGTCGCCCGAACACTCCATCGCAGTCGCGTCCCTGCTCGTGCCCGTCGCCGCGGCCGTCACCTACTACGACGTGCGCTATCGCCGCATCCCTAACGTGGTCGTGCTGGCGACGCTCTTCGGCGGACTGGCCCTGAACCTCAGCTTCGCCGGGCCGCGGGGCCTGCTGTTGAGCGTGGCGGGCTGCGCGCTGGCGCTGGCGCTGATGCTGGTGCTGCACGTGCTCGGCGCGATGGGCGCGGGCGACGTGAAGCTGTTCGCGGCCGTCGGCTCGCTGGTGGGCCTGCCGCTGGTGGCGCAGACCTTCCTGGTGGTGGCGCTGACGGGCGGCGCGCTCGCCGTCGTCTCTATGGTGCGGGCGGGCTCGGTGCGGGCGACGCTATTGAACGTGCTGCGCATCTTCGCGGGCCTGCTGCCGGGCTGGCAGATGCCGCGCTTCGCGGTGCCGGCCGACCGCCGCCTGACGATCCCCTACGGCGTCGCCATCACCGCCGGCAGCCTGATTTCACTCGCCGTCTTCCGCGCCTGAAGGGGCGAGCGCCGGGGGCGACGCACCCACACGGAGAACTAGGAGCCATGCGAAACAAGCGTCTTCTCGTCGTGCTCGCGGGGGCGGTGCTGTTCGGCCTCGTCGCTGCCGTCTCGGTCAGCCGATACCTGTCGAACGCGCAGGCCACGCCGCGCAACCTGCGGCAGGTGGTCGTGGCGAAAGTCGAAATCCCGCTCGGGACGAAGGTCGTGGCCGAGCAGTTGATGCGGGCACATCTCCCGTCGAACGCCGTGCCCGACGGCACGTTCGAGAGCGAGGAGAAGCTGGTCGGCCGCGTCACGGTCGTCAACGTCGCCGCGCGCGAGCCGGTCACGGACTTCAAGCTGGCGCCCGAGGGTTCGGTCGGCGGCCTCTCGGCCGTCATCCCGGAGGGCTACCGCGCGATGACCGTGAAGGTCGACGACGTGATCGGCGTCGCAGGCTTCCTCCAGCCGGGGACGATGGTGGACGTGCTGACCGTCATCGAGCCTTCGCAGACGGCCGCGCGGCGCGACCCCGTCTCGAAGATCGTCTTGCAGAACGTCAAGGTGCTCGCCTCGGGGCAGAACCTCGACAAGCCGAAGAACGAGCGCGAGGCAGAGTCCGTGCGCGCCGTCACGCTTCAGGTGACGCCCGAGCAGGCGGAGAAGCTGGCGCTCGCCTCGGTCGAGGGCAAGCTCCGGCTGGTGCTCAGGAACACCGTGGACCAGGGCGACGAGCAAACGCCCGGCGCCGACAAGCGCACGCTGCTCGAAGGCGAGCGGGCCGCGCCCGCGCCCGAGCCCGGCGCATTGAAGAGCGAGCAGCCCGAGAGGGTCGCCCCGGCCCCGGCGCCGGTGATGCACCGCCGCACGCGCGCCGAAGCGAAGCCGCGCGCGGCAGCGCAGCCCGCGCCCGCCCCGGCCCCGGCCGAGCCTCCCGCGCCGCCGCGCCCACGCGTCGAGATGATTCAGGGCGCGAAGAAGAGCACCGTCGAATTCCCGTGACGGGGCGGGCGGGCGCCGTCAGCCCACCCTCCCGACCGCCGACTGCCTACCGACCTTCGAGGGCCGCGCGTCCTGCGGCCGACAGGAAAAAGATGAGGCCCCGTGCCCGAAGATTTGCGCGCGCGCGACCGTCGTGGTCGAGCGGCCCTTCGGCCGGAGGCTTCTCTCAAGGAGAAAGCGATGCTGAAAAATTCTTGCGCCGCACGTCTGGCCGTCGCCCTCTGCGCGACGTTCCTCCTCTTCGCGCAGGCCGAGGCGCGGCAGAACTCGGTCGGGGCCTCGTTCGAGACGAACGGCAAGGAGCCGGTCCAGATCAACGTGCTGGTCGGACAGTCGCGCGTCATCAACTTCGACCGCCCCATCGGCCGCTTCTCGGTCTCGGACCCCGCGGTGGCCGAGGCCGTGCTCGTGGCGCCCGATCAGGTGCTCGTCAACGGCAGGGCGTTCGGGCAGGTCAACTTCATCGCGTGGGAGCAGCAGGGCGAGAAGTTCGTCGTCTTCGACGTGTTCGTCCGCGCCAACCTCTCGCTCATCGACTCGCAGATTCGTGCCCTCTTCCCTAAAGACGACATCCGCCTGAGCCAGGCCAACGGCTCGGTCGTCATCTCCGGGAGCGTCAAAGACCCGAAGACTGCGGGGCAGGTCGAGGCCGTGGTCAAGGCCGCCGGCTTCAACGCCGTCAACATGCTCGAATCGCCCGTGGCCGAGAAGCTTCAGGTCCAGTTGCAGGTGAGGGTGGCCGAGGTCAGCCGCTCGAAGCTGCGCGAGATCGGCACCAGCTACGGCTACACGCAGAACGGCACGGTCAGCTACCTCAACAGCGGGCAGGGGCCGAGCTCGCTCAAGGAAGTGGCGCTCTCGCCCATGTCCGTGATCTCCAACTACGCGCTTTCGCCGGCCCTGAACCTCTTCCTCGGTAACGGCGACGCGGGCCTCTCGGGGATGCTGCGCGCGCTCAAGTCCACCGGCGCCATCCGCTCGCTGGCCGAGCCGAATCTGATTGCGATGGACGGCCAGGAGGCGAGCTTCCTGGCGGGCGGAGAGTTCCCTGTGCCCATCGTCCAGAGCAACGGTGAGCGCACCAGCGTCGCCATCGTCTTCAAGGAGTACGGCGTCCGCCTCAACTTCAAGCCGACCATCATTGACGAGGACCACATCCGGCTCGAACTCGAACCCGAGGTCTCGACCATCGACTTCGCCAACGGCGTCAAGTTCGAGGGCTTCCTGATTCCGGCACTGAAGACGCGGCGGGCCAAGACGGGCGTCGAGCTGCGCGACGGGCAGAGCTTCGCGCTCGCCGGCCTGATCGACAACAACGAGATTCAGTCGTTCTCGAAGGTGCCGGGCATCGGCGACATCCCGCTCATCGGCAACCTCTTCAAGTCGAAGTCGTTCCAGAAGCAGGAGACGGAGCTGATGTTCATCGTCACGGCGCACATGGTGAAGCCGGTCAACCGCGACGACCTGCCGCAGACGCGCGGCCTCGACGGCCTCAAGCAGAACTCGCCGCTCGGCATCGAGCCGAAGGGTGAGGGCATCGACGGCACCCACGGCTACTCGACCGGCGGCGCGACCACCTCCGAGGCGAAGCCCGCCGCCAAGCCCGCCGCGAACCCGGAAGCAAAGCCCGCCGGCCCCGACAAGCCCGCGCCCGCCGCGAAGCCTGAGAAGGCCGAGAAGGCGGAGGCCGCGGCAGCCGCCTCCACTTCGCAGGGCGAGAAGCAGGAAGAGGCGCAGAAGGCCGAGAAGGCCGAGACGGCGGAAGAGGCCGCGCAGCGCGCCGCCCTGGCCGTGGGTAGTCCGGCTGTCAAGCCCGCGCCGTGAGCGGGCCGCCGGCCGCGAATGCAGGCGCGCTAAGGACGATTCAAGGCCCGCGGCCGGAAGTCACCGGCCGGGGCCGGCGAGGAGGGAAAGCGATGAAGTCGGAACGTGAGATGTCGGGCCGGGATTCGGAGCGCGGGTCTGTGCTGGCTGTGAGCGCCTTCGGCATGCTGGCTTTCCTCCTGGCCGTCGGGCTCTGTGTTGACATCAGCCACTTCTACGTCGTCAAGGCCGAGCTACAGAACGCGGCCGACGCCTCCTCGCTGGCCGGCGCCTCGGCCCTCAACTCCTCGCCCGGCGGCGTCAGCAACGCGGTGGACCGCGCCGTCGCCTCGATGAACGGCTACGAGTTCAACAACAAGGGCGTCAGTATCAACCCCGAAGACGTGCTCTTCAGCAAGAACTTCGGCGGCCCCTACGTCTCGGCGGCCGAAGCGCAGGCCGAGGCCGCCGACATCCGCTTCGTCAGCGTCAGGGTGCCGGCCGTCGGCGTCGGGGTCTTCTTCGCCAGCCTCGCCACCGGCAGAGACACCGAGCAGATCGGCGCAGAGGCCGTGGCCGGCATGAGCGTCGCGCCCAACGTCTTCTGCGACTGGATACCGCTGACCGTCATCGACGACCCGGCCGCGCCGATGCAGCCCGGGCAGGTCTACACCATCCGCGCCGCGCCGCAGAACAGCGTCTCGGCCGGCAACTACCAGGTGCTCGCGGTGGCGGGCCGCGGCGGCCAGGACGCGCGCGAAGGGATAGCCAAGGGCGTCAACGAGTGCGCCGAGCCGGGCGCGGTCTACGAGATCGACACGAAGCCGGGCGTCAACTCCGGCCCGGCCCGCGCCGGCATCAACACGCGCTTCGACGAGTACGCCAGTCAGACCGACCCGCTGAGCCACCCGCCCGACGTGAACGTTAAGGAGAACATCACCTGGGAGCAGTACCGCAACGCGGTGCCCGGCTCGACCAACTGGCAGTCGCCGCGACCGGGCCACGGGGCTGTGCCGCTGCGGCGTGTCGTCCTGATCCCGCTCGTGCGGCAGGACGAGTTCGACCAGGGGCGCAACGTCGTCCGCTTCGACCGCTTCGGAGCCTTCTTCCTGCGGACCAGGGCGAGCGGCGGCAACGGCGGCGACATCGTGGCCGAGTTCATCGAGGAGCGGCTCGTCTTCGGCCGCGGCGGCTACAAGCCCGGCGGCGGCCCCGTCAACCCGGCCCTCGCCCAGCCCGTGCTCTACAGGTGACGAAGGTGACGGACGGGCCGGCGCGCCCGCGGCCCGAGCGGATGTTGACGATGGGAGCTTCCATGATGAAAGCGATGACAGCACGGCTCCGAAAAAGACCGGCGGCGCCCGCGGGCGCCGGCGGGCACGGCGCTCTCGGGCTCGGTCGCTTCGCGCGGGGCGAGGAGGGCACGCAGCTCGTCGAGCTGGCGATAGTGCTGCCAATCCTGCTCGTCCTGTTCGGCGCGGTCGCCGAGTTCGGCCGCTTCTTCTACACCTACGAGACGCTCACGAAGGCGACGCGCTCGGCCGCACGCTACCTCTCGACCGAGGCCAACGGCGCGGCGTCCGACGCGGCCGCGCGCAACCTCGCCGTCTACGGCAACACCTCCGGCACGGGCCGCCCGCTGGTGACGGGCCTCGGCGCGAGCCACGTCGAGATCACGCGCGAGGGCGGCTCGCCGTCTCTGCCCGAGCGGGTGACGGTCCGCATCGAGGGCTTCGTCTACCAGCCGCTCTTCGACCTCGGCGGGCTGGTCGGGTCGAAGGCGGTCTCACTCAACGTCGAGGTGCGGCCGAGCACGACGATGCGGCTGATCTCGACCACCCCTGTCTGAGGCGGGGCGAAAGGGAGATGAAGGCGATGAGGCGCGGGCGACAACTTCACCGGGACGAGCGGGGCTCGGCGCTGGTCGAGTTCAGCATCGGCGCCCTCGTCTTCCTGACGGCCACCTTCGGCGTGCTCGAATTCTCGCGCCTGCTCTGGGCGCACAACGCCCTGGCCGACGCCGCCCGCCGCGGCGCGCGCCACGCCGTCAACCAGACGGCGGCAGACGTGGCGGCCGTCCGCAACGTGGTGGTCTACGGCAACCCCGAGGGCACGGGCAACCCGGTCGTCCACGGGCTCGACGCGGCCGAGGTCTCAGTCGAGTACACCAATTCGCCCGTCACGGGCGTCTTCGGCTACCCCGGCGGGGCGGTGACGGTCGGCATCGTCAACTATCAATTCCGGTTCGTCGTGCCGCTCTTCGGCACGTCCATCACGATGCCCGACTACCGCACCACGCTCACGGCCGAAAGCGCCGGGATGATTCCCCCCGACATCGGCCCGGCGCCCACACCCACGCCTTCTCCGAGCCCTTCTCCGAGCCCTTCGCCGGCACCGACGCCCGCGCCGACGCCGGCCCCGTCGCCCACGGCGACCCCGACCCCGACGCCGACACCGACACCGACGCCCGCCCCGTCTCCGACTCCGTGCCCCTGCGGGCAGAGGGGCAACGGCACCTGTAGGCCATGCTGAAAGGAGTTTTCAGTTTGTAGTTTTGAGTGGCGGCCGTCGGCCCGACGCGCGACCCCGAGCAACCCCAAGCCGGACGAAAAACTGAAAACTAAAAACTGAAAACAAAAAACCCATGACCCAACCACTGACCTTCGTAATCCTGAGCAACGGCCTTGAGACCTTCCGCGAGCTGCGCGGGGCGCTCTCGACGCAGGCGGGCGCGCGCATCCTGGCCGGCGGCGACGACGCCGAGCAGGTCGCCGAAGAGATCATCCGCCTCCGACCGTCGGCCGCCCTGCTGGCGCTCTCGTCCACGCCCGACAACGAGCTGCGGCTCGTCTCGCGCGTCGCCGCCGAGTGCCCGCAGACGGCCGTCATCTGCGCCTCGCGCGACGCCTCGCCCGACCTCATCCTGCGCAGCCTCAGGGCCGGCGCGCGCGAGTTCCTGCGCCTGCCCGTCGATCCCGTGGAGTTCCGCACCGTCTACGAGCGGACCGCGGAGTTCTGCGCCGTACAGCCCGAGGCGCCGAAGAAGCGCGGCCGCACCGTCGCGGTCTTTTCGAGCAAGGGCGGCTGCGGCACGACCTTCATCGCCTCGAACCTGGCGGCGGCGCTGGGCGCCCCGACGGTGCTCGTGGACCTCAACCTACAGGCCGGCGACCTCGGCCTCTTCCTCGGCGTCGAGCCCAAGTTCTCTATCGCAGACCTCGTCGAGCACCGCGACCGCGTCGACGACGCGCTGCTGCGCAGCCTGCTCGCGCCCCACTCGCAAAACCTATCGCTGCTCGCCGCCCCGCGCGAGGCCGACTCGGCCGACGACATCGAGCCCGAGCACGTCTTCCAGGTCTTCGAGATTCTGCGCGAGCGGTTCGACTACGTCGTCATCGACCCTCAGCACACCTTCGACTCGATCACGCTCTCGGCGCTCGACCAGGCCGACGACATCCTGCTCGTGCTGACGCTCGACATCCCGGCCATCCGCAGCACGCAGCGCGCCCTCGCCATCTTCGACCGGCTCGGCTACCCGCGCCACAAGCTGCACGTCGTCGTCAACCGCTTCAGCAAGCAGATCGACCTCGACCTCCGCCAGGTCGAGCGTTACCTCGGCGAACGCGTCACCGGCTACGTCCAGAGCGACTACCGCACGGCCGTCAACTCGATCAACCTCGGCCAGCCGCTAGTCGTCTCCGACCCGGCCTCGCGCATCGCCGCCGAGCTGCGCGAGATCGCCGCCCACTTCAGCGACGCGGCCCGCGCAGCGCCGCGGGCGGAGGGGCGGCGGGGGCTGCTCGGCTCGATCTTCCGCAAGGAGAAGGCTGCGGGTAAGGAGACGGTCGGCGGCCAGCTTTCAGCGGTCGGCTAGAGCGTCGCACGGCGGGCGGCGCACGGCCCGAGAAATAAACTCTGAGAAGGGAAGGGCGGGCGGCCGCGGTCTCCGCGGCGCGGCCGGTCGGAGACGAAACGCTGAAGATTGAAGGCTGGAAGCTGATTGTCGAGGGCTCAAAACATGTCACTCCGCGAAAGACTCGTCAGGGAAACGGCGCCGGCCGCGCCCGCCATCTTCGGGCGCGGCGTCGAGGAGGCCGCGGCCACGGGCGGCGCGGGCCTGTTGCAGGAGATGAAGGCGCGGCTCCACCGGGCCATCATCAACCGGATGGACCTGACCAAGCTCGGGCAGCTCGAACCGGACCAGCTCCACGCCGAGGTCTCGCGCCTGGCCGAAGACCTGCTGCACGCCGAGAACGCGCCGCTCTCGACCGTCGAGCGCGACCGTCTGGTCAACGAGGTCCGACACGAGCTGTTCGGCCTCGGGCCGCTCGAACCGCTGCTGGCCGATCCGTCCATCTCAGACATCCTCGTCAACTCGCCCAAGCGCGTCTTCATCGAGCGCGGCGGTAAGCTGGAACTGACGGGCGTCGAGTTCAAGGACGACGAGCACCTGATGCGCGTCATCGAGCGCATCGTCTCGACGGTCGGCCGCCGCATCGACGAGGCTTCGCCGATGGTAGACGCCCGCCTCTCCGACGGCTCGCGCGTCAACGCCATCATCCCGCCGCTCGCCCTCGACGGCCCGGTCCTCTCCATCCGCCGCTTCGGCGCCGAGCCCCTGCGGATGGCCTCGCTCATCGAGAAGGGCGCGCTCACCAAAGACATCGCCGAGATGTTCGAGATGTGCGTGCGCGCGCGCCTGAACGTCCTCATCTCGGGCGGGACCGGCGCCGGCAAGACGACGCTGCTCAACGCCCTCTCGGCCAACATCCCCGAAGACGAGCGCATCGTCACCATCGAAGACTCGGCCGAGTTGCAGTTGCAGCAGCCGCACGTCGTCCGGCTCGAAACCCGCCCGCCCAACATCGAGGGGCGCGGCGAGATAACGCAGCGCGACCTCGTCAAGAACGCCCTGCGCATGCGCCCCGACCGCATCGTCATCGGCGAAGTCCGGGGCGGCGAGGCCATCGACATGCTTCAGGCCATGAACACCGGCCACGACGGGAGCCTGACGACCGTCCACGCCAACACGCCGCGCGACGCCGTCGCGCGCCTCGAAACCATGATCCAGATGACGGGCATGCGCCTTTCGGACCGCGCCATGCGCCAGCAGATAGCCTCGGCCCTGGACCTTGTCATCCAGGCCGCGCGCCTCTCCGACGGCTCGCGCCGCATCACCTCCATCTCCGAGATCACGGGCATGGAGGGCGAGACCATCACCATGCAGGAGATTTTCCAGTTCGAGCGCAAGGGCATCGACCAGAACGGCAAAGTCATCGGCCGCTTCCGCCCGACCGGCGTCCGGCCCCGCTTCGCCGAGCGCCTCAAGCAGTACGGCATGCAACTGCCGCGGGTCTTCTTTGAAGAGTAGTTTCTAGTTTCTAGTTTCTAGTAGGTGCGGCCGTCGCGGCCGAGCCTTCGGCTTCAACTAAACTAAAAACTAAAAACTCAAGGCTACCAACCGACGGCCGAGAGCTTAATCATGATCCCCTTCCTGGTCTTCATAGCCTGCATGTTCCTGGTCTTCGGCGCGTACCTGCTGGCGACGCGCGAGTCGGAGGCCAAGCGCAAGCGCCTTCGGCAGCGGCTGTCCGACACGCTGCTCTACTCGCGCAACAGCACCGACGCCGAAATCCAGCTCGCCCGCAGCGAGCTGCTGAGCGAGATACCGTCGCTCGATAGGCTGCTCGTGCAGATTCAGGTGGCGACGCGGCTGCGGAAGACGCTCGACCAGGCCGACCTCCACATCACAGTCTCGCGGCTCGTGATGCTGTCGCTGATGGCCGGCATCCTGGCGGCCACGGCCGTCTCGATGCTGACGATCTCGCTCGTCCTCGTCTTCGGCGCGGGCGCTGCGGCCACCTCCGTCCCGTTCGTGCACGTGCTCTACCGGCGGCGGCGGCGACTCAACTCGTTCCTCGAACAACTGCCGGACGCGCTGGAGCTGATGGCCCGCTCACTGCAAGCCGGCCACGCCTTCTCCGAGTCGCTCCACATGGTTGCGACCGAGATGCCTGAGCCCATCGCCACGGAGTTCCGCAAGACCTACGAGGAACAGAACCTCGGCCTCTCGCTCAAGCTCGCGCTCGACAACCTGGCCGAGCGCGTCCCGCTCCTCGACCTGCGGCTCTGCGTGACGGCCGTCCTAATCCAGCGCGAGACGGGCGGCAACCTGGCCGAGATTCTGGAGAAGGTCTCCTACACCATCCGCGAGCGGTTCCGCATCCTCGAAGACCTGAAGACCCTGACGACCAGCTCCCGCATGTCGGCCTGGATACTCTGCGGCCTGCCGGTCTTCGTCGCCGTCGGCGTCAGCGTCTTGAACCCCGAGTACATGAGCGTGCTCTGGAAAGACCCGCGCGGCCACAACCTGCTCTTTGCAGCCCTCGGCATGCAGGTAACGGGCATGCTCGTCATCAGGAAAATCCTGAACATCAAGATATGAGGGTGAGGGGAAGTTTTTAGTTCGTGGTTTTTAGTTTTTAGCAGGGCAGCGCCGGCGACGGCCGCCGCCCGGAGAGCCGACGGCTTCGAGCTAAAAACTGAAAACGAAAAACTGAAAACTGAAAACGAAAAACTAAAGCCATGATCCTCTTAATCACAGTCGCCATCTTCGCCTGCGTCACGCTGGGGGTGACGGGCCTCTACTGGCTGATGTTTCGCCCGCAGAGCGCCGCCACGGAGCGGCTGAGGCGGATGGGCGAGGCCGAGGGGCTGGCCGTCGCGGCGCCGGCGGGCGGGCTGCTCGAAGAGTCACTGTCGAGCAACCTGGCCGAGCGGATGGCCGCGCCCCTGAGCAGGCTGGCGCCGCCCTCCGCCTCCGAGGCCCGCAAGCTTCAGAAGCAGTTGATGATGGCCGGCCACCGCGCGGAGAACGCCCCCATTATCTTCCGCGCCTTGCAGCTCGCCTCGCTCGTCGGCTTCCCGGCGCTCGTGGCCTTCGCCTGCGCGCTGATGGGCCGGCCGCTCGACAGCGCGCTGCTCTGGATCGGGCTGGCCCTGCTAATCGGCTTCGCCCTGCCGCGCTTCGTGCTGCGCAAGATGGTGGCGGCCCGACAGCTCCGCCTGCGCTGGGGCCTGGCCGACGCGCTCGATTTGATGGTGGTCTCCATCGAGGCCGGCCTGGGGCTGAACGCGGCGCTCGTCCGCGTCGGCGAGGAGTTGAAGGCGGCACACCCCGACATCAGCGAGGAGCTGGAACTGACCAACCTCGAAATCCGCGTCGGGCGCGAGCGCGACGAGGCCCTGCGCAATCTCGCCGAGCGGACCGGCGTTGACGACCTGCGCAGCCTCGTCGCCATGCTCATCCAGGCCGACCGCTTCGGCACCTCCATCGCAAAGGCCGTGCGCGTCTACGCCGATTCTTTGCGGACCAAGCGGCGGCAGCGCGCCGAGCAGGCGGCACAGAAGGCGGCCGTCAAGCTGCTTTTGCCGCTCGCGCTATTCCTCTTCCCGACGCTCTTCATCGCCATCCTCGGCCCCGCGGCGCTCAACCTGATAGACACCTTCGGCAAGATGTAAAGGAGTGCGGTTATGTTCACGCGCAGAGTCCTAACCTTCGTCGCGGCCTTCGCCTTCCTCTTCACCACCGCGGCCTTCTGGGGCGCGACGGGCGACGAGCTTGAAGGCGAGACGGACGCCAACGTCGTCGCCACCTCGGGGGCCGCGACCGGCACCGAGGGCGGCGTCGCCCCCGAAAAGAAGAAGAAGGGCAACCGCCTCTTCCGCGCCTTCAAGGCGCCCTTCAAGGCCGTCGGCAGCCTCTTCAAGGGCGGCGACGACAGGGGCGAGCTGGCGCGCATGACCGAAAAGGACGCCGCAAGGTTCGAGAGCGCGGGCGTCGTCCGCGTCGAGGACGGCAGGACCGAGCGCGCACGTCCCACCGGCGGCGAGGGGACGGCCCGCGACCATCTCGACCGCGGCCGCGCCCTGCTCGCCGAGAACCGTTTGAACGACGCGATTGAGGAGTTGTCGCGCGCCGCCTCGCTCGACCCGCGGCTCGGGCAGGCACACAGCCTGCTCGCCGTCGCCTTCGAGCGCAAGGGCCTGCGCGAGCGCGCACGCGAGTCTTACGAGCGCGCCGTCGAGGTCAACGAGTCGGACGCGCAGGCGCTCAACAACCTCGGCTACTCGCTCTACGCCGCGGGCAACTACCGCGCGGCGGCCGACAAGCTCAAGCGGGCCGCGCGGCTCGCGCCCGGCGACGCCCGCATCCTCAACAACCTGGCGCTCGCCCAGTGCCGGCTCGGCAAGTTCGACGAGGCTTTCAGGAACTTCGCCCGCGCCGGCGGCGAGTTCGCAGGCCACACCAACACGGCCGCCCTGCTCGCGCGCCTCGGTTGGGACGAGAAGGCCATCTCCCACCTCGAAGCCGCGCGCCGCCTCCGACCCGAAGACGGCAACGTCCTGCGCCAGCTCGCGGACCTCTACGAGCGCGAGGGCCGACGTGACAAGGCCGAAGAGGCCCGCGCAGCCCTCCGCGCAGAGGACGAGCGCCGCCACATTCAGGCCGCGAATGGCGGGCGGTAGAAGTCGAAACCCGGTTTTATGTTGACAGGATTGACAGGATTGGACGGGATGAAGAGAGAAGGCCGAGGGGGGAAGCCGCGGCGGTCAAACTTTCGGGGCCGCGCAAACTCCGACCGACCCGACCTCGATTGCCTCTCGCCTTCTTAATCCTGTCTATCCCGTCAATTCTGCCTGACTCTTCATCCCGGCCGGCGGAGCGAAGCGATGACCCACACAGCCATCCTGACGAGGATCGAGATCGAGACGATGGGGCCGCCGGTCCTTGAGGAACTGCGCGAGGCCGACGTGCCCGAAGGCTTCCTGTGCGACCTTGCCCTGAAGCACGTGGCGCAGATGCCTGAGCCGACGACGCGCGCCGTCTCGGAGGAGCTGCGCCTGCCGCGCGCTCTGGTCGAGGAGATACTGGTCCACCTGACGCGCGAGAAGCTGATCGAGGTCAAGGGGCAGATCGCCGTCGGGGCCACGCGCTACGCCATCCTCGAACGGGGCTGGGAGAGGATGGCGCGGGTGCGCCAGTTGTGCGGCTACGTCGGCCCGGCGCCGGTCAGCCTGCGCGACTACGCGCACATGATGCGGCTCCAGGCCGTGCCCGCCCGCCCGGCCACGCCCGACACCGTCCGCGCGGCCTTCCGCGACCTGGTGCTGCCCGACTCGCTCTTGCAGACGATGGGCTGCGTCATCAACTCGCGCCGGTCGCTATTTCTGACCGGCCCGCCGGGCACGGGCAAGACGGCCGTCGCCGAGCGCATCAACTCGGGCCTGCCCGGTTTCATCTGGGTGCCCTACGCCATCGAGGTCGACGGGCAGATCATCCGCGTCTTCGACGCGCACAACCACCGGCCCGCCCCGCCCGAGGCCGTGCCGAGCGACTACGACCGCCGCTGGGCCCTGGTCGAGCGGCCGCTCGTCATCGTCGGCGGCGAGCTGACGCTCGAAGACGCCGACCTCCAGTGGAGCGAGGCCGCGCGATTCTACGAGGCGCCTTTTCAGATGAAGTCGAACGGCGGCACGCTCGTCATAGACGACTTCGGCCGCCAGCGCGTCGCCCCGCACGACCTACTGAACCGCTGGATCGTCCCGCTCGAAAAGCGCGTCGATTACCTGACGCTCCACACCGGCAAGAAGATCGAGGTGCCCTTCGAGCAGCTCGTCGTCTTCTCGACCAACCTCGCCGAGAGGGATTTGGTTGACGAGGCTTTCCTGCGCCGGATGGGATACCGCGCGCGCGTCGAGCCGCCTACGCCCGCGGCCTACGTCGAAATCTTCCGCCGCGCCGCCTACACGCGCGGCCTGAGGGTCGAGCAGCCGTGCCTCGACCACCTGCTCAACAACTACATGCTCGAACACAGGCAGATGAAAGCCTGCGAGCCGCGCGACCTGCTCGACCGCGTCACGGACATCTGCCTCTTCGAAGGGCGCCCGCCCGAACTGACGACGCGGGTCATTGACGCGGCCTGGCGCAACTACTTCGGCGCCGCCCACGGCTTCGCCGCGCAGGAGGCCGCGCAGGCGAACACGGCGCCGCACACGAACTCTGCACCGCACGCGAGCACGGGGGAAACGCGCGATGAGAACCCTCTGCAAATCTGAGACGGGCGAAGGGCCGCCACGAGTGTGCACGCCCCTGCGCGCAGCGCGGCGCTCGTCCGTCACGCTTTCACTGTTCCTCCTGTTCCTGCTTCTGCCAAACGCGGCGTCAGCGCAGGCGGAGCGGCTGCACCTCTCGGACGGCTCGACGATGGAGGTCGAGCTGGCTTGGGAGGACGCGCAGGGCGTCTGGTACAGGCGCGGCGGACTGACGCAGCTCGTCCCGCGCTCGCGCGTCAAAAAAATCGAACGACCCGAGCCACGGCGCCCGGTGGAAAGTGGGGCGGCGGAAAGTAGAGCGGGGGCCGGGGCCGAAGGCGGGGGCGTGAGGGAGACGGGCCTGTCCGGTCCGTCTTCATCATTCGCGGCTTCAGACATGCCGAAGGGGGGCGCGGCGACTGTGCCCTCTGACGCCCCGGCGAGGCCCGACACGGATGACGGCGAGGAGGTCTGGATTCACCTGACCGGCGGCGCGCGGATGGAGGTTGACGAGGCGAGCGAGTCGGCCGCCGGCGTCTGGTACAGGCGCGGCAACATCAACACCTTCATCGAGAGGGCGAGGGTCGAGCGCGTCGAGAGGGTGAGGCCCGAGGCCGGCGCCGCCGCGGCCGAGGTGGCGCAGGCGCGAGGCGCGCGGCGCGAGCGGCGCTGGACGACGGGCCGGCCCGGCCTCGACGCGCTCATCCGCCAGAACGGCGCGCGCCACGGCGTCGATCCCTACCTGATCTTCCTCGTCATGGAGCACGAGTCGCACTTCAACACGCGCGCAGTCAGCCCTGCGGGCGCGCGCGGGCTGATGCAGCTCATGCCCGGCACGGCCAGCCGCTTCGGCGTCCGCAACGTGCACGACCCGGCGCAGAACGTCTCGGGCGGCACGCGCTACCTGAGAGAGCTGCTCAAGCGGTTCAACGGCCGCGTGGATTTAGTGCTGGCCGGCTACAACGCGGGCGAGGGCAACGTCATCCGCTACGGCCACCGCGTCCCGCCCTTCCGCGAGACGCGCAACTACGTCCGCAGCATCACCGCGCGTTACCGGAAAGACGGCGAATAAGCGCCCGGCGCCGCGCCGCCCGGCCTTTCGTTGGAAGCCGGCGGCCATTCGCGCTGGTTAAAGGGCAGGAGGTTTAAGAGAGGATGAACACCGCCGTCAGACAGTCCTTCGTCAGACAGTCCTTCTTCACTTGCGCTGTCGCCATTCGCGCCGTCGTCAATCGGGTTTTCGCCGCGCAGACTTTCGCCGCGCGAGCGTTTCTCGTGCGGGCGTTCGGCGCGCGTTTAGCGCTGGCGCTCGCGCTGTCAACCGTCTTCCTGACGGCCGCGCAGGCGCGCGCCGCGGGCCAGGGCGCGGAGGCTCCGCTCACCAACACTTCGGTCATAAAACTGGTGCGTGCAGGCTTCCGCGAGAAGACGGTCGTCGCCATCATCCGCGCGCGTCCCGTCGCCTTCGACCTCTCGCCCGAACGCCTGATCGAGTTGAAGAAGGCGGGCGTCAGCGAGCGCGTCATCCTCGCCATGCTCGCGCGACAGGGCGCGGCCGACTTCGCTTCGGGCGACTGGGACTCCGACGACGAAGCCTTCTTCGCCGACCCGCGCGGCGACAACCGGACGGCCGGCGGCGACAACCGGACGGCCGGCGGTGCGGGGGCGCCCGGCGGCGTTGACATCTTCGGTTCGTCGGGCGGCTCGCGCGGGCAGACGCGCTCGCGCGGCATGAGCGGCGGCGCCTCCGGCGACACTCAGACGGCAGGCAGCGCCACGGTCCGCATCCTCCGCCCGCCCGCCGAGCAGGGAGGCCCGGCCGCGGCCAAACTCGAACGCACGCCGACGCTCGACAACAACTCAGTCATCGAACTTGTCGAGGCCGGCTTCAGCGAGGGCACCATCGTCCGGCGCATCGAGCTGTCGCCGGTCGAGTTCGACCTCTCGCCCCAGAAGCTCGCGGAGCTGCGCCGTCGCCGCGTCACGGAGCCCGTCATCGCCGCCATGCGCGCCGCGATGGGCGAAGAGGCCGAAGCGACACGGCCCTAACGCTGAGGCGTGGGCCGTCGGCAACTGTCTGGCCGATGTCTGGCCGATGTCTGGCCGATGTCGGGCGGAGCGCAAACAGGGCAAGGGCGGAGCGCAAACCGCGAGTGGTTTCTCAGCCAGCGATATGAGGCGCGCTAATAACATTCGTCACCGCTTTTGTCACCTCTTCCGTCGCCTCTCCGGGCTGCGCCCGCGCGCGTCGCTCGGCCGGCGAGCGGGCCGCGGCGGCGCCCGCCCGCTCGCTTCGGCTTGCGCGCTGGTCGCACTGTTGTTCGTGACGGGCCTGACGCAGACGCGGACGGGGCCGCGTCCCGCCGGCGGCCGGGCCGCGCACGACGCCGCAGCCGGCTCCGACGCCCGACAGGGGGCCTTGAAGCAGGACGCCGAGGGGCCGGAGGACGAGGATGAGGTGATCCGCGTCAACACGTCGGAAGTCCTGCTGCCCGTCACCGTGCGCGACGCCGACGGGGCGCTCGTTACGGACCTTAGGCGCGAAGACTTTCTCGTCTTTGAGGACAACCGCCGGCAGATTTTGAGCGACCTCGCGCTCAGGCAGGTGCCGGTTGACGTGGCGCTGCTCGTGGACTCTTCCTCGTCGGTGGCCGCGTCGTTCGAGGACTTTCGCCGGGCCGCCGGCGAGTTCGCGCGCCAGCTCGGCCCCGAAGACCGCTTCTGCCTCGTCAAGTTCGACGACCGCGTCGAACTCCTCCTCGACTGGACCCGCAGCGAGCTGCAACTGCGCCGCGCCCTGAGGCGCCTCACGCCCGGCGTCTTCACGCGCTTCAACGACGCCCTCGCCCTCTCGGCGCGCGAGCAGTTCCCGCCCAACCGCCGCCGGCACGCGCTCGTCGTCCTGAGCGACGGCGTGGACAGCAACCGCGGCGCCTCGACACATCAGGACGCGCTGCGTTCTCTGCTCGAATCGCAGGTGGCCGTCTACGTCATCTCGAACACGGAGATAGAGCGCGGGCGAAAGCGTGCCGAGCTCGACTCGCTGCTCGGGGCCGGGGGCGCGGCCGCTCGCTTCAACGAGCTGCGGATCGGCGGCCTGCGCGAGTCTCTTCGCGTGCTCGACCGCAGCGAGCGCGAGTTGGAGACGCTGGCGGGCGCCACGGGCGGGCGGCTCTACAGGCCGGCAGACTTCTCCGCCCTCGACGCCGTCTACCGCGAGATCGCCGACGAGCTGCGCCGGCAGTACGCGCTCTATTACACGCCCGCCGACGGCACACGCGACGGCCGCTTCCGCCGCGTCCGCGTCGAAGTGGCGGGTCGCCCCTACCGCGTCTCGACCCGCGCCGGATACTTCGCGCCGAGATAAGCCGCCCTCGTCCGCACGTTCGCATCCCGGCGGGCCGCTCGTGTTTGACACGGGCCGCACTGTCGGCTATAACGAAAACGTTCAGAGACCGGCTATGAAACGTCATCCCCACGGCCACGCCCCACACCACGGCGCGCATCATGCGCCGCGGGGGCAGGCGCGTCGGGACGACAGCTAAAGCTCGGTCGTTCGAGCATAACTAGTATCGTCAAATGACGCGCTGCCGCCGACAAAGTATGTCGGCGGCAGCGCTTTTCTTTTGATCCACTGATGCCGGATTCGCTCTCGAAAATACCGGGCGGGATGCGCTACCACTTCGGGGCCGAGGCCCGCTTGCGGCGCGAGGTCGAGCGCGCGGCCCTCTCCGTCTTCGACGGCTGGGGCTACGACGAGATTGCGACACCGGCCGTGGACTACTACGCCCTCTTCGAGCGCGGGATGGGCCACGATGAGGCGAGCCGCGCCTTCCGCTTCGCCGACGCCGACGGCCGCCTGCTCGCCCTGCGCCCCGAAGTGACCTCTACCGTGGCGCGCGCCGCCGTCACGCTCTTCGCCGAAAGGCCGCGCCCCCTGCGCCTCTGCTACGCCGAGCCGGTCTTCGCCCAACGCACGCGCTCGCACGCCGAGTGGACGCGGCAGGGGCGGCAGGTCGGCTGCGAGCTGTTCGGCGCGGGCGGCGCCGTGGCCGAGCTTGAGGTGCTGGCGGTGGCCGCGGAAGTCCTCGAAACGTTGGGGCTCAGGGGGCGCTACAAGCTGACGATTAACCACGCGGGCGTCTTCAGGGGGCTGGCCGAGCAGTTCGGACTCGGGGCGGGCGAGCGCGAGGAACTGCGACGGCTCGTAGACCTGCGCGACGCAGCCGGCCTTGAGGCTTTCACCGCGGCCGGGGGCGACGGGCACGGCCCGGGGGCGCAGGCCGCGCGGCTGGCGCGGCTCTCGGGCGGGCGGGCGGCGCTCGAAGAGGCACGCACGTTCGTCGCGGGCGGGGCGGGCGTCGCGGCCCTGTCCGAGTTGTCGCGGCTCTGGGACGTGATCGAGCGGCTGGGCCTGGCCGGCCCCTTCGAGTTCGACTTCGGCGACGTGGCTCGGCTCGACTACTACACCGGCCTCGTCTTCAAAATCTTCGTCGAGGGCTCGGGCACGCGCGTCGGCGGCGGCGGCCGCTACGACGAACTGACAATTAACTTCGGGCGGCGCGAGCCGGCCGTCGGCTTCGTCCTCGACCTCGACGCTCTGTGCGGCGTGCTCTCGCGCGGCGCGGCGGGCGAGGCCGAGGCGGGGCCGCTCTCGGCCGAAGAGTTGAGCGACGCGCCCGCGGCCGAGGTGCTTCTCGAAGCTCGCAGGCGGCGGCGCGAGGGCGCTCGGGTCAGGCTGCCGCTCGAAGAGGGTTAAAGGGCGGCTCGGGCAGAATGATGCTGACAATCGCTCTGGCGAAGGGTCGTTTACAGGATGAGGCGCTGCGCCTGTTCGCGGCGGCCGGCGTCCGGCTGGGCGACGGGGCTTTGAACTCGCGCCGGCTGGCAATCGAGGACGAAGAGGGCCGCTTCCGTTTCATCTTCGTCAAGCCGGCGGACGTGACGGTCTACGTCGAGCACGGCATCGCCGACTGCGGCGTGGTCGGCCGCGACCTGCTGCTCGAAACGCAGGCCGACGTGTTGCAGCCGCTCGACCTGCGCGTCGGCGGCTGTCGCCTCGCCGTGGCGGCGAAGGAGGGCGGGCCGGGACTGACGCGCGGGATGCTTCACGTCGCCACCAAGTACCCGCGCGTGGCTGCGGCCCACTTCGGGGCGCGCGGCGTCTCGGTGGAGATCATCGAGCTGTCGGGCTCGGTGGAGCTGGCGCCCGTGACCGGCCTCGCCGACTGCATTCTGGACTTGGTCGAGACGGGGCGCACGCTCGCCGAGAACGGGCTGGTCGTCACAGAGACGGTGGCCGAATCTACGGCCCGCCTCGTCGTCAACCGCGCCAGCTACCGGCTCAGGTCTGCGGAGGTGGGCGCGTTGATAGACTCGCTGGCGGCCGTCGTCAATGGCGAGGGAGGGGGAGAGGCTTGATCGAGATCGTCGGAGTCGGTGACGCCGTGCGCCGCCGCGACCGGCTCGCACGCATCAGGGCGCGGGCCGTCGAGGCCGACGCGGAGACCGTCATGGCCGCGGCCGAGATCGTCGCCGAGGTCAGGCGGCGCGGCGACGCGGCGCTGCTCGACTACACCTCGCGCTTCGACGGCGTGCGTCTCGACGCCGGCAGGCTCCGCGTCGAGGAGGAGACGCTGCGCCGCTCGGCCGCGCGCGTGGACGACCGCGTGCTCGAAGCCGTCCGCGCCAGCGTCGAGCGCGTCCGCGCCTTCCACGAGCGCGAGCGCGCAGAGTCGTGGGAGTTCGAGACGGGCCGGGGCGTGCGCCTCGGCCAGCGAGTCATGCCGGTGGACGCAGCCGGCCTCTACGTGCCGGGCGGGACGGCCAGCTACCCCTCTTCGGTGGTGATGAACGTCGTGCCGGCGCAGGTCGCGGGCGTCAGGCGCATCGCGGTCGTGACCCCGCCGCGCACGCTCGAAGAGACGCCGGCCGTGGCGGCCGCGCTCGTCGAACTCGGCGTTACGGAAATCTACCGCGTCGGCGGCGCACAGGCGGTCGCCGCGCTCGCCTACGGCACCGAGACCGTCCCGCGCGTGGACGTGATCACGGGGCCGGGCAACAAGTACGTGGCGGCGGCCAAGAAGCTGGTCTTCGGCGCGGTCGGCATCGACTCCATCGCCGGCCCGAGCGAGGTGGTAATCCTCGCCGACGAGTCGGCCCGCCCGGAGTTCATCGCCGCCGACCTGCTGGCGCAGGCCGAGCACGGCGAGGACGCCTCGGCCGTCCTCGTCACGACGAGCGAATGGCTGGCCCGTAGCGTCGTCGCGGAGCTTTCGCGGCAGGCCGAGAGTCTGCCGCGCCGCGCCGTGGTCGCGCGCTCGCTCGCCGACTACGGCGCGGCCTTCGTCGTGCGCGACATCGAGGAGGCTTGCGCGCTCGTCAACGAGCTGGCGCCCGAACACCTCGAAATCATCACGCGCGACGACGACGCGGCGGCCGCGCGCGTCCGCCACGCCGGCGCCATCTTCTTCGGGCCGCACACGCCAGAGGCCGTCGGCGATTACCTGGCCGGCCCGAACCACGTTCTGCCGACCGGCGGCTCGGCCCGCTTCTCCTCGGCGCTCGGCGTCCACAACTTCCTGCGCCGGACGAGCACCGTTCGCTACACGCGCGAGGAGCTGTGCGAGACGGCGCCGCTCATCGCCGCGCTGGCCCGCGCCGAGGGGCTCGACGCCCACGCGCGCTCGGCCGAAATCAGGAACGCGCCGGGCTCCGGCTCTTATAGAAACGCGCCTAGAAACGCGCCGGGCTCCGGCTCTTAAACGTCGGCCGCCGCGCGAGCTTCAACCATGAGTGCAACCGAGACGATCAAGCCGCGTGTGAGGGCGTTAAAGGCTTACGGCCTTTCGCCCGACCGCGCCTCGGTCAAGATCAACCAGAACGAGAACCCCTGGGACGCGAGCGACCTCGTCAAGCGCGAGACCCTGCGCCGCATGGGGGCGCGCGAGTGGTCGCGCTACCCTGACTTCGTGCCCGCCGCGCTGCACGAGAAGCTGGCCGCCTTCAACGGCTGGACGCCCGAGGGCGTCGTGGCCGGCAACGGCTCGAACGAGCTGATCCAGGCCACTCTGATGGTGACAATCGGCGAGGGCCGTCGCGTCCTCATCTCCGAGCCGACCTTCGCTCTCTACCGGCAGGTCACGACCGTCCTCGGCGGCGAGGTTTTGAACGTGCCGCTCGACGCGCGCCTCGAATTCGACGCGCCCGCGCTCCTCGAAGCTGTCGAGCGCGCGCGGCCAGAGGTCGTCATCCTCTGCTCTCCCAACAACCCGACGGGCTGCCGCCTCGAAGCCCCCGAGTTGGAGACTCTGCTGGCGGCCGCTGCGCCGGGCCTCGTCGTGGTAGACGAGGCCTATTTCGAGTTCTCGGGCCGGACCATCGCGCCGCTGCTCGCGCGCCACGGGAACCTCGCAGTCTTCCGCACCTTCTCGAAGGCCCTGGCGCTCGCGGGGCTGCGCGTCGGCTACCTGCTGGCCGCGCCCGAGCTGGCCCGCGAGATTTCCAAGGCCGTGCTGCCCTACAACCTCAACCGCTTCTCGCAGACGGCGGCCGAGGTCACAATCGAGCTCTACGAGAGCGAGCTGGCGCCGCGCGTCGCCGGTATCGTCGCCGAGCGCGAACGCCTCTTCGCCGCGCTCGTGCGCGTCCCCGGCCTCGCGCCCGTCCCTTCACACGCCAACTTCATGATCGTCCGCACTGAGATCGAGCCGCGCCGCATCTTCGCCTCGCTGCTCGAACGAGACATCCTCGTCCGCGACGTGAGCGGATACCCGATGCTGCGCGACTATTTCCGCGTCAGCGTCGGCAGGCCGGACGAGAACGGCCGGCTGGTCGCGGCCCTTGAAGAGATTATGGAAGAGATTTATGAACACAGAGACTGAGACGGCGGGCGCGCCGAGGGCGGCCCCACGCGAGGCCGAGGCCCGCCGGACGACGAAGGAGACCGACGTGAGGGCGCGGGTCGTGCTCGACGGCGAGGGGCGCTCGCAGGTCTCGACCGGCGCGCCCTTCCTCGACCACATGCTCGAACTCTTCGCCCGCCACGGCCTCTTCGACATCGAGGTCGAGTGCCGCGGCGACCTACACGTGGACGACCACCACTCGGTCGAAGACGTAGCCATCACGCTCGGGCAGGCGTTCGCCTCGGCGCTCGGAGACAAGGCCGGCGTCAACCGCTACGGCGAGGCCACGGTGCCGATGGACGAGGCGCTGTGCCGCGCTGTCGTGGACCTCTCGGGCCGCTTCTACCTAGTCTACGAGGTCGAGACGCGAAGGCAGCAGGTCGGCACCTTCGCCGTCGAGATGGCCGAGCACTTCTGGCGCTCGTTCGCCGAGGCCGTCCGCTGCAACCTCCACATCGACGCCCTGCGCGGCCGCAACACGCATCACCTCATCGAAGGCACCTTCAAGGCCGCGGCCCGCGCCTTCCGCCGCGCCTGCGAGCGCGACCCGCGCTCGACCTCGGTGCCGAGCACGAAGGGAACCCTGTGAGGCCATGACGCGAGTCGCCATCATTGACTACGGCGTCGGCAACCTCCGCTCGGTCGAGAAGGCTTTCCGGGCGGGCGGCGCCGAGGCCGTCGTCACCTCCGACGAGTCTGTGCTGCGCGCGGCCGATAAGCTCGTCCTGCCGGGCGTCGGCGCCTTCCGCGCCTGCATGTCGGCGCTCGCGGAGCGCGGCTTCGATAGCCTGGTGCGCGAGCGCGTCGCCAAGGGCGTGCCGCTCCTGGGCGTCTGCGTCGGAATGCAGATGCTCTTCGACGAGTCGGAGGAGTTCGGCCGCGCGCCGGGCCTCGGCCTGCTCCGAGGGGACGTGCGCCGCTTCCCGCCGGACCTGCTCGTCCCGCAGGTAGGCTGGAACCAGGTCTCCTGGCGCGGCCCGCACCCGCTCGCCGACGGCCTCGCCGGAGAGCCCTTCTTCTACTTCGTTCACTCCTTCTACTGCGCCGCCGCCGACGACGCGGACGTGCTCGGGCGAACCGAATACGGCGAGCCATACGCCTCGGTCGTCGCGCGCGGCAAAGTCTGCGGCGTGCAGTTTCACCCGGAGAAGAGCCAGGCCGCGGGCCTGCGGCTGTTGCGGAACTTCGCCGAGCGTTTCTGAAGGAGTGAAAGAAACAGAGTCGTGCTCGCCAAGCGCATCATCCCTTGTCTGGACGTGGACCGCGGCCGCGTGGTGAAGGGCATCCGGTTCGTCTCGCTCGTGGACGCGGGCGACCCCGTCGAGCAGGCCCGGCGCTACGACGCCGAGGGCGCGGACGAGTTGATTTTCCTCGACATCACCGCCTCGGCCGACAAGCGCGCCATCGTCTCGGCGCTCGTCCGCCGCGTGGCAGACGAGGTCTTCATCCCGCTCGCCGTGGGCGGCGGCCTCAACTCCGTCGAGGACGTGCGCGCAGTGCTCGCGTCTGGCGCCGACAAAGTCTCGTTCAACACGGCGGCCGTCGCCCGGCCCCAACTTATCCGCGAGACGGCCGAGACCTTCGGCAGCCAGTGCGCCGTCGTCGCGTTGGACGCGCGCCGGCGCGCCGGGGCGGCGGGCTGGGAAGTCTTCACGCACGGCGGGCGGCGGGCGGCGGGTCTCGATGCCGTCGAGTGGGCGCGCGAGGCCGAACGGCTCGGGGCCGGCGAAATCCTCCTGACCAGCATGGACGCCGACGGCACGCGCGCCGGCTACGACATCGAGCTGACGCGCGCCGTCGCCGGCGCGGTCCGCATCCCGGTCATCGCTTCGGGCGGGGCGGGGCGGCTCGAACACTTTTACGAGGCGCTGACCGAGGGCGGCGCGAGCGCCGTGTTGGCCGCCTCGCTCTTCCACTTCGGCGAGTTCACGGTTGGCGAGGTCAAGGGCTACCTACGGGAGCGCGGGGTGCCGGTGCGTTGAGCGGAAAGGCTGAGGCGCGATGACAGAACGAAGCGAAGGCGGGCGGCGCGACCGCGAAACCGGAACGGGCGGCCCTGCGCCCGCACCGAGGTACGACGAGCGGGGGCTGATGCCCGCAGTCGTACAGGACGCGCGCACGCGCGAGGTGCTGACGCTCGCTTACGTCAACGAGGAGAGCCTGCGCCGCACAATCGAGACCGGCGAGACGTGGTTCTGGTCCCGCTCGCGCAGGGCGCTCTGGCACAAGGGCGAGACCTCCGGCCACACACAGCGCGTCGTCGGCCTCAGCCTTGATTGCGACGCCGACGCGCTCCTGATCCTCGTCGAGCCCGCCGGCCCCGCCTGCCACACCGGCCGCGAGACCTGTTTCCATCAACCTTTGAACGGTGCGCCGCCGGTTGCGACGCCGGGCGCGGGCGAGGCGCGGGGCGGGCCTGAGGCGCTCGGCGAAAGCGGCCCCGGCGGGGCCGGCGGGCGCGAAGGGGAAGAAGGACGTGAAGGGGAAGCAGACCCGAAGGCGGCGGGCTTCGGCCGCGTGATCGAAGACCTGTATGCGGTAGTAGAGAACAGGCGGCGCGAGATGCCGGAAGGCTCTTACACCACCTACCTCTTCGGGCAGGGGCTCAACAAGATTCTGAAGAAGGTCGGCGAGGAGTCGGCCGAGACCATCATCGCGGCCAAGGACGGCGACGGCGCGGCCCTCACTTCCGAAATCTCAGACCTCCTCTATCACCTCGTCGTCCTCATGGTCGAGCGCGGCCAGAGCCTCGAAGCAGTGGCGGGCGAGCTGCGGCGGCGGGCCGCGGGGAAGGGAAACGGATGAAGGCGGAAGGCGCGGCCACACTGCTCGACTTCGCCGTCAGCATCGCCAGGGAGGCCGGCGAGGTCACACTCCGCTACTTCCGGGGTGAGTACGAGACCAGGCTTAAGGGCAAGGACAACTTCGTCACCCGGGCCGACCTCGAAGCCGAGGCCCTGCTCCGCCGCCGCATCAACGAAGCCTTCCCCGAAGACGGAATCGTCGGCGAGGAAGAAGGCGAGCGTGGCGGCTCTTCCGGCCGGCGCTGGATTCTCGACCCCATCGACGGCACCTACTCCTTCGTCCACGGCGTACCCGTCTACGGCGTCCTCGTCGGCCTGGAGGTCGAGGGAGAGCCGGCGCTCGGCGTCGCGCACCTGCCGGCCCTCGGCGAGACCGTCTACGCCGCGAGCGGCGCGGGCTGTTTCTGGAACGGCCGGCCGGCGCGCGTCTCTCAAACGGCCCGGCTCGAAGACGCGCTGCTGCTCGCCACGGACTTCGGCACCTGCGAGGCCCAAGGCTTCGGGCCGGCCGCCGCCGAACTGCAACGCCGCGCCTCCGCCCGCCGGACCTGGGGCGATTGTTACGGCTACGTGCTCGTCGCCACCGGCCGCGCCGACGCGATGCTCGACCCAATCCTGTCTGTCTGGGACTGCGCAGCCCTTTTGCCCATCGTCGAGGAGGCCGGCGGAACTTTTACGGGCTGGGACGGCCGCCGCACCATCCACGCCGGCAACGCCATCGCCACCAATGGCCTGCTTTTTGAGGAAATTATGCGAATCGTCGGCGCCGGACGAGCCGAAAGCTGAAAAGACTTCCTGCCCTTTGGGTCGGAAAGTCCGCAAGGGTCAGGTAGATGCGTTCGTTGCGTGTCAGAATGTCGCGCACGTTGGGTTGAGCCGCCGAAGGTGTGAATGTGACCCGCCGAAGGGGCCTAAAGTCTCTCGTCCACTTTCCCTCATTCTGTAGCTAAAGCGTACTATTGCAGGGTTTACCTCTTCGCTCGGATTGGCGGCACAGTCATTGCTAGGTGAATTCGCGTTGCCTGAACGAGAGGGACGGCAAGAGCCACAGGAGTTTTGAAATTTTCGTCGGCGCCGATTTCGGGTGCTTCGCCGGAGCATTCGCGGGGTCGGTGCCCTCGGTTTACCCGCTGGCCGTTTGCTAACTGTTGGCGAATCAGGTATCGTGGCGGGTTTGGTTCGTGCGGTTACTCTCCTCTGTGAGACATCACCCCATTAATCATCATCAGAGGTGTAGGTGAGAGCGGCGGGCTCTCGGGGACGTTCGTCGGTCCCTGCCTGCGTTCGTAGTTTCCCGAGAAAGCAGCCTGAAAGTTCGAGAAGGATAAACTTAAATGAAGCCAATCAAGCACGTCGAAAAGGGCCTGACCAAGCTGGCGGGCGGCATCTTCAATTCCGCCCAGTTCTTCAACCAGTTTCGCCCCGGCGAGTCTTTCACGCCGAAGTGGTCGGACAAGCCGCTCCTCAAGTCCTGGCAGAAGTCGAAGCCGCCGCTCGGGTTCCCGCGCACGACCGATAGCTTGTGCCCGAAGTGCGTCATCGAGGCGCGCACGCGCATCCTGAGCCAGCCGAACATCGACCCCTCGGAACTCATCAGCGAGAAGGTCGGCGAGATCAAGGCCCAGATCATCGAGCGCGACGGCCAGATCTGGATGGTCAAGGACTGTCCCACGCACGGCCACTTCGAGGACATCATGGCGATTGATTCGAGCTTCCTCAAGCACATCGAGTCGATGTTCCCGGGCCGCGACATCAACGCGCACAACGACGAGGGGCTCCACAACCACGGTTCCAGTTCCATCAAGTTCGGCCGCGGGTCGGTCCTGACGATTGACCTGACGAACCGCTGCAACATGATGTGCGACCCGTGCTTCATGGACGCCAACCAGGTCGGCTTCGTCCACGAGCTTTCGTTCGACGAGGTCAAGGACATTCTCGACAAGGCCATCTCGATCAAGCCGCGCCGCCAGATGTCTGTGCAGTTCTCGGGCGGCGAGCCGACCATCTCGCCGCACTTCCTCGACTCGATTCGCTACTCGCGCAAGGTCGGCTACAACTCGGTCCAGTGCGCCACCAACGGCATCGAGTTCGCCAAGTCGAAGGAGTTCTGCAAGGAGGCCGCCGAGGCCGGGCTGCGCTACGCCTACTTGCAGTTCGACGGCATCGGCAACGACGCCAACTCGCACCGCCAGGTCGGCAACCTCTTCGACGTGAAGCTGCGCGCCATCGACAACCTGCACGAGGCCGGCGTCGAGATCGTGCTCGTCATCACCATCGTCAACGGCATCAACAACGACCAGGTCGGCTCGGTCATCCGCTTCGCGCTCGACAACCCGAAGAAGGTGGCGTTCCTCTCCTTCCAGCCCGTCTCGTTCACGGGCCGCGACGAGGAGATCACCGACGAGCGCCGGATGCAGCAGCGTTACACGCTGTCGCACCTCGCCAACGACGTGAAAAGCCAGGTCGGCATCACGGAGCCCACGCGCGACTGGTTCCCGCTCTCCTTGATGGGCGCCTTCGCCGACTTCGCCGACCTCGCGCACGGCCCCGACGCCGAGTGGGGTCAGGTCTCCTGCGGCTGCCACCCGAACTGCGGCGTGGGCACGGCCGTCATGATCGACAAGGAGACGAAGGACATGCGCCCCGTCCCCGAGTTCCTGAACATCCCGGGGCTCGTCCGCGACATGCAGCGCATCACCGACGCCGGCCGCGGCAAGTGGGCGTCGAACATCATGATGGGGCTGGCGCTTTTGAAGCACTACAACCCGTACAAGTCGCCGACCCACTTCACGCTCTACGAGCTGTTCAAGAAGTTCGACAAGTCTTTCGGCCTGACGGGCCGCACCTACGGCCGCGTTGACGGCAAGCGGTCGAAGAAGGACATCGAGGCGCGCCGCGCCGACCGCTGGAACTTCCTCTTCATCGCCGGCATGTGGTTCCAGGACTTGTTCAACTACGACTTCCGCCGCACGGAGATGTGCATCATCCCCTACGGCACGCAGGAAGGTGAGATCAGCTTCTGCGCCTACAACACGGGCATCGGCTGGCGCAACATCATCGAGCAGATGCACCAGAACGCGACCGTCGCCCAGTGGTACAAGGAGCACGGCCGCCACGAAATCTTCGCCAAGAACAAGGAAGTCGCGCTCGAAGCCGTGCCCGTCAACCTCGTTCTGAACGAAGTTGACCTCCAGCGCCCGAACAAGCCCCAGATGGAGGGGCCGAAGACGGCCGCCGAGGAGGCCGCGATGATGCGCAAGCTCTACCAGGAGATGGTGCTCAAGAAGGAGCTCGGCGCCGACGTGGAGAAGAACAAGCCGGTCCAGATCGGCGGCCTGTCGAGGAAGAAGTGAGCGGCCGGCGCCCCCTCGCGCGGCGCCGGTTCCGACAAGAAAGCCCCGCGGCGCGCTGCTTTTGCGCCGCGGGGCTTTCACTTCGCTCCTGCTTGAATAATCAGGTTCGTTAAGGTGTAATGGGCTCCGCTTAATTTTATGGTCCGTATTCTTCTGACAAACGACGACGGCATCCACTCCGAGGGGATAGCCAAACTGGAGGAGGCGCTGCGCGAGGTGGGCGACGTTTACGTGGTCGCGCCGGCCTCAGAGATGAGCGGCGCCTCGCACAGCCTGACGCTCTCGCGCCCTCTGCGCATCCGGCAGATTGACGAGCGCCACTGGACCGTGGACGGCACGCCGACCGACTGTGTCACGCTCGCCCTCAACCAGATACTCCCTGAGGACGAGCGGCCGCACGTCTGCTGCTCCGGCATCAACTACGGCGGGAACCTCGGCGACGACGCCAGCTACTCCGGCACTGTGGCCGGCGCCCTCGAAGCGACCATCCTCGGCGTGCCCGGCCTCGCCTTCAGCCTCGTCACGCGCGAGAACTACGACTTCACGGAGGCCGCGCGCTTCGCAGTCGTGGCCGTGCGCCGCGTGCTCGAAGAGGGGCTGCCCGAAGGGACGCTGCTCAACGTCAACATTCCGCCGGGCGAGATTAAGGGGGCGAAGGTCACTCGGCAGGGCATCAAGCAGGCGCGGCCCATCATCACCGAGCACATAGACCCCCGCGGCAAAGCCTACTACTGGATCGGCGAGGAGGTCTTCACCCACAAGCACGGCGAGGGCACGGACTACGACGCCGTCGAGCAGGGCTACGCCTCGGTCACGCCGCTCCGCAGCGACATGACGAACCACAGCGCGCTCGTCGCCCTCGAAGGCTGGAACACGATCCGCTTCGAGGAGACGGGGCGCGAACAGCAGGAACAGCCGGCGGGTCTCGACTAGGTTCAGTTCCGCCGCCAGCCGCGCGAGGCCGCCCGGCCGTCGCCGCGGCCCCCGATTGAGCACTTGTCGTCGAACACTCCGACATCACAGCAGGCGGGCTTCCGCATCCCCCGCCAGCGGATGGTCGAGCGCCTGCGCGACCACTACCGCATCCGCGACCAGCGCGTGCTCGCGGCGATGTCCGACATCCCACGTCACCTCTTCGTGCCCGAGGCCTTGCAGGGCCGCGCCTACGGCGACCACGCACTCCCGATTGACGCCAACCAGACCATCTCGCAGCCCTTCATCGTCGCCCGCATGAGCGAGTTGCTGGAAGTTGACCGGCAGAGCCGCGTGCTGGAGATCGGCGCCGGGTCCGGCTACCAGACGGCCGTGCTGGCGAGGCTGGCCGGCCAGGTCTACGCCATCGAGCGCATCCCTGAGCTGGCCCGGCAGGCGCAGGCGCGCATTCGCGCCCTCGGCATCTACAACGCCACGGTCAAGTGTTTCGACGGCACGATGGGCTGGGAGGCGCACGCGCCCTACGACGCCATCCTGGTCGCGGCCGGCGGGCCTGGCGTGCCGGGGCCGCTGCCCCCGCAGTTGAAGGCGGGCGGGCGGCTGGTGATGCCGGTTGGGACGACGCGCGAGTCGCAGCGGCTCGTCCGCGTCGTCCGCGCCGAGGACGGGTACGCGACAGAAGACCACGGCCCCTGCGCCTTCGTCCCGCTCATCGGCCGTTACGGCTGGTCGGGCGGGAACTGAGGCGGGGCCTCCAAGCTCGACCAACACGCCGTAAGCCGAAGGAAACCGCACCCCTTGAAGAAGCTGTTCAGTTACCTCCACAGGATGAAGGCGTGGGTCGAGAGCTACGCCGAGAGGCCGCACGCGGCCTGGGTCCTCTTCATCATCGCCTTCACAGAGTCGTCATTCTTCCCCATCCCGCCAGACGTGCTTCTGATCGCGCTGGCGGTCGTGGCCCCGCGCAAGTCCTTCAAGTACGCGCTCATCTGCTCGGTCGGTTCGGTCCTCGGCGGGATGCTCGGCTACCTGATCGGCCTCCAGTTCTTCGACGCCGTCGGCCGCCCCATCATCGACTTCTACGGCGTGCAGGGCCAGTACGACAAGGTGCGCCTGCTCTACGAGGAGAACGCCTTCTGGGCCATCGCCATCGCGGGGTTCACGCCGATTCCCTACAAGGTCTTCACCATCGCGGCCGGCGCCTTCCACATCTCTTTCACGACGCTGGTGCTGGCCTCGGCCGTCAGCCGCCCGGCCCGCTTCTTCCTCGTCGCGGCCCTCTTCTTCTTCTTCGGCGCGCGCATCAAGGAGTTCATCGACCGCTACTTCGAGCTGCTGACCGTGGCCTTCACGGTGCTCTTCGTCCTCGGCTTCGTCGTCATCCGCTACGTGATTTAAAGGGCCGGACGGCGCGGTTTGACACTCGGCCGCCTGGCCCTTAGAATAGCCGGGCTTTCGACCTCGGGGCGTGGCTCAGCCTGGTAGAGCGCTCGGTTCGGGACCGAGAGGTCGGAGGTTCGAATCCTCTCGCCCCGACTTTCTGCTAATAAAATAAACCGGCCGCCAACTCAGGCGGCCGGTTTATTTTTCAGAGCATACCCACTACAAAAGGGTCTTAGAGTTACGAATTATACCCGGACGCCCTGATCACATCACGAGGGAGGTGTCGAACGCCTCCGCCTTTTCAGGACGCGGGTGCACGGGCGGGCTCATCCGGCCCGCCGAGCCCGCCCCTCCCGCGCCGACCAGCGCCCCCGCGCCGGCCGCGTCCACGGGCCTGGAGAAGAGGTAGCCTTGCCCGTAAGGGCAGTTCATTGCCTTGAGCTGTGCCAACTGCCCCTTCGTCTCGACGCCCTCGGCGATGACATCCATCCCGAGGTTCGACGCCAGCGTCAGGATCGTGCGGACGATCTCTGAGTTCTCCCCCGCGTCTCCCATCCGCGCCACGAACGAGCGGTCGATCTTCAGCGTGTTGACGGGGAACCGGTGCAGGTAGGAGAGCGAGGAGTAGCCCGTCCCGAAATCGTCTATCGAGAGCTGCACGCCGAGCGTGCGCAACTGCACGAGCATCGCGCTGGCCGCCTCGGCATTCTCCATCATGATGCTCTCGGTGATCTCCAGCTTCAGGCGGCTCGGGTCGAGGTCCGTCTCGTGGAGGATCTGCTTCACGCTCCCGATCAGGTTGGGCTGGAGGAACTGCTTGCCCGAGAGGTTGACGCTGATGGTGAGCAGCCGGTTATCGAAGGAGTGGTGCTGCCAGTCGCGCATCTGGCGGCACGACTCCCTGAGCACCCACTGGCCGATCTCCACGATCATCCCGGTCTCTTCGGCGACGGGGATGAACTCGGACGGCGGGACGAAGCCGCGTTCGGGGTGCTCCCAGCGCACCAGCGCCTCTCTGACGAAGGACGTAGGCAGCAGAATGACGGCGGCCACGGGCGGGCCGCCGTTCTCTTTTGTGCGCGCGGTCCGGGGCGTGACATTCCGCCGTCCCTGCTTTTACACTCGCCGCACCGGCTCTCACTTCGCCCGCCGGTGCCCGTTCCTTCTTAAGCCGAGCAGCATCAGAATCTCCGGAGGGGAAGACCCGCGTGCCCGCCGAGAACGCTTCAGGTGAGTTCACAGTCTTCGTCAGCTACGCGCACGAAGACAACGAGAGCCCGGAACCCTCCAAACGCTGGCTCAACCGCCTGCTGCAACACCTGCGCCCGCTCGTCTTCCAGAAGCTCGTCCGGCTGTGGTCGGACAGCGCCATCCAACCCGGCGAGCGCTGGCAGGAGGCCATTGACCGTGAGTTGCACGGCGCCAGGGTCGCCGTCCTGATGGTCAGCCCGGCCTTCCTCGACTCCGAATACATACGCGACCGTGAACTGCCCGTCCTGCTGCTGAAGGCGCAGAAAAGGGGCGTCAAGGTCCTGCCCATCATCGTCCGACCGAGCCTGTTCGCCTCGGTTAAGTTCAAGTACCCCGATCCTGTGCGCGGCCCGGAAGAGCTGACCCTCTCCACCTTCCAGGCGGTGAACTCGCCCGACCGGCCGCTCAACGAGATGCCGGAGCACGAGCAGGACCGGCTATTCGTTTCGGTGGCCGAGCAGGTGATCGAGATAATGCGTCAGGATTCCGCGGGGCCTTCTGACGATGCTGCGGGGGATGGGGGCGGGGTCTCGAACGACAGACTCCCATTCTCGAACGTTCCGTACCCGCCCAACCCCTACTTCACGGGGCGCACGGATGTCCTCGACCGTTTGCACAGCGCGCTCGTCGCCACGGGCAAGGCGGCGCTGAGCGGCCTGGGCGGGGTCGGGAAGACGCAGACTGCGGCCGAGTATGCGCACCGCCACCGGGGCGGATACGGGGCGGTGCTCTGGGCCAGGGCAGAGACGGAGGACGCGCTCAAGGCCGACTTCGCCGCCATCGCGGCCGGGCTCGGCCTGCCGGAGAAGGACGAGGCCGACAGAGACAGGGTGGTCGCGGCCGTCTGGCGCAGGCTTGAGGCGCAGACGGGCTGGCTCCTGATTCTGGACAACGCCGACGACCTCACGCTCGTCTCCGGCGTGTTGCGGCGCGCCTGGGGAGGCCACGTCCTGCTGACGACGCGAGCCCACGCGACCGACGCCGTCGCCCGGATCGAGATCACGGAGATGCCGCCGGCCGAGGGCACGTTATTCCTGCTCCGGCGGGCGAAGATCGTAGAGCCAGGCGCAGGGGTCGAAGCGGTGTCCGAGTCGGACCGGGAGATGGCCGCGGAGATCGTGCGGGAGGTGGGTGGCCTCCCGCTGGCGCTCGATCAGGCCGGGGCCTTCATCGAGAACAGCCCGAGCAGCCTCGCCGAGTACCTCGAACTCTACCGGAAGGAAGGCGCCGAGCTGAGGGCGACGCACACCGGGCTGATCGCCCAGCATCAACCCGTCACCATCACCTTCTCGCTGGCCTTTCGCCAGGTGGAGCAAGCCGGCGCGGCGTCGGCCGACTTGCTGCGGGCGTGCGCCTTCATGGCGCCCGACGCCATCCCCGAAGAGATTTTTGTCGGCGGCGCGGCCGAGATGGGCGAAAACCTGAGCCCCCTCGCGGGCGGAGGTGTGGGCCTGGTGAAGACCCTTGGGGCAGCCGCGCGCTTCTCCCTGATACGGCGTAACCCCCGCAACAAGACCGTCGAAATGCACCGGGTCGTGCAGCAGGTGCTCAGGGACGAGATGGACGAAGAGACGCGCCACCTCTGGGCGGAGCGAACAGTGCGCGCTCTGAATGAGGCATACCCGGAGATAAAGCATGAGAACTGGCCGCTCTGTGAGAAGTTACTGCCGCACGCCATAGAGGCAGCAAGATTGATTGAGAAGTACGATTTCGAGTTCTACGAGGCAGCCCGATTGCTAAATCAGGCAGGCTACTACTGTTTTGAGCGTGCACAGTACGCTGAGGCCGGGTCATTGTTTGCGTGGGCGCTGGGCATCAGTGAGAGGGTGCTCGGGCCGGAGCGCCCGGATATGGCGACGAGCCTCAACAACCTTGCCTCCCTCTATAAGAGCCAAGGCAAATATGCTGAAGCGGAGCCGCTGTATTTGCGGGCGTTGGACATCCGTAAGAGGGTGCTCGGGCCAGAACACCCAGACGTGGCAATGAGCCTTAATAACCTGGCTTCCCTCTACCACATTCAGGGTAGGCATGCTGAAGCGGAGCCACTGTTTATGCGGGCGTTGGGCATTTTTGAAAAGGTGCTCGGGCCAGAACACCCGGATGTGGCCTTAAATCTCAATAACCTAGCTTATCTCTATGATAGCCAAGGCAAGTATGCTGAAGCGGAGCCGCTGTATGTTCAGGCATTGGATATCCGTGAGAGGGTGCTCGGGCCAGAACACCCGGACGTGGCGGGGAGCCTTAACAACCTAGCTTCCCTCTACGAAATCCAGGGCAAATATGCTGAAGCGGAGCCGCTGTATTTGCGGGCGCTGGGCATTTTTGAAAGGGTGCTCGGGCAGGAGCACCCGTATGTGGCGTTGAATCTCAATAACCTGGCTTATCTCTACAGAGTTCTGGGTAAGCATGCTGAAGCGGAGCCGCTGTATTTGCGGGCGCTGGACATCCGTGAGAGGGTGCTCGGGCCGGAACACCCGGATGTGGCGCAGAGCCTCAACAACTTGGCTTATCTCTACAAAGTTCAGGGTATGTATGCTGAAGCGGAGCCGCTGTATTTGCGGGCGCTGGACATCCGTGAGAGGGTGCTCGGGCCAAAGCACCCGGATGTGGCGGTAAGTCTTAACAACCTAGCTTCCCTCTATAAGAGCCGGGGCAGGTATGCTGAGGCGGAGCCGCTGTATTTGCGGGCGCTGGACATCCTTGAAAGGATGCTCGGGCCACAACACCCAAACACCTCTATAGTTCGGGGTAACTATGCTGAGCTATTACAGAAGATACGGAACAATCCTGAAGATTAATAGGATAGTCAGTCCCGGTGTGGGCATGAGTTTCTGGCTCAAAAGTCAAAGGCGGCCACCTTTCGGGGTGGCCGCCTTTGTTCTGCGGGCCATCATTGAGGGGGCGTGCACGGGCCGAGTGCGAGCTTTACACCCGGCGGGAGGTGTTCGCGGGCGGGGGCGGGGCGTCGGTAGCCCAGGTCGCCAGCAGTACGATGCTCTCGGTCGTGGCGGTGTTCTCAAGCTTCAGACGCCAGACGCCGCCGCGCACCGGCCCCCTGACGAAGATCGTGCGGAAGAAGAGGCCGGAGCGGGGGCGGTTGGCAGTGTTACGGCCGACGACCGCGCCCGCCTCGTCGGAGAGGGTGGCCGACACGGTCGGGGGCGCCATGAACGTCAGGCCGAAGTTCGGCCCCTGCGCGATTGGCAGCTCGACCTCGATTGCCTGCTTCGGCGCGAGCCTCACCTCTTTGTTGAAGGGCTCGGCGGCGGTTCCGCCCTGCGGCGCCCGCGCGTCGTCGGAGCGGTTTGAGGTTTTGACGAAGAGTGTGCCGAGGGCGCCGCCGCGCAGGTCGAGGCCGGCCGTCAGCGAGCCGGGCGCGCGGACGCCGGGGGCGAACCCCCACTCGATGTCTTGCAGCGATTCGAGCGGCGTCGGGTCGGACTTCACCGGCAGGGGGTAAGTCTTCTTCGGGCCGGAGACGAGGCGCGGCAGGACGAAGTTGCCGAAGTTGCGCGCGTTGGTCAGGTCGGTGTGGATGTCGTTCGAGAAGGCGTGGTCCTCGATTCCGTTGATCGCCGAGGAGACCGACACCACGCCGTCGTTCCACTCGACGTTCTTGCACATGACCGGGAGGGAATTGCCGGCCAGCGCCGAGAACTTCACCCCCTTGCGGTCGCGGACGTGCCGGTTGAAGAGGGCCACCTCCTCGGGCCTGAGCTCCTTTACCGCCTGCACGCGCTCGCCGAAGGCGCGAAACTTCATGTCCATCACGTCGGCACACTGGCTGCCGGCGTTCGGGGTGCCGAGCATGACGAGGTGCCTGGCGGTCGGCGCGCCGTCCGGCGAGTCGGGCATCAGCTTGTGGACGTAGAGGCGCGAGATGAGGCCGCCCATCGAGTGAGCGACGATGTCTACGTGCCAGGCGTTCGAATCCTCCTGCGCGTGGCGGACGTACTTCGCCATCTCGTCTGCGTTCTCGTAGATCGAGTTGGTCCGCTCGGCGGAGAGGAAGGCCCCGCCGGTGTTCAGGCGCCCATTCTCGGGCCGCTCGCCGACCGCGTAAGCCTTCCAGTGGTAGCTGTGGGCCGTCGTCAGAAGGTTCTGATAGAGAGGAATCCAGGCCTGCGCGCTGCTCCACAGGCCGTGCACGAGCACCAGCGGCCTGGGCGCGATTTTGAGCGGCTTCTCCTTTTCGTCGCGCTTCCGGCCGTCCTCCGTAAGTTCCGCTTTGATGCGGTGCAGGAGGTGGGGCCGGCCGTCGTCGAACCACGACTGCCCCTCCGTGTCCCAGACGAACTCCGCGTCTCGGGCCTCGCCCGCGTCGAGCCGGAGGGAGGTCTCGCCGTCCGGCAGCGTCTCGTCAGGACGCGAGCCGTTGTGCTTGTCGCCTTTGTAGGTCTCCGAGAACTTGAGGCCCGCGTACTTCGTCTCGTCCGACAGGTTCAGGACCGTCGCCAAGACCTTCACACGGTTGCCGTCAATCGTGCCGAGCTGCTCGGAGATGTCGCGCCAGTCCTCGAAGTTCGGCCACTTCGGATGCTGGAACTTCAGATCGGTGATGAGAAGGTCTTCCGGGCAGCGCGTGAAGTGCCAGGAGACTTCGTAGGCGAAGCTCTTCACACGCTCCGAGGACGTGTCCCAGGTCTTTGAGCCGGAGAGCACGTGCGGGTTCCGCGGGTCGAACCTGCCGTCTTCCAGACGCGCCACCTCGCCCTCGATTACCGCCGGGTCGTTGTCGGCCCTGTCGGAGGGCTCGTTGTTACGCGGCTGGCAGAATCCGCTGCGCCTGACACGCTGGTCGCGCCGGGCGGTGCCCTTCGCCTCGGGGAAACGGAAGCTGAAGGCGTAGGTGCCGGCGGCCTCGTTGACGCTCAGGAAGAAATGCTCGGCGGCGCCCTCGCCGCGGGCTTCGGTCAGGCGGTTGTCCGTGCTCTCGATGATCTGCCAGCGGCCGGGGTCGCGGCTGCCGCACGTCTCCCAGACGCGCGTCTCGCCCCAGTGCTCGTCCCTGTCTGTGAAGCTGACCTTGCTTTTGGCGACGACGTTGCGCGGGTTGCGGCCGTCAACGACGGCGCGACCGGCGTAGTCGTAATTGCGTATCGTCTTGTGCCTGACGCGGTCCTTAGCCTTGCGAATGCCCGGCTCGTCGCTCTCGAAGGTGCTCTTCAGAACTTTCCTGAAGCTGACGACGCCGCGCCAGCCGCCCTGGCACCTCTGACCGGCCTGCGCGGCCGACTGCTTCTGCGTGGGCGGCTGCGCGGAGGGGCCGCCCTGTCGGGGAGCCCCTCCGGCCCGCCTCTGCGCGTAAGCCGGCAGCACCGGGCTCGCCAGCAGGAACAGACACAAGGCGTTGATGAACAGGCGTCTGGCGAAACCGCCGGCGGTCGCGTGGCTCACGAGTATTCCCTCCATGCCTTTCCCGGCCGCCGGCAGGCCACGGCCGGCCCGCGGCGGCCCTGTGCCCTCACGCAGCCGGTTGAAGCGCGGACCTCTCGACGATGCGGCGCAAGTTCTCAGGCGAGAAGAACTGCCGGATCGGGACCGTGCCCGCGACAGTCCCGACGAACCTGCCGGTCTCGACGGGGTCGCCCCGGAGGGCTTCGAGGAGACTGACCATCTCGGGCGGCGGCGGTTCGAGCCGTGCGAGCTGGCAGGTGTGCTCGTACATCGGCAGCACCTCCTCGTTGCGGCGGCGCTCGTAGTCGGCCAGCGCCGCGCCCATCTCGCGGCGGCCGGAGAAGGCTTCGTCGAGGGCCTCGGCCAGCATCTCGGCGTGGCTGAAGCTGTTGGTGATGCCCTGTGCCGTGACAGGGTCTTTGACGTAGCCGGCGTCGCCGACGAGCGCCCAGCCGTCGCCGTAGGGCTTGCGGAAAAGGTTCGGGATGAAGCCTGTGCCGGCGAAACGCTCTTCTCGGCGGCCGGCGCGAGCGCGCTCGGCCAGCGAAGGGGCACACTCGTCGAGCGCGCGCATGAACTCGTCCTCGACGTTAGACCTCACGCGGTTAAACTCGCCCTGCGGCCAGACGACGACGATCAGGGTCAGCCCGTCGTTGGTCTTGTCGGCCACGATCATCCGGCGCTCGCGCGGGTAAAGCTCGGTCCCCTCCAGCGGGACGGCGCTCCAATAAGAGTAGTAGTTGCAGGTGAGCATCCCGCGGTCCAGGTAGACCGGGGCGCGGACGCTGCGCGCGACGAACGAGCGCGCGCCGTCGGCGCCGATTACGATGCGCGCCTTCTCGGTCACGGACGAGCCCCGCCGGTCGCGCCCGCGGATGCCCGTCACCGCCCCGTCCTCGGTCGTGATCTCCTCGACCGAAAAGCCCTCGCGCAGCTCGGCACCGGCTTCGACGGCGGCGTCGGCCAGAATCTTGTCGAGCACGCGGCGGCGCGGGGCGTAGGCTTCGGCGACCCCGTCGGCCGTCGGCGGCGGTGCGCCCCTGAGGGCGAACGGCCCCGCGTCGAAGGTGAACTGCGTGGTCGGGGGGCAGTTCGAGGCCGCGACCCGGTTGAGCAGCCCCCAGCGTTTGAGCCGAGCCACGCCCGGCTGGTGGATGTGGTGCGTGGAGACGGTGTCGCTCGGGAAAGTCGCCTTGTCGAGCAGCAGCACCCTGTAACCCTTGCGCCCGAGCAGCATCGCCAGGGGCGAGCCGGCGCAGCGAGCGCCGACGATGATCGCGTCGTACATCTTGGACCTCCCGCTGGAGAGGAGGGCCGCGGCCGGCTGTCCCCTCGTCAAACATCTCTCTGTCCGCCAAACGCGTAAACCGGGCCGGAATCGGGTCAGCCCGCGCGGGCGGCGCGAGCGGCACGGGGCTTGTCTTACCTCTATGGAACCAATCAGGCGCGCGCAGTTTTAGGACAAGTGTGCGGCCGCGCGCGGGGCGCGGTGTTCGGAAAGGGACTACCCCAAAGCGAGGTGAAGACGATGGCGACGATTGAAGAGAGACTGCAAAGTCAGGGCGTGGACACTGAGATGTTCGGCGAGCGGGAATCGGCGGCGGCCGGCGGGAGCACGGCCGTCAACGTGGGGCAGACCGAGCGCTGGGCCTCGATGATCGGCGGCGGCGCGCTGGCCGCCTACGGGCTGACGCGCGGGAGCCTGGGCGGCATCGCCCTGGCGCTGGCCGGCGCGGCCCTCCTGCACCGCGGCTACTCAGGCCACTGCAATCTGTACGAGGCCACCGGCATCAACACCGCCGGCGAGACGAACGAGAACGTGAGCGTGCGCGCAGACCGCGGCATCCGCGTCGAGCGCAGCACGACCATCAACCGCCCGGCCGATGAGCTGTACCGCTTCTGGCGCGACTTCGAGAACCTGCCGCGGTTCATGAGCCACCTCGAAGAGGTGCGCGTCATGAGCGAGACGCGCTCGCACTGGGTGGCGAAGGCGCCGGCCGGGACGAGCGTCGAGTGGGACGCGGAGGTTTATAACGAGCGGGCGAACGAGTTAATAGCGTGGCGGACGCTCGAAGGCGCCGACGTGGCGAGCGCCGGGTCGGTCCGCTTCGATGAGGCGCCGGGCGGTCGCGGCACGGTGGTCCGCGTCGTGCTGCGCTACGACCCGCCGGGCGGCCGGCTCGGGGCCTTCGTCGCGCGCCTCTTCGGCGAGAACCCGGATCAGCAGATCGCCGACGACCTGAGCCGCTTCAAGCAGTTGATGGAGACGGGCGAGGTGACGACGGTCGAGGGGCAGACCTCGGGGCGCAGCGACGTGGTCGGCGGCTGAGCGCGAAGGCGGAAAGAGGAGTGGCGGCCGGCGGCCTTCGCGGTTGGCTTCTGCCTGTCGCTCGCGCGGGCCGGGCGGAACTGAGCGGCGCCCGGCCACCGAACCACTGCGGAGGTGGTTGATGAAGGCTCTGTGTTGGAACGGTAAGAACAACGTGGCGGTCGAGGAGGTGCCAGACCCGAAGATTCTGAACCCGCGCGACTGCATCGTCCGCGTCACCTCGACGGCCATCTGCGGCTCGGACCTGCACCTCTACAACGGCTTCATGCCGGCCATGATGAAGGGCGACATCCTCGGCCACGAGTTCATGGGCGAGGTGGTCGAGGTCGGGGCCGAGGTGAAGAAGCTGAAGGTCGGCGACCGCGTCGTCGTGCCTTTCCCCATCGCCTGCGGCCAGTGCTTCTTCTGCCGGCGCGAGCTGTGGTCTCTGTGCGACAACTCGAACCCGAACGCCCGGATGGCCGAAAAGCTGATGGGCTATTCGCCCTCGGGCCTCTTCGGCTACACGCACATGCTCGGCGGCTACGCGGGCGGGCAGGCCGAGTACGTCCGCGTGCCTTACGCAGACGTGGGGCCGTTCAAGGTGCCCGAGGAATTGTCGGACGAGCGGGCGCTCTTCCTGACCGACGTGTTCCCGACCGGCTACATGGCGGCCGAGAACTGCGACATCCGCGAGGGCGACACCGTGGCCGTCTGGGGCTGCGGCCCCGTCGGGCAGTTCGCCATCGCAAGCGCCCTGCTGCTGGGCGCCGAGCGCGTCATCGCCATCGACCGCGAGCCCGAGCGCCTGAGGATGGCCGCAGGGCAGGGGAGCGCCGTCAACACGCTCAACTTCGACGAGGTCTCGAACGTCGTCACGACCCTCGGCGAGATGACGGGCGGCCTGGGGCCGGACGCCTGCATCGACGCCGTCGGGATGGAGGCCCACGTCGGCGGCGTCGTCGGCATGTACGACCGCGTCAAGCAGGCCATGATGCTCGAAACCGACCGCCCCGTCGCGCTGCGCGAGGCTATCCTCGCCTGCCGCAAGGGCGGGACTGTCTCGGTGCCCGGCGTCTACGGCGGTTTCCTCGACAAGGTGCCGTTCGGCCCGCTGATGAATAAGGGGCTGACGGTCAAGACGGGCCAGACGCACGTCCACCGCTACCTCGCGCCGCTCGCGCGGCTCATTCAGGAGGGCAGGATAGACCCCTCCTTCATCATCACGCACCGGATGCCGCTAGCGGACGCACCGCACGGCTACGAGATTTTTAATAACAAGCAGGACGAGTGCGTCAAGATCGTCCTGAAGCCTTAAAGACCCGAAGGAGGAAGCGACCGATGGCCGACGAGAGAGACGAGCAGGAGATCGGGCACGACAGCACGACCGCGCCCGGCGGCAACAAGGAGCGCACAGGCGACCCCGGCCGCACGCCCGGCAGCGCCGAGGGCGACCGCGAGACAGTCGAGGAAGACCTGCGGGGGAAGGGCCAGCAGAGTTAGGGCGCGCCGCGCGCGCGCGAAGAGGCACGGGGCTCCGACACGAAACGTGTCGGAGCCCCGTGCCTCTTTCCGCCGGCGGCGTCCGCGCCGCCAATTCGGCGCCCGGCCGCCGCTCAAGCTTCAATAAGCTTTTAACGCACCCCGATCATTTGCAGCAGCGAGCGGTCCTGCACCGCCCCGCCCGCCGCGCGCCACGCTTCGAGGGCGGCCAGCTCACCCGCCTCGACGGGCCTGTTGCCGAGCCGCGCGGCCGGCGTCTTCGTGAAGGCGTGTTCGGTGAAGGCTATGTGCGCGTTGCGGACCGCCAGCGCCGCCCCGCCTCCGAGCGCCGCCTCGGCCGCCTCCACGTCCGGGTAAAAATCCTCGTAGACCAGCACGTGCCACACCGCCGCCTCGCCCTCGCCCTCCGACGCCAGCACGCGCGCCAGCCCGAACCCGCTCTCGACCTGAAAAACCAGGTCGTCGCCCGCCGCAAAACCCAGAGACATCTGCAAACCTTCCCACCGCAGAGTTGAAAATTTACCGACAGGTTATCACATCCGAAACGCGCGACCGCGACCGGCTTCGTTGACACCCCCCCACGTCTGACATATTCTCCCCGCACTCAATTGATCTTCGCTGGCGAGCTTTCGCCGGCCTCACAAACTACTCCGAGCGAGTGCCTGGAAGTCGCCTGACGGGGGCTCCTGGTGTTCGCGCGATACGCGTCCACAGGATGCGAGGGTGCCTCAATGCGAATAATCTTCACGCCCCGCCTGAGCAGAGCCGTCTGTGTGTTCACCAGTGTCAACAGGTTTAGGGTCCGTCCGTGGACCGCGTTCGGGGTTGCGCTCGCCGCCCTGAGCCTCTCTGCCGCGCCCGCTTTCGCCGCGCCAACATCCCGGCCGACAGCCGGCGAGGTGGTTTTCGCCGGCGGGGCCACGGTTGACGGGTCTCCCGTCATCTCGGGTCAAACCTTCTTCTCGGGGAGTACGATCTCCACGACACGACACCCGCGCGCGACCCTCGGCCTCAGCAACCTCGCGCGTCTTGAACTGTCGGCAGAAACTACCGTCAAGCTCGACTTCTCCGTTTCGAGCGTCGGCGGCTCGCTCCACTCCGGGCGGGTGCGTGTCTTCGTCCCGCCCGGAGTGGCGTCGGATTTCAAGACCGGCGACGCATCCGTCATGACGCACGCCGACACATCGGCGGTCTTCAGCCTGATGTTTGAGGAGGGGAGGACGACTGTTTTTGTTGAGGCGGGCCGGGCGGAGGTGCTAGCCGCGGGTGTCTCCCGTCCGGTAGCCGCCGGGGAGTTCTTTTCGACCTCCGACGAAGCCCTGCCGCGCCAGGCAGACCGGCACGAGTTGAGCGGCGGCCGGCGGGCCGGTGTGTTAGTGGTGATTGCGGCGGTGATCGCCGTCCTCGTCGTCACGATCACGGGAAGAGACGATGATGTTATGTTGCCAGACGAAGGCTGTCAGCGGCTCATCTTCAGCCCGGGAGACTTCAACCCCCCCTGCAACTGAAACTTCACCCCCTTTATGCCCGTAGGCGCCCTGGGCCGCGTGTCGCCATCTCCATTCTTTGCTAAGATAGCCGTCAACGAGAAACACGCCGCGGCGTCTGCCTGCAAGCCTCCCGAAGCGCCGTGCCAGGAATTTGTAAAGGTGTGGCCGCCCGCCGCAGGGGCGGGCCGGGAGGATTAGACCGCCGTGCGTTACGTGGAGAACCCGCCGAACCCCTGGCTGCACACCGATATCGAGTGGGAGGGCGAGCCGCCCGAAACGAGCGTCGAGGTCTTCGAGGAGACCGAGACGCGCCGCATCATCACACACAACCAGAGCCCAGACGTGGGCTTCGACTACTCGGTCAACTGCTACCGCGGCTGCACACACGCCTGTAGCTACTGCTTCAGCCGCCCGACGCACGAGTACCTGGGCTTCGGCGCCGGCACCGACTTCGAGACGAAGCTCGTGGCGAAGGTGCGTGCCCCCGAGCTGCTGCGGGCCGAGCTGATGCGCCCCTCCTGGCGCGGCGAGACGCTGGTCTTCTCCTTCACCTCCGACCCCTACCTGCCGCTCGAAAAGGACTACCGGCTGACGCGCCGCTGCCTCGAAGTCTGCCTGGAGTTCCGCAACCCCGTCGGGGTGGTCACGAAATCGGCTCTCGTCCGCCGCGACGCTGACCTTTTGGCCGCGCTCGCGCGCGAGGCCGCGGCCTCAGTCTTCTTCACCATCCCCTTCGACGACTACGAGACTGCGCGCGCCCTCGAACCCTTCGCGCCCTCGCCCGACGCGAGGTTGCGCGCGATGGCCGAGCTGTCGGCCGCCGGCATCCCCGTCGGGCTCGGCATCGCGCCGCTCATCCCCGGCCTCAACGACTCGCACGTGCCGCGCCTGCTCGCGCGCGCTAAGGAGGCCGGCGCCCGCGAAGCCTTCATCACCCTGCTCAGGCTTCCGGGCAGCGTCGCGCCTTACTTCGAGCGGCGGCTGCGCGAGCGGCTGCCCACGAAAGCCGAGCGGGTGCTCTCGCGCCTGCGCGAGGCGCGCGGCGGGCGGCTCAACAACAGCGAGTTCGGGGAGCGGATGCGTGGGCGCGGCGAGTACTGGCGCGTCGTCGAGCAGAGTTTCAAGCTCCACTGCCGCCGCCTCGGCTTCAACCGCGCTGACTCGACAAGCAACCCGCAACGGGCGAACACCTTCCGCCGCCCGTCGCCGCAGGGCACACTCTTCGACTGAAGTCGGGCCGGAAAAGTCTCCCTTCGGTCCGAGGGCTCGCCAGAAAACTCTTCAACCGCCGCCCCTCACGCGGCTATAATCGGCGGCGCAGCCGCACCAGCCCGCCGACCGCACCGAAAGGAGAGTTCAGAGGCGATGTCAACCATCAGGAGCGTGGTCTGTAACCGCGAGCCCTACTTCGTCCGCGACACCGCGACCGCTTTCGACGCCGCGGAGTTCATGGCCCAGCGCAACATCGGCGCCGTCTGCGTTCTCGACGCGGGCGAGCGACTCGTCGGCATCTTCTCCGAGCGCGACCTGCTCAAGAGGGTAATCGTCGCGGGGCACGACCCGCGACGGGTGCCGATCCGCGAGGTGATGAGCGAGCCGCGCGCCGTCATCGAGTGCGAGGAAACGCCGCACGAGGCCCTTGAGCGGATGGAAAAGGTCGGAAGTCGTCACCTCCCCGTGATGGAAGGCGAAAAGTTCGTCGGCATGCTCTCGATGCGCGACATCATGCGCGTCGAGATCAGCGAGCAGGGCGCCGAACTGCAACTGCTCCACGAGTACATCTCGCACTGACTTGCGGCGGGGAGGTTTAGAACCGGGGATGGCCGACCGAGCAGTTTGCGCCTTCGTCTGCGCGCTCACCTTTCTCTTCTCGTGCGCCCAGGACGCCGGGCGCGGCGCGGCCGGGGGCGGAACCGCCGGGGGCGAGGCCGCCGCGTCTTCGCCCTCGCGGCAGGAGGGCCGCGCCGACCCGGCCCAGCCATTCAGGGTCGAGACGGTTGCCTCGGGCCTGCAAGTGCCGTGGTCCATCGTCTTCGCGCCCGACGGCCGCATGTTCTTCACCGAGAGGGCCGGCCGCGTCCGCGTGTTGGAGGGAGGGCGTCTGCGCCCCGAGCCGCTTTACGTCGTGGCCGACGTGGAGACCCGCAGCGAGAGCGGGCTGATGGGGTTGGCCCTTCACCCTGACTTCGCGCGTAACCGCTTCCTCTATCTCGCCTACGCCTACGACCAGGGGGGCGTCAAGGTCCGCGTCGTCCGCTTCCGCGAGACGGGCGCCGCGCTCGCGGACCCGAAGGTCATCATCGAGGGCATCCCGGGAGCGCAGTACCACGCGGGCACGCGCCTGCGCTTCGGCCCTGACGGCAGGCTCTACGTGACGACGGGCGACGCGGCCGAGCGCCGGCTCGCGCCCCGCCTCGACTCGCTCGCCGGTAAGACTCTCCGCTTGAACGACGACGGCACGGTCCCGCCCGACAACCCGTTCTCGGGGCGCGCGGGCGCGCGTCCCGAAATCTACTCGCTCGGCCATCGCAACGCGCAGGGGCTCGACTTCCAGCCCGGCACCGGCCTCATGTTCCAGACCGAGCACGGCCCCTCGGGCTTCGACGGCCCCGGCGGCGGCGACGAGGTCAACATCGTCGAGGCGGGTAAGAACTACGGCTGGCCCGAGGTGAGCCACGACAAATCCGCCCCGGGGATGGTCGATCCGCTGCTCGTCTACACGCCGGCCGTCGCCCCGGCGAGCGGCCAGTTCTACCGCGGCGCGGCCTTCCCGCAGTACCGCGGCAACTTCTTTTTCGGGAATCTGCGCGGCGAGACGTTGATCCGCGTCGTGCTCGACGGCCGGCGCGTCGTCAGCCAGGAGCGGCTGTTGTCCCGGCAGTACGGGCGCCTCCGCGAGGTGGCCGAGGGGCCGGACGGCGCCATCTACTTCTCGACCTCGAACCATGACGGCCGCGGCCGGCCCGCCCGCGAAGACGACCGCATTCTTCGCCTCGTCCCGGCGAAGTGAAGTGTCAGACGTGCGCACCCGACGTTAGCCGGCCTCGCCCGGGAGGGCACTGACCGCCCGCCCGGCTCAGAGCGTGCGCGTCACCTTCGAGAGCGAGCGCGGCTGGTCCGGGTCGAGCCCCTTGGCGTCGGCCAGCAGGGCCGCGAAGAGCTGGGCCGGGATGATGTAGGGGATGACGGACAGCGTCTCTCCGATCTCGGCCGGCAGCATTACGGAGCGCGTCGCCAGCCCGGCCGCGCCCGCGTCAGAGGTGAAGGCCAGCGTGTCGGCCTTCAATTCACGCAGCCGCCCGAGCAGTTCCTTGACCCCCGCGAGCGTCGCGCCCGGCGGCGCGAAGATGAAGATGGGGAAGTGGCGCTCGACGACCGCGACGGGGCCGTGCTGGAAGTCTGCGGACGAGAACCGCTCGGCCACGACGTAGCAGGTCTCCATCAGCTTCAGGGCCATCTCGAAGGCGTTGGCGTAGACGAGGCCGCGCCCCACCACCACACAGTTCTCCATGAAGACGTAGCGCTCGACCAGCGACTCGACCGCGGGCCTCAGTTCCAGAGCGCGCGCGGCGAACTCCGGTATCCGCTCGTAACCGAGCCGAGCGCCGCCGTCGGCCAGCGCCTCGGCCAGCATGTAGAAGTGCAGGAGCTGGCCCGTGTAGGTCTTAGTGGCGGCCACCGAGCGCTCGCGCCCGCCGTGCATCAGCAGCGTCTCGTCCACGATCTTCGTCATCGAAGAGTCGGGCTCGTTCGTGATGCCGGCCGTCAGCGCGCCGCAGCCCCGCGCCTCTTCGAGCACGCGGTTGATGTCCTCGCCCTCGCCCGACTGCGAGACGCCGATCACCAGCGCCCGCCCGAGCTTCGGCCGCGCGTTGTAGAGCGTGTAGACAGAGGGCGCGGCCAGCGAGACCGGCACGCCCGTCGTGACTTCGAGCAGGTAACGGCCGAACAGCGCCGCGTTGTCCGACGAGCCGCGGGCGACGAGCACGATCAGGTCAACGTCGCGGCGCCGCACAGTGGCGGCCAGGCGCGAGACCTTCTCTCGCTCCTCCGCGATGGTCCGTTCGAGCGCCTCCGGCTGCTGCGCTATCTCTTCGAGCATCAACGACACGGGCGGGTTCTGTCCTCCCTCGACTGGTCTCGGGCTTGCTCCGCGCGGCGGGCGCGTTGACACCCTTTTTGCCACCGTGCTATTTGTCGGCGCAAGTCGCCCGGCGTTTTTTTCCGCGCACAGACACCAATGAGCATACACGGCCACACCCCGGCGCACGACGCCGTGCGAGCTTCGGCCCGACACGCACCACGCGCCCGCGCGGGCCGCGGGGGGCGCGCGTGAGCGCCGCGGAAGGCGGGCTGCCGGGCGGCCCGCTCTCGAACCGCCTGCTCTCGCTCGACGTGTTCCGCGGCCTGACCATCGCGGGCATGATCCTCGTCAACAACCCCGGCTCGTGGGCGCACATCTACGGCCCGCTCAGGCACGCCGAGTGGCACGGCTGGACGCCGACCGACCTGATCTTCCCGTTCTTCCTCTTCATCGTCGGCGTCTCGATCACGCTGGCGCTCTCGCGCCGCGCCGAGGCCGGAGGCGGCCGGCGTGACCTCTACCTGAAGATCGCGCGCCGCGCCCTCGTCATCTTCTGCCTCGGGCTCGTCCTCTCGGGCTTCCCGTTCTTCGACCTTTCGACCATCCGCATACCCGGCGTCCTTCAGCGCATCGCCGTCTGCTACTTCTTCGCAGCCCTCATCTTCCTCAACACCGGCTGGCGTGCGCAGGCCGCCATCACGGGCGCTCTACTCCTGGTCTACTGGGCGCTGATGACGCTCGTGGCGGCGCCGGGTTACGCCGCGGGCGATTTGAGCATGGAGGGGAACCTCGCGGCCTACCTCGACCGGACGCTGCTGGCCGGCCACACCTGGAAGCCGCTCTACGACCCCGAGGGAATCCTGAGCACGATGCCGGCCGTGGCGACGACGCTCTGCGGCGTGCTCGCCGGGCGCCTGCTGCGCTCGGAGGCCGCGCCGGCCGAGAAGTGCGCGGCGCTCTTCGTGGCGGGCGTTGCGGGCGTCGTCGCCGGCTGGGCCTGGAACTTCTGGTTCCCCGTCAACAAGCCGCTCTGGACCAGCTCCTACGTACTGCTGACGGCCGGCCTTGCGCTGCAACTGCTAGCCCTCTGCTACTGGCTCGTGGACATCCACGGCCGCCGCCGGTGGGCCTGGCCGTTCGTCGTCTTCGGGACAAACGCGCTGGCGGTCTTCTTCCTGTCGGGCATCTTCGCGCGGCTGCTCGGGCTGATTAAATTTACGCGGGACGACGGCAAGCAGGTCAGCCTACACCGCGCGGCCTACGAGACGCTGTTCGCCTCGTGGGCCGACCCGGTCAACGCGTCGCTGATGTTCGCCGTCTGCTTCGTGCTCTTCTGGCTGGGGCTGATGGCGCTGCTCTACCGGCGCGGCATCTTCATCAAGGTTTGAGGCGGAAAGGGGAGTGGCGTTGACGGAAGATGTGACGGGAGGGGGCGAATCCGTCGGGCGGGTGACAATCGCGGACGTGGCGCGGGCCGTCGCTGGCGAACTGTCGGGAGACGGCTCGGCGCGCGTCGTTGACGTGACGCACGACTCGCGGCAGGTCGCGGCGGGCTGGCTCTTCGTCGCCATCCGCGGGGCGAAGGTTGACGCGCACGACTTCGTTGCCGGCGCGGCGCGTGCCGGGGCCGCGGCCGTTTTGTCCGAGCGCGAGCGGCCGGCGGATTACTCGGGCGCCTGGGTCCGCGTCCACGAAGCGCGGCGCGCGCTGGCCCTCGCGGCGGCCGAGGTCCACGGCCACCCTTCGCGCCGCCTGAAGCTCGTCGGGCTGACGGGGACCAACGGCAAGACGACGACCGCGTACCTCGTAGCCGCCGTGGCAGAGGCGGCGGGCGAGCGTGTCGCACTCATCAGCACGGTCGAGTACCGCATCGCGGGCGAGCGGATGGCGGCGCAGTTCACCACGCCCGAGTCGAGCGACACCGAGCGCGTGCTGCGGCGCGCCGTCGAGCGCGGCTGCGGCGTGGCCGTGATGGAGGCTTCCTCGCAGGCGCTCGACCTGCGCCGCTGCGACGCGCTCCGCTTCGAGGTCGCGGCCTTCACCAACCTGACGCGCGACCACCTCGACTACCACGGCACGATGGAGGATTACTTCGACGCCAAGCTCCGCCTCTTCGACGCGCGCACGGGCGAGCCGCCGCGCGCGGCCGTCGTCAACGCAGACGATGCTTTCGGACGGCGGGCGGGCCAGGCGGCGGCCGTGGCCGGCGCACGCGTGCTGCGCTACGGGCTCGACTCGGAGGCGGAAGTGGGGGCGCGCGGCGTCTCGCTCTCGACGGGCGGGATGCGGTTCGTGCTCTCGACGCCTGAGGGCGAGCGCGAGGTCGTCTCGCCGCTCGTCGGCCGGCCGCACGTCTACAACCTGCTGACGGCCGCCGCCTGCGGCCACGCGCTCGGCCTCGGGCTGGACGCGACGGCCAGAGCCTTCGAGACCTGCTCGGGCGCGCCGGGCCGCTTCGAGCGCGTGGCCCATTCGGGCGGCTTCGCGGTGGTCGTGGATTACGCTCACACCGACGACGCGCTGGCGGGCGTGCTGCGCACGGCGCGCGACCTGACGAAGGGCCGCGTCATCACAGTCTTCGGCTGCGGCGGCGAGCGTGACCGCACCAAGCGCGCCCCGATGGGCGAGGTCGCCGGCGCGCTCTCCGACGTGGTCTACGCAACCTCCGACAACCCGCGCGGCGAAGACCCCGCGGCCATCCTCGCCGACATCGAGGTCGGCCTGTGGTCGGCCGGCAAGCCTTACGAAAAAGTCTTAGACCGGCGCGAGGCCATCCGCCGCGCCGTCTTCGAGGCACGCGACGGCGACCTCGTCCTCGTCGCCGGCAAAGGGCACGAAGACTACCAGATAATCGGCCCGGCCCGGCACCACTTCGACGACCGCGAGGTGGCGCGCGAGGCGCTGGCCGAGCGCGGTTTGCTCGACCACGGCGGCGCCTGAAGCCGAGCGCGCGGCCGCGTCGGCGGTGGGTGAACGAATCGAACGGCCGTCGCCGTGAGGGGGGATACCGAATGAAGGTCATCGTGTCGGGTGCGACGGGGCTGGTGGGCCGCGCTCTGGTGAGGTCTCTACTGGCCGACAGTCATGAAGTGACGAAACTGGTGCGGGGCGGCGCGCAGGAGTTTCGCGCGCCGGGCACTTCGGCAGTCCGCTGGGACCCGGATAAAGGCGAGATTGATGCGGCGGCGCTCGAAGGACACGACGCGGCGGTCCACCTCGCGGGCGAGCCCGTCGCCGAGGGGCGCTGGACCGAGGAGAAGAAGCGGCGCATCCGCGACAGCCGCGTGCTCGGGACGGCGCTGCTGGCCGACGCCCTCGCGCGGCTGAACCGGAGCCCGCGCGTGCTGGTCGCGGCCTCGGCCACGGGCTTCTACGGCGACCGCGGCCCTGAGAAGCTCGACGAGGAGAGCGCGCCCGGCGAAGACTTTTTAAGCCGCGTCTGCCGCGAGTGGGAGGAGGCGGCCCGCCCCGCGGCCGAGGCCGGCGTCCGCCTCGTCCACCTGCGCATCGGCGTCGTCCTGAGCGGCGAGGGCGGCGCGCTGCCGAAGATGCTCGCGCCCTTTAAGCTCGGCCTGGGCGGACGCATCGGCGGCGGCGGACAGTACATGAGCTGGGTCGCGCTCGAAGACGTGGTCGGGGTCGCCCGCCGCGCCCTCGAAGACGATTCAATGAGCGGCCCCTACAACGTCGTCGCCCCCGAACCGGTCACCAACGGCGAGTTCACGCGCGCCCTCGGCCGCGTCCTCAACCGCCCGACCGTCTTCGCCGCGCCCGCCTTCGCGCTCCGTCTCGTCTACGGCGAGATGGCCGACGCGCTCCTGCTCTCGGGCGCGCGCGTCTACCCGAAGCGGCTCCTGGAGGCCGGTTACGAGTTCGCCCTCCCGGGGCTGGAGGGCACGCTGCGCCAGGCCCTCGGGCGCGCTGCCGCCTGAAAAGTGCATCTGCGGTTCCGCCTCGCCTCTCAGTCGTCGTCGGCGTCCGTCGAGACGACGCGGCGGTGGCGGAAGAAGAAGTAGTAGACGGGGAAGCCGAGCGCGATGAGGCCGATGCCGATGAGGGCCTGCGTCGGGTTCGTCATCAGGGTGTTGACGAGCAGGAAGCCCGTCACGAGCAGGAAGAGTGCGGGCACGACGGGGTAGCCCCAGGCTTTGTAGGGCCGGTCGGCGTGCGGCTGGCGGCGGCGGAAGACGAAGATCGAGGCCGTCACCAGCCCGTAGAAAATCCACGACCCGAAGATGACGAAGTTGGTCAGCGCGTCGAAAGAGCCCGAGAGCGCGAGCAGGCAGGCCCAGACCCCCTGCACCACGAGCGCGCCCACGGGCACGCGCGTCTTCGGGTTCAGCTGCCCGAGCCGCTGGAAAAAGAGCCCGTCGCGCGCCATCGCGTAAGGGACGCGCGCGCCCGTCAGGATCGAGGTGTGGAGCGTGCCGACGGACGAGGCCAGCAGTCCCGCGGACATCAGCATGACGGCCGCCGGGCCGAGGAACCTGAGCACCACCTCGCGCGCCACCGAAGAGGACGCGGACACGCCCGCCACCTCGGTCGGGTTCAGGACGTAAAAGTAGGCGAGGTTGGCGAAGACGTAGAGCAGGATGATGACGGCCGTGCCCCCGACGAGCGCGAGCGGGATGTTGCGCTGCGGGTTCTTCACCTCGCCGGCCACCAGCGTCAGGTTGTTCCAGCCGTCGTAGCCCCAAAGCGCGCCCAGCATCGCCGCCCCGAACCCCGCCACGAACCCGGCGTGGCTCGCCATCTCGCCCGGCGAGACCTTCTCGCACGCGCCGCCCGCGTTCGCCATCGCGTAGTGGCCCCAGTTGCCGTCGGCCAGCAGGAAGGCGCCGAACCCCACGCCGAGTACCAGCGCGATCTTGACGAAGGTCAGCACGGTCGCCACCCACCCGCTGACCACGACGGCCGCGCAGTTGACGGCCGTGAAGACGGCTATGGCCCCGACCGCCACCAGTTGCAGCCAGCCGAAGGGCACTTCGTAGCCGAAGAGGCCGGCGGTGAAGACCGTCTCGTTGAGCGTGCCGCCCGTCAGGTCGTTGAGGAAGATGGCGAGGGCCACGGCCACGGAAGCCTGCGAGCCGGTCTTGGCGATGAAAATCTGCATCCACCCGTAGAGGAAGCTGGCGCCCGACCCGTAAGCCTCGCGCATGAAGACGTACTCGCCGCCGGCCCGCGGCATCATCGCCGCCAGCTCCGCGTAGGTCAGCGCGCCCGCCAGGCTCAGCAGTCCGGCCACGATCCAGACCGTAACGACCATGCCCGGCGTACCGACGTTGCACGTCATCACGCGCGCCTTGAGGAAGACGCCCGTGCCGATGACGTTGCCGATGATGATGGAGACGGCCGCCAGCAGCGCGAGCCCGCGGACCAGTGTGATGGGGTTGGCTTCTTTGCTCATCTGGACTTTGACGGCCGCGCTACCACACGTCGCCGGCCAGCAGGTCTTCGTAGGTGTCGCGGCGGCGGACGAGTTCCGCCCCGCCGCCCTCGCGGACCATGACGACGGCCGGGAGCGGCCGCCCGTTGTAGGCGAACATCTGCGCGACGGTGTAGGCGCCTGTGTTAAGGAGCGCCAGCAGCTCGCCGGGCCGGACGGCCGCGGGCAGCAGGCGGTAGTCCGGCAGGCGCCCGCCGCGCTCGATGTCGAAGTATACGTCGCCCGAGTCGCACAGGGGGCCGGCGATCTTGTAGTGGGCGTCGTGCGGCTCGGCCGCGCGCGAGGCCGAGATCGTGTGGTAGTACCACTTGTATGTGCTCATCGAGAGCAGGAGGTTGAAGCCCGCGTCGGTCAACAGCCACACGTCGCCGGTCTCGGGCCGCTCCTTGATGTTGCGCACAGTGGTCAGGAGCACGCCGGCGTCTGCGATGACGCTACGGCCGGGCTCCAGAAGGATGGTGACGCCTTCGAGCAGGTGCTCGGCCCCGGCCGCGCGGGCCGACTCGCGCGCGGCGCGCAGGGCGGCCGAGAGCACGTCGGCGGGCTCCAGTTCTGCGCCGAGCATGTCGCGCTCGGCCTCCGGGAGGTCCGCGGCCTGCGAGCGGTCGCGGAGGTAGTTGACCGGGATGCCGCCGCCGAGGTTGATGTGTTCGAGCGTGTGGCCCGACTCGCGGTGGATGGTCAGCAGGTGCTCCCACATGGTGCGGAAGGCCGCGGCGAAGGGCTCCACGTCGGGCGTCTGCGAGCCGACGTGGATGTGGATGCCGCAGACGTGCAGGTGTTCGGGCGAGCGCAGGGCGCGGCGGAAGGCTTCGAGCACCTCGTCTGAGGTGATGCCGAACTTCGAGGTCATCAGGGCCGTCTGCAACCCGAGGTGCGAGCGGGTGCCGATCTCCGGGACGAGGCGCAGCGCCACGCGGGCGCGCTTGCCGAGCCGCCGGGCGCGTGCTTCAATCAGGTCGATCTCGAACAGCGAGTCGGCGTTGATCGCGTAGATGCCCGCCTCGACGGCCTCGTCGATCTCGCGCTCGGTCTTGCTGGTGCCGTTGAAGACGATCTGGTCGGGGCGGAAGCCGGCGCGCAGTGCCTTGTAGAGTTCGCCGCCGCTGTTGACCTCGCAGTCTATGCCGGCCTCGCGGATGGCGCAGAGCACGCCCATCAGCGAGTTGGCCTTCGAGGCGTAGAAGAAGCGCACGGGGCGCTCGGCCCGCGCCGCCGCCTCCTTCAGGCGTGCGACGTTCGAGCGGATGCGCCCCTCGCCGAAGACGAAGAGCGGGGTGTCGTGCTCGCGGGCGAGCGCGGCAGAGTCGATGCCGGCGACGAGGAGGCGCCCGTCGCGCTCTTCAAGGAAGCCCGGGATGGCCCAGGCCGGGGCCGCTCGGGTCGTGTCAATCGAGGGCATTCGTTCGGAAGCTCCCGTTTGGTCTTTGGGGTCACAGGTTAGAAGTGCGGGAGCGAAGATAGAACGCTCCCCGTCGAGCGTCAAGCGTGAAAGAAGAGGCGATGATTAACGGCGAGACCGCGGCCGCCGCCGCCGGCGAGATCGACTGGCGGCGCGCCCGCGCCGAGTTCGATGTGGCGGCCCGCTACGGCTACCTCAACAGCGCGGGCGCCGGCCCGGTCTCCCGCCGGACGGCCGCCGCCGCCGCGGAGTTTTACCGCGAGACGCAGGAGTCGGGCGACCGGCGGTGGGAGTCTTGGCTCGCGCGGCGCGAGCAGGCGCGACAGGACATCGCCCGCCTCGTCAACGCCGAGCCCGACGAGATAGCCTTCACCGTCAACACCTCGCAGGGCATGAACCTGATCGTGGACGCGCTCGAAGGCGGGGGTGAGGTGGCCGCGTGCGAGCTTGAGTTCCCGGTCTCGACGCTGCCGTGGATGCACCGCGGGATGCGGGTCCGGCGGGTCGGGGCGCGCGGCGGCGTGCTGCGGGCGGAAGACCTGCTGGCGGCGGCACCGGACGACCCGGCCTCGGTCGTCTGCCTGAGCCACGTGCAGTACTCGAACGGGCTGCGCACGCGGCTCGAAGAGGTCGGGGAGGGGAAGGGGCGCCGCGCCTTCGTCGTCAACGCGAGCCAGTCGGCGGGCGTCCTGCCGATTGACGTGAAGCGGATGAGAATAGACGCGCTCTGCTCGACCGGCCACAAGTGGATGCTCGGCGGCTACGGCTCGGGCTTCGTCTACCTCTCGCGCGAGTTGCAGGCCCGCCGGCCGCCCAGGCAGATGAGCTGGATGAGCGTCGAAGACCCGTTCGGGATGCGAAACGACTCGTACACGTTGCGCGCCGACGCCGCCGCCCGCGCCGAGATCGGCTGCCCGCACTTCGCAGGCATCTTCGCCCTCGGCGCGGCCGTGCGGCAGGCGCTCGAACTCGGCGTCGGAAAGATCGAAGCGCGTGCCCTCGCCCTCAACCGGCGCCTGAGCGAGAGCCTGGAAGAGGCGGGCTGGCGCGTCCTCTCGCCGCTCGGCGACGAATCGACGCGCTCGGCCGAGACGCTGGTCGAGGCGCGCGACCCGCAGGCCGTCGTCCGCCACCTCGCACGCGCAGGCGTCTCCACCACCATCAAGCCCGAAGGATTCCGCGCGGCCACACACTTCTTCAACGACGAGGAGGACATCGCGCGCCTCGTCGCGGCGCTGGCCGAATACGGACGCGGTTGACACCGCCGCGCGCGCCGCACCGTGCCGGAGGCGGATTTGACACGCGCCCGCCGCTTAAGTATCTTTTCCCTCGCTAATCGTCTCTCACGCGGGCGTAACTCAATGGTAGAGTGTCAGCTTCCCAAGCTGAAAGTTGCGAGTTCGAGTCTCGTCGCCCGCTTTCAAAATCCCACAGCCCGCAGTTAGTCAGACGGCCGGCCTCCCGGCCGCGGGCCGCCCCTCTCCGCGCGCACGCCGGAAATCTCCCCGCGAGTGGCCGAGTATCGTTTGAGAACAGCCTGCGCGGGCTCAGTACGAAACCGCCTTCTAGTCTGCCTTCGGGGCTGTCGGTTCTGCCGTTTTTCCGCGATTTTCGTCGGCCCGCGCGTGATGCCAACTGGCATGACGGTTGCCCGAAAAAGCGGGATGGAGAGCGCAACATTCTGTTGGAACGGAGGAGGGGAAAAGTGCTGAAGAGGCTTAAGACCACGTCGGGCGTGCTGTTGCTGGCGGGCGTGGCAATGGTGGCGGCCGCGTGCGGCGGCGCCAACACCGAGACGGCGAACACTAACACCAACGCGACTGGCGTCAACGCTAACGTCGGGGCGGCCGGCGCCGAAAACAGCATGACGGCCGAGACACGCGTCGGCCCCGACAACAGCGAGATCAGGACCGAGAACACGGGCGGCGTGAGGACCGAGACGCGCACTTTCCGCGACACCAACAGCCCGGTCGAGCGCGTCGTCGTCACCACGCGCGACGGCCGGCGCACGGCCCGCGTTTACTACCGCGACCGCACCGTGCGCGAGTTGCCCGAAGACCGAATTGAGAGCGCGCTGAACGCGACCGGCGACGCGCTGGTGGCAGCGGGCGGGCGCGTGGTTGACGTGTCGAAGGAGATCGGCGCGCAGGCGGCCGACAAGACCGAGGACGCTCTCGACGAGGCGGCCGACAAGGCCGAGGACGTGGGCGGCGCCGCGGCGAGGGGCGCGAAGAAGGTCGGCTCTGAGGCGGCGGACAAGGCCGAAGACGTGGGCGATAAGGCCGCCTCCGGCGCCAAGAAGGTCGGAAAAGAGGCCGTCAAAGGAGCCAAGAAGGTCGGCGACGCCATCACTCCCTGAGGACGGGGCGGGGCGGCTCGAACGTTGCCACGTCAGCCGTCGGCTACGGCCTCGCAGCGGGCGGGCGAGCCTCGGAGAGAATCCACGGCGCCGCCCGCTTCGGCTGATAGCTGACGGCTGACTGCCGGTAGCTGACGCCCGGACGTTGACCGCTGTCATTCACGCCGACACCGCCGGATTCTTTCAGAGCCAGCCGACTGACCTGGCCCACGCCAGCATCTCTTCCTGGCGTCGCTTCAGGTCTGTCGGCGGAGGCTCGCCGGCCGTCCCCTCTCTCATTTTTTCGACCTGCTCCGCCAGGGGCCGGAGCCCGACGCAGCGGCGCAGGTCGTCAACCCTCTCCGGCTCCTCAATCGTCCACGGGCTCATCTCCCCGCTCTCGTCCCAGTCGAAGTGCGTGCCGAAACGCTGCGGGCGCCGCTCGAAGAAGCGAACCCTGTCTTCGAGGTGCGCCGCCTGCGCCGGCTCTACTTCACCGCGCGCGGCTTCCTCCCAGAGCACGGGCAGGCATCGGCGCTGAAGCCCTGGGGCGCCGATGGCGTGTTGCAGGATTAGCCAGGCCGCCTCGGCCCCCTCCTCGCCGACCAGGGACCTGCCGGGCCAGCCGTGCTGCTCGACGATTGATTCGAGCGCCCGCGCGTTACGCCGGTGGACCTCCTCCATCCGCGGTGCGTAGCCCTCGAACAGCTCGCCCGTGGCGGCCAGTTCTGCGCGGACCCGCCGGTCCTCGTCTCTCATCGCCAGTAAAGTCTGCCTCAGCGCTTCGTTCACGCGGCTACTCAAACACAGGTCAGCGCGGCGACGCAATCGCGGCCGTCGCCCGTGCGCCGCCCGGGGCGGCCGCGTCGCGGGGGGCGAATGCTATACTCGCGCGGTGTTGGCACGCCGCCCGTGGGGCCGGCCGCCGTGAACCGAGGGAGGTTGAAGCAGCGTGAGTGAGATAAAAAGCTGGACCGTGCTCTGCCCCTGCTGCGAGGCTGCCATCGTCGTCGATGCGCAGACCGGCGCCGTTATTTCGCACGAGGAGAAGGCCAGGCCGACGGCCTCGTTCGAGGAGATGGCGAAGGAGATGGAGCGGCAGAAGAAGCTGCGCGAGCAGGTCTTCGCGCAGGAGCTGGGCTCGCAGAAGGACCGCGAGCGGCTGCTCGAAGAGAAGTTCCGCGAGGCCCTCAAGAAGGCCGACAAGGACGGCGACAAGCCCTACCGAAACCCGCTCGATTGGGACTGACGCCCCAGCCCCGTCGCGCCCGCGAGCCGGAGGCTAGAGGGCCGCGTCGGCGAGGGCCGCGCGCATCCTGACGTGGCTGAGCAGGAGCTCGACGTAGCAGTCGAGCTGGTGCAGTTGTGACTCGGCGTCGCCGATGCTACGGCACGCCCTGAGCCCGTCGGCGAAGGTCTCGACGGCCGCCCAGTCGCCGGGCCGCAGCAGCTTCATTCTCTCCGCGCGGAATTGTTCGAGCAGCGCCAGCAGGTGCGCCAGCGCCGGCTGCGTCAAGGCCCGGCGCGCCTCGCGCACCGCCCCCAACAACTCGACCAGGTCCTCCCACAGAACGAGCGACTGTTCGCGCCGCTCCTGCACGCCCTCGAAGATGTCCTTCTCTTCGAGGGTCGGGTTGAAGACGCGGGCGAGGATGAGATAGGACTGCTGGAAGCAGTTGAGTAGGATGCCGGCGCTGTCGAGCCCGTCGGCGCCGTCTGTGAATGCCCGGCGGGTCTCGTGGCGGACGGCGAAGCAGACGGTGTCGAGCGCGGAGTGGAGCGGCCTGGGGAGCGTCGGGTCCGTGAGCACCTGCCCCTCTACCGTGTCCACGAACATCAGGGTCTCGACTTGCAGGGTCGTGAAGACGTGCGCGGCCTGCGACGGGTCCACGCCCTCGGGCGAGCGGAGCACGTCGAGGTAGCCGATGATGCGCGTCAGGTCCTCGAAGACGCGTCCGACGGCTTCGGCGAGCGCGGGCGTCGGGAGGTTCCCGATCTGTGGCGGGGGCGGGAGTCGCAAGTTAGACGGCTCTCGTGTCAGTGTCGCATGAACGGCCTCTTGCACTATGTCGGGCGGGCATAGGAGTTTTACGCCAGCCCGGCCCCGGCTGTCAACGATCTCGACCGAAAACGCCGGGAAAGCCGAGGGGCCGCGCGAATCACAGTTCGCGCGGCCCCTCGGCTTTTTTCGTCCCGAACCTCTTTCGTCAGGCGGCGGTCGCCTTGCCCTCGGGCTTCCAGCGCAGGACGGGCTTACGGGCGGCGGCGGCCTCGTCGAGCCGGCCGATGCGCGTCGTGTGCGGCGCGTTCGTCACCTTGTCAGGCTCCTCGACGGCCTCGCGCGCGATCTCCTTCATCGCGTCCACGAACTGTTGCAGCTCCTGTCGGCCGACCGACTCGGTCGGCTCGATCAGCATCGCGCCCTGCACGATCAGCGGGAAGTAGATCGTCATCGGGTGGAAGCCGTAGTCGATCAGCCGCTTCGCCATGTCGAGCGTGCTGACCCCTTTTCGCGCCTGCCGCTTGTCCGTGAACAGGACCTCGTGCATGGGCGGCGAGCCGAAGGGGCGCTCGAAGGTGTCGTCGAGGTTGTGCTGAATGAAGCGTGCGTTCAGGACCGCGGCCTCTGTGGCCTCGCGCAGGCCGTCGTGGCCGTGCGTCAGGATGTAGGCAAGGGCGCGCAGGTGCATGCCGAAGTTGCCGTAGAACGCCTTGACGCGGCCGACCGACTGCGGCCGGTCGTAGTCGAGCCGGAAGCGCGCCGCGCCCCCCTCGCCGCCCTCGGCGACGACGCGCGGGACGGGCAGGAAGGGCTCAAGCTCTTTCGTGCAGCAGCAGGGGCCGGAGCCGGGGCCGCCGCCGCCGTGCGGGGTCGAGAAGGTCTTGTGGAGGTTGAGGTGGATCACGTCCACGCCCATGTCGCCGGGGCGCGCGACGCCGACCAGCGCGTTCATGTTCGCGCCGTCCATGTAGACGAGGCCGCCGGCGTCGTGGATGGTCTGGCAAATCTCGACGATGTTGCGCTCGAAGATGCCGCAGGTGTTCGGGTTGGTCAGCATCAGCCCGGCCACGTCGCCGCCCGCGCACAGTTCGCGCAGGTGTTCGAGGTCGGTCAGCCCTTCGGAGGTCGAGCGGACCGCCTTGACGGTGAAGCCCGAGAGGTGGGCCGAGGCCGGGTTGGTGCCGTGGGCCGAGTCGGGGATGAGCATGACGCGGCGGCGGGCCGAGCCGTCTTCCGTGGTGCCGTCGCGGGCGTCGAGGAAGGCGCGGATCATCATGATGCCGGTCAGCTCGCCGTGGGCGCCCGCCGCCGGCTGTAGGGAGATGCCGGGCAGGCCGGTGATCTCGGCCAGGTGCTCCTGCAACTGGAACATCACTTCGAGCGCGCCCTGCGCGTCCTCCTCGGGCGCGAGCGGGTGGAGGCCCGCGAAGCCGGCGATGCGCGCCACGCGCTCGTTGAGCCGCGAGTTGTACTTCATCGTGCAGGACCCGAGCGGGTACATGCCGAGGTCTATGTTGTAGTTCCAGGTCGAGATGCGCGTGAAGTGGCGGATCACGTCAACCTCTGACAACTCGGGCACGCCCGCCAGGTCGTCGTCGCGGCGCAGCTCGGCCGGCAACAGCTCGTCGGGCGGCGTCTCTTCAACATCGAGTGCGGGCAGGCGGTATCCGAGCCGCCCCGTCTGCGACCTCTCGAAAATCAGGGCCTCGTTCTGAGTGATGTGCGGTGTCGCTTTCAGCATGGTTGGCGCGCTGGAAACTAAAAACTAAAAACTAAAAGTAATCACTGGCGGCCGACCGCCGCCAGCCCGGCGACGAGCCGGTCGATCTCCTCCCGCCTGTTGGTCTCGGTGACGCAGACGAGGATGTCGTTCGGCCGGTCGGGGAAGTAGCGCGAGAGCGCGAGGCCGCCGTTTACGCCGTGCTCTTCGGCGAGGCGCCGGAGCAGCCCCTCGGCCGGCGCGGGCGCGCGCACGACGAACTCGTTGAAGACGGGCGCCGAGTAAGGCAGTTCGTACCCTTCGAGCGCGGCTATCGAGCGGCGGGCGTAGGCGGCCTTTTGCGCGCACTGCGCGGCCACCTCTTGCAGCCCCTTGCGCCCCATCGTCGTCATGTAGATGGTGGCGGCTAGGGCGATCAGCCCCTCGTTGGTGCAGATGTTCGAGGTGGCCTTCTCGCGGCGGATGTGCTGCTCGCGCGTGGCTAGCGTCAGGACGAAGCCGCGCCGGCCCTCGGCGTCGTAGGCCACGCCGGCCAGCCGACCCGGTATCTGCCTGACGTGCTGCTCGCGGCAGGCGAAGAGGCCGACGTAGGGGCCGCCGTAGGAGAGCGGCACGCCGAGCGACTGTCCCTCGGCCGCGACGATGTCGGCGCCGCACGCGCCCGGCGAGCGCAGCAGGCCGAACGACGCGCTCTCGGTGACGACCACCACCAGCAGCGCGCCGGCGGCGTGGGCGCGTTCGGCCAACGATTTGAGGTCTTCGACGCAGCCGAAGAAGTTGGGCGACTGCACGACGACGGCCGCGACCGTCTTGTCGAGCGCCGAGTCGTCAACAAGCGTGCGCCCGGCCGTCTCGTCGTAGCCGGCGCGGACCAGCTCGATCCCCGCGTGCGCCACGTAAGTCTCCGTGACGTGCAGGTACTCGGGGTGGACCGCGCCCGAGACGAGGACGCGCTTGCGTCGCGTGACGCGCTCGGCCATCAGGACGGCCTCGGCCATCGCCGTCGAGCCGTCGTACATCGAGGCGTTAGCCACGTCCATGCCGGTCAGCTGGCAGACGAGGGTCTGGAACTCGAAGATGGCCTGAAGCGTGCCCTGCGAGATTTCGGGCTGGTAGGGCGTGTAGGCCGTGAAGAACTCCGAACGCTGTAGCAGGCTGTCGATGACGGTCGGGGCGTAGTGCGAGTAGGCGCCGGCGCCGACGAAGTTGGGGCGGCGGGCGGCCGCATTTCTCGCGGCCATCCGCTCGAAGTGTTCGAGGAGTTCGATCTCGGAGAGCGCGGCGGGCGTCGCAAGCTGGCGGCGCAGCAGCACGTCGGCCGGGACGGAGTCGAAGAGGCGCTCGGCGGAGTCGAAACCGAGGGCGGCCAGCATCTCCTGCCGCTCTTCGGGCGAGTTAGGGATGTAACGCACTTTCTTCTGCTACTCCGATTTGAGGAAGTCTTCGTACTCGGCGGCGTCGAGCAGGCCGTCCAGGTCGCCCGGCTTGCTCAGGCGAATGCGGACCATCCAGCCGTCGCCGTAGGGGTCCGAGTTGACGCTCTCGGGCTCGTCCTGCAAAGACTCGTTGACCTCCACGACCTCGCCCGAGACGGGCATGAAGAGTTCGGAGACGGCCTTGACCGACTCGACCGAGCCGAAGGCGGCGTGGGCCTCGAAGCTGTCGCCCGGCTTCGGCAGCTCGACGTAGACCACGTCGCCGAGCGAGTGTTGGGCGTGGTCGGTGATCCCGACCGTGCCCGTCTCGCCCTCGACCCTGACCCACTCGTGATCCTTGCTGTAACGCAGATTCTCGGGAACGTTCGACATGCGGTTAGAGTTCTCCTGGTGTGAATCGGGAAAGGGCCTCACTTGCGCTCGCGCTTGTAGAAGGGCGTGGGCACGATCTCGGCCCCGACCATCCGCCCGCGCACGTCTATCTCGACGCGACTTCCGACCTCGGCGTGCGCGGCGGGGACGTAGGCCAGCCCGATGTTCTTCTTGAGGAAGGGCGCGGGGCTGCCCGAAGTGACGCGGCCCGCCTTCTCGCCCCCGACGTAAAGGTCCTGCCCGTCGCGGGCGATGCCGCGGTCCCTGATCTCGAAGCCGACGAGGCGGCGCCTCACGCCCTCCTCCTTCTGCCTCACGAGCGCCTCGCGCCCGACGAAGTCGCCCTTGTTGAGCTTACAAATCCAGCCGAGATTGGCCTCGTAGAGCGTCGTGGTCTCGTCGATCTCGTGGCCGTAGAGGGCCATCGCCGCTTCGAGCCGCAGGGTGTTGCGCGAGGCCAGGCCGCAGGGCGCGACGCCTTCGGGCGTGTCGTAGCGGCCGGCGTCGAGCAGGCGGTCCCAGAGCATTTCGGCGTGTTCGGGCGCGGCGTAGACCTCGAAGCCGTCCTCGCCCGTGTAGCCCGTCCGCGAGATGATAGCCTCCACACCGCCGACGCGCCCCTCCCGGAAGTGGTAATACTTGATCTCTTCGAGCGGCGCGGCGGTGAGCTGCCGGAGGATGCCCGGGGCGTCCGGCCCCTGAACGGCGATCTGGCAGAAGTCCGCGCTGCGGTCGTTGAGCGTGACAGACTCGTCGCCGCGGTGCGAGTTGATCCAGTCCCAGTCCTTCCCGGTGGTCGAGGCGTTGACGACGAGCAAAAGGCGCTCGGGGCCGAAGCGGTAGACGAGCAGGTCGTCGACGACCGTGCCCTCGGGCGTGGTCAGGGCGGAGTACTGCGCCTGGCCGTCTACGAGCTTCGAGGCGTCGTTCGAGCAGAGGCGGTTGACGAAGGCGACGGCGTCTGGGCCGCTGACCTCGAACTCGCCCATGTGCGACACGTCGAAGAGGCCGGCGCGGGTGCGCGTGCGGAGGTGCTCCTCGACGGTGCCGAGCGGGTACTGGACCGGCATGTCCCATCCGCCAAACTCGACCATCCGCCCGCCCAGACGGCGGTGCGCGGCGTTGAGCGGGGTCTGCTTCAGGGGTGTCGCGCTCACACGTCTCTCCTCAAACGGGGGCGGGCTGGTTGGGCGCAGAAAAGCTTGGGTTGAGCTAGGGACGAAACCTAACATGCGCCCCGAAGGGGCGTCAAGCGAGTGGTCCGCGCCCGCGCGCGAGCGCGTTGACGCGCACCCCGCGGCGTGCTAGTATCCGCGACCGTTTACAGCAGACGGCGGTTCGGGCCTCCTCTGACGCGCCCGCGACCCTCGCCCTCGTCAGGCCAGACTCTTTACGTCCGGGCGCACACGCCGGGACGCCCTCGGAAAAGAAACAGGACGCGTCGAACGGCCGCCTCCGCCTCGACGGCCGCGCCCGCGCCCCAGGCATTTCCAGACTCGACAGCCTACCCGCCAACACCTGGCCGCGGCCGCCGCATCCGGCGCGCGTGTAGCCTTCCCGTCACACCCGCAGGCGTGCCGGCCGGAAAGGGAAAACCAACGTGCTCGCCCCGCTCCTCTCGTTACTGCTCCTGGCGCAGCCGGCGCCCACACAGTCGGCGCCCGCGCAGTCGGCCGCCCCCGCGCCCGTCGTCGCCGAGGCCCAGCGTCTCATCCGCCAGCAGCGTTATAACGACGCCATCAACCGCCTCGAAATCCACCTGGAAGCCTCGCCGCAGGACGGCGAGGCCATGGCTTTCCTCGGCGCCGCACACCTCTACGCCGAGCGCGAGACGACCCGCGCCCGCGAGGTCTTCGAGGCTTCGTTCGCCGCGGGCGGCGGGGCCTCGTTCTGGGTCAACCACTCGCACCAGACCGTGCTCGACGGCGACGACCTGACAGACTACTGCCGCGGCTGGCTCAACCTGCGCCGCGGCTACGTCGAGTTCGCCCCGGAGGAGGGCGACCACGGCTTCCGCCTCACTTATGCCGAGGTCGCCGAGTTCAAACAGAACCGGAACAAGGCTTTCTTCCACATCAAGCGCGGCGGCAAGAACCAGAACTTCCGCCCCCGCTCCGCTGACCAGCGCGAGACGCTGCTGCTCCTGATCCTGTTCAATAAATTCTCACGCTGAATCCTTAACCCGGCGCCCCGCGCCCCTGCCCGTCCGCAGAAGGAGGAACCTGCCATGAACGTCCGCCGCATCAAACGCGCCCTCTCGACCTTACTCGCCGCCAGCCTGCTGCTCAGCATCCTGGTGGGCCCGGCCCCGACGGCCCTCGCGCAGCAGAAGCAGGAGACGCCCGAGGAGAAGAAGCTCCGCGAGCAGGAGGATAAGGCGAAGAAGAAGGAGGAGGAGAAGAAGGGCAAGGAGGAGAAGGAGCGGGCTAAGGAGACGAAGAAGTACAACACGCTGAAAGACTTCTCCGAGGACCTCTACGCCAGCAACTTCGAGTACCGCGACCAGGTGGACGAGCAGTTCCTCGAACTACAGGGCCACCACGCACGGGAAGCCTACTACATCAACAACAACAACCGCGTGGACGCCGTTAAGACCGGCCGCGACTCGCGCGGCGACGATCTGCTCGAACTCCGGCGCGTTCTATACGACAACCCGCGCGTCGCCGAGTACATCAACCGCCTCGGCCAGCGGCTCGTGCCCGAGGACAGCGACAAGCTCTACACATTCAAAGTGACGGTCAACCCGATCCCGACCGCCTACACCCTCTCGACTGGCACGGTCCTCATTTCGAGCGGGATGGTCTCGCTGCTCGACAACGAGGCGCAGCTCGCCTACGTCCTCGCGCACGAGCTGGCCCACGTCCACCGCGACCACTGGAAGCTGAAGGTGATGATGGACGAGGCGCAGGACGAGTACAACCGCAAGCAGGAGAACAAGGCGCGCTGGCGCGGCGCGCTGATCGGGCTGGCGGCCGGCGCGGCCCTCGGCGCGGCGGCCGGCGCCGGCGCCGGCGACACGGCCCGCGTCGCCTACTACGGCATGAGCCTCGGCCAGGACATCGCCGTCCGTTACGCCAAGAGGCTCAACGTTGACTGGCACACGCTACAGGAGGACGAGGCCGACGACTTCGCCCTCAAGCTCGTGCTCGCCAACGGCTACGACGCGCAGGAGGTGCCGAAGCTCTACGACACTCTGGCCCGCGTGGCCCGCAGCGACGCCCGCATGCAGCTCGGCTTCCTCGGCAACCGCGGCCGCATCCGCCAGCGCAGCGAGTTCTCACAGCGCCAGCTCAAGGGCGCGCTGTCGGGCAAGTACCAGGAGTTGCTCGCGGCAGGCAAGCTCCTCGGCACCAGCCCCGAGTTCAGCCTCATCATGGCCGAGCTGAAGCGCGACAACGGCATCGAAGCCTTCCAGTACGACATGCTCAGCATGGCGAAGGCCAACCTGCAACAGGCTCACACGCTGCGTTCCGACGACCCTCTGGCGACCTACTATTACGCCCGCGTCCTCAAGCAGGTCGGGCGCACGCCGGAAGAGCTCACGCAGGCGCAGCAGCTCATCCTGTCCGCCATCCGCCTCGACACGCGCCAGAACATCCCCGAGATTCAGCTCCACCGCGCCATGCTGCTCATCGACAGCAAGGAGCCGGGGCAGCAGGCCGAGGCCGTCGATTCGCTGAAGAAATATGTCACGGCCTACCAGAAGAAGCGGATCGAGGAGCGCAACACAGACACGACGCTGCCCGGCAACATCGACATCATCTACGACTACATGCGCCTGCTCGGCGAGAAGAGCTGGCGCGCGCCTTCGGCACAGCCTGTTCTCGCCGGCGGCGTTCCGACCGCGCCGCCCCCGGCGCTGCCCGCCTCGTCGCCGGCCACGTCGAGGCCCGTGCCGGCCTCGGGCACGCGTAAGCCCTGAGGCCGTCGAGGCCGGTCCGAGCAGTCGTTAACAGCAGGCGGGGGCGGCAGGCCGAGGGGCCGCCGCCCTCCGCCGTCCATCCTGACCCCGACACCCCGAGGCGGCCCCGCCGCCGTGCGACCGACGATGAAGAAGAAAGCCGACGGATTGAAGCCGGGCCTTCGCGGGCCGAAACGGGCGGGCGCGGCCGGGCTGGCGGCGGCGCTCCTGGCGCTGCTCATTCTCGTGCCGACGACCAGTCAGACCCTGCCGGCAGGGCCGCCCACGGTCTTCGAGCTGGAACTGCCCGAGGCGGGCGTCGCACCGACCGCGCAGGCCGAGGTCGTCATCCCCTCGCCCTCGCTGAGCACGGTCGTCCTGCACGTCCTGCGCCCGCAGGCCGACCTGATCGACTACGGGCAGATCGGCACGCAGATCAACGGCCGCCCCACCTCCATCGTCGCGCAGGTGGTGGCCGGCCCGCGCGGCAAGCAGGTGCGCATAGACCTCACGCGCTACCCCGACTACAACCTCGTGCCGGGCCGCAACACCGTCGAGATTCTGGCACGCAACCGGCGGGGCCGCGAGTTCTACGCCAGCTTCGTCTTAAAGACCGCGACCGAGAACCTCAACGACTTCTCCTATCAGGTGGCGGTCGCGCCGGGGGCGAAGAACAAGGTGCCGCCCGAGCTGGCCCTGCTCGAACCCGAGGGCGAGATCATCCTGGCGCCGAACGCACGCAACCGCCGGGTACGGATCGTCGGCGTCGCCACGGCCGGCTCAGACGTGGCCCGCGTCACGGTGAACGGCCAGCCGGTCCAGCTCAAGCGCGGCGACCAGGTGCGGACGCGCGGCCTCAAGCTGACGCACCGTGAGAGCCGCGTCGGGTTCGAGCACTCCTTCGACGTGCCGCCGGGCGCGACCCGGATCGTGGTCGAGGCGACAGACGCCGAGGGGAGCCGAACACAGCTCGTCATCCCTGTGCGCGTCGAGGCTCGGCCGCGCGCCGAGACCTTCGAGGGACGTAAGTTCGCGCTCATCGTCGGCATCTCGAAGTTCCGCCACCCGGAGGGCGGCATCACCAACCTCCGCTACGCCGACGCCGACGCACGCGCCCTCAGCCGGTTCCTACAGTCGCCGGCGGGCGGGCGCTTCCCCGAAGAGAACATTCTGCTCCTCCAGAACGAGCAGGCGACCATCGCGCGGCTGCGCGAGGCCATGACGGGCTTCGTCTCGCGGCCCGGGCCGGAAGACCTCCTGCTCGTCTTCTTCGCCTCGCACGGCAGCCCCGACCCCTTCGCCCCGCAGAACCTCTACTTCATCGCCCACGACACGCAGGTTGACCGCATGCCCGAGACCGCCTTCGCCATGAAGGAGTTTCAGCGGATGATCGAGGCCAACGTGCGCGCCCGCCGGATGGTGCAGTTAGTTGACACCTGCCACAGCGCCGGCCTGACGGGCTCGCGCGGCGAGCAGACGCGCTCGGTCGGCAACAACCTCATCAGCCTCTACGCCGAGCGGCTGCTCTACCGCGAAGAGGGCAAGGCTGTTATCACGGCGAGCGACGTTAACGAGTATTCGCAGGAGGCCCCGCAGTGGGGCGGCGGCCACGGCGTCTTCACTTACTTCGTCCTCGAAGGATTGCGCGGCCGCGCCGACCAGAACGCCGACCGCCTCGTCTCCGTGGGCGAGCTGTTCCGCTTCGTCCGCCAGCGCGTCAGGAGCGATACGAACTTCGCGCAGAACCCGCGCCTGCTCGTCGGCACCAACGAGAATCTGAGCCTCGCGGCCGTGGCTGCCGCTGGTGCCGACGACTGAGGCCGCGCCGGAAAAGTTAAGGCCCCGGAAGCACGGGCCTCACGACTGACGGGAAAATTCGCCGCCGCACAAAATCCCGGCCCCACCGGCCGCCACAGAATCCACCCACGGAGATAGGTTATGCCAGCTCTCAACTCAGGTTGGCGCTCGCTCCGCGCCTGTGCGCTCGCAGCCCTGCTCGCCCCCGCGTTCGCGCCGGGCGGGGCCGCGGCTGCCGGCCCCCAGAACGACGAGTTCACAGGTAAGTTCGAGCCCGAACTCATCGCCGACGCCGAAGACCTCGATCAGATCATCCTCAAGCCCGTCAAAGACCTCTCGAAGGTCAGGCTGGCCCGCCCCCTCGAAGCCGACGACACGGTGACGGGCGGCCGGCTCTACCACCCGACGCAGGACAAGAACTCGCTCATCACGCTCCTGGTCGAGCCGGACGGCGGCGAGCCGTACCTCTACGCCGACGCCGACGGCGACGGCGCGCTCTCGGCCGCGGAGCGTTTCGACCTCAAGCCGGGCGAGGACGGCAACCCCTACCTGCTCGAAGCGACCGTCCTGCTCCCGCTCCCCGCCGGGACGCCATTCGGAAAGTTCCCCCTCTTCGTCCAGTTCTTCAAGAACGTGCAGTGGGACGAGATGAAGGAGGGGGAGCGCCTCGTCATGCAGTCGAAGGGGGCCTTCGCCAGGGGCTACGTTGACCTGCGCGGCCGCCGGACACTCGTGCAGTACGGCTTCAAGCCGTCTGCGAAGAAGATCAGCCCGAACAACGGCTGGGTCGGCGTTGACGGCGACGGCGACGGGCATATCGACATGGACCGCTTCTCGCCCGAGGCCGCCGAGGCGCGCGAGGAGACGGTCGTCTTCCGCGCGGGCGACGCCTTCGTCTCGACCAAAAAAGTTGACCTCGAAAAGAACCTAATCACCATGCGCGCGCACCCGCCTTCGGACTACAAGCGCGTCGAGCTGAGCGTCGGCAGCGAGCTGCCGGACTTCTCCTTCACAGACTTCAACGGCAAGAAGCGGCGGTTCTCGGAATTTCGCGGCAAGTACGTCCTGCTCGACTTCTGGGCCGCCTGGTGCGGGCCCTGCCGCCGCGAGATGCCATACCTGCGCGAAGCCTACTCGCGCTACCAGGAGCGCGGGTTCGAGATTCTGGGCCTCAACAACGACCCGGACTTCGCGCCCGTCAAGGGCTGGCTCAAGAAGAACAGCCTCAACTGGACGCAGGCCACGCCCGACAGCATCCGCGACCTCCAGCGGAGCTACCGCATTGACCGTTTCCCGACCACCGTGCTGGTCGGCCCCGACGGCAAGGTGCTCTCGACCAACAACTATAAGAGGGGGCAGCCGCGCCTGCGCGGCCAGGATTTGCTGAGGACGCTCGACGACATCCTGCCGGCCATCTGACCGCCGCTTCGGCCGCCGCAGCACCGTCGGCGACCACGGCCTGCGGCCGCCCCGGCCCTGAGCCGCCAACAGAAACTTGAGCCACCGGCAGAAAGAGGATGACGGGCACCGTGCCCGTCATCCTCTTTCTGCTTTCCCGCTTTCGGGTGCGGGCGTCTACGGCTCACATTGCGATGCCCTTCAGATGGTAGCGCTCCGTGTCGTAGTGGCGTGCCACGTCCACCGTGTTCAGCCGGCCGAGCACTTCCGCGATCTCGACGAGCGAGAGGTCGCAGGCCGGCGCGATGCCCCGCGCCGAGACCATCTTCCCGAACTGCGCTGCGGCCACGGCGTCGGCCGCGCGCGCGCCGAACATCAGCCCCATCAGGCGGTCAACAGGGGAGGGCGAGCCCCCGCGCTGCGGGTGGCCGAGCATGGCCGAGCGCGCGTCGTAGTCTGTCTCCGACATGATGCGGCGCGCCAGTACCTCGCCGATGCCGCCGAGGCGGGCGTGGCCGAAGGCGTCGTGGCGGTCGTCAACAGTCACCAGCTCGCCGTCCTCTGCGTAGGCGCCCTCGGCCACGACGACGACCGAGTAGCGCGGGCGCGCCGGGTCGCGCGGCATCCCGGGCCGCGACTCGCCGAGGCGCGCGCGGAGGTGGCTGAAGACTTTCTCGTAGCGGAAGGGGTGCTCGGGGATGAGGATCAGGTCGGCGCCGCCGGCCGCGCCCGACCAGAGCGCGAGGTGGCCGGCGTGGCGCCCCATCACCTCGACGACCTGCACCCAGCCGTGCGAGCCGGCCGGCGTGCGCGACCGCTCGATGACCTCGGTAACGTTCCGCAGGGCGGTGTCGAAGCCGAGTGTGTAGTCGGTGCCGGCCAGGTCCTTGTCAATCGTCTTCGGGATGCCGACGACGGGCACGCCCATTTCGGAGAGGCGGGCCGCCACGCCGAGGGTGTCTTCGCCGCCGCAGGCCACGACGGCTTCGAGCCCGAGGCGCTCGATGTTTTCCAGCACCTCGGCGGAGCGGTCGATGCGCTCGCCGGCCTCGTCGGTCGCGCGGAAGGGGTTGGTGCGCGACGAGCCGAGGTTGGTGCCGCCGTCGCGGTCCCAGCGCCGCACCTTCGAGCGGTCGAGTTCGAGCCCGTCGGCCGCAGGGCTCATCAGCCCGCGCCAGCCGTCGTAGAGCCCGACGACCGAGACGCCGTGCTCGTTAGAGCGGTAGACCAGCCCCTTGATCGCCGGGTTGAGTCCGGGCGCGTCGCCGCCGCCCGTCAGCACGCCAATCCGTTTCACTCGCGCCATGTAATTCGTCGTCTGTCCCTTCGTCTGCCGCGTCTGTTGTGCAAGGCGCGCTAGTATTATGCGCGGGCGTTGGCGAGTCAAACTGCGAGGGACGGGCGACGGCGAGCGCCTCGCCGGTGCGGTGGGAGGGCCGACTAAACGACTGCGCCCGGCGGCGAATCCGAGTTCGCCGCCGGGCGCAGTCGTTTCATAGGGGCCGGCCCGCTCGCGGCGGGCCGTTCTGGTCAGAAGCTCTCCTGCGGTTTGCTCTCGTCCACGTTCATCTTCTGGAGGACGAAAACGACGCGCATCGTCTGCGGCCGGCGGTCGAGCGTGGCCGGCACGAAGGCCGGCCCCTTGCGCAGCGCGTCTTCCAACTCGCGCAGCGCGCGGGGGTTGCGCGGCGGCTCGACCACCTCGGCCAGCGAGGCGCTGCCGTTACCGTACACGTCGGCCACCACGATCATGTCGTCGTCGTTCGGGTCGCCGTCGGAGGGGGAGTAGGTGAGGGCGGCCAGCGCGCCGCGCGGGTTGATGGTCGGCGACTCGGCGCCGAAGGGGGCGCGGGCGGCCGAGATGTCGGGCGCGAGCGAGCGGGTCACGTCGTAGACGGGGCGGCCGCCGACCCAGACGGCGTCACCGTGCAGGCCGGCTTCGAGACGTTCAATCTCGGCCAGGTTGCGTAGAATCACCATCTGCTGCCGCAGCACGCCGAAGATGACGAGGCACAGCAGTGAGGTGTAGAAGGCGGCGGCGGTGTAGGGCATCAGCCGCGGCTCGATCCATTGCCGCAGGCGCTCGCCGAACGAAAGGCGCGGGGACTCGGCCAGTGCCGCGCGCTCGATGACGAGGGCGCGCTTGATCGAGGCGGCGAGGTCGGGCGGCGGGGCCGGGCGGGCCACGAGCGAGAGGCCGCGCACAATCGAGCGCGTCTCTTCGAGGCGGGCGCGGCAGACGGGGCAGGCTGCGAGGTGAGAGCCGAGAGCGCCCCTCTCCTCGGGCGAGAGTCCGCCGTCGAGGTGTGGGCTGAAGAGTCTTTGCGACTGCTCACAGGTCAACATGGTTTCAGGGCCGCCTGCGACGGGCCGGAGCGTGAGGCTCCGAGAGGCCCGGCGCGCGCGCGCGGCGCCACGCGCGTCTCCGGATGGCTGGCCGACCCCGGCTGCTCCCTTACGTAAGGAAGCAACTCAGGCGGGGCGGCCGGGCAGAAGAATTCAAGGCTCGCGTGCGCGGCGCCGGCGAAAGCAAGAAGACGGGTGTTGCTGGCCTCGTTTTCAAAACCCGTCGGCGGCCGCGCGAAGTTATTCGGAGCTTCAAACCCGCGCCCGGACCAGCCCTGCCGCCGCTTCCTGACCCACCTGGCACCGGGTTTTCAGGTTGAAGCCGGGGCGGGGCAGCCATCCGGAAAGACAGTTTTTAGTTTCCAGTTTCCGGTTTTTAGACGCCCCGGCCAAGACCAGGCTAAAAACTGGAAACTAAAAACTCACTTACAAAGAGCCTTCGAGCCGGCGACGCAGTTCGAGCCGGCCGCGGTTGAGGCGGGACTTGACGGTCCCGACGTTCAGGTTGAGCGCGGCGGCGACCTCCTCATAACTGAGGCCCTCGATGTCGCGCAGGACGATAACTTCGCGGTAGCCACGGCCGAGCGTGCCGAGGGCCGCGAGCAGGACGCCTTCGCGCTCGCGCGCCAGCGCCTGCCGCTCAGGGTCTTCGCCGCTCCCGGCGATGCTGGCCGAGAGCGGGGCTTCGAGCCCTTCGGCCGCCGGCGCGTCGAGCGAGACCGTGCGGTCGCGCCGTCGCCGTTTCCACCAGCGCCAGCGGTTGCGCGCCTGGTTGACGGCGATGCGGTAGAGCCAGGTTTTCAAGTCGGCGTCGCCGCGGAAGCCAGAGATGTTGCGGAACGCCAGCAGGAAAGTCTCCTGCGTCAGGTCGCGCGCCTCCTCCGGGTCTTCGGTCAGGCGGTAGAGCAGTGCATAGATGTCGCCCGAACGCTCCTCGACCAACCGGTCGAAGGCCGCCGAGTCGCCCGCCCTGAGCCGTTCGAGGAACCGTCTCTCGGCCCCTGCGGCCGGGCGCGAGTCTGTGGCGGCTGCCGAGTCGGCAACCCCCTCCAGTTCCGCTTCCGAGCGGAGGGCGATTGGCTCTCCGAAGCTCACGCGCTGCCTCCGTCGAACCGGGAGGGTCTGCCGGCGGGCCTGTCCCCGCCGACCTGCCACCTTCGACACCCGCCCGCCCGTCTTTGTTCCACGAAAAATTTCATGCTCGCTAATTTATGATGGCCGGCGGTCGCGGCCGGGCTCCCGGCTCCGGCCGCACGCCGCGCGCCGCGAAGTGACGCGCAGGCCGTCGGCCGTTCGGCGCAAGGTCTATGCTCTGGCTGGGACCACGGCTCGCGGGGTGCGGGGGCGGCAGCGTAACACGCCCCGTTTTCGAGGGTCAACGGCTTCATTCTCCTTGCTTGACAACCTTTCGCGCCCGTCGCTAGAGTGTGGCCTTTGCCTCATCCCTCGTATTCTGGAACGCGCCCGTCGCGCGGTCTTGCACAAGGAAAAACAGTGGCCCGAACGACAAAGAAACGCCGCCAGCAGCTCAAGCACGACGCCTTCCGCGACAAGACCCTGAACTTTCTCGACCGTTTCACCGACCGGCTGGAAGGGAAGGGCTGGACGATTCTGTACGCCCTCGCCGGCCTCGTCGCCCTCGGACTGCTCTTCTCCGTCTACTCATGGTGGAGCGGGCGGCGGGCCGACGAGGCCCGGGCCGCCCTCGGCAAAGCCATCGAGGTCGCCGAGGCGCCGATCACTTCGGGCACGCCGGCCGCCGGGCAGACCGGCCCCAGCTTTCCGAATGAGCGCGAGCGGGCGCAGCGTGCGGTCGAGGAGTTCCGCAAGGTCCAGCAGGACTACGGCTCGCCTTTCAACGAGCTGGCCCGCTATTTCGCCGCCACCAACCTGCTGACGGTCGAGCGCGAGCAGGGCCTTAAGGAGTTGGAGGCGCTCGGCCGCGATGCCGGCACGGAGGTGCGCGCCCGCGCCCGGTTCGCGCTGGCGCAGGCGCGCGAGGCCGACGGGGAGTTCGACGCGGCCTCCGCGCTCTACCAGGAGCTGCTGAAGGACTCCGACCGGCGGATCGCCGAAAACAGTCTGAAACTGCGCCTGGCCTCGGTCTACGAGAAGCAGGGCAAGCGCGAAGAGGCGGCCGACCTCCTTTTCGGCGTGGTCGAAGCCGCGCGCAAGGCACAGGGCCGCGACGGCAAGCCGCTGCCGAACGCCGAGTCGAGTACCGTAAAGTCCGCCGAAGACAAACTGCGAGAGCTAAGCCCCGAGCGCCACGCGCAGCTCCCGCCCGAGCCGGACTCGCACGGCCCACTGGGTTCCTGAGGCCGCCGTCGGCCTCCTTATACAGTTAGACCCTTCGCGCCTTTGCGCCTTCGCGTGAGCCGGACGGCCCGCGCGTGGGCGCAAAGCTGTAGAAAGCTGTAGTCGGGTGAAGTCACAGGGCCACGCCGGGGCCGGAGGGGCTTGGACAATCTCACACATTCGCTCGTCGGGCTGACGGCCGCGCGGGCCGGGCTCGAACGCATGTCGCCGCTGGCGACGCTGACCTGCGTGCTGGCCGCCAACGCGCCGGACGCCGACATCGTCGCGCTCGCCGGCGGGCCGAGCTTTTACCTCGAACACCACCGCGGCATCACCCATTCACTCGTCGGCACGTTCGCGCTCGGGCTGCTGTTGCCCGCGCTCGTCTGGGGCTGCGAGCGACTCTACGCACGACGGCGCGGGCGGGCGCCGGCGGCGAATTTTAAGGGACTCCTCATCTGCTCGCTGCTGCTGGCGGCCTCGCATCCGCTGCTCGATTGGACCAACAGCTACGGCGTCCGCCCGTGGCAGCCGTGGGACTCTAGCTGGTACTACGGCGACCTGGTCTTCATTATGGACCCGTACCTCTGGCTCGTGCTCGGGGGCGCGGCCTTCCTGGCCTCGCCGGGCCGGGGGTGGCGGGTGTCGGGGTGGGCGCTGCTCGCCGTCGCGCTGTCGGCGGCGCTGGTCTGGCTGCCGGGCCGCGCCGGGCTGAGTTTGCCGGCCTGGACTTACGCGGTCTGGTTCGGGGGGCTCTGCCTGGCGGCCGCGGCGCGGCTCTTGAAAAAGGGCGGGCGTTGGGGCGGGGCGGTGCCGGCGACGGCGCTCGCCTTCGTCGTCATCTACTGGGGCGCGTTGTCGGTCTTTCACCGGCGGGCGTTCGAGGCGGCGCGCGAGGCTGCTGAGGGGCTGGCATCAGGGCGCGGCGAGCGCGTGCAGAGGGTGGCGGCGATGCCGACGCTGGCCGACCCGACTGTCTGGCTCTGCGCGGCCGAGACCGACGCGGCCACTTTCCGCTACGAGTTGACGCTCGGCCGGCCCACGACGACCGAGGAGCTGGGGAGAGTGCTCCGGGTCGAGAAGCCCCCGCCTTCGGAGCGCCCGCTGCTGGCCGAGGCCGAGAGCGACGAGCGCGTCAGGGTGCTGCTGGATTTCGCGCGGTTCCCCGTCGTGCGGCTCGGCCGCAACTGCGCGGGCGAGACCGTGGCGCGCTTCGCAGACCTGCGTTACACGGCGCCGGGCGAAACCGGGCGCGGCGGCAACTTCTCGGTCGAGGTGCCGGTCTCGGGCGGGCGCTGAGCGCGGCCCTCCGTGCCCTCGGCCGGTCGATGGGCATTTCCCGTCCGGCGTCTTGAATTTCCGGCTATCATTTAGACCGCCGGTTTGGTATCTTGCTGTGGCTCTTCCCGCCGCCGTCCTGCTTTCTGAAAGGAATCCAACTAGACATGAAAAGAATTTTCCCCCGCATTGTGGCCGCGCTCGCTCTGGCCGCGGCCGCCTCGGTCGCTTCGGCGCAGACTGCGCAGACTGCGCAGAGGCCGAACACTGACGCCCGGCAGGCGCTTTCGCGCTTCCCGGGGTCGCAGGCCGTCCTCTACGTCAACGCGAACCGGCTCATCAACGTGGCGATGCCGCGGGTGATGCCGAAGGCCGAATATCAGAAGATGGTGGACGAGGCGAAGAAGGGCGGCGTGGACGTGCGCGGGCTCGACTACGTCGTCTTCGGCCTGAGGGTCGTGCCCGCCGCGGCACAGGGCGGCGCCGCCACGCCGGAGGTGGCCGCGATGCTGCGCGGCAGCTTCAACGCCAACTCGCTGCTCGTGCTGGCCCGCACCATCGCCGGAGACCAGGCGAAGTTCCGCGAGGAGACTTACGGCTCGAAGACCCTCCTGATCCTGGAGATGCCGAAGAAGCCCGACGCGGCCGTCGGCATGGGCGAGGGCGGCGAAGGGACTGCGAGCGGCGAGAGCACGACGGGCGGCGGAGGCTCAACGGCCGGCGGCGAAGGCTCGACGGCCGGCGGTGGCGGGGAGGGCTCCGGCGGTGGTCAGTCTCAGGGCAGCGGCGGCATGTCTTTCTCGTTCCCGGAAGTGGCGGCCGTCGCCCTCGACGCGAACACGCTGGTCGTCGGCGTCCCTTCTTACGTGAAGGCGGCGATTGACGCGGGCGCGGGCAGCGGCGGGCTGAGCCCGGTCATGCTGGACATGGCCGCGCGCGACCCGAACGCGCTGATGAGTCTGACCGCGGACCTGCCCGAGAACCTGCCCGAATACGTCAAGCAGTTCGGCCTCGACACGAACGAAGAGGTGCGCCGCATCCTCGGCTGGCTGAGGTCGGTCAACCTCTCGACCGGCATGGACGAAGTGAACTTCACGAGCCGCGTCGCGGTGCTGACCACCGGCCCGGAGCAGGCGGCCACCCTCGACGGGATGCTCCAGTTCGGGCTGACGGCGGCCGTGGCGGCGCTGCGTCAGGAGGTTCAGAAGAAAAGAAACGACCCGAACGTGAAGGTCGCGCTGGCCGCGCTTCAAAGCCTCACGCACACGACGCAGGGCGGCACGTTGGAGGTCGGCGTCTCCGTCCCGCAGGCGGCCGTGGCCGAGATGGTCCGCAGGGAGATGAGCAAGGGCGCCGCGAAGGGCAGGACGCCGGGCCAGCCCCGGCAGCGCGGCGCTCGTAAGGGCGGCACCCGCCGTAGATAAGCCGCGGCCAAGAGCCGGCGGCGGGCGGTTTTTCAACGCGCCCGCCCCGCCGGCACTCTAACTCGCGGGAGGGGAGAGAAATGCCCCTCCCGCTTTTCTACGCCCGGCGGCGTCCGAATGCACTGCCGGGTGCTTCGAGGTGAGACGTGGACCGCACGGACGAGGGCACGAGGACGAGGAAGATCGTCCGGCTGTTGAAGCGCGAGTATCCCGAGGCGCGTTGCAGCCTCGACTACGACACCCCGCTCCAACTGCTCGTCGCCACCATCCTCTCGGCGCAATGCACGGACGAGCGCGTCAACCTCGTCACGCGCGAACTCTTCCGCAAGTACCGGACGGCGGGCGACTTCGCCGCGGCAGACCCAACCGAGCTTGAGCGAGACATCCGCCCGACCGGCTTCTTCCGCAACAAGGCCCGCGCCATTCAGGGGGCCGCGCGCCTGCTCGAAGAGAAGCACGGCGGCCAAGTGCCCGAGACGATGGGGGCTTTGCTGGAACTTCCCGGCGTCGCGCGCAAGACGGCGAACGTCGTGCTCGGCAACGCCTTCGGCGTGGCCTCGGGCGTGGTCGTGGACACTCACGTCACGCGCCTCTCGCAGCGGCTCGGCCTCACCGGGCAGACGAACGCCGAGCGCATCGAGCGCGACCTGTCGGCGCTGGTGCCGAAGAAGGACTGGATCGTCTTCCCGCACCTGCTCATCTACCACGGCCGCAAGGTCTGTAAGGCGCGCTCGCCCGCCTGCGGCTCGTGCGTCCTCAGCCCGCTCTGCCCGTCGGCCTTCACCTTCGGCAGGGCTGATCTGTGAGCCGTCAGCGTTCAGCAGTCAGCCGTCACCATCGGCGCGGCGTCGTCGGGGAACCAGTCGCGCGTCAGGTCGCACCAGAGGGCGAGGCCGCGCCACTCTCCGAAGCGCGCGTAGTGGCGGGCGATCCTGGCGTCGGGGCAGGGACGGCCGCGGTTGTGTGCACGCGCGAACCTGGCACGCACCCAGGAGTCGAGCGCGAGCACGTCGTAACGCCCGACGAGCTTTAAGAGGTTCTCCGCCGCGTAGTCGCCGACGCCGCGAACGCGCTTCATCTCACGCTTCAGTTCGGGTGTCGGCCGCTCACTTTCGAGCCACGATTCCGGGTCCAGCTCCCCCGAGGCCACGCGTTCGGCCAACTCCCTCAGGTAAGGCGCGCGGTAGCCTGCGCGGACCACTTCGCGGTAGAAACCGGCGGGGGCGCGGGCCATCACCTCTGGCGTCGGGAACGAGCGCCGGCCGTCCGTGCCCACGCGCCCGAGCCCGCCGACCAGCCCCTCGATCATCCTCACCGTCAGTGCCCATGAGCAGTTGGTCGTGCAGACCGACTTGACCAAATCCTCGAAGACGGTCGGAGAGCGCAGCAGCCGCCCGGCCCCCGTGCGTGCGGCCCAGGCGAACTCGGGCTCGCGCGCGAGCGCGGCGTAGAAGCCCGCGAGGTCTTCGTCGAGCTGCAGCAGGCGGCGCACGTCGCGCGCGACCCGCCGCCGTTCCTCGGCCGACGCGTCCCGCGAGGTGCGGACCCTGAGGCCGCCCGGCGCGGCCGAGATCGTCGCGGTCAAGGGGCCGGCCGCGCCGCCGTAGTCGAGCACGCGGACGAGCGTGCCGCCGGGGCCGTGCTCGAATGGCAGCAGCCCGCCCCAGCCGTGGCTGCGCGCCGTTCGCGCGAGGTCGAACCCCGCGGGGGCTCCGACGGTCAAACTCTTCATGCCGTCAAAAACCTTCTGCCCTCTCCGGCGGCAGCGGCGCACACGGGCTTGAACGCCGCCGCGGATGAGTTATGATGCTCGCGCCGTTCGCGCACCTTTTAGAGTTCCACACACATCAGCCGCCGGAGGAGACGCCGCTTGACGGAGACAGGCCCGCTCACCGTCCTCTGCCTCGCCAGCTATGAGAAGGGCGAGGAGTTCATCCGCGAGTGCCGGAGGCTGGGCTGCCGCACCATCCTCGTCACGCTCGAAAAGCTGCGCGAGGCCGGCTGGCCCTACGACTCGATTGACGAAGTCTTCTACATGCCGGAAGACTTCGGCCTGCCCGAGCTGACCAGGAGCGTCAGCTTCCTGGCCCGCACGCGGCGCATTGACCGCCTCGTCCCGCTCGACGACTTCGACGTGGAGACGGCCGCCGCCCTGCGCGAGCACCTGCGCCTGCCCGGCATGGGCGACACGACGGCCCGCTACTTCCGCGACAAGCTCGCCATGCGCGTCAAGGCCCGCGACCACGGCGTCCTCGTCCCGGAGTTCGTCCACACACTCAACCGGGACCGGATACGCGCCTTCACCGAGCGCGTCGCGCCGCCCTGGATGCTGAAGCCGCGGGCCGAGGCTTCGGCCGTCGGCATCAAGAAGGTTTCGGGCACAGAGGAGCTGTGGCCGCTGCTCGAAGCCCTCGGCGACAAGCAATCCTATCACCTGCTCGAACAGTTCGTGCCCGGCGACATCTTCCACGTCGATTCCATCGTCAACCGCGGCGAAGTGGTCTTCTCGGCCGTCAGCAAGTACGGCCGCCCGCCGATGGCCGTCGCACACGGCGGCGGCGTCTTCATGACGCGCACCGTGGCCCGCACCTCGCCCGACTCGCAGGCCCTCGAAGCCCTCAACCGCGACCTGCTCCACACCCTCGGCCTGGTGCGCGGCGTAACCCACACCGAGTTCATCCGCGGCCAGCACGACGGCCGCTTTTACTTCCTCGAAACGGCGGCACGCGTCGGCGGCGCCAACATCGCCGAGGTGGTCGAGGCCGCCACGGGCGTCAACCTCTGGCGCGAGTGGGCGCGGCTCGAAGTCGCAGGCGAGCACGGCCACTACGAGGTGCCGCCCGCGCGAGATGACTACGCCGGCATCGTCATCTCGCTGGCGCGACAGGAGTGGCCCGACACCTCTGCCTACACCGATTCGGAGATAGTCTTCCGCCTCAACAAGCGCCACCACGCGGGTCTGCTCGTCGCCTCGCGCGACCACGAGCGCGTCGAGTCGCTGCTGGCCGACTACACACGCCGCTTCATCTCGGACTTCACGGCCACCCTGCCCTCGCCAGACAAGCCGACGAGCTGAGCGGTGAAGAGGTTTTTAGTTTTCAGTTTTTAGTCTGGAACTCCCCGCCCCGGTCCCCGAACTACCGTCGGCCGATGATTGATAACTAAAAACTGAAAACTGAAAACTGAAAACTAACAGCACCCATTCACCAAGATGCGCGATCTGATCCGCGAATACCTGCTTTTCCTGAGGGTCGAGAAGGGGCTCTCGTCCAACTCGGTCGAGAGCTACACGCGCGACCTGGCGAAGCTGCGAAAGTGGGCCGCCGGGCTGGGGGGCGAGCCGCAGGCGCTCGGCAAGGGCGAGCTGCGAGAGTTCATGATGTCGCTCGGGCGCGGGGGGCTGTCGGCGCGGTCGTCGGCGCGGGTGCTGAGCGCTGTGCGCGGCTTCTACCGCTACTTGCTGGTTGACGGCCACATCAGGACGGACCCGACGGGCGACCTCAGCTCGCCGCAGGCCGGCCAGAAGCTGCCGCGGTTCCTGACACAGGAGGAGATGGCGCGCCTGCTCGAAGTGCCTGACGCCGCGGAGCCTGAGGGCGTGCGCGACCGCGCCATGATGGAACTGCTCTACGCGACGGGCCTGCGCGTCTCCGAACTGTGCTCGCTCGAACAGGCGGGCCTCGACGCGGAGGCGGGCGTGGTTCGCTGCATGGGCAAGGGGAGCAAGCAGCGGCGCGTGCCGGTCGGGCGTTCGGCCCTCGCCTGGCTGCGGAAGTACGAGGCCGTGCGCCGCCACCTGCTCGGCGGCAACGAGAGCCCGCACCTCTTCGTCGCGGCTGGCGGGCGGGCGCTCAGGCGGCAGGAGGTCTCAGCCATCCTCAAGCGCCACGCGGCGCGGGCCGGCGTCCGGGGGGTCTCGCCCCACGTCTTCCGCCACAGCTTCGCCACGCACCTGCTCGAACACGGCGCCGACACGCGCTCGGTCCAGGCCATGCTCGGCCACAGCGACCTCGCCACCACGCAGATTTACACCCACGTCACCACCGACCGCCTCCGCCACGTCTACGAGCGCCACCACCCCCGCGCGCACAACGACGGCCAGCACGGCCCCGCCGGCTCCGAAGAGGAGTAAAGAGTTTTTAGTTGGTAATTTTTAGTTTTCAGTTCTGCGGTCCGCTCTGCTCTAAAAACTAAAAACCACCAACTAAAAACTCTTTACTGTAATGTCAGGCGTGGAGGCCGGCGGCGTGGCCTGAGGCCCAGGCCCACTGGAAGTTGAAACCGCCGAGATGGCCGGTCACGTCCACGACCTCGCCGACGAAGAAGAGGCCGCGCGCGCGCCGCGCTTCCAGAGTCTTCGAGGAAAGCTCGTCTGTGTCCACGCCGCCGGCCGTCACCTCGGCCTTTTGAAACCCTTCTGTGCCCGTCGGCTCGACGGTCCACGAGTGGAGCAGTTCGGCCAGCAGGCGCAGCTCGTCGCGGGAGTAGGCGCGCGGCTGTCGCGGCGGAGCGTAGAGCTCGCACCAGACCTGCGAGAAGCGCCGCGGCAGGTGTGTGGCGAGCGCGGCGGTCAGGTTCGTGTTGTTGTCCCGCGCCGCTTCGAGCAGGGCGCGGGCGTCGAGCTGCGGCAGGAGGTCAATCGAGAGTGCCTGGCCGGGCGACCAGTAGGAGGAGACTTGCAGGACGGCCGGCCCGCTCAGGCCGCGGTGCGTCACCAGGAAGTTCTCGGCGAACTCTGCGCCGCCCGCCCGCACGACCGCACCGATTGAGATGCCGCTCAGCGGTCGGAAGTGCGCGAGGTCTTTCTCGGAGAGCGTGAGCGGCACGAGCGCCGGGCGCGGCCCGACGACCTTCAGGCCGAACTGCCGCGCGAGTCGGTATCCGAAGTCGGTCGCGCCGAGCTTCGGTATCGAGAGGCCGCCGGTGGCTACGACGACCGACTCGCACTCGAACCGGCCGCGGCCCGTCTCGACCACGAAGCCGCGGCCCGCCTCCCCGGCCTTCTCATCGTCGTTCGCGCCCGATCCCGGCTCGGAACCGGCGGCCCGGGGCGTCTTCCTGCCCGCGTCCGCGCTTCCGCCCTCCGCCCCTCTTCTACTCACCGAGAGCACGCGGCAGTCGGTCAGCACCTCGGCGCCGGCGGCCTCGCACTCGTCGAGCAGCATGCGGATGATCTCGCGCGAGCTGCCGTCGCAGAAGAGCTGGCCGAGCTTCTTCTCGTGGTAGCGGATGCGGTGGCGCTCGACGAGGGCGACGAAGTCTGCGGGCGTGTAGCGGGCGAGGGCAGACTTGGCGAAGTGTGGGTTCGAGGAGAGGAAGTTTTTCGGCGTCGTGTGGAGGTTGGTGAAGTTGCAGCGGCCGCCGCCGGAAATCTCGATTTTGCGCCCCACGCGCCCGTTGTGTTCGAGGAGGACGACGCGGCGCCCGCGCCCGGCCGCCACGGCCGCGCACATCAGCCCGGCGGCCCCGCCCCCGATCACGACCACGTCACGGCGCATGCGGCAATGATAAAGCCCGTGCCGGGCCGCCGTCGAAAGTGGACGGCGGCCCGGCACGGGCTCGGGTTTCGGCCGCCCTCGGACCAAGGGGCAGGGCGCGGCCGGGTTCAGGCTTCAGGCCGCGGCGACGGTGAGGCCGGCGTCGAGCGCCTCGACCAACTCGTCTACGTGGTCGCGCGTGGCGACGAGCGGCATCCCCGTGCGGATGACGTTGGCGTAGAGCCCGCCCTTGCCGACGAGGACGCCGCGCCGCTTCGTCTCCTCGAAGACGCGGACCACGGCGTCCGGGTGCGGCTCCTTCGTCTCGCGGTCCTTGACCAGTTCGAGCGCCTGCATCAGTCCCATCCCGCGCACGTCGCCGACGACCGCGTGGCGCTCCTTCAATTCTTCGAGGCGGGCGCGCAGGTAGCCGCCGGTCTCGGCCGCGTTGCGACGCAGGTTCTCCTCCTCGACGACGCGGATGACGGCCAGCGCCGCGGCCATCGAGACCGGGTTGCCGCCGAAGGTCGAGAAGGTGAGGCCCGGATACTTGTCTGCGACCTCGGGCGTGGCGGTCGTCATCCCGACGGGCGCGCCGTTGCCCATGCCCTTGGCCGAGGTGATGATGTCGGGCTCGACGCCGAAGTGCTCGATGCCGAACCACTTGTCGCCGGTGCGGCCGAAGCCGGTCTGAACCTCGTCGGCGATGAAGAGGCCGCCGTGTTTTCGCGCGATCTCGACGGCGCGCTCGAAGTAGCCCTCGGGCGGGACGATGAAGCCGCCGACGCCGAGGATGGGCTCGGCCATGAAGGCCGCGATCTCACCGGTCGTGGTCGTCATGATGAGGTCTTCGATGTCCTCGGCGCAGGCGAGGCCGCAGTCGGGGTACTTGAGCTTGAGCGGGCAGCGGTAACAGTAGGGCGCGCGGGCGTGGACGATGCCGGGCACCTGCGCGGGCAGGTGGCGCCAGGTCGAGTGGCCGACGGCAGAGAGCGCAGTCGCCGAACGGCCCGAGTAGCTGTGACGCAGGACTACTATCTCGTGGCGGCCGGTGGCGTGCTTGGCGGCGTGGATGGCCGTGTCGTCGGCCTCCGTGCCGCTGCTCGTGAAGAACGACTTTTTGAGGCGGCCGGGCGTAATCTGCGCCAGCTTCTCGGCGAGGTCGGCCTGCGGGCGGTTGGCGTAGAGAGTCGAGGTGTGCTGGATCGTGCGGGCCTGCTCGACGACGGCTTCCGTCACCTTCGGGTGGCAGTGGCCGACGCTGATGGTGAGCACGCCGCCGAAGCAGTCGAGGTAGCGGTTGCCGGGTTCGTCCCAGACGTACATGCCCTCGCCGCGCACGAGCGCGACGGGCTCGCGGTAGTAGGTGGCGACGGCCGGGAAGAGGTATTCGCGCTGCTTGGCGACGGTGTCGGTCTGCCGTGTCTCGGTCTGTTCGGCGGTGCTCATCGGGGCTCCTTGAAAGTCGCTTCAGTAGAGATTGCCTTCGCGCCTGCGGCCGGTGTAGTCAACGTAGACGACCTTCAGCTCGGTGTAGAAGTCGAGGGCGGTCGAGCCCTGCTCGAAGTCGCCGACGCCTGTTGATTTGGTGCCGCCGAAGGGGACGTGGGCCTCGCCGCCGGTGGTGGGCGAGTTGATGTGGGTCATGCCGGTCTCGATCTCGTCCACGAAGCGGAAGATGCGGGCGGCGTCGTTGGTGAAGATGGAGGAGGAGAGTCCGTACTCGCTGTCGTTGGCGACGCGCAGCGCCTCCTCAAAGTCGCGCACGCGCAGCACCGAGAGGACCGGGCCGAAAATCTCCTCGCGCGCGATCCGCATCTCGGGCGTGACGCCGACGAAGACCGTCGGCCGCACGAAGAAGCCCTTCGAGAGGCCGTGGCCGCGGGCCGGCTCGCCGCCGGCGACGAGGCTCGCGCCGTCCTCCCGGCCCGCGTCGATGTAGCGGAGCACGGTCTTGAACTGCGAGCCGTCCACGACGGGGCCGACCTCCGTGTCGGGCTGCGAGCCGTCGCCCACCTTCATGGCCTCGGCGCGGGCGATGATGCGCTCGATGAAGTTGTCGGCCACGGCGTCTACGACGACGGCGCGGCTCGTCGCCGTGCAGCGCTGGCCCGTCGAGCCGAAGGCGCCCTGCGCCGTCGCCTCGGCCGCGAGGTTGAGGTCGGCGTCTTCGAGCACGACCACAGGGTTCTTGCCGCCCATCTCGCACTGGACGCGGACGCCCCTTCGCGCCGCCTGTTCGTAGAGCTTGACGCCGACCGAGTTCGAGCCTGTGAACGAGATGGCGCGCACGGCCCTGTGGTTGACGATCTCGTCGCCGGCCTCTGAGCCCGAGCCGAGCACGAGGTTGAGGACGCCGGGCGGCAGGCCCGCCTCCTGAAACAGCTCGACGACGCGGACGGCCGTGGCGGGCGTCAGCGTCGCCGGCTTGAAGACGACCGTGTTTCCGGCCACGAGCGCCGGCGCCAGCTTCCAGACGGGGATGGCGACGGGGAAGTTCCAGGGCGTGATGATGGCGACGACCCCGTGCGGCTGCTTGAGGGTGTAGGCGAAGTTCGAGGGCAGCTCGGACGGGATGGTCTCGCCGTTTAAGCGCCGGGCCTCGCCGGCGACGAACTCGGCCACGTTGGCGGCGCGCTGCAACTCGCCGCGCGACTCTGAGAGCGTCTTGCCCTCCTCACGCGTGAGCAGGGCGGCCAACTCCTCTTTATGATCTTCGAGCAGCCGCGCGAAGCGGGCCACGATGCGGCCGCGGGCCGGGGCGGGCGTCTGCCGCCAGGACCGTGCGGCTTCGGCCGCGGCCTCGACGGCCGAGCGGGCCTCGTCGCGTGTGGCGAGGCGGACTGTGCCGAGCACGTCGCCGGTGTTGGCCGGGTTCAGGTTCTCGACGCGGTTGGGCGAGACGGACTCGACCCACTTGCCGTTGACGAAGTTTCGGTATGTTTCCATGTGTCGGTGCCGGGGCGTTGTGAAAGAGAGAGCCGATTCGCTAAGCTGTCGGCGACCGGGCCGGCCGTGAGGCGTGGCCGGTGCGGCGGCGCGACTTTCCAAACGCGGCGGAAATATAGCACAGTAGGCGCGCCGCCCGTGCCCGAAAACTGACCCGATTCGCTGAAAGCCGAAGGATGCAGAAGAACCTGCGCGGCCTGCTCGAAGAGCGCGCCGCCGCGAGCCCCGAGAAAGTCTTCCTCGTCAACGAGGCCGACGGGCGCGAGTACACCTACCGCGCCTTCGACCGCGCCGTGGACCGCACGGCCCGCCTGCTGGCGTCGCTCGGCGTCTCGAAGGGCGACGCCGTCAGCCTGTTGCTGCCGAACGGCGCCGAGTACGTCGTCGCCTACTTCGCCTGCTTCAAGCTCGGCGCGCTGGCCGGCCCCGTCAACTCGCTCCTGAAGCCCGAGGAGCTGAGCTTCGTCGTCTCCGACTCGGGAGCGAAGGCGCTGCTCTACGGCTCGGAGTTCGCCGAACAGGTCGCACAGGTGAGGGCCGCCGCGTCCGCCCTCGCGCACGCGGTCGCCTTCGATTACGAGCCGCGCGACACCGCCGAATTCGATGGTCCTCATGATGGCACCGGCGTAGACCCCTGGCGCGCGACCGAGATCGTGCCCGAGGACGAGGCCGTCATCATCTACACCTCGGGGACTACGGGGAGGCCGAAGGGCTGTCTGCTGACGCACGCCAACCTCGTCGCCAACGCGCGGCAGATCGTCGAGTGGCTGAATTTTACCGCCGACGACCGGCTGCTGACGGTGATGCCGCTCTTCCACATGAACGCCGTGACGGTGACGACCGCGAGCGCGCTCTACGCCGGCGGCTCCACAATCGTCGCCCCGCGCTTCTCGGCCAAACGCTTCTGGCAGACCGTCGCCGAAGGCGGCGCGACCTCCTTCGGCTCGGTGGCGACGATGCTCTCGATGCTGCTGGCCCGCTACCCCGAAGGCGTGCCGGAGGGGCTGGACGTGTCGCGGCTGCGCTTCGCCATGTGCGGCTCGGCGCCGGTCCCGGCCGAGGTGCTGCGGAGGTTCGAGCGAACGTTCGGCTGTCTCGTCGTCGAAGGCTACGGGCTGTCGGAGTCCACCTGCCGCTCGACCTTCAACCCGCCCGACGAGAGGCGCCGGCCCGGCTCGTGCGGCCTCCCCATCGGCAACGAGATGAGAGTCGTGGACGAAGAGGACCGAGAGCTGCCCGACGGCGAGCAGGGCGAGATCGTCCTCCGCGGTGAGAACGTCTTCAAGGGCTACTTCCGCAACGAGGAGGCGACGCGCCGGGCCTTCCGCGGCGGCTGGTTTCACACCGGCGACGTGGGATACCGCGACCGCGAAGGCTTCTTCTACATCGTGGACCGCAAGTCCGACATGATCATCCGAGGCGGCGAGAACATCTACCCGCGCGAGATAGACGAGCTGCTCTACCGCCACCCGGCCGTGGCCGAGGCCGCGGCCTTCGGCGTGCCCGACGAGCTTTACGGCGAGGAGGTCGCGGCCTGCGTCGTCATAAAGGCGGGCGCGGCGGCCTCGGGCGAGGAGGTCGCAGCCTACTGCCGCGAGCACCTGGCCGACTACAAGTGCCCGAAGGTCGTCCACGTCGTCGAGCGTCTGCCGAAGGGGCCGACGGGCAAAGTCCTCAAGCGCGAGCTGGCGAAGCTCTACCGCGGCGGCGGCGAGCCGGCCGCCACCACTCTTTCGGGGGTCACGGATGGCGGAGCTTAAGAACAGGGTCAGGAGCGGGCTCGGCGAGGCGCGGATGCTCGTCTTCGGCGCGCAGGTTCTGCTCGGATTCCAGTTCCGCGCGGCCTTCGAGGAGGGCTTCGAGGCGCTGCCGGTCTGGTCGCAGGCGCTGTTGCTCTGCGGGCTCGGGCTGATGCTGCTGGCCGTCGGGCTGCTCGTGGCGCCGACGGCCTACCACCGTATCGTCGAGCGCGGCGAGGACACGGAAGAACTGCGCAAGTTCACCTCGCGGGTGATGCTCTGGGCGCTGCTGCCCTTCGCGTTCGCCCTCGGCCTCAACCTGTTCGTGGCCGGCGAGCAGATCGTCGGTCGCAAGTGGGCCGTGGCGGCCGGCTTCGTTGTGTTGGCGGCCGGGCTCTTCTTCTGGTACTTGCTTGAGTTCTACCACCGCCGCGCACGCGCCGGAGCCGCCGCCCCTGAGCGCGGCCCGAACAGCATCGTGGCGCACGTCTCGGCCGCGCCGGCGCCGGGCATCATGAGCGACGGGACGCAGGCCGGCGAGGCCGGCGTCGTCGAGGCGGGCGCGCCTCCGGGGACGGGACAGGGCGCGGCGCGGGACTTGACGCAGGGCTCGACGCGGGTGGAGGAAGAGATGACGGCAGGCGATTTGGCTGCGGGCGTGGGCGTGGGAGGGGGGGCGGGCCGCCGGGGCGACGAACCGCGCGCCGGAGGCGAAAACGACCCCCGCGAACGGATGGACGCGAAGCCGGACGGCCGCGACGGCGACGGCGGGAGGGGCGGCGCCTCGATCAGCGACAGGATTGACCAGGTGTTGACGGACGCGCGCGTTCTCCTGCCGGGGGCGCAGGCCCTGCTCGGATTCCAGTTCATCGCCGTGCTGACCGAGAGCTTCACGCAGTTGCCGGACGGGGCGAAATACGTTCACCTCCTGAGCCTGCTGATGATGGCGCTGACCATCATCCTGCTTATGACGCCCGCCGCCTACCACCGCATCGTCGAGCAGGGCGACGAGACCGAACACTTCCACCGCTTCGCCTCGCGCTTCGTCGTGGCCGCGCTGGTCCCGCTGGCGCTCGGCATCTCGGGCGACGTGTACGTCGTCGTCCGCAAGGTGACCGACTCGCAGTTGCTCTCTGTCGTCTCGGCACTCGTCTCGCTGGCGATGTTCTGGGAGCTATGGTTCGGACTGACGCTCTACCGACGGACGCAGCGCCGGTTCGCAGACTGACCACGGCCCAAACTTTACACGCGGAGTGTGCGATGAAACGTCTCCTGATTTACATCCTGACTTGCGCGCTGCTCGCCGGGCACGCGGCTGCGGCTCGGACAGGCGAAGGCCCGTCGCGCGCCGGCGCCCGCACGGCCTCCGCGCCGGAGTCGCGCGAGGAGAGGATCGCGCGCGAGGCCGAGCGCATCCGCGCCGCCCTCGTCGAGCAGCGGCGCGACTTCCACATGCACCCCGAGCTGTCGAACCGCGAGGAGCGCACCGGCCGCGTCGTCGCCGAGCGCCTGCGCGCCCTCGGGCTGACCGACATCAGGACCGGTGTGGCGAAGCACGGCGTAACAGCCCTGCTCGTCGGCGGCCGTCCCGGTCCGGTCGTCGCGGTCCGCGCAGACATGGACGCGCTGCCCGTGACCGAGTCGCGCGACGTGCCCTACAAGTCGCGCAACCCCGGCGTCAAGCACGCCTGCGGCCACGACGTGCACACGACGGTCGAGCTGGGCGTGGCAGAAGTCCTCAGCCGGATGAAGGCCGACATCCCGGGCACGATCAAGTTTATCTTCCAGCCGGCCGAGGAGGGGCCGCCTCCCGGCGAGGAGGGCGGCGCGAAGCTGATGATCAAGGAGGGGGCGCTTGAGAACCCGCGCCCGCGCGCCATCTTCGGCCTCCACACCGAGCCCAACTTGCAGGCCGGGCAGATCGGCTATCACTCGGGGCCGGCGATGGCCTCGGCCGACACCTTCTCGATCACCGTCCGCGGCAAGGGCGCGCACGGCGCTCAGCCGCACCTCGGTTCCGACGCCGTGGTCATCGCGGCCGAGTGCGTGCTCGCCTTGCAGCACATCCGCAGCCGCCGCATAGACCCGCTCGAACCACTCGTCATCACCCTCGGCACGGTGCGCGGCGGCCAGCGCCACAACATCATCGCCGGCGAGGTCACACTCACCGGCACCATGCGCGCCTTCAGCGAGCAGGTGCGCGAGCGCGCAATCGCGCTGATGCGCGAGACGCTCTCGAACGTCACGGCCGCCTACGGCGCCGCCTACGAGCTGAAGTTCGAGGAGGGCATCCCCTCCACCTACAACGAGCCCGCGCTGGTCGAGGAGACGCTGCCCACGATCCGCCGCGTCGTCGGCGCAGAGAACGCCGTCGCCATCAAACCCTTCATGCCGGCCGAAGACTTCTCGCACTTCCAGAAGGTCGTGCCCGGCTTCTACTATTTCCTCGGCGTCGGCAACCGCGCCAAAGGAATCACGGCCGGCTGGCACACGCCCGAGTTCGACGTTGACGAAGAGAGCCTGGTGGTCGGCGTCAAGGTGATGTCGAACGTTCTGCTCGACTACCTCGAACGCCACTCGGCCGGGGCCGGCAAGGGGAGGGATTGAAGCGGTGCCTCACGTGGTTCTGCTGGGCGATTCGGTCTTCGACAACGGGGCTTACGTGGGGCGCGGGCCGGACGTGCTGGCGCACCTGCGCCGGCTCGCCCCGCGCGGATGGGAGGCTACGCTGCTGGCCGTAGACGGAAGCGTCGTCTGCGGCGTCGGCCGGCAGTTGGACCGGCTGCCGGAGGGAGCCACACACCTCGTCGTCAGCGCGGGCGGCAACGACGCGCTCGCCCACACGGGGCTGCTCGAAGAGCGCGCCTCGTCGGGCGCCGAAGTGCTGGGACGGCTGGCCGACATCGCCCGCGACTTCGCCGCGGACTACCGCGAGATGCTGCACCGGCTGGGGAGGATGGGCAGGAGGTTCGGCGTCTGCACGATCTACGACCCGAAGTTCAGGGACCCGCTGGCCCAGCGCCTCGCCGTAACGGCCCTCTCGGTCTTCAACGACGTGATCATCCGCGAGGCTTTCGCCGCCGGCCTCCCGCTCATCGACCTGCGCCTCGTCTGCGACGAGGAGGCCGACTACGCCAACCCCATCGAGCCCTCTGCGGCCGGCGGCGAGAAGATCGCGCGGGCGATCCTCCGGCTCTTCTCCGAGCACGACTTCGGGAGACGCCGCACGCAGGTCTTCGTGTAAAGCCCTGCACTCATCTACGCCCAAAGGGCGGCTGCCGTTCTTACCGGGCGGGCCGCACGCCAGCATGTTCTTCTCCGAATCGTACCAGGCATTGAGGCGGGGCGAACGCCGCCTCGCCGCGCGCAAAGCCATGTTCTCAGTCCTGACACTCGCGCTCGTCGGCCTGCCGCTCGGCTTCGTCCTCCTGCGCCGGTTCGAGGCCGCCACCACCTTTCACCCCGAACGCGCGCCGGCGCGCGGCACCTGGGACGCGCCCGCCGGCGCCGAGGACGTGTGGTTCGTGACCGCCGACGGCGTGCGGCTTCACGGCTGGTTCTTTCGCGCGGCAGGCACGTCGCGCCCGGCAGAGGCGGCCGGGCGTTCTGAAGCAGGCGGCGAAAGCGAAAGTCGGAACGGGCCTGCCGGGGCCGGCGCGGCCGAGGGGCACGGCGGGGCCGGGCGCGCCACCATCCTTTACTTCCACGGCAACGGCGGCAACATAAGTTACGCCGCCTGGCTCGGCGCGGACCTCGGCCGGCGCGGCGCCGACGTGCTGCTCTTCGACTATCGCGGCTACGGCCGCAGCGACGGCCAGGTCGAGGGCGAGCGCGGCCTCTACGCCGACGCCGAGGCGGCCTACTCATACGTCGTCGGAGAGATGCGCGTTGACCCGCGCCGGCTGGTGCTCTACGGGCAGTCGCTCGGGACTGCCGCCGCGGCCGACGTGGCTTCGCGCAGGCCGTGCGGCGCGCTGGTCCTCGAATCGGGCCTCAGTTCGGCGAGCGACATGGCGGCCGCCATCCTGCCGTGGCTGCCGCGCACCGCGCACCGTCTGGCGAAGTACAGGTTCGACACGGTCTCGAAGCTGCCGCGGGTCAACTGCCCCGTCTTCGTCGCCCACGGCGACCGCGACGAGATCATCCCCGTCGAACAGGGCCGCAAGCTCTACGACGCAGCCCCCGAGCCGAAGCGCCTCCACGTCGTGGCCGGCGCAGGGCATAACGACCTGGTCGTGGTTGGCGGCGCAGTTTACCTCGATGCACTTGAGGGGTTCGTCGCCGAGTCGGTCGGGGGCGGGCGGTGAGCGACGGGGCGGCCGCACCCTGACGCGCGGCGCGGCCAAACATGAGAGGCGACGTGATGAAAGGTCGGAGGCGAAGATGAGGGTCCGTGCCCGCGGTTTAGTCCGTCGGTTGGCGCTCGCCGCCCTGTTTGCGGCCTCGGCTTCGGGCGTCGCCGCGGCGCAGGGGGTGTTGCGCTGGGGCGCCGACCCGAGCGGGGGCGCGCCCTACGTCTTCGCCGATCCGGCGCACCCGGAGCAGTACGTCGGCTACGAGAAGGAGATGGTCGAGGCGCTGGCGTCGGCGATGGGCCGCCGGGCGGAACTGGTGCCGACCGACTGGGAGACTATCGTCTCGGCGCTTCGCCGCGGCGCCTTCGACGTAATCGTCAACGGACTTGAGCCGACGGCCGACCGCGCCGAGCAGATACTCTTCAGCAAGCCCTACTACCTCTTCCAGCTCCAACTGACCGTGAGGCGCGAAGACGCGCGCCTCGGCTCGCTCGAAGATTGCCGCAAGTCCTGCGTGGTCGGCACGCTCGGCAACACGGTCGCCTCCCGCCTGCTGGAAAGCCGGGGGTACAGGTTCAAAGGCTACCAGGACCCCGTGGGCGCCTACCGCGACCTTGAGCTCGGGCGCATCGACGCGGTGCTGATGGACGTGCCGATGGAGATGTACTACGCGCGCGCGAACCCGCGTCTGCGGCCGGCGGGCGAGCCCTTCCACCGCGGCGCCTACGTCGTCGGGCTGCGCCGTGGCGACGAGGCCCTGAAGGCCGAGGTGGACGCGGCCATCGACCGCATCACGCGCGACGGGACGCTCGAAAAAATCCTCCGCCGCTGGAACCTCTGGAACGAGGCGCAGGCCGAGTTGCAGGCCGCGGCGCTTACCGGCGTTGACAAACCCGAAGCGCTCAAGCTGGAAGTGACGGCCGCCGCCGGCTTCAACTGGCGCGAGGCCGTCTGGCGACTGACGCGGGCGGCGCTCGTCACGGTCCTGCTCTCGTTCGGCGCGATGCTGATCGCCGTGTCGCTCGGGCTCGCGCTCGCGCTCGGCCAGTCGCGCGGGCCGATCTGGCTTCGCGTCCTCTCGACCGCTTACATCGAGTTCTTCCGCGGCACGCCGGTCCTCGTCCAGCTCCTGTTCCTCTATTTCGGGCTGCCGAAGCTCGGGCTGGCGATGCCGGGCTGGCTGACGGCCCTCGTCGGCCTCGGCCTCAACTACGCGGCCTACGAGTCGCAGGTCTACCGCGCGGCGCTCGACGCGGTCCCGCGCGGGCAGTACGAGGCGGCCTACTCTCTGGGGATGACGCCGCTGCTGGCCTTCCGCCGCGTCATCTTCCCGCAGGCTTTCCGCGTGGCGCTTCCGCCGATGACGAACGACTTCGTCTCGCTCTTCAAGGACACCTCGGTCGCCTTCGCCATCTCGGTCTGGGAGCTGGCGACGGCCTACCGCGAGCTGGCGAACGCCACGGGCGAGTTCCTGCTGCTCGGCGTCATCGTCTCGTGCTTCTACCTCCTGATGAGTCTGCCGCTGGCTCACCTGGCGCGCAGGCTCGAACTGCGCCTGCGGCACGGGCGCGGCGGGCAGCAGGCCGCGGCGGAGGTGGCGGCGTGATCCGGGCCGAGGAGGTGCGCAAGCGCGCGGCCGGGCGCGAGCTTCTGCGCGGCATCAGCTTCGAGGTCGGGGCCGGCACGGTGCTCGGCGTCATCGGCGCCTCGGGCAGCGGCAAGACCACCCTGTTGCGCTGCCTGAACGGGCTCGAACGGGTTGACGGCGGCGCGGTCGTGTGCGACGCGGTGCGGCTCGAAGCCGGCCTGCCAGAGCCCGAATACCGGCGGCGCGTCGCGCGCCTGCGGCGGCAGGTCGGCACTGTCTTCCAGCACCTCTACCTCTTCCCGCACCTGACCGTGCTCGGCAACGTCGTCGAGGCGCCGGTCCACGTCCTCAAGACCCCGCGGGCCGAGGCCGAGGCGCACGCGCTCGAACTGTTAGAAGCCGTCGGCCTGCGCGCCGCGGCGGGGCGCTACCCGGAATCGCTCTCGGGCGGCGAGCAGCAGCGCGTCGCCATCGTCCGCGCGCTGGCGATGAGGCCCGACGTGCTCCTCTTCGACGAGCCGACGAGCGCGCTCGACCCCCGCCGCAGCAACGAGCTGCGCGCGACCCTGCGCGGCTTCGTCGGCCACGGCCACACGATGGTCGTCGTCTCGCACTCGATCCAGTTCCTCGAAGGCCTGGCCGACCGGCTGCTATACATGGAGGGCGGCGAGGTCGTCGAGGCCGGCGAGACCGCGCGGCTCCTGAACGACCCGCAGGATGCGCGCACGCGCGACTTCGTCCGGCAGGCGCGCTGACCCGGCCGGCCGCGGCGCTCCGGCCCCCATCCCGAAAACGACGGAGACGAACCGACGATGAGAAGCCTCCTCTTCATGCTCGCACTCTTCACGCTGGCCGCCCCGGCGGCCTCGGCCCGCGCGCAGGCCGCGCCGGCGCAGGCACCCGCGCGAACGAAACCGGCGCCGGCCCCCGAGTCGCCGAAGCCTGCCCCCGCGTCCGTCACCGCGAAACCCGCGCCCGAGTCAGTGAGTCCAGCGACCACGCCGGCAGCCACGCCGGCCGCCGCCCCGGCCGTGCCCGAATGGCTCGACCGCCGCGTGCGCGCGGAAGTCTCTAACTTCAGCGGCACGGTCAGCCTCTACGCCAAGAACCTCGACACGGGCGCCGTCTACTCTTACGGCGGCGACGACCGTGTGCGCACCGCGAGCACGATTAAGGTGGCGATCATGGTCGAGGCGTTCGCGCGAGTGGCCGAGGGGCGCGCCACGTGGGCCGACGAACTGACGCTGACTAAAGAGAAGAAGGTCTCGGGCTCGGGCGTCCTCAAAGACCTCTCGGACGGGCTGCGGCTCACCTTAAGAGACGCCGTGACTCTGATGATTACCGTCAGCGACAACACGGCCACCAACCTCGCGCTCGATCATTTGAGCGCCGACGCCGTTAACCGCCGGATGGAGTCGCTGGGCCTCTCGGAGACGCGCTCGATGCGCAAGGTCGGGGGCGGCGGCGAGAGCGCCGAGTGGAGGATCGAGGCCAACAAGCGTTTCGGCCTCGGCCGGAGCACGCCGCGCGAGATGGTCGCGCTGCTCGAACTGATGGAGCGCGGCGAACTCGTCGGCCCCGCCGCCTCGAAGGAGATGATCGAGCTGCTCAGGCGGCAGCAGTACCACGACGGCATCTTCCGCTACCAGTGGCAGCACCCGGTCGCCAACAAGACCGGCGCCCTCGACCGCCTGCGCGCGGACGTGGGCATCATCTACCACCCTCGCGGCCGCATCGCCCTCGCCGTCACCTGCGACGACATGCCCGAGACCGACTGGACCGACGACAACCCGGCGCTGCACCTCATGTCGCGCCTCTCCCGGCTCGTCGTTGACGGCCTGGGAAAGTGAACGGTGATAAGTGACGAGTGACGAGTGACGAGCGATGAGTGATAAGAGGAGTGACGAGTGACGAGTGACGAGTGACGAGGGGTGAGGCGGAGCGGTCTGCTCCTTCTTGTCACTTGTCACTCGTCACTCGTCACTTCTGCAAATCATGGCGAACCCTGCTAAGCGGCTGCCGGAGAACACGCCGGGCGATTTCTTCGTCGATGACACCTGCATCGACTGCGACGCGTGCCGGCAGATCGCGCCCGAGACTTTCCGCGACCACGGCGGCCAGTCGAGCGTCTACAGCCAGCCCGCGGGCGAGGCGCAGGCGAGGCGGGCGCTGATGGCCCTCGTCGCCTGCCCGACCGGCTCCATCGGCGCGGGCGGCGCGCACGACCCGCGCGTCGGGATCGAAGCCTTCCCCGAACCCCTCGACGCCAACCTCTACTTCTGCGGCTTCACCGCCGAGTCGAGCTTCGGCGCGTGGAGCTACCTCCTGATCCGCCCCGATGCCGAGGGCGGGAACATCCTCGTAGACTCGCCGCGCTTCAACCGCCGGCTCGTGCGCAGGATTCGGGAGCTCGGCGGCCTGGGCACCATCTTTCTCACCCACCGCGACGACGTGGCCGACCACGAACGTTACGCGCGCGAGTTCGGCGCCCGGCGCGTAATGCACGCGGCGGACGGCGCCGCCCGGCTCGGGGTCGAACACGTTCTCGGCGGAGAGGAGCCCGCGCGGCTCGACGCCGACCTCGTCGCCATCCCCACGCCCGGCCACACGCGCGGCCACTGCGTCCTACTCTACCGCGACAAGTACCTCTTCACCGGCGACCACCTCGCCTGGTCGCCCTCGCGCCAAACGCTTACGGCTTTCCGCGATGCCTGCTGGTACTCCTGGGAGCGCCAGACGCGCTCGATGGAGCGCCTGCTCGACTACAGTTTCGAGTGGGTCCTGCCGGGCCACGGCCGCCTACGCCGCGACAGCGCCGAAGCGATGCGCCGGAACCTCGCGCGATGCCTCGAATGGATGAGGTCGGTGGGGTGAAAGAATTTACGCCGCGGACGTGGCCGGAAGGCGACCGGTGTTCTCGTCCTCCGGCGCCTTCCGTCCGCGCCCGTTCGCGGTTCAAGGCGCTGCCGTGAGGTATACGTCGTAGGCCCACTTGCCGGACTCGCCCGCGCCGCGCCCGTTAACCTTACCGCGGTAGCGGAACTCGTTGCCGTGCCTGTCCCTGCGACGAGCCTCCCTGTAGTCGAGGGCGATAGACTCGACGCGGAGGGAGCGGAGCGCATGCAACTCCTCCGGCTCGGAGACGCCGTTGTGGTTGATGTCGCGCCACAAGCGTAGGCGCGGGTAGACGGCGTCGGACGCGTCTATCACGCCGTCTCCGTTGCCGCCCCGTGCCGCCTCGTCAAACACCGCGAGGGCGAGGAAACCGTTCTTCTCCAGGCCGTCGGGCGGGGGCGGCTGGGGCGCGGCCGTACCGAACAACTCCCTCCCGTCGTCGATCAGACCGTTGCCGTTGCGGTCCAGGACCAGCCATGCATCGTCGGAGCCCCTCGCGGTCCACGCGCGCCGCTCAGCCATCCCGTCGGCCCCAAGGTCGAAGCTGACGCCGCCCATTGCGTCGGTGAGGTCGAAGCCGTTGCCGGCCGTGTCCAGCAGGATAGGAGAGCACCCGGCCCCGTCGTCGCACCCGCCCGAACAACTGCACGTCTCGGGATCGTAGGTGCCGAACCTGTTGCATTGCGAGACGAAGCCGAGGCTGCGCGTGCAGATGCTGCCGTTATAGACGTAACCGGAAGCACATCCCGTCGAAGGGTAGAGCGTCCAGTCGGCGCCGCCCCCGCATGTCCCCACCTCGGAGGTCTCAGGTTCCACTTGGCAGGTGTGGCCGAGGCCGTGCGCGGCACGCCACAAATCGCCGCCGGTGATCGTCGCGGTCGCGCTCCCACCGCTGATGGAAAGGCCGAGCGAGGCCGTGACCCCACAGCCGAAGCCGACAAGGCACCTGTTGAAAGCGACCCCGGCCCCGCCGGCGCAGCTCACGGCCTGGCTGCGCGGCCCGGTTCCCGTCTTCGAGTCCTGCACGTTCGTGCCCTTGTGGTAGAAGATGAGGCTGTCGTCGGGCTCGCTCTCGTGCGCGACCACGCTATCCAGAGTCACTTCGCAACGCTGCGTGTTGTTGGGCGTGGCGACGCAGCGCGGGGTGAACCGGGCGGTCCCGAGGTGCTGTCCCCCGGCGGTGTGTTCTGTGTAGTCGAAGCAGTTCCACTGAAGCGTGCTGCCGCCCGTAGGGCTGAGGCCACAGGTGCCTGAAGAAGCGCCGTCGGTGGTCGAGTACTCGGGGCCGGGGGGCGGCTCCTCTTCATACACTGGCGGCTCCCAGTAGTCGGAATCATCCGAAGCAAACGAACCGCTCCCCGAGCCGTCAGGCGCGCGGGGCTCCGTCCGCATCGGCGAGAGGTCTTCGCGGCCAGTGGCCGAATGGGGGTCGGCGGCCCACAACCTGTGCTCGAAGGCCGGCGTCTTCTCGGCCCAGACGCGGTTTAACTCCCCGCCCATGCCCACAACGAGGTCCATGAACTCCGGCTTGAAGCCCGAACGCGCCCAGGCCGGGTTGTGGAACAAAACGAGGGCGCGGTAGGTCCGCGACCTGTTCTGGAAAGTCAGCGTCACCTCGTAGGAGGCGTACTTGCCCACGTCGTGGAAGCGATTGGCGTCGAGCCGGAATATGTCTCCAATCGTCCATTCGGGGTCCTCGCCGGAGGTGTATTGCCCTTTCGTCCAGCGGGCCTCGTAGGTCGCTACCTTCGGGCCGTCGTTCAGGGTGTGGGTGCCGTAAAGGATGTTGATTACGTCCCCCCTGTGCTGCGTAACCAGGTCGCGGGCGCGGCCGCCGAGAATCTCCTCCACGGGGCCGACGCGGAAGTTTCTCAACTCGAAGGCCAGGACCGAGTCGGGCGCGACAGGCGCGTCGTCTTGCCCGTTGCGCCTGAGTTGCGCGGCGCGGTTGTACCTGACCAGCTTGTCGTAGGTCGCCCTGACGAGTCTCTCCTCGGGCGTGACGGCGGCGCTCTGTGAGGCGGGGGAGGGGTGCGAGTTCGGCTGCGGGTCGTTCTGGGCGTGGGACATGGCGCCGGGTGACAGAAAGAGCAGAAGGGCTGCAAGCGTCTTGAGGGTTCGGCTGCTCATCTTCTCTCCTTTAGTGACGGGGTGAGGCTCTGACCCTGTTCAGCGCGGTCTTTTGCCGCCGAGGATATCAGCTCGCGCTCGACGGCCGCTTTCAGGGCGGTCGGCGTGAGGGCACCTTGATGGATTCTGCCGTTGATAATGAAGGTCGGGGTGGCTTCGATGCCGAGCCGGCGCGCCTCCTCCATGTCGCCTGCGACCGACGTGCGCGCGCCTTCGGAGTCGAGGCAGGCGCGGAATTTTTTGTCGTCGAGCCCGAGGGCGGCGGCGATCCTGGCGAAGCCCTGCTGCGACAACTCGGCTTCGGCGAATAGTGCGTCGTGGTACTGCCAGAATCGTCCCTGCTCGCCGGCGCAGTTGGACGCCGCGGCGGCCTCGAAGGCGAGGCGGTGGGTGCTTAGCGGAAGGTGTTTGAAGACGAGCCGGACCTGTCCCGCGTACTCCGTCAACACTTGTTTGAGGCCGACCTGGGCCTGGCGACAGTAAGGGCACTGGAAGTCGGAGAACTCGATGATTGTGACCGGCGCCCCCTCCGGCCCAAGCGAGGGACCGCGGCCCCCGGCGGCATGCGGAAGCCGCGGCTCCGTGAGCAGTACGCGCACCTCTGATCTCTCCCGCAGCCTGCGAACGACTTCGCGCATTGCCCGAATCCGAAGATGGTTTTCCAGGTCGAGCCGGATGCGTTCGCGGGCCTCGTCAGGACTCATCTGCACCAGGGCAGAGGCGCTTTCGAGGTAAGTCTGTTCGACCCTGGCGGTGGAGACTTCGACGGGCGCGGCCGTCAGCCGTCTCCTCAATTCCGCGGGCGACAGATTCTGTCTGCGCGCCTCTTCCTCAAGGACCGCCCGGTCAATGAGGTTTTCCAGGGCTGCCTTGCGGAGTGAGTAAATCTGGCGCTCCAGAACGTGGATTTGAGACAGGACGGAGGCGTCTACTTCGCGTCGGGTGATGGCCCTACCGTTGACGGTGGCGAGAATGTCTTCCGGTTCCTGTGCGAGTGCGGTGGCGGGAGTGTGGGCGCAGCAGGCGAGGGCGGCGAGGAGAAATAGGAGGTTAAAGGGAACAACCGTGCGCGTTGCGCGGCGTGAGGGTAGAGTGTTCGGCATTGAGGTTCACGTGAGTCGTCTCCCAGAGGATGGGCGTTAAAGCCGCGAGCGGCGGTGAAGATAAAGAGGAGCGAGGTTGAGCCGAAGTCTACAAAAAATTTGACAGCCGTGACAATAGAATTTTTTACACAGCCGGAAGGAGATTCCGGGGCCTGCGCGCGCTCGCCTCTGTCCGCGCGCAGGCCCCCGGGGAAGCGTCAGCCCCCTCGCAGACGCTCCCCGTGCGACGGCTCCACGTGAGGGGCGCCGTCGCCTGTCGGATGTCTCACTCCGCCCACGGCATGCCGCGGGCGGATAAAAACTTCCAGCAACACACGTGACGCATCAGGTTCGGGCTCCGGCGCGCAGCCCCGGGCCGGCGCCGGATGAACGCGCTCCGCGGTGGCACGGAACGAGTTCGCCTGATCTGTACGGTGTTGGGGCTGTGCTGATCGCGCCGTGATGGTGAGAGGCCGGCGCAATCAGATTGTTTTGGTTGTTACGTCAAGTACGCGGGGTGAGATTACCCCTCCGGTTGACGCAAATCAACAGAAATTTTGATTTGTGCGAGACTTCAAAGGGACGTTTTGCTGGGTTTTCGTGAGGGCGCAAAATTTTTTGCGCGAGTGCGGGGTGGAAAACGGGGCCGTGCGGGTGGAGTAGGGAGAGAAAGCAGGCGTGCCGCAGCGGCCGTGGCCTGAGGTCGAACTGTGAAGGTCGGGGCGTCTGGCAATGGACTTCACCCGGCGTCCTCCAACCCCGCGACCTTCTTTCAGGGTCGGTCTCGGGCCTCAGGGCATGTAGGTGCGGGCCTGGGCCGCATCACTTCATCTCGGCCAGCCTCTCGCGGAAGGCAGCTAGCTGCGGGTGATTGGGGTCGAGCGCGGAGAGTTTTTCTACGGCCTCGGCGGCCGCGGCCTTGTCACCCAACTGGATGGCTGCGGCGGCGATGTTGCGCCAGCTATTCAGGTGAGAGGGGTTGAGGGCGACCGACTTGCGGTATTCGGCGACGGCGCGCGTAAAGTCTTTTCGGTTGAAGAAGGTGTTGCCGAAGTCGGTCCGCACGTCCGGCGAGTTGGGGTTGACGGCGAGGGCGCGCTCGTAGAACCTGGCGGCCTCCTCGAAGCGGTCGTCGTCGTAGACGGCGTTGCCGGCCAGGACGAGCGTGTCGTAGTCGCGTGGCTTGAGCCGGAGCGCGCGCTCGGCGTAGAGCACGGCCTTTTGGTAGTCGCGCGCGTTGTAGAAGACCTGGGCCGCCTCGGCCTGCGCCTCGAAATTCCTGGCGTCGCGGTCGGCCTTCTCCATCGCGGCCTGTGCCGAGGCGCTGCTGGCGGCGGCCGACGTGCCGCCCGCCGCACCCGCCTCGACGCCTGAGCCGCCGATGTCCGGGTGCCCGGGCGGCAACTCGTCCCCGGCCTGATCGGGCGCGAGCGGGCGCGGTCCGGCGGCCGTCTGCGCCGGGGCGGAAGCGGGCGCCGCGCCGGGCCGGGTCAGGGAGTTGGTGACGAGAAAACCGACAATGAAGCCGAGGACGAGGCCGCCGGCGGCCAGGAGGATATTTTTCTGCATGCTCGAAGAAGGGCCGGGGCGGGGAATCTTCCGCGCCGCTCCCGGGTCGCCAGCCCCGCCGCACGATTCACGAGGGGCAGGCCTTCAAGGCAGCGGCGCGCGGCCCGAGCCGGCGCGTGGCGGATGATAGCACAGGGCGCGGGGGCCGCTCACACGGGGCGCGTGCGCGCCTCGTAAAGCGGTTGCCGAGCGGGCCGCGTTTGGTTATCATCTGCCGTGCCCGTTACGCCGTCTCCTTCGTGTGTTTAAAGCGCACCCGCTTGAGTGTTCTCTTTGAAGTCCGCCGCCAAGCTCTTAACAATGTCAGCCATAGAACAGACTAAGAGAGATGTAAGTGTGCCGACCGCCCCCACGGTCGCCCCCGCCGCGCGGACCGAGGCCGCCGGCCCCACGATAGTGACGCGCGTTCTGAACCTGCTCAGCTCAGTGCGGTTCGGCGTCGTGCTGCTCGTCCTGCTGGTGGTCGCCAGCATGATCGGCATGATCATCATGCAGGTCAACGTCGAGGGGTTCGACAAGTACTACGCCGAACTGACTCCGGCCTCGCGCTACCTGCTCGGCAAGCTCGGCTTCTTCGACATCTACCACGTCTGGTACTTCAACGCGCTGCTGCTCGTCCTCTCCCTGAACATCGTCCTGGCCTCGATTGACCGCTTCCCGTCGGCCTGGTCCTACGTCTCGAAGAAGAAGCTCGACGCCTCGGCCCGCTGGCTGAAAGGGCAGGAGCAGAGCGCGGCCCTCGTCTTCGCGGGCGAAGGGCGGGCGGCTGTGGTCGAGCGGGTCGCTGGCGCCTTTCGCGCCGCGCGTCTGAAGGCGGTGGTGACGGAGAAGGGCGCGAAGACCTTCGTCTTCGGCGAGCGCGGGGCCTGGAACCGGCTCGGCGCTTACGCCGTCCACGTCTCGCTGCTGACGATCTTCTTCGGCGGGTTCCTGACGGCGCAGTTCGGACGGGTCGGCAACATGCCGCTCGAACCGGGCAAGAGCGCCGACACGATGACCGAGACCATCTTCGACCTGGACCGCCCGGCGCGCGCCACCTACGAACTCCCCTTCACGGTCGAGTGTCTGGACGTGCAGCAGAAGCTGATCCGCAAGGAAGGGACGATCACGGCCGACAACACGCTCGACTGGCTGACGCGCATCCGCGTCCGCGACGAGTACGGGACGCGCGAGGCGCTCGTCCACATGAACAAGCCCTACGACTACAGGGGCTACCGCTTCTTCCAGGCCAGCTTCATCTCCGAGGGCAAGGCGCGCCAGATCGCCCTGCGCGCCACGCCGGAGGCGGGCGGTCAGCCCGTGGACGTGACGATCCCGCGCGACGGCTCGGCCACGCTGCCCGACGGGACGCGGGTTGACTTCAAAGATTTCGCCGCCAACTTCAGCCTCGGGCAGGGGCCGTCGCAGATGGACCCGAGCGTCTACAACAACCCTGCGGCCACGCTGGCCGTCACACAGCCGGGCGGGCAGCCCGTCAGGGCCTTCGCCTTCACGCCGACGATGGCCGAGGCCGCGCCCTTCGCCCGGCAGCCGGTGGCGGGCTACACCTTCCGCCTGACCGACTTCGAGAAGGCGCCGCGGGCGCACGTCCTCTCGGTGCAGAAGGACCCCGGCTCGACGGTCGTCTACGTCGGCTTCGCGATGCTCGGGCTGACGCTCTGCGCCGTCTTCTTCTTCTCGCACGACCGCGTCTGGGCGCACGTCGAGGAGCGGCCGGAGGGCGGGACAGAGGTGGTTCTGGGCGGCAACACGAACCGGAACAGGCTGGCCTTCGGCGACCGCTTCAGGCGGTTGGCCGAGAGCACGGGCGGCCAGATAACTGAGGCGACTGAGGTGAAGAAGTCATGAGTGAAGTGTTGAAGCAGCCGGCCGTCGTCGGGGCGGGCGGGCTCAAGCTGGAGCGGCCGGGGTTCGTGTCCTACCTGCCGGCGCTCCTCTCGCTCGGCGGGGCCGTGGCCCTGACGCTCTGGCGCATCGAGGCGGGCGGCGAGCGTTTCATCTCCGACGTGTCGCTGATGATGCTGGCGCTGGCCTGCTACCTGGGGGCGGCCGTCTTTCACCTGACCGACCTTTACGCGCCCTCGAAGCTCTTCCAGCGGCTCGGCCTCTGGTCGGCCACGCTCGGCGTCTTCTTCAACGCCGCGAGCTGGGGCGTGCGCTGGGTGGCGGCCTACGACCGCGAGTGGGCCATCCACATCGAGCAGGGCACGCCGATGCCGTGGGTCTGGCGCTACGTGCCGTTCGCCAACCTTTACGACCTGAGCCTGGCCTTCGCCTTCGGCGCCGGCATCACGACGCTGTTCATCGCGCACCGGCCCAACTTCCGCTTCCTCGGCGCGGTGAGCCTGCCGCTGGCGGCCCTGATCCTCGTTCTGGCGCGGTTCATCGGCGGCGACCTGATCAACCTGCCGCCGGTGCTCGACTCCTACTGGCGCCCGATCCACGTCGGCATCGCCGCGCTCTCCTACGGCATCGCGCTCGTCTGCTTCGCCGTGGCGGTCGTCTACCTCCTGAAGGACGGCCTCAAGACAGAGGCGATGGCGATATGGTCGAGCGTCTTCGCCGTGTCGGTCTTCGCCTCCATCGGCGGCTTCTCGGTCTTCGCGCCGGGGACCTTCGGCACCTACGCCTCGTCGCTCTTCCTCGCGCCGCGGATGCCGCTGCCGCTGAGGGCCGACATCCCTTACGTCGGCTGGGCGCTCGTGCTCTCCGGGCTGCTGCTGGCGGGCGTCGTCGGCTGCTTCCTGGCCTACCTTTACCGGGGGAGCGAGCAGGGGCGGCGCGTCGGCCACCACCTGTTGAAGGCCGCTCTGGTGGCGCAGGCGCTCGCGGTCGTGCTGCTCGTGTGGCAGGTCAAGACGCTGCCGGAGGTGGCCCCTTGCGCCGCGGGCGAGAGCCCGGCCGCGACGGCCTGCATCGACACGGCGCGGTTCTACAAGTTCGGCGTCTGGATGGCGCAGCAGGACGATCTGACGCCGCAGCAGATTGCGGCCATTGACCCGGTCAGGCTCGAAGCCGAGGCAGCGCGCTTCATCCGTCAGAACCAGTCGCAACTCTACCTGAGCCTGAACGCCAACCCCGTCGAGCTGGCCGCGCTGATCACGGCGTTTGCCGGCACGCTCTTCGTCATCATCTTCAGCTTCCGCACCGAGCGGCTGCGCGAGGCGCTGCCCGAAAGGGAGAAGATCGACTCGCTGATGTACAAGACGGCCGGCATCACCTTCGCGGGCCTCGCCCTGCTGCTGATGACCGGGGCTGTCTGGGCCAACGAGTCGTGGGGGCGCTACTGGGGCTGGGACTCGAAGGAGACCGGCGCGTTCGTGGCTTGGCTGACCTACGGCGGCTTCCTCCACGTCCGCATCTCGCGCGGCTGGTCGGGGCGGGCCTCGGCCTACTTCGCCATCGTCGCCTTCCTCTTCGTCATCTTCACCTACCTCGGCGTCAGCTACCTGCTGCCGGGCCTGCACTCTTACGCGTGACGAGTGACGAGTGACAAGTGACAAGAGGGAAGCAGTTTTTAGTTGATGGTTTTTAGTTTTTAGTTTTGGGCATGGCCGGCTTCGCTTCATCGCCCGTCGTCCTCTCTAAAAACTACCAACTAAAAACTCTCATCCAGACATGAATCGAGAGAACGTGCTTTTCGGCGTGGTCGGGTTGCTGGCCGGTTACCTGCTGGCGTTTCACCTGGTCGTGCACATCAACCAGAGCCAGCCGGCGCCGAGGCCGGCGGGCGGCCCGGCGCAGGGCGGCGACGGCCGTTCGCTGCCCAGCAACGAGGTGAAGGACCGGCAGCGCCTCCAGTCGGAGGCCGAGCAGGCCGTGGCGGCCGCGCGCGGCAACCGCGCGAGCTTCGAGGCTCAGAAGGCCGCGGCCGAGGCACTGCTCGAAGCCGAGAACTGGGCCGCCGCCCTCGAATTCCTGACGCGGGCCAACGAACTGAGGCCCGACGACTACGGCACCCTCGTCAAGCTCGGTCACGCCAACTCCGAGACCGAGAACTACGAGGCCGCCGAGAAGTGGTTCAAGGCCGCGCTCGCCAAGAAGCCCGAAGACAACGACGCACGCTCGGAGCTGGCCCTGACCTACTTCCTCCGCACGCCGCAGCAGACCGAAAGGGCCATCGCCGAGCTGACCCGCGGCCTCGACGCAGACCCCACCCACCTCGCCACGCTCCACAACCTGTCGCTCATGTACATCCAGACGGGCAAGCTCGCCGAGGCCGAGTCCACAATCGGCCGGCTCGAACGCGTGAACCCGTCTTACGCGCAGCTCCCGCGCCTGCGCTCCGCGCTCGACGATGCGCGGCAGAAGAAGACGGCCTCTTCCTGAGGCCGCGCGCCGCCCGCGGACACGCCCGTCGAGCGCCGGCGGGCGCGGCCACCGACGACGCCAGCGCCGGGCATTCGAGGACGCAAAATGATACGCCCGCTCCCTACGTCGCCGTCCGTGGTCGCTCCCTCCCGCCTTGCCTCACTGCCGCCGTCACTGTTGCCGCCATCACTGAAGCTGCCGCTCGGGCTCATCGTCGCTGCCTGCGTCGCGTTGCTGTCGTCCGCGGGCGCGGCCGCGCAGTCAACGCAGCCGGCGGCCGCGCAAACCCCTGAGCCGGCGGCCGCAAAGGCCCAACAGCCGGCACAGCCCGCAGGAGCCGCCGCCCGGTCTCAACAGCCGACCTTCGGCGCCTGCAAGGTGAACGCGGGCGCGGCCGGCCAGGGAGGGGCGCCCGCCGACCCCGAGCTGACGAGCGGCGTCCGCATCGAGGTCAAGGGCGGGGACGGCAAGCCAGTGCGCGGCGAGCGTTTTTACCTGCTCACCAAAAAGGCTGGCGACGCCGGCCTCGACTGGACGAAGGCGCCCGCGCGCGCGAAGTTCTTCGAGGGCGCGAGCCCCGAGCTGATGAAGGTGCTCGACGAGAGCGGCTGCGACACGCTCTTCTGCCCCGAGCTGATCGGCCAGTATCCGAAACTGGTAGAAGACGTGAGGGAGTTCCGCGAGGCTTACGCGGCCGGGATGCGCAAGTACAAAGACCGGCGGCTGGCCCTCGAATGGCTCATGGTCAACTTCCCGCGCAAAGAGCTGCGGATGGGATACTACGAGAGCAAGCGCGCCTGGCTCGCGGAGGCGGCGAAACGGGGCGGGGCAGTCGCCTCCGTCATGACTAACGAAGACGGCGAAGCCTTCTTCACGCGCATCAGGCTCGGACGGTACTACGTCTCGAACCTCATGCCGGCGGGGCCGGCCCGCCTGGTCTGGGACTGCGAGGTGACTGTCCCGCCGCCGAGCAAGAAGGAGCTGCACTCGGCCTCGGTCGTGATGTCGGCGCCGAAGGCCGGGGAAGAGGGCGCTGCCTCGAAGTGAGGGCGCGGCCACGACGAGAGGGCGCCGCTGGCGCGCTTCGCCGGGTCGGCGCCCGCACCCGTCGAGCGCGACGGAGCTTGCGCGCGGCGGGCGAGAGAGAATTAGGTTGTCACGCCTCGCGCCCTTGTGTTACAACCCGCTGCGCGCCCACGCGGACGCAGCAATCCTGAAAATCCAAGCCGCGCCTTCCGAGTCTGACCCGCGCAGCGCCGCCTTTGGGTCAACCTCCGGCATTTACCCGCCGCGAGGCCCCTGGTCGTTCGCATGAGTCGCAGCCTCCTGACATTCTTAGTCTTCGCGGCCTTCGCAGCCGGGGCCTTCGCCTACCCGCGCCTGGTGTGGCCGCCGGTTGAGGCCGCCGCCGCGGAACCGGAGCCCGCCCGGCAGCGAGCCCGCGGGCCGGCGCGCAGGCGCCCGCAGCGCAGGGCCGCGGCGGCGCGCATAGACTACTCGAACTTCTCGCACAGCACGGCCGCGCACCGTCAGCGTTCCTGCCAGTCGTGCCACACGATCCCGACCTCGAACTGGTCGCGCGTCCGCGCGCGCGACGAGGCTTTCCCGGACGTGGCCGACTACCCCGGCCACGACTCCTGCCTCGACTGTCACCGGCGCCAGTTCTTCAGCGGCGCGCGCCCCGTCATCTGCTCTGTCTGCCACACCAACCCCTCGCCGCGCGACGCGGCGCGCTTCCCGTTCCGCAACCCCGAGGAGCGTTGGGCAGCCGCGCCGAAGAAGGGCGCGGGCGAGTCTGAGTTCGTCACTCGCTTCCCGCACGACCGCCACCAGGACGTGATGGCCGGGCTCGACCCCGGCGCGCCACTTCGCGGCTTCGGCTTCGCCCGCGCCTCCTTCGTCGCACGGCAGGGCGGCGCGGCGGCAGAGCCGCTCAACAGTTGCACGGTCTGCCACAAGGTTCACGAGCCGCAGGGCAAGTCGGATGAGCAGTACGTGAAGGCGCCGCCCGAGGCGCCGAAGAAGGACGGCCTGGACCGCGAGGAGCCGTTCTGGTTCAAGAAGGGCACGATGATGACGACGCCCGGGGGGCACGCCTCCTGCTTCTCCTGCCACTGGCAGGAGGGCGGCGTCGAGCCGCTCTCGTCGCGGTGCGACCAGTGCCACACGCTGCTGACGGCGGGCCTCAAGCTCCAGCTCGACCTCGAAGGGGCCGACGCGGAACCGTCACACCCCTCGGTCGGGGGCGTCCTCGGCGAGCGGATGCTCGCGCAGTGGAAGCAGCGGCGCGTCGCGCGCTTTAACCACGAGCACGACCGGCACCGCATAGCCTGCACCTCCTGCCACGTCGCCGTCACGGCCGCCTCGCGCGTCAACTCCGACACCCTTTACGTCCCCATCCAGACCTGCGGCCGCTGCCACGGCGCGAAGACCGGCAACAACTCGCGCGCGATACTAGCCAAGGAGGTCGCCGGCAAGAAGAAGGACGAGAGTTTCAAGTGTACTAAGTGCCACGTCAACCTGGGCGACGTGCCGGCCGCCGAGATTCCGCGGTCGCACACGGCGATGATTGAGTAGGCGGGCGACAGGCCCCCGGAGGCCCGGACCGGCGAGTGATGAGAGGGGAGAGAACAGAGACGGCGCGCAGTTCGGCCCGCGTCCGCGGCGCGCTCAAGCTCGCCCTGGCGGCGCTCGTCCTCTGTGGAGCGGCCGCGCTCTCGGCCGCCCCGCGGCGGGCCGGCGTGACGGCCGAGGCGGCGCCTGAGCCCGGCTTCGCGCGCGCGGCTTTCGCCCCCGACGGCCCCACCTTTTCACACTCGACGGCGCAGCACGCCGCGCTTTCGTGCAACAGTTGCCACCGCCGCGCCGACAACTCGCCGCGGCCCGCGGTGCCCGGCCACAGGAGCTGCACAGACTGCCACCTGCAACAGTTCATCACGCCCGGCGCGCAGCTCTGCGCCAACTGTCACACCAACCTCGACTCGCGCAACCCGCCCGTCAAGCCCTTCCCCGCGCTGCGCAGCTTCAATGCCAAATTCGATCACGCTGCGCACGAGACCGGGGCGGGCCGTCCGGCCGAGGGTTGCGCCTCTTGCCACCAGCCGATGCGGCGCGGCGTCGCCCTCAGCATCCCGGCCGGGCTCGACACACACTCCAACTGCTTTCAGTGTCATACGCCGAACGCCTCGGCGGGCGGGCGCGATCTGTCTTCGTGCGGCGCCTGCCATAGCCCCGGCCCGTACCGCCGCACCGGCACCGGCGCCCGCGCCTTCCGCGTCGGCTTCAGCCACGCGCAGCACGGCGCGCGGCAGGGCCTGAGCTGCTCGGAGTGCCACACGGTCAGGGCCGGCGCGCCGCAGGGCCGGCAGGTCACGTCGCCACAGCCGACGCAGCACTTCGGCAGCCCGCGCGCCCAGAGCTGCATGACCTGTCACGACAACCGGCGGGCCTTCGGCGGCGACGACTTCAAGGACTGCAAGCGCTGCCACACGGGGCAGAGCTTCCGCCTGTGAAAGTGCGCGAGGGCGACGCGCCCCGGCGGCCGGCGAAAAAAATTGACAGCCGGCGGCCCGGGAAATATTATCTTCGGCGTTCGCCGCAAGCGGCACTCGCACCACGTCGGCCGCGGGCGGCACGCGCAGAGCGGAAGTTGACAGCTCTCCTCCTTTATAGCTCCACCCGAACAGACCGGTCTTCGAGCCAAGGAAGTTCAGCATGAAACTTTTCATCGTCATCGCAGCACTGGCCGCCTACGCCGCGCTGGCCCTCTTCAACCCGTCCGCCACGGCGAAGGTCTCGCCGTGGGAAGACCCGACCGAGGTCTACACGCTCTCGAAGGACGGCGCCGAGAAGGAAGTCGTCTTCAACCACGCCAACCACGCGACCAAGAACTACAACGTCGAGGGCACCGCCCCCATCGCCTGCGCCGAGTGCCACCACACGCAGAAGGAGCTGACGCTCGCCAACACGAAGGACATAGACGTTCAGGAGTGCCGCTCCTGCCACGCCCGCGCTGACGAGAAGCCGAAGGTCGGCGACGCCATCCCCGAGTCGAAGGTTGACGGCAACACCGACCCGACCGTCTGGACCAACGAGGAGGCTTACCACCGCAACTGCGGCGACTGTCACGACGCCGCCTCGGCCAAGCGCAAGATTAAGGCTCCGTCCGCGACCGACTGCAAGGGTTGCCACACGAGGAAGTAGGGCCGACCCGCCGCGCCCGCGAACGCCCGCCGCGCCTGTGTGACGCGGCGGGCGTTCCGCGTGTATGATGGCCCGCGCCGTCATACACCCGAACTCAGGAGTCGTAACTTTGAAGATGAGAAATCTTGCCTTGCTGGCCTCCCTCGCGTTCGCCCTGCCGCTCGCGGCCTGCGGCGGTGCCGACTCGCCGACCGCCGGCGGGAGAAGTCGCAACGAGAACGCGCCCGCCGCATCGGCCGAGCCGGCGCCGACCGGCCGGGCCGACTCGCCCGTCGGCACCGCCGGCGACCTCGGAGTGGTCTCCTCGCACGGCGGCGGCGGCGGTGCCGCGCCCGCGTCCGCGCCGGCCGCGGGCGGCGCCGAGGAGAAGCCGTCGATGGCTACTCCCGAACTCGACGCCCGCATCGAGAAGGCCGCGGCGAAGGCCGGCGCGCCGAACGCCACCGCCGCCGACAAGAAGGCCGCGGCAGACGCCTACTTCGCGCGTGCCAACACCTTCCGCGACGCCGGCAACCCGCGTCTCTACAAGTTTGCCCTCGCAGACTACCGCCGCGGCCTGCGCCTCGACCCGACGAACGCAGAGGCCCGCTCCAGGATGGAGGAGATCGTCGCCATCTACCAGGGCATGCAGAAACCCGTGCCCACCCTCGGCAACGAGCCCTGAACCCCGGCCCTGCCGCGCAAGCCCCGCAGCCAGGGACAGGCTACAAGTCAGAAAGCCGGAGCGGCCGCCCCGTCATCTTTCGACGATGACGGGGCGGCCGCTCCGGCTTTGGTGCGCTGCGCGGCGGCGCTGCCCCGGCGGCGCTTCAACCTATCTTGATGCCGATGGCTTCGAGGAACTTGGTGGGGCGGTCGCCTCCGATCATGGCGAAGATGTAGTCGTTCGGGACGGTGGCCTTCTCCTCCTGCGTGCGGGCGTTCATCAGGACCACGCGGTCGTCGTGAATCTCCTTGATGGCCGTGCCGAAGTAGACCTTGATCATGCCTTCGTCGATGCAGTCGTAGACTTGCAGCTTGTTGCCGAACTTGAGGTCGTTCTTCATGTCGCTGCGGATGACGAGCGTGACCTCGTTGATCTCCCCCGGGGGGCGGAAGGAAATCTTGTCGCCGGACCGGCGGGCGACCAGGTCCACGGCCGCCTCGATGGCCGAGTTGCCGGCGCCGACGACGATGATCTTCCGGTTCCGGTAGGCTTCCGGGTCGGTCAGCTTGTACTTGACCTTGTCCTCGGTCCGCCCGTCGCGCGTCACCTTCATCTCCTCGCCCTCGACGCGCAGCTTCATCGGCGTGCCGCGGTTGCCGAGGGCGAGGACGACCCGGCGCGCGTTGTAGCTCGTCGGCGTCTTCTCCAACCCCTTCTCGGTTTTGACGACGAAGTAGTCGCCGTCGTCGGCCTTCTTCACCGACTTGCAGCTCTCCTGCTCGTTGACGACCACGCCCGTCTCGCGCATTACGCGCGCCCACTCTTCGAGGATGGCCTCGCGCTGCGAGCCCGCGCCCTCGGGCCGCACGCCGCCTTTCGGCTCCATCGTCTCGGGCTTGAAGAAGACGTACTTGTTGGCCGGGTAAGCCTCGATGGTGGCGAGCACGCGGTCCTGCTCGATGCCGACGTATGAGAGGCCGAGGCGGTGCGCGGTGATGGCGGCCGAGAGTCCGGCGGGGCCGATGCCGATGATGGCGACATCGACCTGCGACTTCGGCTCGGGCGGGGCCGCGCGCAGCTCCCCGGCGATGAACTCGACGCAGTCCGCCCCCTCGTTGGTGGCGTTCTTGATGAGCGGCGTGCCCGACACGTCGCCGACGATGTAGCAGCCGGGCACGTTGGTCTGGAAACGCGAGTCGCGGTTCGGCACCTTGCGCGGCGGAATCTTCTTCGAGGTGTTGACGACGATGCACGCCTTCGGGTTGACCGGGCACTCGACCTGGCAGGAGGTGTCCTCCATGCACTGGTCGGGCGCGATGGGCGAGGAGACGCCGTTGACGATGGCGAGCACGTCGTGGGGGCAGGCGTCAACGCAGGCGTGGCATCCGATGCACCGCTCGGTGATGACGACGGGGTGCGGATAGTCGGGCCCGTCCGGGTCGTACTTTTCGAGCTGCTCGGGGGTGAGCCTGATGCGGCCGTCGTCCTCCGCGGGGGGCGGCGGCATGGGCTCTTCGAGGAGCCGGAGGGCGCGGCGAGAGTCGCGCAGGGCGAAGCCGGCGCCGGTGAAGACGAGGAAGGCCCCGATGCCGGACCACCCCCACCACGGCAGCCCGCCGAAGAAGCTCTTGCTCGGGTCCTGCGTCAACAGGTTGACGGCGAGCAGCAGGACCCACAGAGAGAGAATGACGAACAGTTGCGACTTCTTCATGGCTATATCAAGTCGGGGGCCGGACGAGCCCTGACGAGTCTCGAACGGCGACGCGCGGCGGCCGGGCGCCGGCGCCTCTTACGCGGAGTCCTTCAGCGGCGCAGGGCCGAGACGAAGCCGGGCGCCGCCGTGTGTGACGAGGATGCGGCCGTTGAGCTCTCGCCCGCGCCGCCCGCGAGCAGGGAAGCGCCCCACGTGCGGCGCCCCTGCGGGTGCTGCGTGTGGCAGGAGATGCAGTTGGGCTGGTTTGAGGCCAGCACGCGCTCGAACTTGCCGCCGCGGTCGCCGTTGTGGCACGAGCCGCAGGTCGTGCGCGGCGTTTCGCGGTCAATCGGCGAGAAGGAGGCGTGGCACGTAGAGCAGGACATCTCGCCGGCAGTGTTGCCCTGCAAGCCTTCGACCACCTTGACGCGGTGCATGTGCAGGGCGTGGAACTCGGCGCTGCGCCGCGCGTTGTCGCCCGCCGAGCCGTCGGCCGCGCCCGCCACCGACCCGCCGAAATTAGCCATGACCTGCCGCACCTCTGGCGACTTGCGCTCCCACTCTTCGGCCGTCAGCCCGCGCCAGGACCAGCGCCCGTCCGCCACAGGGTAGCCGATTCCGCCGCCGTGCGGCGTGCCGACGCGCTTGCCGTTGTAGGTCAGCGCGTTCTGGTCGTTGTGGCAGTTGTTGCAGGTCTGGAGGCTGGCGACCGACGGACGAAACTCCGTGCCCTGGTGCTCGACGTGGCAGGAGGTGCAGCCGACGCCGGCCGCGGCGTGCGGCTCGGTGACGGCGGCCGCGAAGCCGTCGGCCGTGTGGCACGAGGAGCACTTGGCCTCCATGCTGCCGGTCAGCGTGTGGCAGGCCGTGCAGGTGCTCGCGTTGGCGTGCCGCGCGATGGCCGGCTGTGCCTGTAGCTCGCTGCGTGCGTGGGCCGTCGAGATGGGCGCCGGCATGAAGGTCTCGGCGTAAACGACCGCCGCGACGACGGAGAAGACTGCGACCAGGGCGAAGCCCCAGACGAAGACCGAGAAGGGCCAGGGGCGGACGAGGTCGCGCGTCGGCGTCCAGTTGAAGCGCGACTTGCCGAGCACCCGCGCAGGCTTGTGCGGCCTCAGGGGCGAGAGGCGCTGCATCTTGCCGGCCTCGCGCTTGCGCTTCTCCCAGAAGACGCTGAGCGCCTGCGCCACCTCGGACGACTCCTGCGTCTGCCGCTGCTCTCGGGCCGCCTGCTGCGCGTCGTACTGCGGCTCGGCGTGCTGCAACTCGACGCGCCCCTCTGCCTCGCCGACGTGGACGGCGACTTCGAGCGTGACGCGGATGACGAGGGCGTCGGCCTGCCGCTCGAAGTAAAGGAAGAAGGGGCCGATCTGGACGGCGTCGCCGTCGGCGATGACCTCGACCGACTCGGTCGGGACGACGCGGCCGTTCAGGGTCGTGCCGGAAGACTGGCTGAAGTTGTAGAGGTAGTAGCGGCCCCCGGCCTCGTTCAGGCCCGCGTGCAGGCGCGAGACGGTCGGGTGGTTGAGGACCATTTCGCAGGTCGGGAGCCGCCCGATCTTGAGGCCGTCGGCGACGACCGTCGTCGGGTCCACCTCCATGTCCTCGCGGATGATGACAAACTTGCTGGCCTGTGTCTGCATGGGCTCGGGTTCAGCGGGGCGCGAAGAAGACGACCTGGACGACGTGGACGAACATCAGCGCCAGCATCAGCGAGGTGGCGACCACGTGCGGCGCCAGCCACAGCTTCAGGAGCTGGTGCAGGTAGATGAGCGAATCGACGCGGCGCAGCGTGACGGTGGCCTCGACGGCGTCGAGCAGAAGCCGCCGCTGCTCCGGGTCGAGGGCCCGGGCCTCCGCCTCGTACTCCTCGCGGGCCGAGGCCAGAAGTTCCGACAGCTCCTCGCGCCGGAAGTATTGCCGGAGCAGGTAGCCGAACGCGAAGACCTTGCCGCGCACGCGGCGGCGGACGAACTCGCGCAGCTCGGGGCTGCTCCGCTGCCCGATCTCTTCGAGCGTCTCGCGCAGCTCCTCGCGCCGCGCCCGCAGGTCTTCGACCAGCAGCGGCTCGCCCTCGATGCTCGTCATGATGCGCGGGGCGACGAGGTAGACGAGGACGCCGAAGAGGCCGGTGGCGATTACGGCGTCGAACGAGATCATCAGGAGCGACGTGAGCAGGCCGCCCGTCGTCCGCCCGCCGTGGAGCAGCAGGGCGATGCCGGCCACCAGACCCAGGTAGACGTGCGCCAGCATCCAGTAGCGCAGGGCGCCGGCCCGCCGCCTGTAGACCTGCTTGCGCAGGGGGTAGGTCATCACGGCCGCGACGCCGCCCAGGCCGACGAGGCCCGTAATCCAGCGCAGCGTGAGCCAGGTGCCGCCGAGCCTCTGGTCGAGGTCGTAGCGGTAGAGCCCCCAGACGATGCCGGCGGTGACGGCGACCGTCAGCAGGACGCCGAGCGTGTGCCAGATGCGGGCCGTCGTATCGCGCTTGTGGATGTTGCGGCCGATGGCGTGCGTCTGGTCGCGGTAGACGAGGCCGAGCCGCGAGTTGACCTCAGAGAAGTATTCACGCGGGTTGACGCGGACGAGCGCGCCCGTCGGGCAGTTCTCCTGGCAGGAGAAGGCTTGCGTCGTGGCGCCGGGCGGGTTCAGCTCGGTGCCGGCGCAGAGGTTGCACTTGGTGGCGAGCAGGTTGTCGGTGGCCGTGACGGGCTGGGGCGGCGCGGCCGGCGCGAGCGAAAGCCACCCTTTGAGTCTCTGCGCGAAGGTCTGGGGCGGCGGCGCCTCGGCCTTGCGCGGGATCATCGTGATGGCGTTGTAGGGGCACTGCGTGGCGCAGTCGCCGCAGCCGATGCAGGTCTTGGGGTCAATGTCTATCTGCCCGTTGTCGAAGCGGCCGATGGCGCCCGTCGGGCAGCCGGTCAGGCACTCCGGGTCCTGGCAGTGCATGCAGACCGAAGGGACGAGGACGTGCTCGCTCGACACGCCGCCGAAGTTCTTCGGCCGCTCGATGTGGATGCCGCGGCGCAGCAGGCGCGAGCGGCCGTGGACGGTGTGGCACGCCAGCGAGCAGTTGCCGCAGCGCACGCACTTGTCCATGTCCATCACGAGCAGGTTCGTGCCGTCTACGACGCCCGAGGCGATCTCGCGCTCGGTGGCCGCGACGAGAAACTTGTCGGCGCCGGAGGCGATTGTCACGTCGTCGTCGGCGAGGGAGAAGTCGGAGAAGTGCCGGACGACGGCCGAGCGCAGGTCTGGGTCGGCGCGCAGGGGCGGGACGGCTATCTCCAGCACCTCGGTCCGCTGGAGGATCGTGGCCGTGTAGGCCCAGCGGCCGTCGCGCTCCACGCCTTCGAGCCCCAGACAGTTTCCCGCGCCCAGAAAGTCAACGCCCACGTCATCGGTCAGCCCGGCCACCATCAGGTCGCCGCCCCCGGCCGTGTGGCCGAGGCCGCGCACCCTGCGCACCCATCCGTTGCGGACGTAGTAGATGCGGTCGATCACCTCGCCCTCGCGGAAGAGGACGTGATGCTTGGCGTAGACCATAAAGCGGGCGGCCTTGCCGAGCCGGTCGATTAGCTCCTGCGGGATGGCGCCGCGGGTCGCCTGCCGCACGTCGATCAGGGTGCGGCCGAGTCCGTACTTGCGGTAGTTGGCGTCGAGAAGCTGGCCGAACTTCGGGAGCTTGCGCAGCAGCCTCAGGGCCGGGCGGCGGATTTCGAGCACGCGGGCGCGCTCGTCGGCCGGGACGCTGATGGTCGCGTTGCGGGGCACGCCGGCCAGGATGGACATCTCGCCGAAGCTCGCGCCGGGCGGGATTTCGCCGACGCGCCGGTCCTGCCCGGTCGCCGGGTCGCGGACCGAGACTTCGAGCCGGCCATCGACGGAGATGTAGAAGGTGTTACCGCCCCAGTCGCCCTCGCGGATGACCTGCTCGCCCGCGTCGTACTCGTAGAGGTGGACGTAGGGGCCGACCTTCTTGCCGTTGTAGTTGCGCCCGTAGGCGATAACTTCCAGGTCGAGCTCGTGGGCGAAGTGCCCGTCGTGCCTTTCGAGCAGGTCGGAGATGATGTCCGTCCTCCCGATGGCTTCGAGGATGGTCTGGTGCTTCGTGATCTCTCTGGGCATGGCCCCTCGGGTCTGTGGAAGCTGTCAGGAGTCTGGCGGCGCCGGGAATAGCTGCGGCGGATCGGTCGCGGGTTACTGACGAATTGAGCGGGCATTATAGCATCCGTCCGCGCGTTGCAAACTACTTGTTTTAAAGCCACGTGGCAAGAGGATTTTTCCCCGGCGACTGCGGGCGGCGGCGCGGCGCCCCCGGCCCCCGCGTCCGGCCCGCGGGCGACGCTATTTTTATTGGAACTCCGGGCGGTGTGCGGGCGTGCAAGGGCGGTACGGAGGCGTCGCGGGGCGCGGTGTATAATCGGGCGCGCGGCCGGCCGCCGCCCGGCCCGGACGAAACCGACCCGGGCCTTTCAGCCGAGCGAAAAGAGAGCCGAGCCCGCCTGTCCTGATGAGCGCCATCACCTCAACGAACGAACTCGCGTTCCCCGCGGCCGTCTCGGGCGAGGTGTCGGCCGCGCCGGGGCCGCGCGAGGCCGCGGCGGCCCGCGAGATGACCGACCACGAGCTGCTCGAAGCGACGCGGGGAAGGGACGAGGCGGCCTTCGGCGAGCTGGTCAGGCGCTACCGCGGCCAGATCACGAACTACGTCTACCGCATGACGAACGATTACGAGCTGGCGGTGGACCTGGCCCAGGAGACTTTCATGCGCGTCTACGCGGCGGCCGAGCGGTATCAGTCGAGCTACGCTTTCTCGACTTACATCTACCGCATCGCCACCAACCTCGCCATCAGCGAGCTGCGTAGGCGCCGGCGGCGCAAGCTGGTCTCGCTCACGGGCTTCTTCCGCGGACGCGACGACGGCGAGGAGTCGTGCGACCTCGACATGCCGGACGAGGCCGCCTTGCAGGACGCGACGCTGGTCGAGGACGAGCGCCGGCAGGCCGTGGCGCGGGCCATCGCCACGCTGCCCGAGAAGTACCGCGCCCCCCTCGTCCTCAGGGACGTTGAGGGCAAGAGCTACGAAGAGATCGCCTGCGTTCTCGAAATGAGCGAGGGCACCGTCAAGTCGCGCATCAACCGGGCGCGGGCCTTCCTGCGCGAAAAGCTGCGTGCCTACCTGTGAGGTTCGTTATGTGGGGCGAGTGCCGAGATTGGCGGAACGAGATTGAGGAGGGCGGGCCGGGCGCGCCCCTGAGCGGCGGCGCGCGTGCGCACCTCTCGACCTGCGCCGCGTGCCGGGCGGCGCAGGTCGAGGGCGAGAGGCTGCGGCAACTGTTGGGCGGGCTCGGATGCGTCGAGCCCCCGGCCGACTTCGACTTCCGCCTGCGCGCCCGCATGGCCCGCGGCGGCCGACCCGCACGCGCGACGCTGATCCGCACGCGCCGGGCCTTCGGCCTCGCCGCCGCCTGCCTGGCGGTCTTCTGCGGGCTGGCTTTTCTCCGCCTGAACTCCGCCGGCACGGGGGGCGAGTTCCGCGCCGCGGACGTGTCGGACGCTGCGACGAACGACGGCGCGCTGCCACGGCCCGGCGCCCGCGCCGAAGCCCCCGACACGGGCGGCGCCGGCGTGGAGACCGGCGGTGTCTCGCGGACAATCGGAGCGGCGGACGGCATTCGGTTGACCGGGGCGGGGGGCGGCGGCCCCGAGGTCGCGGCCTCGGCTCAGCCACGGCGCACGACACCCGCGGCCTACGCTGCGGCGCTGCCGGCTCGCGCGGCCGGACGGCAGCCGGGGAACCGCCCGGGCCACTCGCGCAGGCCGGGCGACTCGGCTTTCGGGGTAAGCGCCGCACGCGTCCGCACGATTTCGGGGGCCGATGACGAGACGGCCTCGGTTCGGCGGCAACCGCTGGCGATACCGGTCGGCGCATCTGACGAGCCCCTGCGCGTCCTGCTCAGAGACGAGCGGGGGAGCGTGCGACTCGTGCCGACGCGTTCGGTCAGCTTCGGCTCGCAGCAGATCGTCGCCCGCGAGCGGGGCGCGCAGAAGACTTCGTTCACGGACCAGGAAGGTGTCTGGTAGTTCATGCACACACTTCCGCCACAGCCTCTTCGACTCTATGAGCGCCATTCGCCCCGGCGCCTGCTCAAAGCGTGGGCGACGTGGCTCGTCCTGCTATTGACGACGGCCGGACCGGCCGCGGCGCAGGAAGCGAAGACGCATCCGCTTGCCGCACCACCGGCCCGGCAAGCACAGCCAGCGCGACAGGCCAGGCCGCACGCGCCCCCGCCGCCCGGCGCCAGGGGAGCCAACACGCAGCCCGTCGCGCCCTCGCGCCCGGCGAAGGCCGCGCCGATTACCCCGGCCGCCCCGGCCGCCCCGGTCGCGCCTCCTGCGCCTCCGCCGCACCGTCTGGTGACGGTCGTCCACCGGCTGAGCGGCTGGAAGCTGCTCTCGCTGCTCGCCGCCAGCGCGCCGGCCGCGCTCGAACTCGACGAGCTGCCATCGGCCCAGGACGTACACACGAACGTCGTCGCAGGATTTCTATCGGACGACAACCGGACTGTGGTCGCGCATCTGCCGCAGGCCGAGGTCGAGGCCGGGGGCGGCGTAGCCTCGCCGCCGCTCCTGCCCGGCTTCGCCGCGGCGGCGGGGCCGGCAAACTCTACCGGGGCATCGGAGTACACCCTCGTTCTGAACGACGGCCGGCGCGTGCCCGCGAGGTTCGTCGGGCTCGACGCCGCGACCGGCCTCTCGCTGCTCGAAGCCGCCGAGCCGGTCTCGCTCGCCGGGGTGATCGGCGACGCAGGCCACACCGAAGACCCCGCGGTCGGCCAGCGCGTGGTGCTCTACGCGCCCGTGCCTGTGGGCGCCGCGCCGGCCAGCAGGAAGGCGGCCGAGCAGAAGGCGGCCGCCGCGCCCCGGGCCCCGGCGGTCGTGGGCGAAGCGGGATACGTCTACGCGAGCATCACGAGCGCCGAAGGTCTGCTGACCGAAGTGGCGCGCGCGCCCTCCGGCCGCGCCTACGCCTTCACGGCTCAGGCCCTCAAGGTCAACCCGGCCTGGACCGGCGCGGTCGCCACCGACGCCACGGGCTCGCTCGTCGGCATCGTCTCGCGCAGCGAGGCCGGGCTGACGCAGATCGTCCCAGCCGACGCCCTGCGGCTCGCCGTCGAGCGCGTGAAGACCACGCGCGCCAGCGTGCCGCAGCCCTGGCTCGGCGCGCGCGGCGACTCGGCCGCCAACGCCCCGCTCGACTTCTGGGTCGGGAAGGGCTGGGAGCGTGGGCGGGCCTTCTCGCTAATCCGTGACAGGGGCGGGGTGCTGCTGACTTCGGTCGCACCGGGCACGCCGGCCGCGCTGGCCGGACTGCGGCCCGGCGACCTCATCTCGCGCGTCGCCGGCCGCGAAGTTCGCAGCGCGCAAGACCTCTCGCTCGTGCTCAAGGAGCAGTCCATCGGCTCGGCCGTCGAATTCACGGTCCTGCGCGCGCCGCAGGCCGAGCCGCTCAAACTTCCGGTCCTGCTGAGCGGGACGCAGAACCCGGCTCTCGCCACGGCCGAGGCCGAGACGCGGGCGGCGCGCGCGAGCCTGCTGGCCGTCGGCGCCGAGCTGCGGCTGGCGCGCCAGGAACAGCTCCGCGCGGCGGGCTCGGCCTTCGAGACGCCCGAGGCGCTGGCCCG
>DASQMB010000041.1:0-2951 GCA_035645715.1 Pyrinomonadaceae bacterium
GACCGGCATCTTCGGTACGCCCCCGAGGTCACGGCACGCGTCCGCGTGGTGGCTCGTGACCGAGCGCGAGGCTACGGTGGGAGGTGAGGGACCAGCCGACAAACCACGCGGGAGGCCGCGCACTCATGGCATCCGGGAAGGAAGGCGGCCGCACGCGGCGCGAGGCGAGGCAAGCGCCGGAAGGCCGGGCGCGCGGTCGAGGGGGACGCCGGGCAGGGTCAGGCCGCCGTCGTCGACTTCGACCTGTGGGGCGCCTTCTTCGGGGAGCTCTGGGGAGAGGGGGCCGGAGGCGGGAGCGCCGACGAGCGGCCTGGCGGCGGGAAGGCGGGTAAGGGCCCGCGGGCGACGGCCACGAAGTCCGGCAGGTGAGGGCGCCTTGGCCTTTGTAGCCATCGGCCGGCAGCATGGTCGTGGAACGGAGGGTGTGGGATCTGTTCCGAACGCCGACCTCCCGAGCCGGTCACCTTCCGGCCAAGCCCTTGATCCGTCGTCGGCCAACCCGGCGCTGAACGGCGCCAGCTGTTACCGTTCACCCAATTCTGTTGCATATCTGATTAGCGGGGCACGTCTGCGCATAGATCGTGCACCTCCATAATGTTTCCTGATTATGCCTGGCACGCATCCGGTGGCGAGCTAGGCTTTCCGCGGCTTTCGGGGCTGGCGGAGGTAGCGGATGGCAACGGCGGACGGGTTGCGGCGCTCGGTCAAGGGCCTGAGCGAGACCGAGTTCCGGGAGCGGTTCGGGACCGAGGAGGCGTGCCGCAAGGCGCTCTACGACATGCGCTGGCGCGAGGGCCTGACCTGCCCCGCCTGCGGCGGCCGGAGCTTCTGTCAGCTCAGGACGCGCAAGCTGTTCCAGTGCAACCGCTGCAAGCGGCAGGTGCGGCTGACGGCGGGGACGGTATTCCAGGACACCAAGCTGCCGCTCGTCACCTGGTTCGCGGCCATCTACCACCTGACCCAGAGCAAGGGCGGGATCAGCTCGATCGAGCTCGGCCGGCGGCTGGGCGTGAAGCAGGGCACCGCTTGGCTGGTGAAGCACAAGCTGATGCGGGCGATGGCCGCGCGCGAGGCGGCCAAGCCCAAGCTCGAAGGCCGGGTGGAGGTCGACGACGCCTACCTCGGCGGCGAGCGCTCGGGCGGCAAGCGCGGACGAGGCGCCCCCGGCAAGACGCCGGTCGTGGCCGCGGTCGAGACCACGGCCGAGAGGAAGCCGAAGCGGCTGCGGCTCACGGTCGTCAAAGGCTTCCGCAAGAAGGAGGTCGAGAAGATCGCCAAGCGGGACTTCGCGCCCGGCACCAACGTAGTCAGCGACGGCCTGTCCTGCTGGCCCGCGGTCGAGAGGGCGGGCTGCGAGCATTTCCCGATCGTCACCGGGTCGGGCAAGCGGGCCGCGAGCTGGACGCCGTTCCGGTGGGTCAACACCACCCTCGGCAACCTCAAGACGGCGATCGCCGGCACCTACCATCACGTCAGCGCCAAGCACGCCCAGAGCTATCTCACGAGCTTCGCCTACCGCTACAACCGGCGCTTCCGGCTCGACAGCATCGTCGAGCGCCTCGCCTGGGCCGCCATGCGGACCGCCCCGCAGCCCTACCGGGTCATCACCGCGGATGCGTGAGTTGGGGAATCAGGTCGATCTATGTTTGAGCCCGATAAGGTCACTCGAGGTGGAAGCCCTCAAACGGCCCAGCACAGAAGGACCGACCCTGCGGGAAAAGCCGACAAGGCATTGATCCGACGTGGAAAGATATGGGTAATCGCAAGCTTCAGACGCCGCTTACGGCACTTCGGAGGCGCGCGGCTCCCGATCGAGGAAGTTTTCGAGACAGACAGTGCGTCCGCTGCCTCGCGTTCCTGGCCAGCCGGATCGATGGCGCGAGGGGCCTCCCCGGGCGCGACATCGGCCCGGCCCGCCCGCCGCGCGGCTACGCGGCCGCGAGGCGGGCGGCGGGGACCTCCAGCTCGTAGGCCACCCCCCGCGCCGGAACTCGAGCCGCGCGCGCCCGGCGAGGTCGTGCACCGCGGCCTCCTCGATCAGCAGCCGGCCGAAGCCGCGCCGCGCGGGCGGGCGCACCTCGGGGCCGCCCGCCTCCCGCCACGTCAGGCGCAGCACCGCCTCCCCCGCGTCCCAGGCCAGCTCGGCCCGGCCCTCAGGCACGCTGAGGGCGCCGTGCTTGGCGGCGTTGGTGGCCAGCTCGTGCAGGATCAGGGCCAGGCCCTGCGCCGCCTTGGGCCCGAGCGCCAGGTCCCGGCCGCGCATCGCCACCCGGCCGCGGTACGGGTCGAGCTCGGCCGCGGCGAGCGCGCGCAGGGAGGCGCCGCGCCACTCGCTCGCGGTCAGGAGCGTGTGGGCGTTCGCGAGCGCGCGCAGCCGCTTCGCCAGGGCCTCCCGGGCCTCCCCGAGCGTGCGCTCCCCCGAGAGGCTGCGGTTCGCGATCCCCTGCACCACCGCGAGCGTGTTCTTCACCCGGTGCGACAGCTCGGCCAGCAGCAGCCGGTGGCGCTCCTCCGCCGCCTTGCGGGTGGTGACGTCCCGCATGGTGAGGACGGCCAGGGATACGTCGCCGCCGTCCGGGTCGCGCACGGCCGTGCCGTTGTAGCTGACCCAGCGCTCGTGCGCCTTGTCCGTCCGCCGCAGCCGGACCTCCACGTCGGAGAAGTCCTCGCCCCGGAGCACGCGCGTGATCGGCAGGTCCCGGTGCGGCACCGGGCTCCCGTCCGGGGAGAGGGTCTCGAACAGGTGCGCGAACGCGGTCACGCCCCGGCCCGGCAGCTCATCGAAGCCCGCGAACCCGTGCAGCGGCAGCCACGCGGCGTTGCGCAGCCACAGGCCCTCCTTCGGGAACACCGCCACGACCGCCTCGGCGATCCCTTCCACGACGGCCTCGAGCCGCTGCCGCTCGCGCTCGATCGCGGCCGAGCGCACCGCCTCGGCCCCGGTTCGCTCC
>DASQMB010000042.1:0-2411 GCA_035645715.1 Pyrinomonadaceae bacterium
CCTGGGGAAGAGTCATGTCCGCGGCAACTGCGCGCGGCCGGTCGGGGACCCTGACGGCGATTGATGCTCCCGCAGGGCGGCCCGATAAGCGTTCAGCCGACGCGTGCTGAGGGCGAGAAACGGCCAGGACGCGCGCAAAAGGGCCGCTCGACGAACGGCTTCCGAGGAGGAGCAGGACGATGGCGGAGAAGGTCGCGCCCGTGGTGATCCGCGGAGGGCAGGAGCACCGCGACACCGGGCAGTCCGGCGGGGCGGTGCGCGTGTCGGGGGTGAGCGCGCAGCACACGCCGGCCACGAGGATCTGGTTCGGCAAGGTCAGCAACGAGCCGGGCTACCGGTCGCTCCCGCACCACCACGGCGAAGCGGAGACCGGAGGTTACCTTCTGCGCGGCCGCGGCCGTATCTACTTCGGCGATGGCTACGGGGAGTGGGTGGATTTGGCGGAGGGCGACTTCGTGTTCGTGCCGCCACGGATGCCGCATGTCGAGGCCAACATGAGCGCTACCGACGAACTCGTGTGGCTGACCGCGCGGACGCCGGAGAACATCGTCGTCAACCTGCCCGACGTCGCCGATTCGGCGCTGGAGGGCTATCGCAGGTCCTAGCAGCCTGTCGGACTGGCGTCTCCGGACCGCGATTATGAACTGACCGGCGCGGCGTGGCGCCGAACGTCAGTGGGTCGGCGTCCTTGAGCTCGCTCCCTTGATCGCCCTCGGCGGATTCCATGGGGCGCACCGCATCCCTTGCCGGACGGGCACAGTGTTGGTCCGGCCCTACGCGGCGTGGGTGAGGGCGAACATCCGCTTCAGGTTCCACGCCATGGTCACGAGACGCCATTCGCCGCGGACAGCCTCGAGCCCGCGCAGCAGGAACTGCCGGAACCCCAGCACCGACTTGATGATGCCGAACACCGGCTCCGGCGTGTGCTTGCGCTGGGCGTAGAGGGCGCGGCCTTCTGACGTGCGCAGCCGCCGCGCCATCGCCTCGACCGGCGTGGGATTGTCCGGCCGCGGTGGCGGCGCGGCAAAGCGCTCTTCGAGGGTGGGGTGATGCCCCTCCCGCTCCAGCGCGATCAGTGGATCGATCCCGGCCGCCTGGCAGGCCGTCACATTCGCCGCGCTGAAGTAGCCAGTGTCGGCCAGCAAGGCATCCGGCCTGCCAAGCGTCTCGGGCAGGCCGGCGAGCTTGCCCAGCATGGGGGTGAGCTGCTGCTTGTCGTTCGGGGCCTGCACCACGTCCGTGGCCACGACCAGCAGACTGCCCGCGGTGACCACCGCCTGGGCGTTGCAGCACTGCCCGAAACCACCGCCCGCCAGCGGCATGATCCGGCTTTCCTCGTCGGTCAGATTGATCTGGTCCGCCGGCCGCGGCGTCTCGACCGGCGGCTCGGGTGCCCGACCTCGGGGCTTCTTCCCGCTCGCTGACGCCTTGGCCTCGCGGGCCGCCAGCTTGGCCGCATACGCCGCCTGCTCGCGCCCGAAGCGCTCACGCGCCCGCGCCTCGATCTTCGCCCGCGCCTCGGCGAGCCGGCGCAAGCGGTCTTCGCGGCGCGCCAGTTCATCGGGGATCGACATCCCGTCGGGACTGTCCGCTTGGTCCGCCGCCTCGGCCTTCGTCATCAGCTCGGCCACTTCGGCCTTCAGCTGCGCCTCGATCTTGCCCGCGTGCTCGTAGGACAGCGCGCTGTGCCGGCTGGCATTGGCCTGGACCTTCGTCCCGTCGAGCGCCACCGTGCCCAGCTTGAGCAGGCCCATTTCGCGGGCCAGCAGCAGCACCTGGACGAACAGCCCCTCGATCCGCGGCAAAAAGCGCCGCCGGAACGCGGCGATGGTGTCGTGGTCCGGATGGTCGTTCGCGGCGATGAAGCGGAAGGCCACGCTCTCATAGGTCGCCCGCTCCAGCTTGCGGCTGGAGAACACGCCCGTGGCGTAGCCGTAGACCAGGATGCCCAGCAGCAGCTTCGGGTGATAGGAAGCCGAGCCCGTGCCGCGGTAGCTCTTGCGCATGGCCGACAGGTCAAGTCCCTCGATCACCTCGACCACGAACCGCGCCAGATGCCGCTCCGGCAGCCACTCGTCCACCGAAGGCGGCAGCAGAAAGCCGGTGTCGCGGTCGATTGGACGAAAGTTGCTCATGCAGCGGACTGCCTCGGAACCAGGGGCGAATCACACCGTGCAGTCTACCGGCGCAAACCGTGTCCCATAAGTCCGACAGGCTGCTAGGCAGCAATTCTCGCTGGTGTGGATCGGGCCGTTGTCGAGCACGAGGACCACGGGTCGGACCACCCCGCCCGGCGTCGGACCCCAGCGCTGGTCGATCTCTGCCAGGAGGGCGATGAAGTCCGAACCGCGCTTGGTCCCGCTGGTCCGGACCAGGACGTCGCGCCGGGCCCAATCTAAGGACGCCGAGCA
>DASQMB010000043.1:0-28355 GCA_035645715.1 Pyrinomonadaceae bacterium
CTTCAACAACCGCGAGCCGCGCGTCGCTTCGCCCGCGCCCGGCTCGCCCCGGGATGAGGGCGGCGACGGCACCGGTGCCGTCGCCCGCCCGACGCGACCCCGGCGCGAGCGGCCCGCCGCGCCCCCCGCCGGCGCTGACCCGACTGACGACGGCACGCCAGCCCGGCGCACGCGCCCCGCGAGGCCCGACCCCGACGAGACCCCACGACGTAACGACACCCCGCGTCGTGACTCCAACCCACGAGGAGACGACGGGCCGCGACCCGATGACAGGCCGCGACGTGATGATGGAACACGACGCGACGACAACCCGCGGCGTGATGACAGGCCGCGCCGCGACGACGGGCCGAGGCGAGACGGCGGACCGAGGCGCGACGACGCACCGAGGGAAAACGACGGCCCGAGGGGAAATGACAGACCGCGTCGGGACGACGATGACAGACCGCGTCGGGACGACGAAGATGCGCCTCGCACCCCGCGCGTGCGCAGGCCCGCGCCCGACATCGAGGTCGAGCCGGAAACGCCCCGTAGAGAGCAGCCGCCGCGACGCGAGCCGCAGCCGCGCGATCCTCCGCCCCCGCGGGAAGAGGCGCCGCGCCAGCCTCCCCCGCCCCGGCATGAGCCGCCGCGACAGGAGCCTCCGCGGCAGGAACCCCCGCGCCAGCAGCCGCCGCGCGAACACGCGCCGCCACAACGGCAGGAGCGCCCGGCGCCCTCCCCGCCGCCCGAGCGCAACACGCCGCGAGTCCGGCCGAGTGAGCGCCCGCAGCGCGAAGACCTCGAAGGCGACCGCGACCAGCGCTGAGCGGGTCGAAACGGGCGGCTGATTTCGGGGCGCAGTGGCCGCCTTGTCTCGGCGACGCTGTTGCCCCAAACTCGCGCGCATGGACCTGCACGCGATCAAGACCCCTTCGCTCGTGCTCGACGTGGAGCGCGTGCGCCGCAACGCCGCGCGGATGTCCGCGCGCATGAAGGAGCTGGGCGCCTCGCTGCGCCCGCACGTCAAGACGCACAAGTGCGTCGAGGTGGCGCGCATCCAGACCGAGGGCCACGCGGGCGGCGTCACCGTCTCGACGCTCGCAGAGGCCCGCGCCTTCGCCGCCCACGGCTTCACGGACATCACCTACGCCGTGCCCGTCGAGCCGGGCAAGTTCGCCGAAGCCGTGAGACTCGTGCGCCGCGGCGTCAGGCTCAAGCTCATCACCGACGACGCCTCGGTCCCGCCCGCGCTCGACGACGCGGCGCGCCTCGCCGGCGTTACGCTCGAACTCTTCCTCAAGGTCGACTGCGGCTACCACCGCTGCGGCGTCGAGCCCTCGGACCCCGCGGCCTTCGACATCCCGCGACTCATTCACGAGGCGCGCGACCTGAGCTTCGCCGGCATCCTCACCCACGCCGGCCACTCCTACCACGCGCGCTCGAAGGAGGAGCTGCGCGAACTGGCGCGCCACGAGCGCGACGTGATGGTCGAGCTGGCCGCGAGGCTCAAGTCGGCCGGACTGCCCGTGCCCGTGGTCAGCGTCGGCTCCACGCCAACGGCCACGCACTACGACCGCCTCGAAGGAGTGGACGAGGCGCGCCCCGGCAACTACATCTTCTTCGACGCCTTCCAGGCCGCGCTCGGCAGTTGCACCTTCGACGACTGCGCGCTGACCGTGCTGGCGGCCGTCGTCCACCGCGACCGCACGCGCCGCCGCGTAGTGCTCGACGCGGGCGCCGTCGCGCTCTCGAAGGACCGCGGCGCCGTCGAGTTCGACGCGTCGTGCGGCTTCGGCCGCGTGCTCGATTTGTCGGGCGCAGACCTGGGCTTGCGCGTCACCTCGCTGTCGCAGGAGCACGGCGCGGTCGAGGTCGGAGACGACGCGCTGCTCGAACGCCTGCCGGTCGGGGCGCGCGTGCGCGTCCTCGCCAACCACTCGTGCCTGACGGCGGCCCAGCACGCGCACTACCACGTGCTCGAAGGCGAGCGCGTCGTAGACCTCTGGGAGATTCACCGCGGCTGGTAAGGCAGTGTTTGTGGGGCCGCCGGGCGGCGGCCAGTCAGGCGGGCGGGAAGAGGTATTTGAGGGCCGCGCCGATCCGTGCGGCCCAGGCCGAAGCGGCGTGGGCCGCGCCCTCGTCCTCGAAGTAGCGGAGGTCTTCGCCGAGGCGCCGGCCCTTGCGCGCCAGCGCGTCGCGCAGGAAGCGCGAGCGGAAGCCGGCGTGCAGGCGCAGGTCGCCCGCGCCCGGGAGGCGTCCGGCGGCGAAGTAGCACCCCTGCGGGGAAGCGGCGGCGGCGAACAGCCCCGGCCCCGTCAGCCTTCCGCCTCGCGGCTGATGACCGCGTCGCCGCCGACGCGCGCGGCCGCGCGGGCCAGCACCACGAGCACGACGACGGCGACGAGCGTGGCGAGGATGGCGTAGGCGTAGAGGGCGGCGAGGCTGTCGTCTTCGCCGAGCAGTTTCCTGATGGTTGACTTGATGGCCTCGTTCCAGGCGAGCGCGGCGACGAGGCCGAGCGAGGCCGAGGCGAGCGTGATCATCGTCTGGAGCAAGACGCGGGTTCGGTTCATACTCTTCTCCGGGCGCTGCCGTGGCGGGACGGGTGGTAGATCGAAACCTCTGGCTGCTGCCGGCGGCACTTCTACATAAAAAGCCGCGGCCGCGTCAACGCATATTTTCGCCGCCGCGACCGCGCCGCCCCTCAGCCGCCGTTCTGCCGCCGGTGTTCGGCCAGGAGGTTGCAGAAGAGCGCCCCCTGCGAGATGGCGTCGTCGAGCGCCTTGTGGGTGTACGGGAGGTCGTCGAACCAGCGGCGCGGCATGTTGCGCTTGGCCGTGTCGAGGAAGTCAGACTTGAGGACGGCCATCGCGTAAGACTTGATGTCGAGGGCGTGCCAGCCGAAGGGGTTCTCCCCCGCGAAGCGGTTCAAGTACCAGCAGACGAACATGTAGTCGAAGGCGGCCGGATAGGCGACGAAGACCGGCTCGCCCGGCAGGGCCTTGAGCCAGGCGACGTAGTTCTTCATCGCCGCCTCGGGCGGCTGCGGGTTCTGGCGCGAAGCCTCCCAGGCGTCGGGCTGGCTCCGCCACCACTTCATCGTGTCGGGGTGCTCAGAGGCGCCGGGCAGCGTTTCGAGGTTGACGCTGAAGCCGCTGACCAGGGTCTTATCCGGCAGGAAGGCCGCCGAGCCGATACTCAGCATCGAGTAGACGCCGGGGATCGGCCCGTCCGTCTCGACATCCGTGCTTACGTAAATTTCTCTCACCCGAACGCTCCGCGGGAAAAAGGTGTACCCCTGCGCGCGCGGCTGCGTGGGGCGTGCATAACCGCGGGGCGCGTGCCAAAATCTGCCCGATGAAAGCCGGACTCGTTGTTGGCATACTACTTCTGGCCGCTCTCGCGGCACAACCCGCCCTCGCCTCCCCGCCCCGCGCCATGACTCAGACGCCCGCGCCACACTACCGCGCCTTCGACGCGCAGGGACGGCCCGCCTCGGTCGGGCAGATCGTCGAGGCGCTGGCCGCGGCAGGCGTGCTCTTCGTCGGCGAGACGCACGACGACGCCGTGGCCCACATGCTCGAAGCCGAGCTTCTGCGCCGGGCTCACGAGCGGTTCGGCGCTCCGGCGGCCGGGGCCGGGGCCGAAGACAAAGCCAGGCGCGTCGCCCTCTCGCTTGAAATGTTCGAGGCCGACGTGCAGACCGTGCTCGACGAGTACGCGGCCGGCCTCATCTCCGAGCGACACTTCCTGCTGAGCAGCCGGCCGTGGAGGAACTACGAGACCGACTATCGCCCGCTCGTCGAGTACGCGCGCGGCCACGGCCTGCCGATCATCGCGGCCAACGCCCCGGCGCGCTACGTCAACCGCGTCTCGACGCACGGCACGGCATCGCTCGCTCGGCTCTCGGCGGCGGCCAGAGGCTGGCTGCCGCCCATCCCTTACGCGCCCGCCTCGGAAGCCTACGCCGCCAAGTTCCGCGGCTTCCTCAACGCCGAGTCGGCGCGCGCAGCCTCGCCGCACACGCCGGCCGCGAACCACCCCGCGCCGGGGGCCGGCGCCGCCCCGGCCCGGCAAGCGGCGCAGCAGCCCGCGCCGTCGCCGCCGCCCACGCGAGTTAACCCGCACGCCGCGCCGCCGCATGGCGCGCACGGCGGCAGCTCGTTCCTGCTCGACGCCCAGAACCTGCGCGACGTTTCGATGGCCCACCGCATCGCCGACTTCCTCGCCCGGAACCGGAGTGCTTTGGTCGTCCACGTCAACGGCAGGTTCCACAGCGAAGGGCGGCTCGGCGCCCCCGAACACCTGGCGCGCTACCGCCCCGAGACCCGCGCAGTCGTCGTCACCATCCTGCGCGGCGAGGGCTTCCCCGACTTCGATGCCGCGCGCCACGCCGGCCTCGGCGACTTCGTGATCCTGACCGACCCGGCCGTCCCGCCCTCGCAGCGGTGAGCCGCGTCAAGCCGGCGCACGTCAAGGGCCTTCGGCCGCACGCCCGAAAGTGAGGCGAACGAAGATGTTGAAAGTCGCACCTCTCGCCCTGTTGCTCGCGCTCGCGGCGGCCCCCGCGGCAACCGGTGAGCAGCCCGTCAAACGGTTCGACACCCGGAGGCCGGCCGTCTACATCACGCTCGAAGGCGTGTCGGGCGGGGGCGAGGTCACGCTCCGCCTGCACAACAACTCGCTCCAAGCGATCCACTTCAGCATGCCGCAGGGGCGTCACGAACCCTCGGGCGTGACCCCTTACGCTCTCGCCAGCGGGCGCGTAGTTGACGCGCTGGCGGACGACGCCTCGATGACGCCCGCCTACTTCGTCAGGCACGAGTCGGGCGGCAGAACCAATCACGCCGGCTGCGTGATGCTCGCCGCATGGCTCAGGCCCAACAGGTCGGCGCTCTTTACCGTCCCGCGCGACCACCTGAAGGCGGGCGACCGGGTCCACTTCTATTATCTGTTTGAGTCCGAAGTGGCCGCCGCCGCCGAAGTTGACCATGAAGTCGGCTTCTCTGCCGACGAGTTGCAGCGCGACCGGGCGGGCGCCGCCGGCGACAACTGACGGCCCTGTCGGCTTGCCAGCGGGCGCTTTTGTTGGCAGAATGTCCGTTGCTTTTGCGAGCCGTGTTCTCGCCGAGAGGCAGGTGATAGCCCGTTTAATAGTCAAATAACGGAAACCTCAGACAGCGACTTTTGAGTTACCGGCGCGGCCCCGAGGCCACGCCGCCGAGACGGTTTTCAGACCAACGGAGAATTTCGAGAATGGCAGTAGTCAACGTCAACCAGGGCGAGTCAATCGAGAGCGCGCTGCGCCGCTTCAAGCGTAAGGTGATGAGCGAGGAGATCATCAAGGACGCGAAGAAGCACACCTTCTTCATGTCGCGCGGCCAGAAGGCCAAGCTCAAGTCGGCCCTCGCACGCAAGCGCAACAAGCGCAAGAGCCGCCCGCCCCGCCGCGGCTAGTCCGCGTCGGACAGAGGCAGTGAAAAATGGAGAGCCCGCCGTCAACATCTGACGGCGGGCTCTCCGGCTTTTCGGGGCGACTGATAGGCGCGACCAATCGGGGCGCACCCCGACCGCGAGCGCCCCGGCTACAGGTTCTCGACCGGCACGGGCTCGACCGCTTCGGCCAGCTCGAAGCCGAAGACGCGCGAGTAGAAGTAGAGTTCGCCGTCGAGGGCACGCTTGATGTTTTCGGCCTTGCGGAAGCCGTGCTGCTCGCCCTCGAAGGCGACGTAGGCGACGGGCAGCTTCTTGCGCCTCAGGGCCTCGACCATCATCTCGGCCTGGCTCGGCGGCACGACCCTGTCCTCCAATCCCTGAAAGAAGATGACCGGGCAGGAGAGGCGTTCTGTGAAGTTGATCGAGGACCGCTCGTAATAGAGGTCCGCTCGCTCCGGGTAGGGGCCGACCAGGCGGTCGAGATAGCGCGACTCGAACTTGTGAGTGTCGGCGACGAGCCCCTTCAGGTCGCTGACGCCGTAGTGGCTCGCGCCCGCGCGGAAGAGGTCGCGGAAGGTCAGTGCGTTCAGGACCGTGAACCCGCCGGCGCTCCCGCCCGAGATGGCGCAGCGTTCGCCGTCAACCTCGCCGCGCTCGACGAGGCGGCGCGCGCCGCTCACGCAGTCGTCCACGTCAACGATCCCCCAGGCGCCTTCGAGCCGGTCGCGGTACTCGCGCCCGTAGCCCGTCGAGCCTCCGTAGTTCACGTCGAGGACGGCGACGCCCCGGCTCGTCCAGAACTGCACTTCGAGCCTGAGCGCGGCCGTGGTCGCGGAGGTCGGGCCGCCGTGGCACTTGACCAGGAGCGGGGGGCGCTCGCCCTCGGGCGCGACGAAGTCCCTGTTGCGCGGCCGGTAAAAGAAGGCGTGGGCCGTCCGCCCGCCCTCGCCGGGAAACTCTATTGCCTCGGCCTCCGAGACGTAGCCGGGGTCCACCTGCGTCTCGCTCGACCGTCTCAGCACCTCAACCCCGCCTGCCCGCAAGTCCATCGAGACGACGGCCGCGCGCTCGGCCGGCGAGGCCGCGCGAAAGACCGCACGCCCCCCGCCGGCGTTAACGTAGGAGATGTCAGTATAGGGCGTCTCGATCCTCTCGAAGCTTCGCGCCGAGGGCGTGACGCGCCCGAGCGCCCAGCGGCCGCGCACGTTGTAGGCGCAGACGATCTCGTCCTCGCCCGCGAAGGCGTAGGTTGAGAGCCCGAAGACCCAGAGCGGGTAGCCGAACTCGGCCTCGGCCTCGTAGACGCACTCCACCCCGCCCCCCGCCTCGCGGTAGAGGTTCCACCAGTTGTTCCGGTCGGAGACGAAGTAGAGCACACCCGCGGGCGACCAGCAGGGGTGCGCGACTGATTCGGACGGCCCGCCCGCGATTAGCCGCGACGACGACACTTGGCCCGCCTCGTCCAGTTCCGCGACCCACAGCTCGCAGCCGTCCCAGGGCATGTTCGGGTGGTCCCAGGAGAGCCAGGCGAGCCGCCGCCCGTCCGGGCTCAGGCGCGGCGCGGCGTAGAAGTCGTGCCCCGCGGCGAGCACGTGCCCGCCGCCCTCGTTGCCCGCGCCGTCGGCGTCGATTGAGACGATGGTGTTGATCGGCTCCGAGCCCTCGGCCGCCTGCTCCTCGCGCACGCAGACGAGTCGGGCGCGCCGCCGGTCAACGCACGCGTCGGCGTAGCGGAAGGGGCCTCCGGGCGTAACGGGGCGTGGCTCACCGTAGCCGCCGCCCTCGCCGTCTTCGCGGTCCTGCCGGTAGAGACGCTGGTCGGCGAAGTTGGAGAAGAAGAGCGTGCGGCCGCTGACGACGAAGTCGCCGCCGCCGTACTCGTGCACGCGCGTGCGTGCGTTGAAGCCCTGCGGCGTCACGTCCGAGGTCCGGCCCGCGGCGTCGCGCCTGACGAGGCAGGTCCGGCCGCCCTCGGACGGCCTCATCTCCAGCCAGTAAACGTCGCCCCCGTCGAGCGCAATCTGCCCGAGCCCGACCGAGTCCGTGACGATCAGGTCCGAAGTGACAGGCGACTTCCAGGAGCCGTAGGGCGCAGTCTTCACCGTTGACATTCAGTTCTCCCCGAATCAGTTTTTCGTAAAAGGCGTGAGCGTTTCAGAGGTTGACTTCGCGCCTCTCGGGCGGCGGGACGTAGGCGCTGAAGTCGCGCGCGAACCTCTCGGCGTATCCGCCCAGCAGTTCGCGCACGCGGTCCAGGCTCTCAGAGCGGACGATTAAGCCGACGTGGTTCGGCTTAATCGTGCGGCGGACGATTTCTGCGTCGTCGTATGCGGAAGTGTCGGGCCACTCCTGGCGCGCCAGCGAAAGCGCGATGCCGCTGTAGGCCCGCTCCGCTTCGATCCGCCCGAGCCTCTGCCCGCGGGCTCGCGCGACTTCGAGGCGCGCCCACCCGCGCCAGAGGTTGACGCCCGTGGCGGCCTCCAGCGTCTCGGCGATGAAGGCGCCGCCGACGCGCGCCGCCACTTCGAGGAAGTAGAATTGGCCGTCATCCGCGCCCTTGATGAACTCGGCGTGGGCGGCGCCCCGCCCGAGGCCGAGCGCGCCGAGCAGTTCGGCGTTCATCCTCATCAGCGCTTCGTGATCGGCCGAGTCGTACTCGACCGTGTGCGAGATGAAGACGCCGCCGCCCTGGGCCACGTCCAACGGCGGGCGGCCGTAGCGGCTCGCGCCGGCGAAGATCACCTCGCCGTCCTCGACGAGCGAGTCCACGTGGAAGACCTCGCCCGCCACGTAGCGTTCGAGCAGGTAGTAGGTTGACTTGTCCTGCAAGGCAGGTCGCGCGTCCAGCTCCTCTATGGCACGCCAGACCTGCTCGGCCTCGCGGCAGAGTCGCACGCCCGAGGCGGACACGTCCGAGCGCGGCTTCAGCACCCACGGCGCCGGCACGCGCCCCATGTACTCGCCGACCTCCTGATAGTTGAGCAGGTGGACGAACTCGGGCGCGCGGATGCCGGCCGCCTCGGCCTCGGCCCGCATCGTCAGCTTGTCGCGGAAGCGCCGCGCCTCTGTGCTCTTGAGGCCGGCGAGGCGGAGGTGCTCGCGGGCGAGGGCCGCCGTGATAACGTCGAACTCTTCGAGCGCGACGAGGACGCACAGTGGTCTGTCGCGCGCGAGCTGGCTGACGGCGTGGACGACCAGCTCGGCCCCGGCCTCGTCCGGCAGGAAGACGGCCTCGGCCAGCGACTCGTGCGGCCAGGGCTCGCGGCGCGTCCGCTCGCGCGTGACGAGCGAGACGCGGGCGCCGAGTTGCGCGGCCTCGCGCAAAAAGTCGTCGCCCTTGAAGTAGCTGGCGAGGCAGACGACGTTGACAGCCGGTGTCGGCTCACCCATCGAACCGCTTCCCTCTTCCGTCGGAAACTGTGAACAGCGGTCTGAGTATACACGGCCGGCCGCGGGCCTTCACAGCCCGGCCGGTGGCAAGCCCTGAAAACGAAAGCGGCCGCCGACCCAGAGGTCGGCGGCCGGCTCGGTTCGCTGCCCGTCGGGCGCGGCCTCAGGGGCCAGCCCTTTAGTAGATGTTGAAGTTGTACTCGATGACTACCCACTGCGAGACGGAGCGGCCGTCCTTCTGTGCCGGGGTGAAGCGGATCTGCCTGGCCGCGGCGATGGCCCGCTCGGTCAGCCCGTCGGGCAGGCCCTTGAGGACCGAGATGTTGCTGACGCCGCCCGAGGCCGCGAGCACCGCGCGGAGGCGAACGACGCCGGTGACGTTGTTCTTGCGCGCCTCCTCCGTGAAGTTCGGCTCGGGGCGGTAGGTGATGACGGCCTTGCGCGACACCTGGCTGGCCTGGAACGGGCGCGTGTAGTCGATGTTGTCGCCGCCGCCGCCGGGGCCGCCGCCGCCCTCGCGCCGGTCGCCGCCGCCGGTGTTGCCGCCGCGGCCCGGCCCGAGGCCGCCGCCGTCGCCGGAGCCCATGCCGCCGCCGGAGCCTGTACCCATGCCGCCGCCCGTGCCGGAGCCGGACGAGGGCGTGGTGGAGGTCGAATTCGGGAGGCCGAACGGCACGTCTCGCGTGTCTACCTTCGCCAGCAGCGGGTCAACGTCCATCGTCGGCGCCATCGGCAGGCTCGGGTTCTTGACCGTCGGCGGCTTCGGGCTGGCCGGCAGGATGACGGGCTGGAGCACGGCCGTCGGGAGCTTGCCGGCCGAGGCCGGGAGAGCCTCCTGGCGCCCGCCGCCGCCGCCGCCCTGCGCCTTCTCCTGCTTCGGCTTCGAGCCGCCGCCCTTGCCCTCGTTGGTGCCGGCGGCGCCCTCTTTCTTCGGCTTCTCCTGCTCCTTCGGAATCTCGTTGTCGAGCATCCCGACCAGCTCAAGGTCTTCGTAAGGGTTCCGCGCGTTGTCGCCCGAAGCCTTCACCCGGTCGAGGGCGACGATCAGGCCGACGAAGAGCGAGATGATGGCGACGGCCGAGACGCTCGCCAGCGCGACGTTGCGCTGCGAGAAGAAGTTCCAGCCGGCGCGCGAGTAGGCCGTGACCGAGCGCTTGGTGAAGCCGGCGGGGTCGCGCTTAAACTCGGGCCAGGTCAGCTCGGCCTCGTGGGCCGTGGCCTTCACCTCGTCGAGCAGGCGGCGGGTCAGGCCCACGTCCTGAAGAATCGTCAGGTGATAGAGCCCGTCGTCGGCCGAGGCACCGGAGGCCCCGAAGGCCGCGCCGGCGGAGACGGTCTCTTCGCCCGGGCCGAATCCGGCGGCCGGGTGCGTGCCGCCCGCGGGCGCCGCGGCCGTCATCTGCGAGTTGTCAGCCGTCTCAAGAGACAGGGGGTCCTCAAGGTTCGAGGGTTCCGGCGCGGCGGGGACGCCGAGCGGCGTCCCGTCAACCGGGCAAAATCCGAACTTGTCGGCAAACTGCTCATTGCACGTCGGACAGTGTTTCATCTCTCTGCCACCTTTGGAAACTGCGAAGGAGATAGCTGACCGTAGCCCCTTTTCTACGGGAGGGACCGTCGCCCCGGCGGGCCGGACTCGACCGGCGAAAGTATATCAGACCTCGAAAATAGCTGTGTACCTTGCGAGGGTTAAAAACGGACGCGCGACAACCACGAACCGCCATTTTGATGCTGCCCCGGCGAAAACGGTGCGCCGCCGTCGTTTCAGTAGTTTAAGGCTCGAATTTCGCGGCCAGCGCTCCGAACGGGGCATTTGACGCCCGCGCGGGGCGCATCTAAGATGACCGCGAGCCCGTCTCCCAGGCCGCGGCGCGCCGGCCCTTTTACCGCCGCCCGACGAGCGCGCCGGGCCGCGCCCAGCGACCTTTCTCCGGAACCCGATAAAGCGATGCGCAGCCTGACGATTCGCCCCCGAGTCCGCCCCGGCCGTGGCCCGGCGCGGCTGCTGTTGGCGCTCCTGCTCGCCTCGGCCCTCGCCTGCCTGCCGGTTCGCGGCCAGGGCGTGCCCGAGCCGCGCCGCGAGCAACTACTTAACGGCCTGCGGGTGCTGATAGTTCATCGGCCGGCCGACCCCAACCTGCTCTTCAAGCTGCGCCTCCACAGCGGGGCGGCCTTCGACCTCGAAGGCCGCGAGGGCATGATGTCGCTCCTGGCCGCTGTGATGTTCGACGAGGAGGACTTCCGCTTCGTCGAGGAGGACCTGGGCGGCCGGCTCGAAGTGGCCGTGGACTACGACGCCGTCAACGTCACGGTCTCGGCCCCGGCCAGGGAGTTCGAGCGGGTGCTCGGGCTCCTGCGCGCCGGGCTGACCAACCCGCAGTTAACGGCCGAGACGGTGAAGCGGCTCCGCGACGAGCGCGCCGCCCGGCTGGCGGCCGAGCCCGAATCGGCCTCGGCGGTGGCCGACCGCGCGGCCGCCGCGCGTCTACTCAGCCCGCACCCTTACGCGCGCGTGACCGCGGGAACGCCCGCGTCGCTGGCCCGTGTCCAGTTCGCAGACCTCCACCTCGCCCGCGAGCGTTTCATCCACCCGAACAACACGACGCTGGTCGTCTTCGGCGGCGTCGAGCCGAAGGCCGTTATGCGCTCGCTCCGCCAGTCGCTCGGGGGCTGGCGCAAGGGCGACCGCCTCGTGCCCGCGACCTTCCGCCGGCCCGAAGCGCCCGACCCGCGCACGCTCGTCGTCAACCACTCCGGAGGCTACGAAGTCCGGCTGGCCGTGGCCGGCCTCGCGCGCACGGACCGCGACCGTGCCGCCGCCGATTTGCTCGCGCCCCTCGCCGCCGAGCTGTGGCGGGCGGCCCCGGCGGCGGGCCTGAATGGCGCGGGGGTCTCAGTCAAACATGAGAGCTACCGCGACGGGGGGCTCTTCCGCCTCGGGGCCTCGGTCGGCTCGGCCGCCGAGGCGGCCGCGGCGCTGGCGTCCGCGCGCGAAGTCCTGCGAAGGCTCGCGGCGCAGCCCGTCACACGGGAGCAGTTGGAGGCGGCCCGCCGCGCGGTCGCGGCCGACTGGGAGCGCAGGGCGACGGGCGACGCCGGCGCGGCCGACGCATGGCTCGACGCGCACACTTACGATTCGGCGGCCGTCTCCGGCACCGAGGCCCGTAAAGCCCTGGCCGCGCTGACGCCGGCCGAGGTGCAGCGCGTCGCCGCCCGCCTCTTCCAGCACGCGCCCGCAGCGGCCGTCGCCGTCGGCGACGCCGTGAGCCTGCGCACAGAGCTGGCGCGTGCGGGCGGGGTCGAAGTCTTGGGCGAGCAGGCCGAGAAGGCCGGTGCCCCTCCGCCCCCCCCGGCCCCCTCCGCAAAGGACGCCCCCAAACAGCCCGCCATCCAGTTGAAGAGACCTCGGTGAGCGATTCGCAAGTTAATCGCAAGCCAAACGCAACCACTCCGCCGGCCAACCCAATAAACTTGGCGCGTAAGCCCGAACCAGCAGCCGCGGACGCCGACGAGCGTGCCGAACACGCCCGCCGCGTGCGCGCGATGTTCTCCGGCATCGCCGGCCGCTACGATCTTTTAAACCACCTGCTGTCGGGCAACATCGACCGGCGCTGGCGTCGTCTGGTGGCGCGCGAGCTTTCGGGGTCGTTGGGCGCCGGCGCGCGCGTGCTCGACGTGGCCTGCGGGACGGGCGATTTATCGCTGGCCCTCGCTGACGCGGGCGAGGCCGAGATCGTCGGGCTCGACTTCTGTCGCCCGATGCTCGAAATCGCGCGGCGCAAGGCCGGCGAAATCGAACGCACGATCCCCTTCGTCGAGGGCGACGCGCTGCGATTGCCCTTCGCCGACGGGTCGTTCGACGCCGTGACCATCGCCTTCGGCCTGCGCAACCTGGCCGGCGTCGCCGAAGGGCTCGCGGAGTTGAGAAGGGTCTTGAAGACGGGGGGCCGCCTCGTGGTCCTCGAATTCTCAAGCCCGGTCGTGCCGGGCTTCCGCGCGGCCTTCAACTTTTACTTCACGCGCGTCCTGCCGCGCATCGGCGGGCTCGTCAGCGGCTCGCGCGGGGCTTACGAGTATTTGCCCGACTCGGTCTCGAAGTTCCCCGACCAGAAACGGCTGGTTGAGTTGATGCGCGAAGCGGGCTTCGACGAGGTGGGTTACCGGAATCTGACGGGCGGCATCGCGGCGCTGCACACGGGCACGCGCCGCGGCTGAAGACGGGTTTTAAAAGACAGCCGAGCTATGCGGTCGCGCGCCTCGCACACGACGCGGCCGCCGGAACGTAGCCCGGCGGGCCGCGTACGCTCCCTTTGATGGTTGTCGGGGCCGTCGTCGGGGGCTTGGCGAGTCCGCCGGGCTACGTTTTTTTAGTCGTCATAGTCATGGCTACGTCTTTTTGTCCGCGTCGGGCGCCCGCCCTGCCACTCTGTTCCTGAGCCCCGGCCCGGCTGACGCGCGGCGCGCCGAGGTGCTATCATCCCTCCCAGGCTCTCGTAACCAAATTCATCCCGGCCGGTTCAGATGAGGCACAAAGTACTCGGCAGTCTGCGTCGCCTGCTCATCCTGCTGCTCGTCGTCTGGACGGTGGTGTCGCTGGTGACGCTGCTGATCGAGCTGGTGCCGGGCGACCCGGCCACGGCCATCCTCGGCGACCAGGCCGCTCCCGAGGCCGTCGAGCAGTTTCGCCGCCGCCACAACCTCGACCGCCCGGCCTTCTTCTTCACCTACGGCGAAGGCCCCGACGGCGCGCGGGAGTTTCGCTGGCACGGGGCGGAGAACCGCTACCTCGACTACTGGTCGTCGCTGCTGCGGGGCGACCTCGGCCGCTCGTTCCGCACCGACCGGCCCGTGCTCGAACTGATCCTCTCGCGCTACGGCGCGACCATCCAGCTCGCGGCCGCCGCCCTGATCGTCGCCGTCGCCATCGCCGTCCCGCTCGGCGTCATCGCCGGCAAGAACCGCGGCAAGCTGACAGACAACGTGCTCTCGGTCGTCGCGCTGGTCGGCATCAGCCTGCCGAGCTTCGTGGTCGGGCCGTTCCTCATCTACCTCTTCGCCGTCTGGCTCCGATGGGTGGACCCTTCGAGCCGCTACCACTGGTCGAGCATCATCCTGCCGGCCGTCACGCTCGGGGCGGCGCTCTCGGCGCTGCTGACTCGGCTCGTCCGCTCGTCGGTCATCGAAGAGATGGGCGAAGACTACGTGCGGACGGCGCGGGCGAAGGGGCTGCCCGAGCGGACCGTGGTCTACAAGCACGTGCTGAAGAACGGGCTGATACCGGTGGTCACGGTCCTCGGCCTACAGCTCGGCGTGCTGCTGGCGGGGGCAATCATCACCGAGAAGATTTTCAACTGGCCCGGCATCGGCCTGCTGCTCGTGGACGACGGCATCGGCAAGCGCGACTATCGCCTTGTCCAGGGCTGCGTGCTCGTCATCAGCGTTACCTACATCCTGGCGAACACGCTGACCGACCTCGTCTACCGCTGGCTCGATCCGCGCATCCGAGTCTCCTGAAGCTATGAACCGCCTGGCGATCATCGGCCTGGTCTTCATCGTGCTGCTGTCGGTGGTGGCGCTGCTGGCGGAGTCCATCGAGACGCACGACGTGGGCGCGACCAACCTCGCGCGGCGCTACGAGCCGCCGTCGTCCGAGCACTGGCTGGGCACGGACGCTACGGGGCGCGACGTGTTCTCGCGCGTGGTCCGGGGCGCGCGCATCTCGCTGCGGGTCGGCCTCGTCGTCGTGGCCGTGTCGGGCGTGGTCGGCATCGTCATCGGCGCCGTCGCCGGCTTCTACGGCGGCTGGGTTGATCGCATCGTCTCGGGCTACGTCTTCAACGTCTTCCTGGCCTTCCCCGGCCTGCTGCTGGCGATTGCGATGGTGGCCTTTCTCGGCGCGGGCCTCAACAAGCTGATCCTGGCGCTCTGCATCATCGGCTGGGTGGGTTACGCGCGCGTGATGCGCGGGCAGGTCTTGAAGGTGCGCGAGTACGACTTCGTGCAGGCGGCCCGCGCCCTGGGCGCGCGCGACTGGCGCATCCTCTTCGTCCACATCCTGCCCAACGCCGTCCAGCCGCTCATCGTTCAGGCCAGCCTCGGCATGGCCGGCGCTGTGCTCTCCGAGGCGTCGCTCTCCTTCCTGGGCCTCGGCGTGCCGCCGCCGGCCCCCTCGTGGGGCGTGATGCTCGAAGAGGCGCGCGACCTGACGACGCTGCGCATCGCGCCGCACGCGATGATCGCGCCCGGCGTCGCCATCGCGCTGACGGTGCTCGCCTTCAACTTCCTCGGCGACGGGCTGCGCGAGTACCTCGACCCGCGCCAGCGGCGGCGCTGAGACGGCGGCCCGCGCGAGCGGCCCGGACGTTCGGGGAGACGCCGGAAAGTCTGACCGAAGCCCGCCTCGGCCCACACCACTTCATGACTGCCGCCATTACGGTCGAGTCCGTGTCGAAGACTTACCCCGTGCCGCTGGCGCGCGTGCGCGGGGCGCTGCGGATGCGCGTGCGCGAGCCGGTCGTCGCGCTCACGGACGTTTCTTTCGAGGTGCGAGAGGGCGAGGTCTTCGGCCTCATCGGGCGCAACGGCGCGGGCAAGACGACGCTGACCAAGATCATCGCCACGCTGGTCCAGCCGACCGAGGGGCACGTCGCCGTGCGCGGCTTCGACAGTGTGCGCGACGACGAGCGCGTGCGCGCGCAGGTCGGCCTCGCCAGCGCCGAGGAGCGCAGCTTCTACTGGCGCCTGACCGTCGAGCAGAACCTCGTCTTCTTCGCGCGGCTCTACGGGATGGGAGGGCGCGCCGCGCGCGAGCGCATTGGCGAGCTGCTCGCGCACTTCGAGCTTGAGCCCCTGCGCCGGCGGCGCTTCGGCGAGCTTTCTACCGGCAACAAGCAGCGGATGGCCGTGGCGCGCGCGCTCCTCAGCTCCCCGCCCGTCGTCCTGTTAGACGAGCCGACGCGCTCGCTCGACCCCGTTGCCGCCGCGCGGATGCGCGAGACGATAGGCTCGCTGGCGCGCTCAGAGCCGCCCGTCACCGTGCTGCTCACCTCGCACAACCTGGCCGAGGTCGAGGAGTTGTGCGAGCGCGTGGCCGTCATCAGCCGCGGCCGCATCCGCGCCGTGGACACGGCCGCATCCCTGCGCGCCTCGCACCGGCAGCGCGAACGGGTCCGGCTCGCGCTCGGCGGCATCTCTCGGGAGGGCGCGGCCGACGCCCTGGGCGAGGCGGTCGCGTCGGCGGAAGTGTCGGCCGCGGGCGGGCTGACGACTGTCAACTTCGAGCGCGAGGTCGGCGACGACACGCTCGACGCGGCGCTCCGCGCGCTCGCGGCCGCGGGCGCGAGCGTCGTCTCGTGCGAGGCCGAGCGCGGGACGCTCTACGACGTGCTGGCGAAGTACGAGGGCGAAGACGGGGACGGCGAAGCGGCACCGGAGGGAGGGGCGGGCGGACGATGAGAGGCTTGCTGTTACTGCTCGGGCGCGTGCGCGCCTTCGTCGTGCGCGACTTCCAGCTCGCCGTCAGCTACCGGCTGGAGTTCTTCGTCCGCATCCTCAGCATCCTCTTCGTCGTGACGACGCTCTTCTTCATCTCGCAGATTTTCGCCGGCAGCTTCAGCACGCCTTACGAGCAGTGGCGCGACCCCTTCCTCGCCTGGATCACGGCGCTCCCCTTCCTCAATTACTTCATGGTCGGCTTTTCGAGCCTCGCCACGGCCATCCGCTCCGAGCAGGCGCAGGGCACGCTCGAAAGCGTCCTGATGACGCCGATCAACGTCCCGACCCTTATCGTCTCAAGCTCGGCCTGGGACTTCGCGCTGGCGTCTCTGCACTCGTTCCTCTACCTCTTCTTCGGCTGGGCGCTGTTCGGCGTCGAGTACCGCGGCAACTTCCTGCTCGCCATCCTCTTCCTCGTCCTGACCACGCTCGTCCTCTCTTCGCTCGGCATCCTCTCGGCGAGCTTCGCCATGGTCTTCAAGCGAGGCGACCCGTTCGGCCTCATCGTCGGCACGAGCTCCGCCCTCTTCTCGGGCGTCTTCTTCCCGACGCAGCTCCTGTCGCAGGTGGCGGGCGAGGGATTCGGCACGGTGTCGCGCCTGATCCCGACGACCCACGGCATCGAGGGCATCCGCCGCGTCCTCATCCAGGGACAGGGCCTCGCAGAGGTGCGCGAGCCGCTCCTGACTCTGCTCCTCTTCCTCACCCTGCTCCTCCCCTTCTCGCTCTGGGTCTTCGCCCGCTCCGTCCGCCGCGCCAAACGCGAGGGGAGCCTGATTCAGTATTAACCGCCCTTATGCGAGTCTGGTACAGCCCGCGGTATTACGCGGACATCGGCGAGGGGCACGTCTTTCCGATCCGCAAGTTCGAGCTGGTGCGCGACCGGCTGCTGGCCGAGGGGACGCTCGCGCCGCACGAGGTCTGCGAGCCGCGCGAGGCGGCGCTCGCGGACGTGCTGCTGGTCCACACGGAGGACTACGTGACGCGGCTGCGGGCCGGGGCGCTGACCGCGCGCGAGGTGCGGCGGCTGGGGCTGCCCTGGTCGAAGGCTCTTGTGCGCCGCTCGTTCCTCGCCACTTCGGGGACGATCAACGCGGCGCGGTGCGCGCTCGAAGAGGGCGTCGCGTCGAACCTCGCGGGCGGCACGCACCACGCCTTCCCCGACCGCGGCGAGGGCTTCTGCGTCCTCAACGACGTGGCAGTCGCCGTCCGCGTCCTGCGTCGTGACGGCCTCGCGCGCCGCGCGGCCGTCGTGGACCTCGACGTGCACCAGGGCAACGGCACCGCCGCCATCTTCGAGGGCGACGAGACGGCCTTCACCTTCTCGATGCACGGCGCGAAGAACTACCCGCTCTTCAAGCTCCGCTCGACGCTCGACGTGGAACTCCCTGACGGCACGGGCGACGACGAATATCTCGACTCTCTGGCCCGCAACCTGCCGCGAGTCCTCGGCCACGCGCCCGAGGTAGTCTTTTACCTAGCCGGGGCCGACCCTTTCGAGGGCGACAAGCTCGGGCGGCTCGCGCTCACGAAGGCGGGCCTTCGTGAGCGCGACGAGATGGTGCTGCAAGCCTGCCGCGAGCGCGGATTGCCCGTCGCCACCGTCATGTCGGGCGGCTACGCGGCCGACATCGCCGACACGGTCGAGATTCACTGCAACACCCTCCGCGCGGCCAAGTCGGTCTTTAAAGGCGTCGGCTCGTAAACGCCCGAAGCGCCGTGCCCGCCCGCGCGCGGGACCGTGCCGCTGCCGACCCTCCGGCGCCTGGGCTATAATCTTCGCCGGGCCGTAGTTAGGCGGGGGAGGCGACGGCGCCCGCCGACGCCCCCGGCCCGCCCGGCGTTATGTGGAGAATCGTCAAAACAATCACGCTCGTCTGCGTCGCGGCCTTCGTGCTGTGGCTGGTCTACGAGATCGTCACCTTCCCGCGCGTGGCCGAGCTGCGGACGAAGAACCCCGAGACGACGAGCCTCATCGAGCAGCGACTCAAAGAGGCCCGCAAGGAGGGGCGCCAGCCGAGGCGCGTCCAGCAGTGGGTGCCCATCGAGCGCATCTCGCCTCACCTGCACAGGGCCGTGCTCGCAGGCGAAGACTCGAACTTCGCCGCGCACAACGGCTTCGACTACGAGGCCATTCAGCGCGCCTGGGAGGACGCGCAGAAGGCTTCCGAGCGCGAGGCCAAGCAGGAGGGCGAGCAGGACACCTCGGGCTGGATACCGGACCTCAAGCACTTCCGGCGCGGCGGCTCGACCGTCACCCAGCAGCTCGCCAAGAACCTCTGGCTCTCGTCCGAGCGGTCCTTCACGCGCAAGATTCGAGAGGGCTTCCTGACCTACTTCCTCGAACGCACGCTGACCAAGAAGCGCATCCTCGAAATCTACCTCAACGTCATCGAGTGGGGCGACGGCGTCTACGGCGCCGAGGCCGCGGCACGCATCTACTTCAACAAGTCGGCCGCCGACCTGACGCGCCAGGAGGCCGCTTACCTCGCGGCCATGATCCCGTCGCCCCTCAACGTCTTCAACCCGCAGAAGAACCCGCGCCGCGTCGCGCGCCGCCAGCGCGTCATCCTCCGCGGCATGAACTCTGTCAAGATGCCGCCGGGCACGGGATGAAGGACGGGGGAAAGGGGAAAAGGGAAAGGGAACAGGGGAAGAAGGGTAGCCCGGAGGCGCCTGCTTCTTAATCCCTTTTCCCCTTCCCCTTTTCCCTTTTCCCCTTCTTCTTCTTACTCACCAAGCTCGATCTGGCGGGCCGTGTGGACCTCGGGCAGGGCGCGCAGGCTGGCGAGGTCTTCGTCTCCGAGCGGGGCGTCGGTCTCGATGACGGCCATCGCTTCGCCGCCGCGAGCGCGCCGGCCGAGGTGGAAGCGGCTGATGTTGACGCCGCGGTCGCCCAGGAAGGTGCCGACGCGGCCGATGACGCCGGGCACGTCGCTGCTTCGCGTGATGAGGACGTTGCCCGCCGGGACGGCCTCGATGCGGAAGCCGTCGATCTCGGTAATGCGGGCCTCGCCGGCCGGTCCGAAGAGGGCGCCGGCCGTGGCGTGCTCGCCGGCCGTGGTGCGGACCACCGCGCGCAGCGGGGGCGTCATCTCGCCGGCCGCCGCACCGCGCCGGTGCGACTCTCTGACCGCGATGCCGCGCTCGCCCGCGATGTGGAGGGCGTTGACGACGTTGACGCGCGCGCTCATGCTCCTGAGCAGCGCGGCCAGGAACGAGCGGGTGACGGGGACAGTGTCCAGCTCCGCGGCCTCGCCCGCGTACTCGATCTCGACCTCGCGGACCGGCGCCTCGACTAGCTGCGACTGGAAGCGCCCCAGCCTCTCGGCCAGCGCCAGGTAGGGGCCGAGCGCCTTCAACTCCTGCGGCCCGACGGCCGGCGTGTTGACCGCGCCGCGCACCGCGCCCGTCAGGAAGAAGTCGCGCATCTGCTCGGCGACGATGACGGCCACGCCCTCCTGCGCCTCGCGCGTCGAGGCGCCGAGGTGCGGCGTGACCACCACCTCTTCGAGCGCGAGCAGCGGGTGGTCGGGCGGCGGCGGCTCCTGCTCGAACACGTCGAGCGCGGCGCCGGCCACGCGCCCCGCGCGGATGGCCTCGTAGAGCGCCGCCTCGTCCACCAGCCCGCCGCGCGCGCAGTTGACGAGCCTCACTCCCTCCTTCATCAGCGACAGCTCGCGGGCGCCGATGATGCCGCGCGTCTCGGGCGTGAGCGGCGCGTGGACCGTTACGAAGTCGGCCTGCCGGCAGACCTCTTCGAGCGGCAGCAGCTCGATGCCCTGATCGCGGAGCTGCTCGGGCGCCACGAACGGGTCGAAGGCCACGACTCTCATCTCGAAGCCGCGTGCGCGGCTCGCCACCACGCGGCCGATGCGCCCGAGCCCGACGACGCCGAGCGTCTTACCCCGCAGCTCGACGCCGACGAACTTCTTCCGCTCCCAGCGCCCGGCGTGCAGTGAAGCGTCGCCGCCGGGGATGCGACGGGCGAGCGCGAGCAGCATCGCCATCGTGTGCTCGGCCGTCGTCATCGTGTTGCCGTCGGGCGCGTTCATCACGACGACGCCGCGCTCGGTAGCGGCCAGCACGTCTATGTTGTCCACGCCGACGCCCGCGCGGCCGATGGCGCGCAGCCTCGGGGCCGCGTCGAGGACTTCGGCCGTCACTTTGGTCTCGCTGCGGACGACGAGGCCGTCGGCGTCGTCGAGCGCGGCGAGCAGGTCCGCGCCTTTCAAGCCCGTGCGCTTCTCGACCGCGAGGCCCGCCGCGCGTAGGGGCTCCAGCCCGCCCTCGCTCACGTCGTCCGAGACGAAAATTTTGATCGTGTTCATGTGTCCTTAAAAAGTAGAAGAGGCAGGGGCCTCTCCCCTGCCCTGATTGGGATGAAGACTGCGGGGCTAAGTTAACCGGGCGTCGGCGCGGAGACAAGTCGGGAGGCGCACGCGCCAGCGTGCGGTCGGCGCGCCGCGCGGTGAAGGCGGCGCGCCGACCGCACGCTGGCGCGTGCGATTTTAGCGGGGGCCGCCGCCCTTACATCGGGCCGCCAGAGTCGCTGCCGTCGGCGCGGCTGCCGCCGCCCGTCTCGGGCTCGGGCGAAGAGGTTTCGAGCGGGCTGCTCTCTGACCCGACGCCGCTGCCGGTCGAGACCTTCTCGCCGGCCTCCACGTCTTCGAGCGTCTCGCTGCTCGTGGCGTCGGCGTCGGGCTGCTGCGGGTTGGCGGCACCGGCCGCGCCCGGCTCGGTCTCTTCTCTGTCTCTCATCGCAGTCCTCCGTCAGAGTAAAAGGTAGATCGAGGCGAGCAGCGACATCACTGTCGCCGCATAAGCGCCCGCGAGCACGTCGTCTGCCATCACGCCGAGGCCCGACTCCAGGGCTTCGAGGCGGTTGATCGGGTAAGGCTTCCAGATGTCGAAGAGGCGGAACATGAAGAAGCCCGCGACGAGCGCCCAGAGGCCGGCGTCGCGCGGCACGAACAGGAAGGTGATGAGCTGGCCCGCCACCTCGTCGATTACCACGATGCCGGGGTCTTTGCGCCGGAACAAACGCTCGCAGCGGGTCGCGGCCCAGGTGCCGGCGAGAGTGATGGCAATAATGACCAGCAGCTCGAAGGACGTGCGGAACGCCTCGAACTGCCGCGCCTCGACGCCGTACTTAGTCAGCCAGGCGAAGACCGAGGCGGCCGACCAGCCGATCAGGACGTAGACGCCGACCCCGACTGCCGAGCCCCAGGTGCCCGGCGCCAGCGGCATGAAGCCGACGCCGCAGGTCGCCAGCGCGACGGCGGCGTAGTCGGCCATTGTCCGCCGGCCCGGCGCCCTCACGGTGGCCGCCCCGGCCGCGCCCGGCACGTCGCTCGACTCCTTGATGCTGCGCATAAGAGGTTGTCAGTTTTTAGTTCGCAGTTTTTAGTTGATAGCGTTCGGCGCGAGGGCCGGGGCGTAAGCAAAAGCCGCGAGGCGCCGAGAACTAAAAACTAAAAACTGAAGACTTCACACTAACAGCTAAACGATCCGTCCGACGAGGTCGTGCTGCTGTGCGCCGGTGATGAGGACGTTGACGAACTCGCCGGGCTCAGGGGCCGAGCCCTCGGGCGCGTCGTTGATGAGGACGCAGCCGTCGATGTCGGGCGCCTGCGTCTCGGCGCGGCCCTGCCAGAGCAGGTCGGTCTCTTCGGAGGCGCCCTCGAAGAGCACGCGCAGGGTCTGGCCGACGCGCACGCGGTTGCGGCGCAGCGAAATCTTCTCCTGCTCCTTCATCAGCCGGGCGCGGCGGCGGCGGGCCGTCTTCGCGTCAACCTTGTCGGGCAGGTCGAAGGCGGCCGTACCCTCCTCGTCGGAGTAGGTGAAGACGCCCACGCGGTCGAACTCGACGTTGCGGACGAAGGCGAGCAGCTCCTCGAAGTCTTCCTCGGTCTCGCCGGGGAAACCCGTGATGAAGGTCGTGCGGACGGCCACGCCGGGCACGCGGCGGCGGACGCGTTCGATCAGGCGTTCGAGGCTCTCGCGGCTCCCGCCCCGCTTCATCAGCTTGAGGACGTTGCGCGAGGCGTGCTGCAAGGGCATGTCGAGGTATTTGACGGCCTTCGGCTCGTCGGCCAGCGCGCCGAGGAAGGCGTCGGAGATGTGCGTCGGGTAGGTGTACATGACGCGTACCCACTCGACGCCCCCGACCCGGCACAGCTCGCGCATCAGGTGGGCCAGCGCGTCCGGCTCCCCGAGGTCTTCGCCGTAACGCGAGGAGTCCTGCGCGACGAGGATGATCTCCTTAACGCCGCGGGCCGCGAGCTGTTCAACTTCCGCCACGACCGATCCGAAGCGGCGGCTGCGGAAGTGGCCGCGCATCTGCGGGATGAAGCAGAAGGCGCAGGGCCGGTCGCAGCCCTCGGCGATCTTGACGTAGGCGTAGTGGCCGGGCGTGGCGAGCACGCGCGGCGTAGAGTCGTCGTAGAGATAGGTGGCCGTCTGGTTGCCGACGGGCAGGACGGGCAGGCTCCGCGTGTTGACGCGCGGGTCGGCGGCCGTCGTGATCTCGTCGAGCTGGCTGGTGCCGATGAAGGCGTCAACCTCCGGCATCTCGGCGCGCAACTCGTCGCGGTAACGCTCGACGAGGCAGCCGGCGACCACGAGCCGCTGGCAGTTGCCCTCGCTCTTCAGGCGCGCCGCTTCGAGGATGGCCTCGACCGACTCTCTCTTGGCCGCGTCGATGAAGCCGCAGGTGTTGACGACGAGCGTCTCGGCCTCGGCCGCGTCGGTCGTGATCTCGTAGCCCTGCTCGCGTAGCCGTCCCATCATCACCTCGCTGTCTACGAGGTTCTTCGGACAGCCCAGACTGATAAACCCGATCTTCTTCATAATGACGTAAAAACTCACCCCCGGAACGCCCGCGCGAGCCCCCGCCTGCCCGCACCGCCGAGCGCCTCGTAAGACTTCAGACGGGACTCCCGCTCTCGACTCGTCGCAAGAATTCTTCGACCTCGGCTCTCTCTCTCTCGTCGAGCCCGCGGCCACCGTAGCGCACGCGGTTGTAAGCCTCGGTCAGCGTCAAGACCTCTGGGGAGCCGTGCCGTGCCGCGAACTCCAGCGGCGTCTCGTCGTCGCGCCGCCGCGCGCCGCGAGCCGCGAGCGCCCGCGTCATCCGCTCGTAGAACTCGACCACGACGGCCCCGCCCGCCCCGGCCCCGCGCCTCGGCCCCGCGCGCCGGCCGCGACGCCGCCATGCCCAGATGCCGGCCACACCCGCGAGCACGACCCCGGCCGCGGGCAACACGCCCGGCGCCGCGAAGGCCGCCTGGCGCCCGCCGCCCGAGTTGTCGCGCCAGCCGGCGAGGCCCGCCAGCAGTTGGTCGGCCGCCCCCGTCGCTCCTTCGACGAGCGAGGCCAGCCTCCCGCGCACGCCCTGTGCGAGTGTGTTCTGATCCTGCTTATCATAGGCGACCACCCACTGAATCCAAAGCAGTTCCAGCGCCTCGCCGTAGCGCCTGAGGCGCGCGGCCACGCCCTGCCCGCCGCCGCCCGGCCGCCCCGCGACGGGCGTCGGGTCAAACGTCACCCACGAATCCGTCTCGGGGAAGTAGACCTCTACCCATGAGTGCGCGTCGGTTTGGCGGACGAAGTAGGCGCCGGCCGCCTCGTTGTACTCGCCGGCCTGGAAGCCGTTGACGACGCGGGCCGGGATGTTGAGGGTGCGCAGCATGACGGCCATCGCCGTCGAGAAGTACTCGCAGTGGCCGGCGCGGACGTTGAAGAGGAAGTCGGCCAGCGGGTCGCGCCCGCCCACCTTCCGGTCGAGCGTGTAGCCGTACTGGCCGCCGTAGAGGTTCCGCGCGAGGTGCGCCTCGACGGCCTTCGCCATGTCGTAACGGTTTCGCGCACGCGCCTCGTTAACGACGAGGACTGCCAGGCTCGCCACGCGCGTGTCGAGGTCGTCTGGAAATTGCAGGTAAGTCTCGACGGGCTGGCGCAGGCTCGCCGTCAAGCCTTCGAGGTTGCCGCGGCGGTCGGCGCGCAGACGGTCGGGCGGCGGCTCGAAGGTGTCGGAGTGGACGCGGTAGGTGATCCTCTCGAATGGGTGCGGGCGCGAGGTAATGCCGCCCTCCGTGTCCTGCCGCACGTAGTCGAGCGCGCCCTGGACCGCCACCGCCCTCGGCGCGGCGAAGAGGGCCACGGTGTCAATCGGCTCGACGTAGAAGGTCTGCGTCGTCAGCCGGCCCAGGTCTTCAGTCGTCCCGAGTTTGTAGAGGCCGCGCTCGACGGGCACGAAGGAGCGCGCCACACCTTCGGACTGTGACCAGCCGCGGCCGTCGAAGCGGTCGAGCGCCACCCCGCGCCAGCGCAGTCCGTCGGCGCCCGCGCCCGGCCCCTCGACGCGCACACGCATCACGAGTCGGTCGCTCTCCTGAAGACGCCCGATCTCGCCGAGCCGGACGCGGTCTGAGAAGCCCACGAAGCCGGTCGAGGCTTCGCCGCCCCGCATCGCCCAGGAGCCCTGCGCCGCCCGGGGCATCACCAGGAAGATGGGCAGCGCCAACACGAAGATCAACACGAACAGGCAGAGCGCCGCGGCCGGCAGGCGCCTGAGCGCCACGGCGCCCGCCCCGGCCCGGCCACGCGGCCGGTTGCGGAAGAGCTTCGGGTCGTTCGCAATCAGCAGCCGGCTCTCGCCCGAGGGGGCCAGCCGCCGCGCCTTCCGCAGTTCGAAGGAGACGACCGCCAGCAGCGCGCAGAAGACGTAAACGCCGAGCCCGAAGAGGAACGACGGGCCGAGGCTCAGGCCCGCCGCCAGCAGGACCTCGAAGAAGGAGATGAGGTAGAGGAAGAGCCAGTCGCGGTCGGCCTTGACCTGGAACAGCTTGATTGCCGAGAGCAGCAGGGTGAAGTGGACCAGCGCGGCCACGCCCGCATAGACCTGCCCGGCCGGCCCCTGCGTGGCCGACTGGTACTTCCAGTCGAGGTAAAAGAGCGGAAGCGCGAGCAGGACGACGAACATCCCGCCGCGCTCCGACAACTGCCAGCGCGTGCCGTCCGCGGCCCACGCGAGCGCCATCACGGCGGCGAAACCGGCCGTCAACCCATAGCCCATGCCGCCGGCCAGCGCCAGCGCCAGCACGCCGGCCGCCACCATCGCGTAAGAGCTCGCCCGGAAGAAAACGTCGAAACTCATTAAAACCAAGCCCGTGCCCGCCGCCGCAGGCGGCCCACACGGCCCGCCTCGACCCCGGCCCGCCCGAAGGCGCCGAAAACTTTTACCCCAACTTTGATGCGCCTCTCAGCGGGGTTTCACCCTAATCTCGAAAAGCTTGGGCCAGAGTTTCCCGGTCACGAAGAGGCGGTCGGCCTCCGCGTCGTAGGCGATGCCGTTTAGGACCGCTTCGCCGCTTTGCCTCTCTCGCGGCGCTAGCAGCCCCGTCAAATCAACCCACCCGACGACCCTGCCCGTGGCAGGATCAATGCGCGCGATCCGCTCGTCGTGCCAGACGTTGGCCCAGACCTCGCCCCTGACGTACTCTAACTCGTTAAGCTCGCGCACGGGCCGCCCGCCGTCGGCGACGTTGACGGCGCGCGTGACCCGGAAGTCGTCCGGCGAGATGAACCGCAGCCGGCTCGTGCCGTCGCTCAGGATGAGCGACTGGCCGTCGGTCGTCAGCCCCCAGCCCTCCCCGTCGTAATGGAACTCGCCCGTCTTCTCAAAGGTCTCAACGTCGTAGACGAAGCCCTTGCCGTGCTCCCAGGTGAGTTGGTAGAGCCTGCCGCCCATCAGCGTCAACCCCTCGGCGAAGTACTGCGGCGGGACCGCAACCTTCTTCAGTACTTTCCCCGTGCCAAGCTCCACGCGCCTGAGCGAAGAGACACCGTACTGGCCCGCGCTCTCGATCAACGCCCCGCCGTGGAAGATGAGCCCCTGTGTGAAGGAGCCGGGGTCATGTGGGAAGACATTGACCACCTCGTAGCCGTAGATCGGCGGCCTCGCGGGCGGCCCCGCCGTGGGCCCGCCATTCGTCGCGGCGGGGCCGGGAGCGTTTGCGGGCGCTGTGTTTGACCCGGCGCCCGTGCGGCACCCGCCGCCGCTGAGCCAGAGCGTGATCAGTAATAGGCCGGCCGTGAGCCGCATCGTCTTGGATGACCTCGAATATCTTTCGGAAGGGGTTTTGGGGCCGAGCGGGTCGGTCGCGGGGACGCGAAACGCGAAAAGCCCGCCCGGCTAAGTGCCGGGCGGGCTTTTCGCTAAAAATTTAATCCGGCGGCGACCTACTCTCCCACGCAGCTTCCCGCGCAGTACCATCGGCTCTGAGAGGCTTAACTTCCGTGTTCGGGATGGGAACGGGTGTGACCCTCTCGACATAGCCACCGGAAAACTTGTCAACTCTCGGCAGGAGAGCTTTGAGAATCGAATAGCGAAATCTTTTTAGCTGCGCAAGGTGACCGCTCGCGGCCGTTGCTGCGAGTTAATTTTACGGTCAAGCCTTGGGACTTATTAGTACTGGTCAGCTAAACGCATTACTGCGCTTACACACCCAGCCTATCAACGTGGTGGTCTACCACGAGTCTCACTGGCAGGTCTCATCTCGGGTCTGGCTTCACGCTTAGATGCATTCAGCGTTTATCCATGCCTGACTTAGCTACCGAGCGCTACCGCTGGCGCGATAACTCGTACACTAGAGGTCAGTCCATCCCGGTCCTCTCGTACTAAGGACAGATTCCCTCAAACCTGCTCCGCCCACACCAGATAGGGACCGAACTGTCTCGCGACGTTCTAAACCCAGCTCACGTACCGCTTTAATCGGCGAACAGCCGAACCCTTGGGAGCTTCTGCACCCCCAGGATGCGATGAGCCGACATCGAGGTGCCAAACCCTGCCGTCGCTGTGGACGCTTGGGCAGGATCAGCCTGTTATCCCCGGCGTACCTTTTATCCGTTGAGCGATGGCCCTTCCATACAGAACCACCGGATCACTAACTCCGACTTTCGTCCCTGCTCGACGTGTCTGTCTCACAGTCAGGCTGGCTTATGCGTTTACACTCTACGGCTGATTTCCAAACAGCCTGAGCCAACCTTCGAGCGCCTCCGTTACAGTTTAGGAGGCGACCGCCCCAGTCAAACTACCCGCCTGATAATGTCCCTGCGCCGGATGACGCCGCTAGGTTAGAACGCAGACGCAGAGAGGGTGGTATCTCACCGTTGGCTCCCCCGCCCCCGAAAGGGCGAGTTCACAGCCTCCCACCTATCCTGCGCACTCTACGCCCGCATTCACTATCAAGTTGTAGTAAAGGTGCACGGGGTCTTTCCGTCTAGATGCGGGAAACCGGCATCTTCACCGGTACTACAAGTTCGCTGTGCCACTCGTTAAGACAGCTCCCAGATCGTTACGCCATTCGTGCAGGTCGGAACTTACCCGACAAGGAATTTCGCTACCTTAGGACCGTTATAGTTACGGCCGCCATTCACTGGGGCTTCGATTCGGAGCTTCGCCTTGCGGCTAACCCCTCCTCTTAACCTTCCAGCATTGGGCAGGCGTCAGCCCCCATACGTCGTCTTCACGACTTTGCGGAGACCTGTGTTTTTAGTAAACAGTCGCCTGGGACCTTTCACTGCGACCTCGCCGAAACGAGGCACCCCTTATTCCGAAGTTACGGGGCTATTTTGCCGAGTTCCTGAACGAGTGTTCTCACAAGCGCCTTAGGATTCTCACCCCACCTACCTGTGTCGGTTTGCGGTACGGTCAGCGAAGCAGTTAACCCGAACGAGGCTTTTCTTGGCAGCTGGGGTCAGCGACTTGTTTCCGCCCCGAAGGGCGTACTTTCGTCCCCGACTTTACCCTTAATGCCGCCCGGATTTACCTAAGCGGCGGGATATATGACGGTTCAACCGGACGACCATCGCCGGTCTCGCCTACCCTACTGCGTCCCCCCACGGAACTGCTGCTGGTTCCGGAATTTTAACCGGATTTCCATCGACTACGCCTTTCGGCCTCGCCTTAGGTGCCGACTTACCCTGAGCAGATTAACTTTACTCAGGAAACCTTAGGTTTACGGCGCGCGGGGTTCTCACCCGCGTTATCGCTA
>DASQMB010000044.1:0-161025 GCA_035645715.1 Pyrinomonadaceae bacterium
TCGATGGCGGGGAACAGACGTTTATCGACGAGACGGCGGTCGAGATGAATTTCGCAGTTGCCCGTGCCTTTGAACTCTTCAAAGATCACGTCGTCCATGCGCGAGCCTGTGTCGATCAGCGCCGTGGCGATGATCGTCAGAGAGCCGCCCTCCTCGATGTTGCGCGCCGCGCCGAAGAAACGCTTGGGGCGCTGGAGGGCGTTGGCGTCGATACCGCCCGAGAGTATCTTGCCCGACGGCGGGACGACGGCGTTGTGGGCGCGGGCGAGGCGCGTCAGGCTGTCGAGCAGGATGACCACGTCGCGCTTGTGCTCGACGAGGCGCTTGGCCTTCTCGATGACCATGTCGGCGACCTGCACGTGGCGGGTCGGCGGCTCGTCGAAGGTCGAGGAGATGACCTCGCCGTTGACGGAGCGCTGCATGTCTGTGACCTCCTCGGGGCGCTCGTCAATCAGGAGGACGATGAGCGTCACCTCGGGGTGGTTCTGCGTGACCGAGTTGGCGATGGTCTGCAAGAGCATCGTCTTGCCGGTGCGCGGGGGCGCGACGATCAGGGCGCGCTGCCCCTTGCCGAGCGGCGTGACGAGGTCGAGGACGCGCGACGAGAGGTTGTCGGGCGCCGTCTCCATCCGCAACTGCTCCTCCGGGTAGAGGGGCGTCAGGTTGTCGAAGAAGACCTTGTCGCGTACGTCGCCCGGCGCCTCGAAGTTGATCGCCTCGACCTTGATGAGTGCGAAGTACCGCTCGCCCTCCTTCGGGGGGCGAATCTGCCCGGAGACGGTGTCGCCGGTGCGGAGGTCGAACTTGCGAATCTGCGACGGCGAGACGTAGATGTCGTCGGGGCCGGGCAGGTAGTTGTACTCGGGCGCGCGCAGGAAGCCGAAGCCGTCGGGCAGGGTTTCGAGCACGCCCTCGGAGAAGATCAGGCCGCTCTTCTCGGTCTGGGCCGCCAGCACCTTGAAGATCAGCTCCTGCTTGCGCATGCCCGTGGCGCCGGGCACGTCGAGGTCCTTGGCGATCTGCGTCAGCTTGGAGATGGACATCTCCTTGAGCGTGGCGAGGTTGAAGGTCTCGCCGTCGCGCGGCAGCCCTGCTTCCTCGGCCTCGGCCTCCAACTCCGCGTCGATGTCGGGCGGCGCCTCGACGACGGCGGTCGCGGTCTTCGACTCCTTCTCGGCGGCGCCCGCCTTGTTGATGCGTGTGCGTGTCGTGCGTTGTGACATTTCCGTCCTTCTCGTAGGTCGTGCCGCGGGTGTGCGCCGGCGAACTAACCTCGCGGCCGCCGCGACTCCTCGCGCGGGCGGCCCGCCTTTCAATTAAAGTTGATGTTTGCCGATTTTATGTCGGGAATGATGCCTCTTGATGCGCCCGGTCTCCGGGTGGGCCGGTGCGGTGCGGGGCGGCGGCCCCTCTCACGCGTCGGGGGTTCGCGGGCCTTGCGGTTCGTCTGCCCCCCACGAAAAATCTCTACCTCGCCGCGGGTGGAATCCGGTTGAGCCACCTTAGATGCCGGGGGTCGCTCGCGTGGTAGCCTTGCCGAAAACCATCCGATTTCAAGAGGGGGAAGGTGAGGTGGACACTGCCCCTTCGATGGCGTGCCAGACGGCCTCGCGCCCGCGGCCGGTGACGGCGGAGTAGGCGACCACTTCGCCGCCCGCGCCATCCTCTACCCCGTCCAGAACTTGTCGGGCGCGCGCGAGGTTTCTCCGCAACTCGTTCTGCGAGAGCTTGTCGGACTTGGTAGCCACCGTCAGGAACGGCTTCCTGTGAAAAAGGAGCCATTCGCGGAGCTGCAAGTCTAATGACGTGGGTTCGTGGCGCGAATCTACGATGTGAATTGATAGCACAAGCGAGTCGCGCTTGGCAAGGTAGCTGGTGACGAGTTGGCCCCACTCCTCGCGGACCTTCTTCGGCACGCGGGCGAACCCGTAGCCGGGCAGGTCTACGAAGTAGAAGCTCCTGTTGACGAGGAAGTAGTTGAGCGACTGCGTCCGCCCCGGCGTCGAGGAAGTGCGGGCCAGCCCCTTGACCTTGAGCAGCGAGTTGATGAGGCTCGACTTGCCGACGTTCGAGCGGCCGAGGAAGGCCACCTCCGGCCGGCGGTCGCGCGGCCAGTGCGACTCGTCGAAGGCGCTCTTTACGAACTCCGCGCTCGCTATTTTCATGCGTGACAAGTGACGAGTGACGAGTGACAAGTGACGAGGAAGGGCGGTTTTTAGTTTGTAGTTTCCGGTTGCTAAAGACTACAAACCATCAACTAAAAACTTCTCCCCCTCTTGTCACTCGTCACGGTTTACTCGTCACGACTCCCGGGTGCCGGCCCCGAACATACGCCGGGCCATCTCGCGCAGGTGGGCGAGGCGCTGCTCGGCCTCGGGCTGGCGCATTACCAGCTTTTCCAGGTGCGCCAGGTACGAGGGGTTGTTCGACATCTCGCGGACCTGCGCGACGAAGGGCTGGACCTTGGCGAAGACGAAGTTCTGCTCGCCGTTGGCGTCGAGGAACATCTGCTCGTCGATGGCGCCGTGGTTGACGAACGAGCAGGCCATGTCCCAGTAGCTCGTCACCATCCGGTAATAGGCGCTGTGCTCGCCGCGCGCGACGGCGGCGATGTCCTCGGCGCTGTCGGGGTTGAAGGTGAAGAACCAGTTGCGCGCCTGCCTCATCACCTCTTCGCGGCGCAGTTCGTAGAGCTTAAGGATCAGTTCGGCGCTCTTGGCCTTGTCTGTCATCTGGGGAAGTCTCCTCGGGTTACGGGGTCGGCGGTCGGGCGAAATAGGCGGCGGGGGCCGAGGCGGAGGGGCGCCGGCCCCGCGCGGCGGGCGCGGGGCCGGCGCCTCGCCTTCACTCGACCATCGTCTGCGAGTTGCCGGCGGCGGGTTGCTCGGTGGACCAGACGGGCGGTCCGGCGGCTGCGTCCGTTTCGCCCGCGCCGGTCGGGCAGGCGGATTCGAGCGCCAGCGCCAGCGCCTCGTCAATCGTCTCGATCAGCTCGACGGTGAGGTCGGCCCGAACCTCCTCCGGCACCTCGGCGAGGTCTTTCTCGTTCTCCTTCGGGATGAGGACGGTCGTCACCCCGACCCTGTGCGCCGCCAGCAGCTTCTCCTTGATGCCGCCGACGGGAAGCACCCGCCCGCGCAGAGTGATCTCGCCGGTCATCGCCACGTCCTTGCGGACGGGCACGCGGGTCAGGGCCGAGGCCATCGCCGTCGCCATCGTGACGCCGGCCGAGGGGCCGTCCTTCGGGATGGCGCCCTCGGGGATGTGGACGTGGAGGTCGCGCTTGCGGATGTGCTCGACATCTGTGCCGAGCCGCTCGGCGCGGGCCTTGACGCAGGTCAGCGCGGCCTGAGCCGACTCCTGCATCACCTCGCCGAGCTTGCCCGTCAGGGTCACGCCGCCGCGGCCGTTCGTCAGCGTCGCTTCGATTTGCAGGACCTCGCCGCCGACCTCGGTCCAGGCCAGACCCACTGCGAGGCCGACCTCGCTCTCGGCCGCCACGCCCTGCTGCCTGAACTTGACGGGCCCGAGCATCTCGCGCACGGCCTCGGGCGTGACCTCGGCGCGGAAGCCCTCGGACGAGCCCTCGGCGACGAGCCGGCGCGCGAGCTTGCGGCAGCACGAGCCGACCTCACGTTCGAGGTTGCGCACGCCGGCCTCGCGCGTGTAGTGGCGGATGATCTCCAACAGTCCCCCGTCGGTGAACTCCACCTGCTCGGGTTTGAGCCCCGAACCCTCTGCCTGCTTGCGGACGAGGTGGCGGCGGGCGATCTCCAGCTTCTCGCGTTCGGTGTAGCCCGAAAGCCGGAGGATTTCGAGGCGGTCCTGCAAGGCCGGCGGGATGGTGTGGAGCACGTTCGCCGTGGCGATGAAGAAGACCTTCGAGAGGTCGTACTCCACGTCGAGGTAGTGGTCCATGAAGGTGTTGTTCTGCTCGGGGTCGAGGACTTCGAGCAGGGCCGCCGACGGGTCGCCGCGGAAGTCTGCGCCGAGCTTGTCCACCTCGTCGAGGAGGATGAGCGGGTTGACCGTGCCGGCCTTCTTCATCATCTGGATGATCTGGCCGGGCAGCGCGCCGATGTAGGTGCGGCGGTGGCCGCGGACCTCGGCCTCGTCGCGGACGCCGCCCAGGGAGAGGCGAACGAACTTGCGCCCCGTCGCGCGGGCGATTGACTTGCCCAGGGAAGTCTTGCCGACGCCCGGCGGGCCGACGAAGCAGAGGATCGAGCCCTTCGGGCTCTTGACCAACTGGCGCACCGCTAGGTGTTCGAGGATGCGGTCCTTGATCTTCTCCAGCCCGTAGTGGTCTTCGTGGAGGACCTCCTCGGCCTTGACGATGTCTTTGATCTCTTTCGACTTCTGCTTCCACGGCACCGAGAGCAGCCACTCGATGTAGGTGCGCGAGACCGTGCCCTCGGCAGACATCGGCGGCATGGCTTCGAGGCGGTGCAGCTCCTGCGTGGCCTTCTCCTTCGCCTCGTCGCTCATGCCGGCCTCTTCGATCCGCTTGCGCAGCTCTTCGAGTTCGGCCCGCTCGTCCTTGCGCCCCAGCTCCTTGTGGATGGCCTTGATCTGCTCGTTGAGGTAGTACTCCTTCTGGGCCTTCTCCATCTGCCGCTTGACGCGCGCCTGGATGGTGCGGTCGAGCTGGCGCTTGTCCACCTCGGCCTCAAGGATTTCGACGAGCCGTTGCAGCCGGCCGAAGACCGAGAAGATTTCCAGGAGGCCCTGCTTCTCCTCGACCGAGACCTTGAGCTGCGAGGCCAGCGCGTCGGCGAGGTGCGAGGGGTCGGGGTTGCGGAGCGCGGCCTGGAGGGCGTCGGTCTGCGCCTCGGGCGCGAGCCGGACGTGCTGCTCGACGAGCTGCGCGACGCGCTGCATCAGGGCGTCGGCGCGCGGGCCGGACCCGGGGGCCGAGGGCGCCCGCCGGACGACGGCGGTGAAGGCCCCGTTGTCGTTCTCGATGCGGATCGTCGTGGCGCGCTCGCGCCCCTCGACCACCACCTTCGTCTGGCCGTTCTCCTGCCGCTGCGCCTGCAGGATGCGGGCGACGGTGCCGACGCTGTAAATCTGCTCGGGCGTCGGCTCGTCAATCGAGGCGTCGTGCTGGGTGGCGAGGAAGATGGTCCGGTCGGAGGCTAGCGCCAGTTCGAGCGCGCTGACCGAGCCGGGCCGCCCGATCTTGAAGGCGACCTTAGTGAACGGGAAGATGACGACATCGCGGATCGGCACCATCGGCAGCCGCAGGATGTCGGTAGGAGTGCGGTCAGAATACTCTTCCATACTCGGTGATTACTCTTTCCAGCCAAACTGCTCGGAAAAGGAACAAAGGGCGAGCCGTCAAAGTCCGCGCTCGCCCCGCCCCAGCCATGACAAGGATTCTAGACCATTTCTCGGCGGCGCGCCACAACCCCCTGCTGCTGGCGCCCCGTCGCACGGCGGGGCGCGCCGTCCCGCCGCGCCGAAAGGCTGAGGGCGGGAGCGGGGGCAGGCTCGCTCCCCCGCTCCCGCCCTCGCGGACCTTCCAGCACGCGGCCCTCTCAGGCCGCTTCGTCCACGCCGGCCAGCAGCTCGCCGGGGATGGCGCGGCGGCGCTCGACCATCTCGCGGGTGATGGCGAACTCCTTGACGCGCTTCTGGCTGGGGAGCGTGTACATGGCGTCGAGGAGCAGCTCCTCCATGATCATCATCAGGCCGCGGGCGCCGACCTTGCGCTCGACCGCCTGGTAGGCGATGGCCTTCAGCGCGTCGTCGGTGAAGCGGAGCTTGACGTTGTCGTACTCGAACTTCTTCTGGTACTGCTTGACGAGCGCGTTCTTCGGCTCGGTCAGGATGCGGATGAGGGCCGCCTCGTCCAACTCGTGCAGGACGCCGCAGACGGGCAGGCGGCCGACGAACTCGGGGATCAGGCCGTACTTGACGAGGTCCTCGGGCTGCGCCTGCCCGAGCGTCTCGCTGAAGCGGTGAGCGCCCGACTTGATCTGCGCCTGGAAGCCCAGAGACTTGTTGCGCATCCGCCGCTCGATCACCTTGTCGAGCCCGACGAAGGCGCCGCCGCAGATGAAGAGGATGTTGGTCGTGTCGACGGGGAAGAATTCCTGGTGCGGGTGCTTGCGTCCGCCCTGCGGCGGGACGTTGGCGACCGTGCCTTCCAGGATTTTCAGGAGCGCCTGCTGGACGCCCTCGCCCGACACGTCGCGGGTGATCGAGGGGTTCTCGTCCTTGCGGCAAATCTTGTCGACCTCGTCAATGTAGATGATGCCCTGCTGGGCACGCTCGACATCGCCGTTGGCCGCCTGGAGGAGCTTGAGGATGATGTTCTCGACATCCTCGCCGACGTAGCCGGCCTCGGTCAGCGTCGTGGCGTCCACGATGGTGAAGGGGACCGAGAGCATGCGGGCGAGGGTCTGCGCGAGCAGGGTCTTGCCGGTTCCCGTCGGGCCGATCAGCAGGATGTTCGACTTCTGGATTTCCACGTCCGAGCGGCGCCGCGCCAGCTCGATGCGCTTGTAGTGCTGGTAGACGGCGACGGCGAGGCGCTTCTTGGTCTCCTCCTGCCCGATGACGTACTCGTCGAGGAAGTTCTTGATCTCGGCCGGCTTGGGGAGCGGCGGGCGGGTGGCGACGGCCTCGGCCTGCTGGTCGTCCGTGATGATCTCGTTGCAGATGTCAATGCACTCGTTGCAGATGTAGACCGTCGGGCCGGCGATCAGCTTCTTGACCTCGTTCTGCGACTTGCCGCAGAACGAGCAGCGCAACGTGTCGTCGGATCGGCGTACCATATTCGAGGGGACTCCGTGATTCGGACCGGACTACAGAGCGAAACTGCCGGGCCTTCGGGTCGGCGCGCGCCGCCGGGGCCGGCCAGTGCGCGCGTCGTGCGAGGGCGGGGCGCCGCTGACCTCTTCGGCGAAGACGCGCGGGCCGTCTTCGCGCGGTAATGTATCACAAAAAGAACCGGGGGGGGCAACGCCCGAGTCGCGGACTCCCGCGCGCGGCCCGCGACGGGCCGCGCGCGGGGTTGAGGCGCTTACTGGCGGTGTGTGATGACCTCGTCGATGAGGCCGTACTCCTTGGCCTGCTGGGCCGACATGATGCGGTCGCGCTCAACGTCGCGCTCGATGACATCGAAGGGCTGGCCCGTGTGCTTCGACAGGATTTGCGAGGTCAGCTCGCGCATCCGGATGATCTCCTCGGCCTGGATGCGCACGTCGCTGGCCTGGCCGCCGATGCCCGAGACCGAGGGCTGGTGGATGAGGATGCGCGAGTTGGGCAGGGCGAACCGCTTGCCCTGGGCGCCGGCCGCGAGCAGGAGCGCGCCCATCGAGGCGCACTGGCCGAGGCAGATCGTCACCACGTCGGGGCGGATGAACTGCATCGTGTCGTAGATCGCCATGCCGGCCGTGATGGAGCCGCCGGGCGAGTTGATGTAGAGGTTGATGTCCTTCTCGGGGTCCTCGGCTTCGAGGAAGAGGAGCTGCGCGATGATGAGGTTGGCGACAGTGTCGTCCACGGGCGTGCCGAGGAAGACGATGTTGTCGCGCAGCAGCCGCGAGTAAACGTCCGAGTAACGCTCGCCGCGCGGCGTCTGCTCGAAGACCGTCGGGTTCGGGATGTACTGCCGGGCCTGACTCATTCTGACCTCTCTCCTGGTGCCTCTCGTTGGGTCGCCGGCCGCGAGGCGGCGCGCCGGCGAGCCCTCAGAAATTCTAAAGCCGGGGAGTTGAAATTCTAAACTCGCAAGTCAGAATTTCAATCCCCGGCCGAAACTTAACGGCGCCTCGGCGGCGACTCTTCCGGGCTATTTCTCCACGTCGCCCTCGCCTTCGCCGGCGCCGGCCGCGCCCTGCTCGCCGGCCTCTTCGTCGCGCCACTCCTCGTCGCGGACGGCGGCGTTCTGCACGAGGAAATCGAGCGCCTTGCGGTTGCGCAGCCTGTCGGCGATGCTACGTTCGCCCCCCTGCTTTGTCAAGGCGGCCCTCACCTGCTCGATTGACTGCCCGGAGCCCTCGGCGAGAGCCTGAATCTCGGCCTCTACCTCCTCGTTCGAGACCTCTATGTTCTCGGCGTCGGCCACCTGTTCGAGCAGCATCGAGCCGCGCAGGTCGTCGGCCGCGCGCTCGCGCACCACGTCGCGCATCGCCTCCCAGTTGATCTCCTGCGAGCGCGGGTCCATGCCGCGCTGCATCATGTCGCGGAGCATCTGCTGGACCATCTGGTTGGCCTGGTAGGAGACGAGCGTCTCGGGCACCTCGAAGCGGTGGTCCTCGATCAGGCGCGAGAGCACCTCGTCGCGCAGTCGGTGCTCCGACTCGTGCTCGGAGTTCTTCGTCAGGTTCTCGCGGACGCGCTCCCTCAGCTTCTCGACCGTGCCCACCTCCTCCTCGCCGAGACTCTTGACCCACTCGTCGTCGAGCGCGGGCAACTCCTTGCGGCGCACGGCCGTGACGGTCGCCGTGTACTCGACCGTCTTGCCGGCGAGCCCCCTGGCGTTGAAGTCTTCCGGGTAGGCGACGGTGAAGGTGCGGACCTCGTCGGCGCGCGTGCCGACGAGGTTCTCGGTGAAGGCGGGCAGCACGCCGGGGCCGCCCAGCTGGATGTCAACGTCCTCGACGTTGATGTCCTCGTCCGAGGGCGGTTCGAGGTGGCGGCCCTGGATGTCGCAGGTGACTGTATCGCCCTCTTCGGCCGCGCGGTCCTCGACGGGCTGGAGCGAGGCCGAAGACTCGCGCAGGTTCTCGATGACGCGCTCGACCGCCTCGTCGTTGACGGGGCGGACGCGGCGCGCGGCCTCGATGCCCTTGTACCGGCCGAGCGCAACGTCGGGCAGTACCTCGACGTGGGCGTGGAGCGAGAGCGGCCCCTTGCCGATTTGTTCGAGGGCGTCGGGGCCGAAATGCACGTCGGGCTGGCCGATGACGTTGAGGTTGGTGTCACGCACCGCCTGCTCGACCGCCGCCGGGACGAGCCTCTGAAGCACGTCGCCCTGAATGTCCTTCTTATAGCGGGTGCGGACGACGGCCGCCGGCGCGTGGCCCTTGCGGAAGCCGGGCACGTTGGCGGCGCGCGCGTACTCCTGCGTTACGCGGTCCATCTCGGCGCGTACCTCTTCCGCCGGAATCTCGATCACGATCTCCTTGCGGGTCGGCGAAACGTCAACGACTTCTGTCTTCATAAACACGAGACCCCGCCGCCTCAACCCGACGAAGGCGCGGAAGACGGCGGGGCGTCCTTCCTCACTTGGTATTGAATTGAATGCCGGGGGCGGGACTCGAACCCGCACGCCTTTCGGCAAAGGCTCCTAAGACCTTCGCGGCTGCCATTACGCCACCCCGGCTTAACTTGTGTTGCCGGCTCGGCGTGCGCCTTTGCCGGCATGGTTGTCCGTTTGTGCGTGACAGTTCGGACAGAGTATCAAAAGATTCTCCAAGCGATTATCAAAAGGGTTGCCGTTGACGTGGTGAAGCTCAAGCGGCATCAACTCACCCATCCACTCGCTCCCTCCGCATCTCTCACACTGCGGAGCTTTTATCTTCTCGCGCAACAACAGGAGCTTCAAGCGAAAGCTCCTGATAGTGCTACCCTCAAATAGAAATGCGCTGGCCGGTTTGCGGTTGGGTGCTGTCTTGCCTCTACCACCCATGTTACCTCTGTAGTCGAGGCCCATCTTTTTCAAATAGCCGTCCAGCGTTGCCGGCTTGCAGCGCAACTCGCGGCAGATGTAAGCCTTCGGGCGGTGTTGCGCGACCCACTCCCTGATCTCCGCCTCACGCTCAAGTATGTCTCTTCTCATGGCAGTGAAGTCATCCATGTAGAGGAACAGACTTGGCGGGGCAGCGCCTACAAGTTCCGCCACTTTCGCGCGCAGCTTTTCAAACACGTGAGATTAAAGGATGGAGGCGGGCTTGTCTAGCCGCGTAAAACAGGGCGCGGGTGTCGTCGCGTCAGGGAGCGCATGAAAGAGGACGGCGCGGCGGTCCATGTCGGGACCGCCGCGCCGCTCGCAAGCGATAGTGAATGGCGCCTAAGCCTTGCCGCCGCGCTTCCTCTGCCAGACGAGGGCCGTCGGGAAGAGGACGAAGAGGCCGAGCCACGCGAAGTTCGCGCCGAAGAGGCGGGCGAGCGATTGGAGCCAGGACTGCTGTTGAGCGGCGCGCCCGGCGGTCGGCTGGCCGGGCTCGTCCGTGACGGTGTAGAGCTTGCCGTCGCGGATGTACATGCGGCGCAGCTCCTCGAAGTTGAAGGGGCGGGCGCCGCGGCGGCCGAAGACGGCGATCTGGTTGCCGCTCTCGTCCACGGCGCGGTCGCGCCGGTAGCCCTCGGAAACCTGCACGGCCGGCCCCTTCGTCGGATAGAAGGAGATGACGCGCGGCGCGGGCCGCGGGCTGTAGCCGAGGTTGCCGGGAACCGAGTTGGGGTTGGTCATCTCGACCACCTTGAGGCCGTTCTTGCCGTCGGCCACGAAGGCGAAGAGGCTGACGTTCATCATCCCGAGCTTCACGTCGTGCGCGTCGTTGAGCCTGCCGTTGTCGTTGAACATCTGGTCGAGTTTGGGCTGCTCGGGCCGCTCGATGTCCACGATGGCTAAGCCTTCGGCCCCGTTGGCGACGTAGGCGTACTCGCGCGCAAGATACAGGCCGCGCGCGTTCGAGAGCCTGAGCGTCGCGCCCTCGACGGGCCGCGGGCGTTCGAGTTCGGTCACGTCGAGCACCTTGAGGCCGTCGGCGTCGGTGACGAAGGCGTAGCGGAACTGGACGGCCACGGCGCGCGGGTCGCGCAGGGGCGCCGCGACCTCCGCCACCCAGCGCGGGCTGCGCGGGTCGGAGACGTTGACGATTTGCAGCGCCCGGTCGGTCAGAAGATAAGCGTAGTTGCCGACGATCTGGACGAAGCGCGCCCCGGTCAGGCGGCCTTCGGGGTTGAAAGTGGCGGCGCGCTTGAGATGGTTGTTGGTGTTGACGCCGTCTGTCAGCGTCGTGATGTCAACGGTGACGAGGCCCTCCTCGCGGTCGCTGACGAAGGCGTAGCCGAAGAGCGGGGCGACCGGCTGCTCCTCGTTGATCTTGAGCCAGGTGCGCTGGTCTTCGGTCTCGCCGGGGTTGCGGCGCGGGTCGAGCGGCGCGGGCGAGCCGACGGCCACGCCCGTCGCGTGCCGCGTGTCCACCTTCAGGTTCTGGCCGACGCGCGAGAAGTTGGTGGTGACGATGCGCTGGCTGAAGCCCTTGTTGCCGACGTTGGCCGCGTCGTAGACGACGAAGCCGCCGTCCGTCGCCGCCAGCAGCCACTCGCCGTACTGCTGGAGGTGGTTCACGTCGTTCGAGCGGTGGGCGAAGTTCTCGCGCAGGCGCTGGCCGCGCGCCGCGTGCTCGGCGTGCCAGCGCGGGTAGGCGAGCTGGTGCATGTGGCCGCCGATGAGCGCCTGCGGCTCGGTGAACTCGGCCACGGTCGTCGCCGAGAGCCCCTCGGGCCCTTCGGCCACGTAGGCGTAGCGCCCGAGGAAGTTGACCTGGTTCGACCCGAGCATGTAAACGGACGAGAGCCAGGCGTTGTTGTCGTTCTGCTTCGAGACGTGGCACTCCGAGCACTCGCGCGTCTCGGTCAGGCGGACCGTGTGCGGCGGGTGCGTGTTGAAGGCGTTGCCGTTGAAGCCGGCCGAGGAGATGGTCGGCGCGTGGTTGACGACGTTCTCGCGGTTGGCGTTCGTCACGCTGAAGGTGACGGCCGAAGACGAGCGGACCGGCATCACCTTGTGCTGCTGGATCGAGCCGTCGATGCCGAGCATGTAGCCGTCGGTGCGGTTCACCTGCGGGTTGTAGGAGGGGTAGACCTGCGTCTCGCCGCCGTCCTCCATGTGCAGCATCGGCTTCTTCGTGTTGACCGAGGCCGAGAGGTGGCAGCCCCAGCAGTTGGTCGTCCACGAAGAGTGGCAGGCCACGCACGAGACCTTCGCGTTGTTGTGCGCGAGCTGCTCGCCCGAGGCGGGGACCACGCCCCACGTCTCGTTGTCGCGCTGGATGGTCTTGGCGCGGGCCGACTTGGCGTTGAAGTTGGGGTTGCCGGGGTTGACGGAGTCTGCGACCTGCGAGACCTCCCACTCCAACGGCTGGCCGGGCCGTTTGGGGTCGTCCTTCGTCACGACCGAGCGCTGGAAGAGCTTGCCCTCGCGCTCGACGAAGCGGTCGCGGTTGAAGGGCGAGCGGCGGCGGGCCTGCTGCATGGGGTTGCCGCCCTCGGGCGCGCCGAAGCCGGAGGTCCGCAAAGTCTTCAAGGTCACGCGCTCGTTGACGGTGCCGTGACAGTCCTCGCAGGAGATTTCGATGACGGCGCGGCGGTCGCCGTAGATTTTGCCGGTGCCGTGGCTGTCCTGCGAGTAGTGGCAGTCAACGCAGTGCATCCCGCGTTCGAGGTGGATGTCTTTGAGGTGGACGGCCTTGCCCTCGCCGCCGTCCTTGCCGCGCAGCATCTCGGGGTCGTCGAACGGGATGACCTTGCCGTCCTTGTCGAGGTAGTTGCCCTTGCGGTCCTGCCGGTAGACGCGCCGGAACATCCAGCCGTGGCCGTGATAGTCCGAGGTCTGCATCTTCTTCATCTTCTCGTTGAGCTTGCTCGCCTCGAAGAGGAATTCCGGCTTGCCCCACTTGCCGCGCGCCGCCGCCTCCTCGGGGTTGAAGTGGCCGGCCTTGTCCAACTCCTCGGGCGTCGGGTCGTGCTGCTTCTCGGGCCAGAGGTATTCGCCGTCGGTCTGCTGGTCCCACCACATGTAGCCGAGGTAGGTGTTGAGGAAACCGTTGCCGTTGTGGACGTGGCAGGTGATGCACTGCGACGAGGGAATCTGCTTGGTGAACTTGTGCTGGATGGGGTGGCCGCCCTCGTTCTTGGGGATGGTCGGGTCGGGGTTGTCGGGCGCCGTGTAACCGCGGTTGCCGAACTTGGCCCACGGGCCGGAGTTGTACTCCGAGCGGTCGTTGGCGTAGACGACGTGGCACGAGGCGCAGCCCGACTGGCGATAGTCGCCGGGCGCGTTGTTCGTGCCCATGAAGAACATGACGGGGTCGTTTAAGCGGACCTTGTGGGCGCCGAGGATGACGGGGTCCACGCTGGCCTGCGTGCCGTAGCCGCGGTTGGAGAAGGTCACGTCGGGCTGGCCCGGAATGTCCTCGCGGTTCGGGTTGCCGAGCTCCGACTTGGGGCCGCCGCCGCGCTCAAGAGGGCGGAGCCAGTGGATGCTCAGGGGCTGTCCGATCTCGAAGCGCGGGAAGGGAAGGAGGAAGGGGAGGATGCCCTTCTTAGCCGTCTCCTCGGCCGTGGGCGGCGGGATGGTGCGGACCATCTGCGGCTGGCCCGAGGGGCTGTAGTTCTCGCCGACGAGCGCGTTCTTGGTCGGGAGCGTGCCGTTGTTGTAGAGCGCCGTCGAGTAGACCTGCGGGCTGAGGGCCATCGCGCTCTTCTTCATCGAGCGGATGTAGTCGTCGTGGCACGTGCCGCAGGAGACGTGTGCGACGCGGAAGTCCGAGGGGTTGACGAACCTGATCCAGTCCCAGTTCTCGTTGTTGAGCAGCGTGAAGCTCTCTTCGGGGTTGGCCGAGCCGTGCCACTTCTCGGGGTGCTTCGGCTTGGCGCTGTGCGCGGCCTCTTTGGTCGCGGCCGAGCCGTTGCCGCCGTGACAGTCGACGCACGAGGGACTGTTGGCCCGCAGGTTCGTGACGTGTGGGTCTTCGACGCCGGTGTGGCACTTCGCGCAGCTCTCGCTGGGCGCGCCCTGCGAGGGGCGCTGCCCCTGCGGGCCGCGGATGTCCGCGGCGCCGCCGCCGTTCGTGCTCTGCGCGCCGCCGTGCGGCGAGACGGCCTCGAACTCGGCGGGCAGCGACCCGGCGGCGGCCCCGCCGTCAGCCACGCCCGAGCCGGTCGAGCCGGTCGGGCCGGTCGGGCCGCGCTCGGCCGCGGCCGAGTCAACCCGTCCCTTCGAGGCGCGGGCCGAGTAGGCTGGCAGGAAGGCGAAGGCCGCCACGCCGAGGAAGAGGAGCACCGCGAGGAGGCTGATCGTCTGCTGCCGCCGGTCGCGCTTCTGGTTGCTGTCTGTCGTCATGATCTTTGAATCGGGGAGTTAACGTCGCTTACGTCCGTCGCCGAGGCCCGCAGCACGCGGGGCGCGCTCGTCCGCCTCCCGCCTCGCGGCTCAGAAGGCCAACTGGAAGGCGAAGGTCGGCGAGACGAGCGGGCGCCGGCTGCCGATCAACTGCGCGTAGCCGCCGTGCGGGAACATGACCGAGACGCCGGGCACGATGAACAAATTCTCGTTCAGGAACGGGCGGAACTTGGCGCCGACGCTCAGGTCCGTGCCGACGCCGGCGTCGAGCGCGGGCCGCCCCGTCAGTTGTTCGAGGGCGCCGGTCTGCGCGAAGCGGATGTAGGAGGCGTTGGTCGTCATCCTCAGCTTCGGCGTCACGCGCAGGTCGGCGCCGAAGTTCCAGAGCAGCACGCCGGGGTTGACGAAGTTGGCGCGCTGGTCGAACTTGTTGCGCAGCGTCGGGATGAGGCTGAACTTGTTCTTGAGCGTGCCGACGCGGCCGCCGATGGCCGTGGCCTGCTGCGTCCAGAACATGAAGGGGCCGCCTCCGAAGTTGGGGTTGTCCTGAATCACGTCGAAGCCGCGGGCGCGGCCGTCGGCCGCGTCGCCGTCGCCCGAGGCGAAGAAGAACGAGCCGCGCCAGCGCACCCAGTCGCGGTCGAGCGCGGCCTCGAACGCCCCCATCTGGCCGTTGATGCTCTCTCGCCGGCCGGTCAGCCGGTTCTGCCGGTCGCGCCCGAAGGCTTGATAAAAGGCGTGGCTGACGTTGAGCTTGCCCAGCTTCCCGTCGCCGTGGAAGCCGAGGTAGGAAACGTCGAGGGCGGCGCGGTCGCCGAACTGCCGGCCGCGGTCGGCGTTCTGGTGGAAGTTGAAGAGGACCGTGTAGCCCTTCTTGAGGAAGTCCTGGCGGAACCAGTTGGCGGCGAAGACGATCTGGCGGCGGTTGTCGAAGCTGTGGAGCTGCGAGGTGTCGTCGCGCTGCCGCATCGAGAAGAAGGCCAGGTTGTACTGGTCGCGGTTGGCGTTGGCGTTGCCGAAGAGGCGGACGCCGAGCTGGTTCTCAGAGAAGAGGAAGCCGCGGAAGTCGGTCGTCAAATTCTGCATCCCGACGCGCACGGAGACGAAGTCGAAGTTGGGGCTGTGGACCAGCAGCCGCTTCTCGAAGAACGCCTCCTCGACGGCGAGGCGCGAGTTGCCGCGGCGCGCGTCGAAGGGGTTGAAGGTGTTGTTGGCGAGGAAGTTGAAGTTGGTGACGGTGGTGACGCGGAAGGCCCAGCGCTTCGGCTCGAAGGCGCCGGTGCCCTTGAAGATTTCGAGGCCGGCGATGAAGTTCTGGTTGATGAAGAACTGGTCGCGGCGGCCGCCGACGGCCACCGTCCGCGGGTTCAGCGTGCTCTGGCTCTGGAGGTTCAGGTTTAAGAAGGTGTGGTTGCCGGCGATGGGGTAGTCGGCCTTCAAGACGTTCTGGTTGTAGGGGTCGAAGGTGCTGCCCGCGACCCAGGGCGTGTTCTTCTTCGGGTCGTAGCGGTCGTAGGAGGGCGGCCACGGGAAGCGCCAGCGGTCGGGGAGCGGCACGAACTCTTCATCAACAGAGTCCAGCGTCTCGACCGTTGACTCCGGCCCGGCGGCCCCGAGCGGGCGCCACGGCGGCAGGGGGTACTTGAGGTCTTTGACCGTCTTCCTCTCGGGGGCCGCGTCGCCCTCGCCGGCCGGGGCGTTGGTGCCCGGCGTGCCCTGCTGCGCGGGCGTGGCGGCCGGCGTCGGGCTCGGCGCGGCCTGCGGCTGCGCGGGCTGCTGGGCCGCGGCGGGCTGCCCGGAAGGGGCGGGGCCGAAGAAGTAGCCCACGAGTGATTCGAGCAGCGAGTCGTAACCGGCGGCGCGGGTGGCGGGCGCGTCCGTCTCCGTCCCGGCGCGAGCGGCGTGCGCGGCCGGCTGCGAGAGCAGGGCGAGCGCGGCAAGGAGGGCGAGGGCGCGCCACCTTCGCGCGGCCCGGCTGGGGTTCAGGCGATTCATGCGATCCGTTCCTGTCAAGGTCAGAAGAAGCGCAGCGGGTGCTGTCGTTCGGGAGTCGCAGGACGGCAGGGCCTGACGAACCGCGGGCAGGCCGCCCGGCTCATCCTCTGCAAATAGGCTTAAATAGAATGGCGTCTCAAGCCGGCGCGCGTGTGGCTTTCAACCAGCGCGAGGGGGCACCTCCGGCACCCGACCTCGCGCGGCGTGCGCGCCGGCAGTGTCAAAGATAGACCGAGCAAGAATGCGAACCGAGCTGTGTCGAATGAACGAGCGAAGCGGCTAAGAAAATATGTTACCCGCCGGGGCGAGTCAAGCTTTTTAAACTCAACGCCCGGCGCCCCCCATCCGTCGCCTAAAGAAAGCCCCGATAACGGCCGCCGCCCGAGACCGTAATGACGCCCGCCGCCCGCCGCCGGCGCGCCACCCGGCGGGTAACGCCATCAGACGAAAGTCTCGGCGGCCGGGACTGACTCGAAGCTCCGGGCGCGGGCGGCGGTACGGACGCGGCGTAGCGGCCAGACATCGACCTTGATGGCCTCTGCGTAGTGGAGGACGGGGTCGCCGGCGGGGGTCGGGAGGCCGAGCGCCTCGACCATCGTCGAGTCGAAGTCGGAGAGTTCGGCGCGGCGTAGCGGCCAGCTGTCGTGGGCGATGCGACAGCGGAAGAGCTGACCGCGCGCGGCCGAGTAGAGGCAGTAGCGTTCGGTGAGGAAGAATTCGAGCGAGCCCGGCTCGGCCGGCGGCAGGGGGTCGCCGACGGACCACTCGGCCGCGAATGCCGCGGGCGGTGCGGCAGCCGCAGCGCGCTCGGAGGTGAACCTGACGACCTGCCCCTGCTGCGCGAGCGAGAGACGCGCGCGGTAGTAGGGCAGGAAGTAGAGGCGGCGCGCCCCCCAGACGGCGAGCAGGCTGTTGATGTCGAGCGAGAAGAACCAGACGCCGGGCACGCCGTCGTAGTGGACGTAGGTTCTGACGTTCAGCTCGTGGAAGGAGTTGAGGCCGGGGACGGGCGGCCCGAGGTAGGGCCGAAAGCCCCACATCGTGAACGGCACCACGCCGAGCCAGGCCGTGCCCTCGTAGGTGTCGAGCGTGAGCTGCGGCGGCAGCATCGGGCGGAGCAGTCGCCCCGGCACGGGCCAGTGCATGAAGAGGAGCTTGCCCCACCACTGCCTGAGCAGCGGCAGGCCGCGCGGCCGCCTTCGGATGCTGAGCCGGTCTATGAAGTTCGCGGACATCCTTCGCTGCGTGCAGGGCGGGGCGGCTGTCGCGGTTGCGCGGCGTCCGGGCGCTGTCCGCCGTCCGTTTAGTGCCGCGGATGGTGAGCGCCGCCCGCGCCGAAATCAGTTATGGACAGGCTAACGCGACCGACTGGTGGAGCGAGTGCCGAGCGCCCCGCGCCCCGCACCCGCCGAGGCGATTTGTACCACCAATTCGAGCCCGTGAACAGGACTGGCTGGCAAAGCCCCTCGCGCAGAGTTTCGCCGGCCGGGTCCACGCCTGCCCGAAGGAGTCTGGCCCGCCTCGAAGAGCTGAGCCGGGCGATGCCGCGAGGCTCCGAGGGGAGGAGGAGAAGCGGGTGGATGACCGGGCGGCGTAAGCTGCCCGCGAGCTTCTCTTGAGCTTCCTGCGAGCTTATCTTGAGCTTCCCGCGCGCGACCCGAGTTCCCTCAACAGCACTTTCCCTTTTTACCTCTTCCCCTTTTCCACCTTTTCCCCTAAATTTGGTTCGGTATGGAATGTCCGAACTGTCATGTTCCGCTGCGCGAGGGGGCGCAGTTCTGCGCGGAGTGCGGGACGCGCACGGCGCACGGCGGGCCGTCGCCGCTGTCGGAGTCGATCCCCACTGTCGAGCCGAACGCGGGCGCGCGGCCCTCTTCGGCCGAGACCGACTCGCTGGTGGGGCGCGTGCTCGACGGGAAGTACGAAATCCTGGCGCCGCTCGGCGAGGGCGGCATGGGCTCTGTCTACCGCGCCCGCCGCGTCCACATCGGCGATGAGGTGGCGGTCAAGGTCCTGCACGCGAAGTTCGTCAACGACGAGACTCTGGTCGAGCGGTTCCGGCGCGAGGCCAGGGCCGCCGCGCAACTCCAGCACCCGAACGTCGTCACCATCCACGACTACGGCGAGGCGCGCGGCCCCGAGGGCTTCGCCTACATTGTGATGGAGCTGGTGCGCGGCTTCAGCCTGCGCGAGCTGCTGCGCCGCCAGGGAGCGCTCGAAGTCGGGCGGGCCGCCGCCCTGATGCGCGACATCTGCGCCGGCGTCGGCGCGGCCCACCGGCGCGACATCGTCCACCGCGACCTCAAGCCCGACAACATCATCGTCCTTCCGCCCGAGGTTGACGGCGACGGCGAGCGCGTCAAGGTCGTGGACTTCGGCATCGCCAAGCTGCGCGACATGGCCGGCGACAGCACCCTGACGCAGGCCGGCGCGATGGTGGGCACGCCCTTCTACATGTCGCCCGAGCAGTGTCGGGGCGAACACCTCGACGCGCGCGCGGACGTTTACAGCCTCGGCGCGCTGCTCTACGAGATGGTCGCGGGCCAACCGCCCTTCACCGCCGCATCCATCACCGGCGTCATCTCGAAGCACCTGACCGAGCCGCCCCCGCCACTTCCAGAACGGCCGGGCCTCCCGCCCGCGCTCCGGCATGCAATCGCCCGAGCCCTCTCGAAAGACCCCGAGGCACGCCAGCGCGACGCGACCGAGTTCGCGCGCGAGGTACAGGCCGCCGCCGCTCCCACGCGCCCGCCCGCACGCCCGGCCGCAACCACCCCGCTCTTTGCCGAGACGGCGGCGCCCGCGCCCGTCATCCCCACGCCACAAGGCCGACACTACCCGGCCACGCAGAGCCCTGCCGCACCCACTCAACCGCGCCCGCAAGCGCCCCAGCCCTCCGCGCACCCGCCGCAGCCGACTTATCAGGCGGCGCCTCCGCACAAGTCTTCTTCCGGGCGCCTGCTCCTCGTCCTCGGCGGCATCGCGCTGGCGGTCGCGGGCGTGGTTACCCTGGCTCTTGTCGCCCTCTTCATGGCCGGCGAGCCGGAAGGCGCCGCGGTCACCGTCAACCGGCCCGGCCCCGTCGCCCCGTCGCCCGCTCCCGCCAACGCTAATGCGCCGGCCGCGCCCTCGAAGGAGGATGTGGCGCTGGCCGACCGCATCGCCGTCGCCGAGCAGAAGATTCTGAGCGGCGTCGCGCTCGGCCCCACAGACCTCGAAGGGCTCTCGCCCGACGACCTGCGGGTGCTGCGGCAGGTGCCATACGCCCGCCACGGCCGCGTCTTCGACGACGCGCGGCTGCAAGGCTACTTCCGGAGCCGCCCGTGGTACGCGCCCAACCCTAAGTTCAGCGGCAGCGCCCTGACCCAGGTGGACCAGGCGAACATCGAGATCGTCAGAGCCTACGAGACCGGCGGCCCGTCGCCGACGCCGGTTGACACGGCCAGCGTCAGCAAGCAGGTAGCCGAGGCGCTCGACAGTTGGGCCAGGACGACCACCGGGCGGAACCTCTCGGCGCACATGAGTCACTACGCCCCGACGCTCGAAACCTACTACCTCAAGCAGAACGTCCCGGCCGCGCAAGTCCGCGCCGAGCGCGCGCAAGCCTTCGGCCGTTACGGCCGGATGGAGGTCGAGATCGACAACGTCCAGATCACGTCCGATCCTTCGGGCACGCGCGCCACCGTCACCCTCGACAAGAAGTGGGTCTTCGAGGCAGACGACCGCGCCTCGACGGGCGCCGTCAGGCAGCAAATCACGCTCGCCAGGGTGGGGGGGCGCTGGCTCATCGTCGGCGAGCGCGACCTACAGGTCTACCACTCCAACAACGAAGAGCGTTAAGTTTTGTAGGGCGTGAGCACCGGAGCGAACAAAGTTGGTGACAGCCGCGCCGGTGTCTGATAGTTTTCCGCCGCAGTCGCAACTCGTTAGCTTAAGGAGGATGACAAGTGGCAAGTAGAAAGTCATCGTCGAAGAAGTCCGCGGCTAAGAAATCCGTCGGCGGCAGGAAGTCTGCGGCCGGCAAGGGCGCCGCGAAGAAGGGCTCCTCGAAGAAAGGCGGGTCGAAGAAGGGCGCCGCGAAGAAGAGCAGCACGAAGAAGGGTGCTTCGAAGAAGGGCGCCTCGAAGAAGCGCGCGGGCGGCGCGGCCAAGAAGTCTTCCAAGAAGGCGGCAGGCAAGAGGTCTGCGTCCAAGAAGTCTGCGGGCAAGAAGTCTTCCGCCGGGAAGTCTGCTAAGTCCGCGTCGAAGAAGTCCGGCGCCGGGAAGGCCGCGGGCAAGAAGGCTGCGTCGAAGAAGTCTGCGAAGAAGTCTGCGGGCAAGAAGTCGGGCGCGGGTGCGGCCGCGAAGGGCGGCGCGAAGCGCGGCGCGGCGAAGGGCTCGTCGAAGGGCGCGGCCGGCCGCGCCGGGAAGGGCACGAAGTCCGGGGCCGGTAAGAGCAGTAAGGGCGGTCGTGCGAGCGGAAAGACGAGGTCTGCGAAGGGCGCTGCGTCGAATGCTCTGGAGCAGGTGCGCGAGGTCGGCGGCGACATCCTGGCCGGCGCCGCGGCCGGCGCGCTCGTCGGCGCCGTCAAAGGCACGATTGACAAGCTCAGGGACGCCGCCGGCATCGAGCCGGGGAACGAGGGCGGGCAGCAGCAGGGCTCGGGCGGCGAGTCGGGCGGCTCGTCCGGCTCGGGGCAGTCTTCGAGCTCGGGCGGCTCCTCGGAGTCGGGAGGTTCTTCGGGGTCCGGCTGACCTTCCGGTTACGGGCCGGCGGCCCCCGGGCCGTGCCGGGCGAGCGACGCCCCGCACGGTCGCGCGGAAGCCGCGGGCGCTTGCGTGAAAGTTGAGGAGTCGGAGGCCGGCGACGGCCGGGGCACACGCAGTAGCTGGCCCCTCTGCCGCCGGCCTTCGACCTTTTTACTAACGCTCCTCAAGCCGTCGTTTGAAGAAGAGGGCGTTCGGCGTGCCGCCCGGCACCCCGGCCCTGACTTCGAGCGGCCCCTCGCCGACCATCTCCCAGTTCTCCTCGCCGAGCTTGGCGACGGCCTTCGCCATCGCGTTGCCGGTCGGCCCCGTCTCGACCGTCTCGACCTGCACGCGGTCGCCGCGGAAGTAGCTGATCCAGTAGACCCCGCCGCGGTTAGACCCGACGAACTGCGCCTTCGTGACTGCGCAGTACTCCCACTTCCGCCCGTCGTCGCGCTGGGCCGCGACCCGCGCCTCGGCCGCCGGCACCGCCTGAACCCTCTCGCCCCACGCCCGGCCCGAGAGCCCGGCGCACAGCGCCAAAAGTATCACCAGTGCGTAATCTTTCGGTCTCATCTCGTCCCTCACTTTTAACTGGGCCGCGGCGTCCGGCTCAACCGGCCCGCCGGGCGGCGAGACTATACCGCCGGGCGGCGCGCCTGTGCAAAAAACCGGCCCGCCACGCGCCGGGCGCGGGGACGGGCTGTAGAGTCGGACAGGAGGTTCGAGGCCCGGACGGGGCGCGGGGAAGGCTCAGGCGAGGTTGGTGGTGCGGCCGCCGGAGAGGAGCATCTCCATCAGCTTGTTGAGGCGGTCAAAATCGACGGGCTTGGTCAGGTAGCCGTTAAAGCCCACGTCGAAGGCGGCCTTGCGGAAGCCGTCGGTGTCGAAGGCCGTGAGGGCGATGACGGGGACGCCGCGCAGCTCCGGCTGCTCGCGGATGCGGCGCGTGGCCGCCAGCCCGTCCTGCTGCGGCATGGCGATGTCCATCAGAATCAAATCGGGGCGGGCTAGCTTGGCGACCGAGAGGGCCTCCTCGCCGTTGCTCGCCGTCACAACGCGGTAGCCGCCCTGCTGAAGGTGCAGACTCATAAGGATGAGGTTATCCGTCATGTCGTCCACGACCAGGATGGTGCGGCCGGCCAGCACTTCATCCTGCCGCTCAGACTCCGCGGTGTCATCACTCATGAGCGGCATTATCGCCCTAGTCACGTTCAAGCTCAAAATCTAAACTCCCGAAAAACAAGTTAAGAGGCCCGGCCGCGCTCTCCCCTTCACGGCCGGGCCTCTCTGCCGGGAGAAGGCCGCCGAGGCGTCCATCTCCCGTGTCTGTTGACGCCAGATAGATAAACAACCGCCGTGCCACAGGCCCCGGCGTCGAATCGCCTGGATTTTCCGCGCCCGCGGGCGAGTGCGGGACTCGGGCAGTGATGCCGCCTGACGAAATGGTCTGCGCTGTTGACGAAATACCGCAGCGTTCTGCCGCAGGTCGCCTGAGGCGGCAGGAGGGCGAACTCGAAGGTAGGGCCGGCGCGGCGGGAGTGCGAAATTGAGGGCAGGCTCGGAGGGCTATGGGCGGTCGGGGTCAGCCATGTCGGGTCGGGGCCGGTTCAGAGGAGAAAAGTCCAACTATCCGCGCCGTTAACCAGCACGACGACGCGGACGCCGGACGCCTTGAGCGCCTCGCGGACCCGCCCGTTGCCGAGAAGTTGACTGCCGGCCGCGCGCGTCAGCGTCGGGCCGGAGACGGAGAGCGTCGTCGCCCTGCCCGCGCCGCTCAGCGAGGCGTGGACGCGGTGCCCGTTCGAGCCGAACAGCCTGATCACCTCGCCCACGGCCGACTGGGACGCGGGCGCCGGGGGCTGCGCGGCGGTCGGCGTCGGCGCGACATTGATGGGCGCGGGAGCCGGCGAGTTTTGCTGGGCGGGCGCCTCAGGCTGCGCCGCGGGCGGGTCGTTCGGGGCGGCCTGCGCGAGCGTCTCGGTGCCGGCCACCGCCGCGCCGACCTGCGCGGGCGCGCTCTGCGCCTGCTTCGACCGATTCGCCAGGCTGTCGAGGAAGGAGGCCGGCGGCATCTGCGTCCGGGCCAAATTCGCCTGGAGGGTCTGTGCGTCCGTGGGCAACGCGTCCGCACCGGTCGCCGGCCGCTGCGAGACGCCCGCGCCGCCTGTCTGTCCCGTGCCACCCGCGACGCCGGCTCGCTCCGACGCCTCCGCGCCGGGCGGAGACGGGTAGAGGACCTCGTACCCGAGGCCGCCGACGCCCCAGGCGCAGATAAAGGTGGCGAGCCCGGCCAGCGCCCAGACCGTCGAGACGTGCAGGCGCCCGACGACCGGAACTTTATAGGAGAGGCGCACGGGCGCCTCGGCCGTTTGGCCTCCGCCGGGCGCGCCGGCCCGGCCGGCTAGTTTGACCAGCAGGAGCGCCGCGACGACCCCGAACGGCCCCAGAATCAGGCCCGACAGGAATCCAGCGAGTGGGCTCCGCCTGCCCTCGCGGCACACCCAGAGGGCGAGCAGGCCGGGGCCTAGCGACCAGAGGAGGAAAAATAACAGGAATGTCAGCAGCATGTTGACCGTCAAAAGGGGGTGGCGGGCGATACTGCGCGCGAGAGACGTTTTATCACAATTCGGGCCGGCCGGACACGGTTTCCGCGCGCCGTGGCGCCGGCCGTCATAAATTTCGCGGACGTAGCCCGGCCGTCCCCCCTCTCGCCGGGCAGGTAATTTGTTGACACCCGTGGTAAACTCCCTCGATTTGTGTTTAGACGGGGAAAGTTTGACCGGGGGCGGACCAACGGCCGCGGGGTCGCGTGCATCACAGGGGCCGTTCTCCCCCGGACTTGCCCCCTCGTGCGCCGGCGGGAGTCGCGGAAGGGCTGCAACAGGAACCCACCTGCCGGCATCTAATTTCCGCGAAATCATCGGGTTAACGGCGGCGGGCGGCGCGGAAACGAGGTCATGGCGGGCGGCCGGGCGGGCGAGAAACAAACGGCCCTCACCGCGCGTATGAACCGCTTGCCGCGTGCCGAACGGCAGCGCGCCGGGGAGGTCAGGTTGGACGAGAAGATAAGCAAGCAAGGCTTGGGGCTGATGGAGGACGGGGAGAAGTTCGCCGCCTTCGAGGGCTACGGCGACGAGATGGGCGACGACCCTGTGGCCGTCCGCGCCTTCGACGACGTGCTGCAAAAGCTCGACGCGGCCAGCCTCGGCGGCGCCGAGTCGGACGAGGAGTTGATCTCCGAGGTGGCCTCGCTCGCTACCGAGGACGAGGAGGTCGCGCTCGAAGAGGCCGGCGACCTGGACCTCTCGGCCGGCGAGGACGAGAAAAGCGCCGACCCCGTCCGCGTCTACCTGCGGCAGATGGGCACCGTCCCGCTGCTGACGCGAGAGCAGGAGGTCTCCATCGCCCAGCGCATCGAGCGCGGGCAGATCAAGACCCACAAGGCCATCTCGCGCTCGCCCATCGCCGTCGAGGAACTCCTCAAGATCGGCGAGGAGCTGAAGACCGGCAAGCTCAACATCCGCGACCTCGTCAACTTCTCCGACCAGGCCGACGTGTCCGAGGCCGAGGACAAGGCCGACGAGTACCTCCAGTGGACGCTGGAAGGCGTCGAGCGCATCGACCGCCTTTACCGCGAGGGGCTCAAGGAGTTCGAGAAGCTGCGCGGCGAGCAGAAGGCCGTCCGCGCCAAGCAGTCCAGGAAGCTCCTGCGCCTCAAGCGCAAGCTGGCGCGCACGCGGCTTGAGATGGCGCAGGAGATCAAGGGCCTGAACCTCAAGGAGTCGGCCCGCCAGCGGCTGATCGACTCCATCGCCGAGGCCCACAAGGAGGTGCGCACCGTCGAGCGCGAGATCAAGAAGGTCTCCGACAAGCTCGAAGCCAAGCGCATCAAGCCCGAGGTGGAGAAGGAGCTTAAGCGCCAGCTCACGGGCGCGCGGCGACGCCTGAAGGGGATCGAGGAGGCGCGCCACGTCTCGGTTATTGAGATCAAGCGCACGCACCAGACCATCGTCCGCGGCGAGGCCGAGACTCTCGAAGCCAAGCGGGAGCTGACGGAGGCTAACCTGCGGCTGGTCGTCTCCATCGCCAAGAAGTACACCAACCGCGGCTTGCAGTTCCTCGACCTGATCCAGGAGGGGAACATCGGCCTGATGAAGGCCGTCGACAAGTTCGAGTGGAGGCGCGGCTACAAGTTCTCGACCTACGCGACGTGGTGGATCCGCCAGGCCGTCACCCGCGCCATCGCCGACCAGGCGCGCACCATCCGCATCCCGGTGCACATGATCGAGACGATCAACAAGCTGGTGCGGACCTCTCGCTCGCTCGTGCAGGAGTTGGGCCGCGAGCCCACCACCGAGGAGATCGCGTCGAAGGTTGACATGCCGGTCTCGAAGGTCCGGGCCGTCTTTAAGCTGGCGCAGCAGCCCATCTCTCTGGAGACCCCCATCGGCGAGGAGGAAGACTCGCACCTCGGCGACTTCATCGAGGACAAGTCGCGCATCAGCCCGGCCGACTCGGTCGTGGCCTCGAACCTGCGCCACGTAACCGACGCCGTGCTCGCCACGCTCTCGCCCCGCGAGGAGGTGGTCATCAAGCTGCGCTACGGCCTCGGGCCGGCCGGCGAGGAGCACACGCTCGAAGAGGTCGGCAAGAACTTCGACGTGACGCGCGAGCGCATCCGCCAGATCGAGGCGAAGGCCCTGCGCAAGCTCCGCCACCCGTCGCGCGCGCGCCTGCTCAAGGCTTTCAGCGACGGCCTACAGTAAGCGCCGCGCGCCGGCGCGACTCTGAAACTCGGCCGCGGGATTTTTCGCCGAATCCCGCGGCCTGCTCTTTTTTCGGCCCGCAACTTAACAGAAAAACTCCACACTCTCGCCGCACGGGCGTTTCCCCTTTCCGGCAGAATTGGTTGATAATGGCGAAAAAGAAAGGAACAGACGACGTGACTGTGGCCGAGGTCGAGACGAAGGAGCCGAGCGATTACGAGCTGGCGCAGAGGTCCGCCGGGGGCGACACGGGGGCTTTCGAGGTGCTCTACCGCAAGCACTACCGGCGCGTCTACGCCCTCTGCCTCCGCATGATGAGCAACCCGGTCGAGGCCGAGGACATGACGCAGGATGTCTTCCTCCAGCTCTTCAACAAGATCGGGATGTTCCGCGGCGAGTCGGCCTTCACCACCTGGCTCCACCGGATGACCGTCAACCAGGTCCTGATGCACTTCCGCAAGAAGAGCACCCGCAGCGAACTCTTGACGGACGAGGGCGAGACCCCGGTTCAGATCGTCAAGGGGACTGAAAACCCCGGCATGATGCCGGTCGTGGACCGCATCTCGCTGGAAAGAGCCTTGCAGCAGCTCCCGCCCGGCTACCGGACCGTCTTCGTCCTGCACGACATCGAGGGCTACGAGCACTACGAGATTTCGGACATGCTCGGGATCGCCGAGGGCACGTCCAAGTCGCAGCTACACAAAGCCCGCCTCAAGCTCAGGCAATTAATCCGGCAGCAGGCGGCATCTAAATAACCTCCACAGGGCATCCGCCCGCGGAGAAGACCCACATCTTAAGACCTCCGAAAAGGGGAAGCGCCATGGACTGCGCCCAGAGTCTTGAGCTGCTGAGCGAATACAGCGAAGGTAGGCTCGACGATTCGATTTTAGTGACGGTGCGCGAGCACCTCTCCATCTGCTTAGACTGCGACGGGGTTTTGAAAGACCTCCGCCTGATCGTCGAGGCCGCCGTCTCACTCCGTAACACAAACGGCTTCCAGTATCCGGACGAGAACACCCTCTGGGTGCGCCTCGGGCTCGACAAGAATCCGCTCCACTGAGGGGCCGGTCTCGCGCGGGCCGAGAGCGATTGAGGTGGCAGGCTCCTTACAGCCGGGGCCGCGCGCCCGCCTCACCCGATTAACCCGCGCGCCTGTTCGAGCACCTTGCGCTCGCCCCTGAAGGCGAGCAGCCGCGCCGCCTCACCGACTTCTATCCAGCGGGCCTCGTTAACCTCGTCGTCGTGGTCAGACACGTCGCCGGCCGCGTAGCTCATCAGGAAGAAGTGGACGAACTTGTGGAAGCGGACGCGCTCAGCCCCGCCCCTCCCGCCCTTCGAGAAGTACCAGTACTCGATTGTTTCGAGCGGGGCGACGACCTCGGCCGCGAGGCCCGTCTCCTCCCTGACCTCGCGCAGGGCCGCCTCCTCGGCCGACTCGCCGCGCCCGACCAGCCCCTTCGGTAGCTGCCAGCGCCCCTCGCCCCCGACCGAGATCAAAGCCACCTCGACCCGCCCGACGCCCGCCCGACGGAAGACCACGCCCCCGGCCGAGACCTGCTCCTTCGTCGTGTAACTGCTCATCCGGCGAATAGTAAAGTGAAGTTTATAGTTTTTGGTTTTGAGTTTTTAGAAACCGGGTCGCGGGCGCTCACGGCCTCTAAAGCTAATGCGTGTTCTTCAGGCGGCCTTGCGGCGCTGGGCGCGTGCGAGAGGCTTGAGGCCGAGGCGCTCGCGCAGGCCGTCGCAGGCGTCGAGCTCGCGGTCGGGGATGCAGTGGGCGCAGACCCACCTGCCGTCGGAGTCGCGCATGTGCAGCCGCTCGGAAGCCCTGCGGCAGCCCTCGCACTTGAATGTGCTTGCCAAGACTGTCACTCCTTTCAGGCCGCGCGCGCGCGCCGCTGTTGCTGCTGCCGGCGCGGGTCGTACTCGTTCTTCAGATACTGCCGGCCGAGGTGTTTGAGGACGGCCGTCACGTGCTTGCACTCGAAGCCGGGCTCGGCGTTGCCGCGGAAGATGAAGTCGGCGCAGGTGCAGGCCAGGCTCCTTGTCTCCGGGTCGCGGAAGAGGTGGTAGCCGCGCTCGGCGCCCGACTCCGACTCGGCGATCCAGCCGTAGGGCTCGGCCTCCGAGACCCTCACGCGCTCGGCGCGGGCCGAACGCTGCTCGGCCGGCGAGAACTGCGCGGCCTGAGTGGCCCGTTTTTTCTCGTTCGTTTTCACGTCGGAGAGTATAACACGAAACGGCGCGCGTGTGAAATGTTGTTGCGCCGATGAAACAGTAACGGCGATCTGAGAGTCAGTGTGCCGGCCCGGGCCGGCCGAAAAACTCGTAGGCCCAACTGAAGCGAACCCCGGCCCGGCGGGCGGCCTCTCGGTCGCGGTCCATGTCGCCGACGAAGAGGGTCTCGGCCCTCGTCGCTTTGAAGCGGTGCATGAGGCTGCGGAGCATGCCCGGGCGAGGCTTGCGGCAGGCGCAGCCGAGGTGCGGCGCGTGCGGACAGATTTCGATTGAGCCGACGGGCGGCGCGACGCCGAAAGCCTGCTCGACCATCTCGACCAGCATCGCGCGGGCGGTCTCGATGGTGAGGTAGCCGAGGCCGATGCCGCCCTGGTTGGTGGCGACGCCGAAGCGTGCGCGGCCGTCGCCCCATTCGATCCGCGCGAGCCGTTCGCGCACGCCCGGTATCAACTCCCACTGGCCGGGACCGTTCGGGCAGGGCTGGCCGGGGACGGTGGAGCGCCGGAGCGTCCCGTCGGCGTCGAAAATGTAGAGTTTGATCGGCCTCTCGGCCCGCCTCGCGTTCACGGCCCCGACTCTACACGGGAAATGTTGAGCGGGCCTGTAGTTTTTGCTGAGAAACGCCGGCCCGGCTCATAACCTTGAGGCGGAGCGAGGAAAGGCCCGCGCGCTCAAGTCTTGGTGTGGGTTTATTGCGCGGGGCCTTTTCGCGGCCGTGGCGGGAGAGTTAAGGGCGGAAAGTTAAAAACGCTGCGTCAGCTCTGCGTAGAAGTAGCGGGCCGCCGGGTTGGCGCCGCCGGCCGGGTAGGTGTGCGACTGGACGCGCCCGCCGCGGACGCCCGCGCCGTAGAAGGTCAGGGTGGTGTTGGCGGCCACGCTGATGTCGGCGCTGAGGTCGAAGAGGGTGCCGAGCGAGCGGCTGCCGCCGGAGGGGCGCCCGGCGTAGCCGAAGCTGTTTTGCTGGAAGGCGCCGCCGCCCGAGTACCAGAGGTCGGCCGCGTCGCTCAGGCGCAGGGCGCGCACGTCCGCGCGGAGCCCGAGCCGGGCGTGCGGCTTCATCTTCAACTGGACGAAGGCGTCCTCGCTGTTCATCAGGTTGTAGAAGGGGAAGCGGGCGTAGAGGCGCGGGGTCGGGAGCGCCTGGAAGAAGGTCGTGTGGCGGTCGTCCGCCGGGTCGCCGTCGCCGGTGCTGCGGAAGTAGCCGGCGCGCACCCAGGTCTTGACGCGGGCGAGCGGGCCGGCGGGCTGGAAGCCGCCTTCGAGGGCGAGGGCGCCGGCGCGGTGGTCCTGCGTGCCCCAACGTCCGAACTGCCCGACGCCCCAGCCGAGCAGGTCGGCCGTGCCGCGCCTGGTCTTGACGGCCGCGACGTAGTGGCCGCCGAAGGTGTTGACGCGGATGTTTTCGGCGTCGAGGCGGCGCGCCGCGAGCGGGCGGTTGTCGGTCTTCAGCGCCCCGCGCCCGTCGTGGTAGGCGAGGCCGAAGAGGCGCAACTCGCCCTCGACCTTTTTGCCCGGCAGCGGCTTCGTGTAGGCGCCGTAAAGGAAGTCAACGTCGAGCTGGTTGAGCGCGCGGAGCTGGAAGACGCCCTCGACGGCGCGGGCGCCGACGAAGGTGATGTTCTCCGCCTTAGTGTTGCGGACGTAATGGACGCCGTCGAAGCTGCGGCCGACGTGCGAGAAGGAGAAGGGGCCGACGAGCCTGTGCGCGATGTGCTCGCGCTTGAGGGCGGCGAGCGTGGCGTCGGCCGGCGTCGTCTCCGCCCCTTCGGCGAACTCGAAGCGGCCGAAGCGTAGGCTGCTAGGCTTGTCGCCGAAGATGCCTTTGGCGCGGACGAAAGCCTGCTTGAGGACGGCGCTGGCGTCCTGCCGGCCGTTGGCGGCGAAGTAGGCCGCGCCGAGGCCGAGCTGCCCCTGCGGCGCGGGGGCGACGGCGCGCTCGGGCAGGTTGAAGAGGAAGGGGAACTCGCCCTCGATTATCCAGTCGAACTTCTCTCGCTGCTGGCCGAGGCTGAGGCGGAGGACCGCGGCCCCGAACGTGTAGGCGTCTTCGGCGCCGGGAGTCTCGAACCACCCCCAGTTCTCGACGCGCGCGCGCAGGCTGCCGCTCAACTGCGCCCCGCCGACCCTGATCTGCTTCGGCGGCGCGGGCTGCGGCGGCACGGGGCGCGGGCCGGCCGGGGGCGTCAAAGGTCTGGCGGCCGGCGTGGGCAGGGGCCTGGCGGCAGAGTCGGGCGCCGGGCGCGGGGCCGCGTCGGTCGCATCCTTCGAGGTCGAGGTCGAGGTCGAGGTCGAGGTCGAGGGCACAACGGCGGCCCGCTCCACCGCGGCGGAGTCGGCCGGGCCTGCCTGCGCGTGTTCCGGGCCGGCCTGTGCGAGCGCGGCCGGGGCGAATAGCACGAGGGCCAGCGCCGTCAGCACGAGGCAGCGAAGAAGGCGCGGCGGCGCGAGTTTGAGGGCTTTCGTGAAGCGCTGTGCGAGGACGTTCGCGGGCCGCGGGTCGGTTGAAGGCGTCAAGGCTTTAAGTCTCCGATGTTGATTCCGGCTGTTCCGGCGGGCCGGTTCACGGGTAGGGTGGCAATCAACATGCCGGGGCGTCGGGCGCGGGGAAAGGCCAGGGAGGCGCTGCGAAGGGCGAGTGGAGTTCCCCAGAGTTGGGGTAATTTGCGGGGCGTGAGGGAAAAAAAGGGAGCCCGCGGCGGGGCTCCCTGTTCGGTCGGCCGGTCGGGCCGGGACTACTCGGTGCGGCCCGTCAGCGGCCGAGGCGGTCGGCCGAGAGTTGCTTGTCAACGACGGGCCGGGTCGGCCTGTTGGCAAGCTCCGAGGCCGTGATGAAGATCGTCCGCGTGACGCGCTCCATCTTCTGATAGTCAATTTTGTCGGCGTGGTCGGAGGGCTGGTGATAGTCCTCGTGGATGCCGTCGAAGTAGAAGATGATGGGCACGCCGTTCCGGGCGTAGTTGTAATGGTCAGAGCGGTAGAAGAGGCGCTCGGGGTCGTTCGGCTGGTCGTAGTGGTAGTTGAACCTGATGCCGAGATAGGCGGCGTTGACGGCCTCGCTCAGCTCGCCCAGCTCCGTGCTCATCATCTTCGAGCCGATGACGTAAATCTCCTCCGGCCCGGTCAGCATCCTGTTCTTCGGGTTGGTGTCGCCGGCCCGCTTGCTTCGCCCGATCATGTCGATGTTGAGCTGCGTGACGACCTGTTCGAGCGGCACGGTCGGGAACTTGGCGAAGTACTCCGACCCCCAGAGCCCCTTCTCCTCGCCCGCGTGCCAGACGAAGAGAATCGAGCGCGCCGGGCGCTTGCCCTTCGAGAACGCCTCGGCCAGCGCGAGCAGCGCCGTGGTGCCCGAGCCGTCGTCGTCGGCCCCGTTGTAGATCGAGTCGCCGCCCACGGCGCGGCCGACCCCGACGTGGTCGTAGTGCGCGCCGAGCGCGACGTACTCCCGTTTGAGCCGGGAGTCGCGCCCCTCGACGACGCCGACGACGTTCTGCGTCGCGACCTCGCTGACCTTGAGCGAGAGGGCGAGGCGCAGGCGCTTGGGCTGAGACAGGGCGAAGCCCTTCAGGCTCTCGCCCGCGGTCGCGGCCTTGAGCACGGCCGCGCCGTCGGCCGTCTCACCCGCGAAGAGCGCGTCGAGCATCTCGCGCGAGGGGATGATGGCCGGCAGCGCGACGGGCGGCAAATCGAGGGCCTCGTCGCTCTCCTCCTGAAGGCGCGCGGGGTAGTACTCCGGGCGCGTGAGCGTGTTCTGGCCGGCGCGCCAGCGCCGCTCGAAGTTGCGCGGGACGAAGACGATGGCGCGGGCGCCGTTCTTCTGCGCGTAGCTGATGGGGCTCTCCCAAGTCGCGGCCGGGGAGTCGGTGATCTCCTTCTCGGCCACGCCGGGCGGGGGCCTGCGCCCATCGCCCGTGACCACGACGATGCGGTCGCGCACGTCGAGCCCCTCGTAGGCGTTGATGTTCTTCGACCCGACGACCCAGCCGTGGCCGGCGAAGACCACCTGCCCTTCGGCCTCGCCGCTAGCGCGGCCCGAGGGGAGGAAGCCCTCGCCGACCTTGAAGGTGCGGCCGCCGAGGCTCGCGGTCGTCTTCGCGCGGTCGACCTCTGTGCTGCGCAGGACGATCTTCTGGAAATAGGTGCCGTCGCCGCCGGCCGGCTTGACCTTGAGCGAGCGGAGGCGGTCGGCGATGTAGCGGGCCGTCTCGTCGAGGCCGGGCGAGGGCGTGTCGCGCCCGGCCCTGGCGTCGTCGGCGATCCAGTAGAGGTCCTTCCTCATCTTCTCGGCCGTGATGATCTCGGCGTCTTTGCGCGCGGCGGCAAACGAGGCCGAGCCGGCGAGGCCGGTCGTGGCCTTCGCGGAGGCCGGGGCGGCGGCCTGCCGAGCGCCGGTGTCGACGACGGGCAGCGCCGCCAGCAGGCCGATCAGCACCAGGCCGATCAGGTTCAATCTACGCATGCATCCTCCAGTGTGTCCCTGAAACACTTGCGACGAAGGGAGTCCGGCTTCGATGTTCGGCCGGGCGGGCGGAGTTCGCCGCCGCCGGGCACGCGACCTTACCCGGCGCGCGCCGCTCGAAACTTCGGATATTGCCTTAGACGGGGAAATACTCGCGGTAGGAGTCGAACCTACGACCTCTCGCTCCGGAGGCGAGCGCTCTATCCACTGAGCTACGCGAGCCTGGGAGAACGTGCCGGAGTAAAATAGCAAACTTCCAAGCCTCTTGCCAGCGGCGGGCGGGCGCTGCGCGGCGCGGCGGCGCGGCTCCACGCGGAAGGGCGCGGAAGGGCGCGGAAGGGCGCGACCGCTTCGGGGCGGCCTTCTGGCGCGGCGGCGCGCGGGCGCGTTAGAATGCGGGCACGCGAAGAGCCTCCCTACTTCTTCGGCGGACAACAACGGACCTTAATTCAGCGCCCCTTGAGGTGAGACTGTGCTCAGAAGAATCTCCGCCTGCCTGTTGACTCTCTCTTTCCTGTCGGCGCCGGCCCTGCCCGCGCTCGCGCAAGGCCCGCCGCAGAGGCCGGAGCAGAACGCCGCGCCGGCCGCCGCCGCCACGCCCGATCCCGCGCAGAAGGCCGAAACCTGGGACGTGGAGGGCGACCACGGCCCCTCGCAACCCGTCGAGTTCGACACCGACGAGGGCACCTGGATGAGCGTGGACGTGTCGCCCGACGGCCGCACGCTCGTCTTCGATCTGCTCGGCGACATCTACACCATGCCGGCCGCGGGCGGGCAGGCGCGGCTCGTCTCGGGCGGCGCCTCGTGGGAGGTCCAGCCGCGCTGGAGCCCCGACGGCAAACTGATCGCCTTCACCTCCGACCGCGACGGCGGCGACAACATCTGGGTGATGGAGCCCGACGGCTCGAACCGCCGGCAGGTGACGAAGGAGACCAACCGCCTCGTCAACAGCCCGGCCTGGACGCCCGACGGGCAGTACGTCGTCGTCCGCAAGCACTTCGTGGACGCGCGCTCGCTCGGGGCCGGCGAAATCTGGATGTACCACGTCGGCGGGGTGGGTCGTGGCGTGCAGCTCACCGAGCGGCCGAACTGGACGGCCAACATCGGCGAGCCGGTCGTGGACCCGCAGGGGCGCTTCGTCTACTTCGTCGCCTCGACGGCCTTCGACTACAACAAGAACGTCTACGACAACGTCTACTGGATCGAGCGCTACGATTTGACGAAGGGGCGCCGCTCCGTATTCGTCCGCGGCGCGGGCGGCTCAATCCGCCCGGCCCTATCGCCCGACGGCAAGCACCTCTCGTTCCTCCGCCGCGTCGGCCTAAAGACGGTCCTGTACCTGCGCGGGATCGAGACCGGGCGCGAGTGGCCCGTCTACGAGGGCCTCACGCACGACCAGCAGGAGACCTGGGCCGTCTACGGCACCTACCCCGGCTACTCCTGGGCGCCCGACGGCAAGTCCATCTACGTCTGGGCGCAGGGCAAGCTGATGCGCGTCGAGACGGCGACGCGGCGGGCCGCGGTCGTCCCCTTCACGGCGCGCGTCTCGCAGCGCGTGGCCGAGGCCGTCCGCTTCCCCGTCAAAGTAGCCCCGGAGCGCGACCGCGCGCGCCTGCTGCGCTGGGCCGAGCGGCGCGGCGACCGCGTCGTCTACAGCGCCCTCGGCAAGCTCTACGCGAAGGAGGGCGAGGCGGCCCCGCGCCGCCTGCTCAGGACCGACTACCTCGAATACGCGCCCAACCACAGCCCCGACGGCCGCCGCCTCGCCTACGTCACCTGGAGCGACGAGGAGAAGGGCGCGGTCTGGGTGGCCGACGCCGACGGCTCCGGCGCGCGCCGCATCACGACGGCCGGCGACCTCTACGCCAACCCCGCCTTCTCGCCCGACGGCAAACTCGTCGCCTACCTCAAGGGGCGCGGCAGCGTCTACCGCGAGGAGGATTTGGCGAGCGAGTCGCACTTCGAGCTGCACTACTGGGACGGCGAGCGCCACCACTACGTGATGGACGTGCAGAGCCGCGGCCCCAACGCGCGGATGCCGGCCCTCTCCTTCGACCCCACGGGCCGCCGCGTCTACTTCATGGAGTCGGTCGCCGGCCCCGGCGCCGGGCCGAGCGCGCCGGCGCAGTTCATCACTTACCTGTCGAGCGTCAGGCTCGACGGCGAAGACTTCCGCCGCCACATCGAGGGGCCATACGTCACCGAGATCATCCCGTCGCCCGACTTCAAGTGGGTCTTCTTCAAGGAACTGCACAAGCTCTACGTCGCGCCGCTGCCGCAGGTCGGCAAGACCGTCAAGCTCAGCTCGACCGAGACGGGCGTGCCGGTCCGCGCCGTCTCGGCGGCCTCGGGCGACTGGCTCACCTGGTCGGCCGACGGCCGCTCGGTCCAGTGGACGCTCGGCGAGAACTTCCACGAGCAGACCTTGGAGAACCTCCTCAGGCCGAGGGCCGCTCAGGAGGCGGCGACGACGCCGGCGCCCCCGCGCCGCACCACCATCGGCTTCGACTTCGAGACCGCGAAACCCGAAGGGATGGTCATGCTCACGAACGCCCGCATCATCACGATGCGCGGCGACGAGGTGATTGAGAACGGCAGCATCCTGATTGACGGCAACCGCATCGCGGCGGTCGGGCGTAACGTCCAGGCCCCGCCGGGCTCGCGCCCGACGCGGCTCGACATGCGCGGCAAGACCATCATGCCGGGCATCATCGACGTTCACGCCCACATGGGCTACGACACGCTCGACATCATCCCCGAGCGGCAGTGGCCCTACTACGCAAACCTCGCCTACGGCGTGACGACGACGCACGACCCCTCGGCCGCCACGCAGTCGGTCTTCGCGCAGAGCGAGATGGTCAAGGCCGGCGTGATGACGGGGCCGCGCGTCTTCTCGACCGGTTACATCCTCTACGGCGCCGAGAACCCGGAGAAGTCCCCGGTCAGCTCCTACGCCGACGCCCGCGCCCACCTCGAACGCCTCAAGGCCGTCGGCGCCTTCTCGGTCAAGAGCTACAACCAGCTCCGGCGCGACTCGCGCCAGCGCATCATCAAGGCCGCGCGCGACACGCGGATGATGGTCGTGCCCGAGGGCGGCTCGACCTACTTCTACAACATGAACCACATCCTCGACGGCCACACCGGCGTAGAGCATGCGGTCCCCATCGCCCCGCTCTACAAAGACGCGCTGACCCTCTTCGCGCGGAGCAAGACGGGCTACACGCCGACGCTCATCGTCGGCTACGGCGGGCTCTGGGGCGAGAACTACTGGTATCAGCAATCGAACGTCTGGGAGAACGAGCGGCTCGCGCGCTTCACCCCGCGCCGCGTGCTCGACTCGCGCGCGCGCCGCCGGACGATGGCGGCCGAGGAGGACTACTACCACTTCGAGCTGGCGAAGACGGTCAAAGACTTCGTGCGGGCGGGCGGGCGGGCACAGCTCGGCTCGCACGGGCAGCTTCAGGGGCTCGGCGCCCACTGGGAGCTGTGGATGCTGGCGCAGGGCGGGCTGAGGCCGCTCGAAGCCATCCGCGCCGGCACGCTCTCCGGCGCGCAGTACCTCGGCCTCGACGGCGACCTCGGCTCCATCGAGCCGGGCAAGCTGGCCGACCTCGTCGTGCTCGACCGCAACCCGCTCGAAAACATCCGCCACTCGGAGCACATTCGCTACGTGATGGCGAACGGCGTGCTCTTCGACGCCGCCACGATGGACGAGATTCACCCGCGCCGGCGCCCGCGCCAGCCCTTCTTCTGGGAGCGGCGCGGCGGCGCGCCCATCACCGGCTCCGAACGGCCATAGGAGCGCGGCCGTCGGAGGGCAGCCGTGAGACGGCAGCGCGGCCCGACGCGCGAAACGAAGAGAGGCGGCCCCGCGGGGCCGCCTCTCTTCGTTTCGCGTTGTCCTGCCGCGCGGGGCGCGTCACTCGCTCGTGCCGCCGTAGCCGCCCGTGCCGCCGGTCTCGGGCTGGCCGGCGGGGCCGCCCATCTGTCCAGTGCCCTGGCCGGCCACGCCCTCCTGCGAGCGCCCCTCGCCGTAGCCGCCCTCGTTCGTCCCCTGCATGCCCTCGCCGGCGTTGCCTGAGTTCGAGCCCTCGCCCGTCGATTCGCGCTTCGGAAAGCTCGCCTGCTCCCTCTCGTTCTCGGCCATCTCGCAGATTCCTCCCTCGTTCGTCTTGCCTGTTGTTGACTCGCCCTGTACCGGAGGCGTGCAGAAAAGCGCGCCTCCGGCAGTAGTCGGCAACGTGCGTGCCGCGCCGCGCGGCGGGCCGACTCAGAAGAGGGCCGCGACGCCGCGGTAGAGGGCGAAAGAGAGGGCGGCGATGAGGGCGGAGAGGGGGATGGTCAGCACCCAGGCCCAGACTATGCGCCCCGCCACGCCCCACTTGACGGCCGAGAGGCGGCGCGTGGCGCCGACGCCGACGATGGCGCCGGTGATCGTGTGCGTGGTCGAGACGGGGATGCCGCCGATGGTGACGGCGATGATCGAGGCGGCGGCGGCCGTCTCGGCGCTGAAGCCGCCCACGGGCTTGAGCTTCGTGATGCGCGAGCCCATCGTGTGCACGATCCGCCACCCGCCCGAGAGCGTCCCGAGCCCGATGGCCGCGTGGCAGACCAGCACCACCCACATCGGGATGTTGCTCGTCGCGTCCGGGTTGATGTTCGAGGCGACGAGCACGCCCGCGATGATGCCCATCGTCTTCTGCGCGTCGTTGCCGCCGTGGCCGAGGCTGAAGAGGGCCGCCGAGACGAGCTGCCCCTTGCGGAAGACCTTATCGACCCGGTGCGGCGACCAGCGCCGGAACAGCCACATCGTCGAGACCATGATCAGGAACCCGAGCAGCGCCCCGATCAGCGGCGAGAGCACGATGAAGATCAGCGTCTTGGTCCACCCCGAAGGCACGATCACCCCGAACCCGGCCGCCGCCACGGCCGCCCCCGCGTAGCCGCCCACCAGCGCGTGCGAGGAGCTGGAAGGGATGCCGTAGTACCACGTTATCAGGTTCCAGACGATGGCGCCGATGAGGCCCGTCAGCAGCACCCAGAGCTGCCAGTCGGAGTTGATGGCCTTGATGTCAACCATGTCCTTCCCGATGGTCTTGGCGACAGCCTCGCCGAGCACCAGGAAGGCGATGAAGTTGAAGAAGGCCGCCCAGACGACGGCCGCGCCCGGCGACAGCACGCGCGTCGAGACGATGGTCGCAATCGAGTTCGCCGCGTCGTGGAAGCCGTTGATGTAGTCGAAGACGAGCGCGACGATGACGATGATGACGACGAAGATAAACTCGGGAGACATATGAAGGAGTGACGAGTGACAAGTGACAAGTGACAAGAGCGTGACGGGGGCGAAAGGCGCGACAGGCGGCGGGAGGGACGAGTGACAAGGGAAGAGGTTTGCTCTTTCTCGTCACTCGTCACTTGTCACTTGTCACTGCTTTTGAGTCACCTGTCACGCGTGCTTAATGATGACGCTCTCGATGATGTTGGCGACCGACTCGCAGCGGTCAACGGCGGCTTCGAGCTTCTCGTAGATTTCCTTCCACTTGATGACGTGGAGGGGGTCGGGGGTGCCGCGGAACAGTTCGGCCAGCGCCTCGTGGAAGAGGTCGTCGCCCTCGTTCTCCAGCCGGTGAATCTCGATCAGGCGCGCGCTGATGCCGGCCGGCTTTTCGAGCGCCGAGACCACCTCGTGAAGCTGGACGGCCATCCGCCGGATCACGTCGGTGAACTGCCGGGCGTGGGGCGTAACCTCCATCACGTTGTACATGACGACGGCGCGGGCCGCGTCGTCGATGAGGTCCACGATGTCGTCGAGGCCGCCGGAGAGCTGGTAGATGTCCTCGCGGTCGAACGGCGTGATGAACGAGGTGTTCAGCTTCTTGACGACCGAGTGGATCAGCTCGTCGCAGTGGTGCTCGATGGACTTGATGTGAGGGAGGTGGGCGGCGTAGTCGCGCTTCGGGTCGTTGAGCATGTCCGAGAGGGCGCCGGCCGCGTCGAAGATGAAGGAAGTCATCTGCCGGAAGAGGGCGAAGTACTGCTCCTCCTTCGGGATCAGGCTGAAGCGTGGCATGGGTTGTCTCCCCGTCGTACTCGGCCGAGCGAAGCCGCAATATAACGAAGCTAGTGCGGGTTGTCTATCCGCGCCCTGAACCCGGCCCGAACGGCGCGTAAAAGGCGGGGTCCCCGCCGGGCTCCGCGCCGGCACGCGGGCGCCCCCGCGCGGGCCTCGCCGGGCGCGCGGGGGCGTTGCCTTTCGCGCTTCCCGGCGCAGGCTTTTGCCAACGCTTCGGGCTTCGTCGTATGCTCGACGGCCGGGCCGGCGCGCCCACTCCCAGGCCGCGCGCCCCTTGTGCCCTTCTAAGGATGAGCCAAACCCATTTCGAGCAGGTCAGGGGCCTGCTGCTGCTGGAGGCCGAGGCCGTGGCGCGCGCGGCCGAGCGCCTCGACGCGGCGGAGGTCGGCCGCGCCATAGGGCTTCTGGCCGGCTGCCGCGGCAAGGTGGTGACGATAGGCGTCGGCAAGTCGGGCGACATCGCGCGCAAGCTCGCCGCCACCCTGACGAGCACCGGCACCGTCGCGGTCTTCCTACACCCCTCCGACGCGCTGCACGGCGGCATGGGCATCGTCTCGGGCGATGACGTGGCGGTCGTTTTGAGCAACAGCGGCGAGACGGCCGAGGTGCTCGAACTCCTGCCCTACCTCCAACACCGGAAGACGCCGGTCGTCGCCCTCGTCGGCAACACCGCCTCGACGCTCGCGCGCCGCGCCGACGTGGTGCTCGACGCCGGCGTCGAGCAGGAGGCGTGCCCGCTGAATCTGGCGCCGACCACCTCGACGACCGTGGCGCTGGCGGTGGGCGACGCCCTGGCGATGACGCTGATGAGCGTCAAGCGGCTGACGCCCGAAGACTTCGCCCTCAACCACCCGGGCGGGCGGCTCGGCAAGCGGCTGACGCTGAAGGTCTCGGACCTGATGCGCGGCGGGGTCGAGAACCCGACGGTCGGCGAGTCTGCGACGCTGCTCGAAGTCGTGCAGGCCATCAGCCGCGGCGGGCTCGGCGCCGTCAACGTCGTGGACGGCGCGGGGCGCCTGGCCGGCATCGTCACCGACGGCGACCTGCGCCGCGCGCTGCAAAAGGCCGGCCCGGAGGAGTTGTCTTCTCTCGCGGCCGCGCAGTTGATGACGCGCGAGCCGGTCGTCGCCACGCCGGACACGCTGGCCTACGCGGCGCTGCAATTGATGGAGCAGCGGCCCTCGCAAATCTCCGTCCTGCCGGTGGTCGAGTGCGACGGCCTCTGCGTCGGGCTCCTACGGCTGCACGACATTGTCAGGAGCGGGCTGTGAGAAACGCCTCGATGAGAACGAAAGTGTCTGCGGCGCTGCTGGCGCTGTTGCTGTCCTGCTGGGCCGTGCCCGCGGCGCGCGGGCTGGCGGCCGAGGGGCGCCCGGCGGGCGAGGCCGTCGTCGTACTCAACGAGCACTTCCTGAACGCGCTGGTCGAGACAATCGCGGCGCAGCCCGAGGGGGTGAGCTTCCCCCTGTCGGGCGGCGGGCGGGAGGGGAAGTGCGCGGGAGCTGTCAGGCTCGTGCCGGAGTCCGAGGGCGTCAGGAGCGGCGTGCGCTTCCGCGGCGGGCGGGTGACGGCGCCGCTAGCCTTCCGCGGCACCTACGAGGCGCCGCTGCTCGGCTGCCTCAACTTCGAGGGCTGGGCAGAGACGGTCTTCGACCTTCGCTTCGACCCGGAGGGGCAGAAGCTCGACGCCTTCGTCAGCGTCCGCGACATCAAGCTCAGGAACGTTCCCTCGGCCTTCGGCGGCGGCATCACCGGGCTGGTTCAGGACGCGATAGACAGGCGCGTCAACCCCGTCACGCTGCTGCGCGCCGAACAACTCGGCGCACGCCTCCCGCTCGGCGCCGGTCCCGGCCTGCGCCTGCGCGCCACAGACATTCGCCACGAAGTCGCGGGCCATGAGCTGCGCCTGCGCATCTTTTACGAGATAGTGTCGGAGCGGTGAGCGGAAAGAGGGGAAAAGGTAAAAGGGGGAAAAGGGAAAAGGGGGAAAAGGGAGTTAGCGGACTTGAGACAGAGAGGGGAAGGGAGGCTTACGGCGCTCCCTTCCCCTCTTCTCCTTTTGCCCTTTTTCCCTCTTCCCCTTTTTCCCCCGCGAGCGCAAAGCCCGAGCCCTCTACCCCGCGAGGGCTAAGCGCGAGCCGACGTGGGCGGGCATCTCGACGATCTCCCAGGCCGACTTGCGGCGGAGCAGCTCACTCATCAGCGCGGCGTGGAGGAGGTGGCCGCTGCGCTCGGCGCGGACGAGGCCGAGCAGGGGCATCCCGAGCAGGGCGAGGTCGCCGATGATGTCGAGGATTTTGTGGCGGACGAACTCGTCGGCGAACCGCAGCGGCTCGGCGTTGAGCATGCCGTCGGGCGTCAGCACGATGGCGTTCGAGAGCGAGCCGCCGCGGATCAGGTTGGCGCGGCGCATGGCCTCGATCTCCTCTGTGAAGCCGAAGGTGCGCGCCGGCGCGATGTCGCGGGCGAAGGCTTCCGGGTCGAGCGCGTCGAGGGCGCGGCTCTGGCGGCCGATGAGCGGGTGGTCGAAGTCTATCGTGCAGTCGATCTCGTAGCCCTCGTGCGGCTCGACCGAGACGCGGCGCTCGCCCTGCTCGACCGAGACGCGCTCGCGCACGCGCAGGGCGCGGCGGGCCGCCGGCTGCGCCACGGTCCCGACGCTTTGAATCAGCCGCGCGAAGGCTTCGGCCGAGCCGTCCTCGATGGGCAGTTCGAGGTTGTCAACTTCGACGTAGCAGTTGTCAACGCCGAGGCCGGCGAGCGCCGCGAGCAGGTGCTCGACGGTCGAGAGCAGAACGCCGGTCTTCATCAGGGTCGTGGCGTAGCTGCAATGCGAGATGCTCTCGACCGCGGCCGGCATCTCGAAGTCGTCGAGGTCCGTGCGGACGAAGACGTGGCCGGTGTCGGGGGGGGCGGGCCGCAGGCGCATGCGGACCGGGACGCCCGTGTGGAGCCCGAGGCCGCTCGTCTCGGCGGCAGCGGCGATGGTCGTCTGGTTCATCAAGTCGTCTTAGTGACCTTTCGGCGGCGAAGGGGCCGCGCGGGCGCGCTCAACACTCGTCATTCTAACCGCAAGGCCCGTGCCGCGGTAGGAACGACGAGGGACGACCCCAAAGGGCCGGTCCTTTACCCGCACGGCGCCGGTCGTGCGGCGCCGGGGCCACACCCCCGCCCGCGCGACTGCGGCGCAAACGCCACACCCGCCCCGCCCCGAAGCCGCTTGTCACCCGTCGCCGTCTTTCCTTATCATCCGAGCACGATGCCGCCGAAAAAATCGAGCAAGCCGAAGGAGCCGACCGAGCGCGTCTTCCTGATCGACACGATGTCGCACGTCTTCCGCGCCTTCTTCGCGCCGATGGGCGGGCGCGCAGAGCCTTTGACGACGAGCGGCGGGCAGGTGACGCAGGCCGTCTTCGTCTTCACCAACATGCTCCGGAAGCTCCTGGCCGACGAGCACCCGCACTACATCACGGCCGTCTTCGAGTCGGGCGCGCCCACCTTCCGCCACGAGCTTTCGGAGAGCTACAAGGCCAACCGCGGCGAGATGCCGACCGAGCTCGAATCGCAAATCCCCTACATCATCCGCGTCTGCGAGGCCTACAACATCCCCGTCGTCAACGCGCCCGGCTTCGAGGCCGACGACGTGATCGGCACGCTCGCCGTCCAATGTGCCGAGCAGGGCTTGCAGGCCGTCATCGTCTCGAACGACAAGGACATGTGCCAGCTCGTGCGCGACCCCTGGGTCGTCTGCATGAGGAACAACTCGCAGAACGTCAAGCGCAAAGAGCCCGTGCCGCCCGTCGAGTGGTGCGACGAGGCCTGGGTCTCGAACAAGTTCGGCGTGCCGCCCGCGCAGATCATCGACCTGCTCGGCCTGATGGGCGACACGGTTGACAACATCCCCGGCGCGCCCGGCATCGGCGCCAAGGGCGCGGTCCAGATAGTCAAAGAGTTCGGCTCGATTGAGCAGGCGCTCGAACGCTGGGAGGAGGTCAAACACAAGTCCTACCGCGAATCTTTGCGCGACAACCGCGAGCTGATCTTGCAGTCGAAGGAGCTGGCGACGATCAAGACGGACGTGAACGTCCGGCTCGACCTCGACAAGCTCAGGTGCAAGCCGCCCGACCGCGCCGCGGCCTACAAGCTCTTCCGCGAGCTGGAATTTCAAAGCCTGACGCGCGAGTTCGCCGACGCCGCCTCGGGCGTCGAGGTGGGCGCGGCCGCGAAGACCTACAAACAAATCCGCACGGCGGCCGAGCTTGAGACGCTCGCGCGCAAGCTGTGGGACGTTGACCGCTTCGCCTTCGCCGTGGCCGACTCGACGCCGGCCGGCGGCGGCCAGCAGGTCTCCGTGCGCGACACGCGGCCCCCCACGGGCGTCGCCGTCTCCTACGCGCCGAACGTCTCGCACTTCGTCAACCTGGAAGAGTTCGAGGGCGGGCGCGAGGCCGCAATCGGCCCGTTGCGCGACGCGCTCTCGAACGGCCTGCTCTCGAAGTCGGTCCACGACCTCAAGCGCGCGGCGGCCCTGCTCACGCTCCTCGGCGTCGAGGTCGAGGGCGTCGCGGACGACACGCTGCTCGCGGCCTACCTGCTCGACCCCGTGCGCAGCCGCTACGACCTGGCCGACCTGGCGCGCGAGGCCGCCGGCGTCGAGGGCTGGTCGGAGCCCGCGGGCGGGGGCTGGACGGCCGATTACTGGCGCACGGCCGAAGCCGCTGACTTCACGGCGCAGGCGGCCGACGTGCTCCACGGCCGCGTCCTCGAACAGGGGCTCGAAGCCATCTACAACGAGATCGAGCTGCCGCTCGCGCCGCTGCTCCACTCCATCGAGCTGGCCGGCCTGCGCGTGGACACCGAAGTCCTCGGCGGCCTCTCGACCCTCTTCGGCGAGGAGCTTGAGAAGCTGACCGAGCGCATCTACCGGGCGGCCGGCCGCGAGTTCAAGATCGGCTCGCCGAAGCAGGTGGGCGAGGTGCTCGAAGAGCTGAACCTCAGCACCGGCCGGAAGACCGCGACCGGCCAAATCTCCACCAACCGCGCCGTGCTCGAAGAGCTGGCGCAAACCTACGAGCTGCCGCGCCTGATCATCGAGTACCGCGAGCTGGACAAGCTCAAGGCCACTTACACCGACGCGCTGCCGCCCCTCATCGGCCCCGACGGCCGCATCCACTCTGAGTTGAACCAGGCGGTGACGGCCACGGGCCGCCTCTCCTCCTCCAACCCCAACTTACAGAACATCCCCATCCGTACAGAGCTCGGCCGCCGCATCCGCCGCGCCTTCGTCCCCGACAAGGGAAACCTTTTCGTCGCGGCCGACTACTCGCAGTTGGAGCTGCGCCTCCTGGCCCACGTCACGCGCGACGAGCACATGCTCGACGCCTTCCAGAAGGAAGAGGACATCCACGAGCGCACGGCCCGCCTCGTCTTCGGCGCGCGGACGAAGGAGGAGTTGAAGGAGAAGCGCCGCTTCGCCAAGATCGTCAACTTCGCCATCGCCTACGCCGTCGAGCCCTTCGGCCTCTCGCAGCGCGTCGGCATCTCGCGCAAGGAGGCCAAGCAGGTCATCGAGGACTACTACCGCACCTACTCGGGCGTGCGCCGCTACATGGAAGAGATACCCGCGCAGGCGCGCGAGGCCGGACTCGTGCGCTCGCTCTACGGCCGCATCCGCCCCGTCCCGGCCATCAACGACCGCAACGCCAACGTCCGCTTCCGCGCCGAGCGCGAGGCCATCAATATGCCAATCCAGGGTTCGGCGAGTGACATCGTCAAGATCGCCATGCTCAAGGTGGAGGAGGCTTTGCGGGCCGAGGGGATGGAGGCGCGGATGGTGATGCAGGTCCACGACGAGTTGCTAATCGAGGCGCCGAAGAAGGAGGCCAAACGCGCCGCCGAAATCCTCAAGCGCGAGATGGAGACGGCCGTCGAGCTCGACGTGCCCCTCGTCGTCGAGGTCGGCACCGGCGACAACTGGATGGACGTGAAGAAGTAGAAGGGAAGTTTTCAGTTTTCAGTTTTCAGTTTTTAGCTATGAGCAGAGGCTTTCGGCTAAAAACTGAAAACTGAAAACTGAAAACTCTTCACCCACTGATGTCTGATGAGGCGCAGAGCGGGGGCAGGCGGGTCGCGTACAGCCGGCCCGAGGGCGACGGCCGGACGGGCGGCGGCGCGGCGAGAGGCCCCGAACGGACCGCGCCCGGCGGGCGCCTGGGCCGGGCGCTGCGGGCAGGCGGGGGCGCGCTGTGGCCGGCTCTGCTGCCGCTGTTCGTGGGCTTCGCGCTGCTGGTCGGGCTGGTGGTCGGGCTCGGCTCGGTCAGCATCGGGCTGCTCGAAGACATCAGCACCGAGACGAGCGGGGAAGAGCGGCGGCTGGCGAACGTCTCGAACAATCTGGTCAACCTGCGGCTGTCGCTGAACCGCCTGAACACGGAGGCGCGGCTGCGCGGGCGCATGGAGGCGGACGCCGAGGGGCGGCGGGTGCAGCCGCCGACGGCCATCCCGCTCCGGCGCGAGCGGGCCGAGGTGGAGAAGCTGCTCACGACCTTCAACGCCCTGCCGCTCGCAGACCCGACGCGCCGCCAGCAGCTCCGCGACCGCGCCGTGGCCTTCGTCGAGGCGACCAGAGACGCCGAGACCTTCTCGCTCAACGGCTTCGCCATCTACCGCGACCTCGACCGCGAGCTCGAACAACTGGCCGAAGAGACCTCGACCGAGCGGATGAGGGCCGAGCTGCGGCGCAACGACGCGCTGGCCGAGGCGCGCGGCCGCATCGGCCTGCTCAGGTGGCTGGCCGCCCTGACGGGCCTCGTCGTGGCGACGGCCACCTTCCTCGAAGTCTGGCGCAGGTTCCGGCAGATGCGGCGGGCCAACGAGGCTCTCGCGCTGGAGCGGCAGTTCAGCGCGCAGATGCTCGGCGGGATGCCGAGCGCCGTCGCCGCGCTCGACCGCGAGGGCCGCATCCGCGCGGCCAACGCGACCTTCTTCGAGGTCTTCCCCGGCGCGGGCGTCGGGGCCTCGGTCCACGACGACTTTGCCGGTGCCGAGGGGCGGCGGCTGCTCGCCGCCGCCGTGGGAGGCCCTGCCGCGCCCGGCGGCGGGACGAGCTACCGCGGGCGCTGGCCCATCGCCGACGGCGACGGCAGGACCGTCGGAGGTGGAGGCGACGGCGGAGGCGGCGGGGGCGGTGCAGGCGGGCGCGGGCCGCGCGATTACGACGTTTACTCTTCTCCGCTAGACCTCGACGGCGAGCGCGGCCAACTGTTGACGCTCGTTGACGTGACCGAGGCGGCCGAGGCCGAGCGCGAGCTGCGCCGGCAGGAGTCGCTCGCGGCGGTCGGCAAGGCGGCCGCGCAGGTCGCCCACGAGATCAAGAACCCCCTCGGGAGCATCCGCCTCGGCGTCGCCCTGCTCCGCGACATGATAGGCGGCAAGGAAGCTGCCACCACAATCGACCTCGTCGAGCGCGGCATCAACCACCTCAACAAGATCACGCTCGACGTGACGCAGTTCTCCCGCCGCCGCCAGCTCTCGCCCGTCGAGGTTGACCTCAACGCGTTGATAGACGAGAGTCTCGACCTGATCTCCGACAGGATCGCCGAGAGGCACGTTGGGGTCGAACGCCGTTACGCCGACGCCCCGCTCGAAGGCCGCTGGGACGAAGACCAACTCCGGCAGGTCTTCGTCAACCTCGTCGCCAACGCCGTGGACGCCAGCCCGAACGGTGCCCCGCTCGTCATCACCACCGAGCGCACGCGGCTCAATCCGCAGAAGGATCATCGCGCCGACGACAAACATGTCGCCCGCACGGTCGAGGCCGTCCGCGTCAGCTTCGCAGACCGGGGCTCCGGAATGGACGAGCAGACGCGCTCGCGCATCTTCGAGCCGTTCTTCACCACCAAGAAGAAGGGGACCGGCCTCGGTCTAGCCATCGCCCGCCAGATAGTCGAACAGCACGGCGGCGCAATCAGCGTCAGCAGCGCGCCCGGCTCCGGCACTACCTTCACCATCGAACTGCCGCTGACGGTCGGGGCCGGCTAGTCGGGACTTATTCGGGCCGGCTGGTCGAGGCTTACTTGGGCGGGTGGGTCGGCCGCGTCCGCGCGCGGCCCTTGTACGCGGAAGCCCGCGCGCGCCCAGGCGAGCGCCGCGGCGGCGGTTGTCGCCAGCCAGGCTAGCGCGCAGGCGGCGGCCGCGGCCGTCGCCGCGGAGGGCTCCAGGACCGAGCGGCCGGCGGCCGTCTGCCACCAGAGCGCCGCGCAGAGTCCGAGCCAGCACAGACCCGCCGCGTGGACGCGCCGCCGCGCCGCGGTCCCGGCGGCCCCGGCCCACGCCGACAGCAGCGCCACGAGCGGCACGGCTTGCAGCCCGTGGAAGCCCGCCGCGTGCAGCGGCAGCAGGTTCCCCGTCTCGCCCACAGCCGAGCCCTGGTTTGCGCTCAGCCAGAAGCCGGCGGCGAAGCCCACGAAGGTCGCCGCCGCGCCGTAGCGCACGCCCGTCAGCACCAGCGCCCCGCCCGGCGAGTCGGCCCACGCCCCGCGCCGGAAGAAGAAGCGCCACGCCAGGACCACGAAGACTGCGATGATGCCGAGCGCCGCGAGACCGAGCGTGATGCCGAGTATCTGGTCGGCCGGCGAGCCGGCGCGCGTGAACCGCGGGTCGAGACCGCGTGCGACCTGCACCGTCTCGACCGCGTAGACGTAGAGCGCGAGGCCGACCATGCACCACCGCCACCCGGCGAGCCCGCGGCGGCCGAAGCCTGCGAGCGGCAGCAGCAGCGCGAGCGTCAGCACGTAGAGGCCGATGGCGATGTCGAACGTCCCGGCCTTGTAGAGATCGCCCTCGGGCAGCACGTAGCGCCCGCGCGCGGCCAACACCGCCAGCACGCCCGACCCGAGCGCGACCCCGAGCAGGCCCGCGAGCGAGAGCGCCCGCTCCCGCCCGAACGCCGCCGCCGTGGCCGAGACCAGCCGGCGCAATGCCGTCGCCGCCCCGGCCGTTTCCTTCCGCGGCGAAACGCCGACCGTCACCCCTGCCGACATCAGGCCCCCCTTCCGGCGCTCGCGCGCCCGCGCCGCAAGAGGCGCAACAGGTAGTAAATCAGGAAGCCGGCCGGCCCGAACATCAGCGTCAGGAAGAGCAGGGCCGACTGGACTACGAGCGGCACGTAACGGTGCTCCATGTTGTCGCGGTAGATGTGGTGGGCGATCAGCTGGTCGAAGGCGAGGATGTGAATCCATGCGACGAGCGCCACGTCCTGGCGCGCGAGCAGCCGCGTCACGCCCTCGGCCGAGCCGAAATCGCGGACGATGCCGAGCCCCGTCGCCGAGAGCGCCGCCGTCACCCCGACCACGTAGAGGATGGAGAGGAGGACGGGGAAGACCTCCCACCGCGCGAGCAGCCGCGTCGCCCCCCACTTCGGCAGGAAGATGAACAGCAGCCACATCACAACGGCCCAGCCCGCGACGTTGAAGAGCGCGACGTACACGCTTTAAGAACCCCCGGCGTCAATTTTCGGTAGAGCTTGGTGGGAGCTTGTGGGCCGGCCGTCGGGCCGGCTATCGGTAGCGTAAACGGCGGCCGGCCGCCGCGGGTTCCGGGCGCCGGGCGGGCGGCTTTATATCAACCCGCGGCCGGGTTTGCCAGTTTTTTTTGGGAGGTAGCCGGCGGGCCGGCGGTTCAGCCTTCTCCGCGGCCGGAAGCCGCGGCCCGCGAGCGTGCCGCCCTTCGGCGGGGCGTGCGTGATTTAGCAGGCTCAGATCGCGCTGAAGGCGCGTCGGGCGGCCTCGATTGTGCGGTCGAGTAACTCGTCTGTGTGGGCCGTGCCGATGAAGCCGGCCTCGAACTGCGAGGGCGCGAGGTAGACGCCGCCTTCGAGCATGGCGTGGAAGAACCGGCCGTAGCGTTCGCGGTCGGCGCGCGCGGCCGTGGTCCAGTCCGTGACCTCTGAGTCCGTGAAGAAGGTCGTGAACATCGAGCCGACGCGGTTGGTGACAGTCGAGACGCCGGCCTCGCGCGCGGCCTCCGTCATGCCTTCGGCGAGGCGGCGGCCGGCGCTCTCCAACTGCTCGTAGACAGAGCGGTCGCGGAGCCGGCGCAGCGTGGCGAGCCCTGCGGTCATCGCCAGCGGGTTGCCCGAGAGCGTGCCGGCCTGGTAGACCGGCCCGGCCGGCGCGACCATCTCCATGATGTCGCGCCGGCCGCCATAGGCGCCGACGGGCAGGCCGCCGCCGATGATCTTGCCGAGCGTCGTCAGGTCGGGCGTGACGCCGTACAACTCCTGCGCGCCGCCGCGCGCGAGGCGAAAGCCCGTCATCACCTCGTCGAAGATGAGCAGGGCGCCGTGGCGACGCGTTGCCTCGCGCAGGGCTTCGAGGTAGCCCGGGCGCGGCGGCACGCAGCCCATGTTGCCGACCACGGGCTCGACGATGCAGGCGGCGATGTCTGTGCCGTGCTCGGCGAAAATCTCTTCTAGCGCCGAGGGGTCGTTGTAAGGCGCGGTGATGGTGTTCTGCGCGACCGGGGCGGGAACGCCGGGGCTGTCGGGCAGGCCGAGCGTGGCGACACCGGAGCCGGCCTTGACCAGCAGGCTGTCGCCGTGGCCGTGATAACAGCCCTCGAACTTGACGATCTTGTCGCGGCCCGTGAAGCCGCGCGCGAGCCTGAGCGCAGACATCGTCGCCTCGGTCCCGCTGTTGACCATCCGCACCATCTCGACCGAGGGGACAGCGTCAATCACCTCTTCGGCCATCTCGATTTCCAACTCGGTCGGCGCGCCGTAGCTGGTGCCGCGCCCGAGTGCGGCGTGCAGCGCGTCGATCACCTCCGGGTCGGCGTGGCCGAGAATCATCGGCCCCCACGAGCCGACGTAGTCCACGTAGGTCCGCCCGTCAACGTCGGTCATCGTCGCGCCCTGCGCCGAGGCGATGAAGCGCGGCACGCCGCCCACGCCGCGGAAGGCGCGCACCGGCGAGTTCACGCCGCCCGGCATCAACTCGACGGCCCGCCCGAACAGCTCTTCGGAGCCCCTCTGCCTCTCTCCCTGTTTCGCGCTCATGCGACCATGCTAAGAGAAGGCGTAACAAGTGACAAGCGACAAAGGCGTGACGAGTGACGAGTGACGAGTGACAAGAAAGAACCTGCTTTCATCTCGTCACTTGTCACTCGTCACTCGTCACGCTCACTCGTCACTTGTTACTGCTTGTCAGCCGAAGATGCTGCGCCAGCGGCGGTCGAGCGATTGGCCGAAGAGGAAGGCGGTGAATGAAGGCTGTTCGTGCGAACGGTCGTAGCCGACCAGCTCGACGTAGGCGCGGCCCGTCACCTCGCGCCCCTCGCGCGTGCCCCGGACGCGGCAGGCGCCCTCCCAGTAGACGACCATCGTCGTGCCGCGGGTGTCCAGCTCCTGGTCTTTAAGGACCGGCTCGACCTCGACCTCGACGCCGAGGCGCGGGACGCGCAGGGGCCAGCCCGACGGATAGACGGCCCCGGTGTGTGGGCTGCGCCAGCGGCCCGTGGGCTCGACCTCGAAGTCGGCGCGCGCCAGGTGCGTGCGCTCGCCCGAAGCGGTGACGAAGGTGCCGCTCGAAAAGTCTGAGGGGCGGCCGGCGGCGTCGCGGATGTGGTAGACCATCAGGTCTGAGCCGTCGGAGAGCTGGAGGCTGAACCAGTCCCAGCCCTTCTGGTTGTCGGTCGTCTGCCAGGTGCCGAACTCGCGGTCCATCCAGGCCGAGCCGTTGAAGGCTTCGGTTTCGCCGTGCCAGGTGATGTGCCCCTCGGCCTCCATGCGGGTGTAGGAGAAGTAGCGCGAAGCCTCGCCGTGGTCCTTGAAGCTGACCCCGCCGCCCTCGCGGCCGTTGAGCGCGGGCGGCTTCGTGGCCTTCAGAGACGCCTCGAAAACGAGGTCGTCGCCGAGCGTGGCGCGCAGCAGGTGCAGGCCGTGGGCCTCGCGCACGGTCCAGTCGCCGAGCTTGAGGAAGTAGCGCTTCGAGCCGGCGCGGGCCGGCGGGTCGAGCAGGCCGTTGGCGCTCTTGCGGTGGTCGTAGCGGAAGCGGCCGCGCGACTCGTCCGTGACGGCGAAGTGTGCGAGGTAGAGCGGGTTGGCGATCAGCCTGAGCGGGACGACGCCGAAGCGGTCGAGGTCCGTGCGCCGCTTGAAGAAGACCAGCTCGAAGCCGAGGCTGCGGCCGCCCTCGGTGGTCAGGTGGCCGGTGTAGTACCACCACTCGGTCTGCGCCCCGGCGTGCGCGTAGAGGTCGCGCGGGAGCACGACGCCCGCGTGCTCCGTGCCGTCGCGCAGGGTGGAAGCCTTGCCGGCCACGATGTCCGCGAACTGGTCGAGGACGCCGGCGGCCCTGCGATTAACGATCTCGAAAAGGTTGCTGCTCATTCGGTCTCTTCTGCCCCTCGTTCGGCGCCCCGCCCGTCCAAAGACGGACCCTCGCCGCGCTGTGCGGGCGAGGGCGGCGCGCCCGCGTGAAAACGGAATTGAAGCGTGGGACGAATGTACGACGGGGCGTGGCGCGAGTTCAAACACGCTCGCCGGCCTCGCGCGGCTCGACGAGGAGGGTGCGGAAGCCCGAGAGGTAGACGAGGCCGGGAGCGGCGCCCTTCGGCTTCGTGACGAGCTTGCGCGGGGCGTAGTTGACGGCGACTTTGGCGTCCTTCCCGGCGCGGCTGAAATGCGCGGCGAGCTGCGCCGCTTCGAGGACGGTGCGGTGCGGTATCTCTCCGTCGCGGGTGGGCGCGCGCACCACGACGTGCGAGCCGGGATAGTCGGCCGCGTGCAGCCAGAGGTCGTAGGAGCGCGCGAGGCGGAAGGTCAGGTGGTCGTTGTCGCGCGAGCCGCGGCCGACCAGAATCTCGTAGCCGTCCGAGGAGCGATAGCGGCGCAAGCCCGGCGTGCCCGCGCCCGCTTCCTTCTTGGCCGTTTTGGCCGTCCGCGCCCGCCCGCCGTCGCGCGGCGAGCCGGTCAAACGCGCGAGTCCCGCTTCGTTGCGCGCGGCCGTGACGCGTTCCAACTCCGACCGCCTTTCGAGCAGCGCCGCCAGCTCGGCCTCGATCTCCGCGAGGCGGCGCGCGATCTCCTGCGCGGCCCGCTTGGCCTTGCCGTAGCGCGCGAACCTCTGGGCGGCTTCGTCCTGTAGAGACCTGTTCTCGTCAACCTCGATTTCGACGGTGGGCGCGTCGTCGGCGTAATAGTCGGTCAGCCGGACCCTGCCGCCCGCACGCTCGGCCGTGGCGAGGTTGGCGAGCAGCAGGTCGCCGACCCGCTTGTGGGCCTCCGGGTCGCCGTGGGCCGCGAGGTCGCGTTCGAGGTTCGCGCGCAGCTTCGTGAGCTTCGAGATTTCCTGTCTGAGCTTCGAGGCGGCCGCGCCCGCACGCTGCCCGAAGGCTCTCGCGCGGTCCTCGGCCAGGTAGTAATCGTCGAGCGCCTCGGAGAGCGTCTCGAAACCGGCGCGCTCAAGCGGCGGCCCTTCCTTCCTCGGCGCCGGCGGGGCGGGTGCGGGTTCACTTTCAGGCGCGGTTTTACGTTCGTGCGCGGCTCCGTGCGCGGCGGGCGCGGGGGGGGCGTAAGTTTCGCCTATCTCCTGGCCCGGGCCGCGTGCGGGCCTGAGCGAATCGAGGACCCTTCCGGCCCCGTCGAGCAGGAAGAGGTTCGAGGAGCGGCCGGTCAGTTGTGCCACGAGGACGACTTCGTAACCGCGTCCGGCCGCGTCTTCGGCGTCGAAGTTCAGGCGGACCACGCGTTCGCCCTCGTCCTTCCGGACGGAGACGAGCGTTGCGCCGCCGAGCCGCTTGCGCAGGACGAGCCCAAAGGGCGAGGGCGGCAGGGAGTCTCGCTCCAACTCGCGCGCCGAGCGGCGGACGAGGTGCAGGCGCGGGCGGTTGGGCTCGGCCGAGAGCAGGAGGAATCGGCCGTCCGCGGGCCTGAACTCCGCGACGAGCGCCGCGCGCCCGAGCTGGAAGACGCGCCCCCACGCGCGCCCTCCGAGCGCCGCGCGGACCTCGCCGATTACCTCGCTGATGTCTCGCTCGTTCATCGAAAGTCTCCCGCCCCGCGCGACAGGCTAGCAGACTCGCCCGCGCGGGCGAAAACGGACGGGCGGGCGAGTCGGCGGGCTTGAAAACTTTAGGGGCAGAAGGAGCGCACAAAAAGGGAGGCACGACTGTCGTCGTGCCTCCCTTTTTGTGCGTCGGCTAGTCGGCGCGCTCGGCCTACTCCACCGTCCTACTCCCTGACCATGACGGTCCGCGAGAGCAGGTCGTGGGCCGTGCGCCCTTCGGCATCAATGAGCGCGTAGAGGATGCCGAGCCCGAAAGTCGCCAGCGAGAGCATGTAGACCAGCGCACGCACGGCGCACTGCCAGGTGGTCGGGACTCGCGCCGAGTCGGCGTCAACCACGTGGAGCGAGAGGAAGTGCATGCCCCAGGTGCGGCCGGCGAGCGCCACGGCGCAGGTGTGGTAGAGGAACATGACGACGGCCACGATGCCGCCCATCGAGCCGAGCACGCGCGGGTCGTGCCACTCGCCGATGGTCAGCTCGATGACGGCGGCGAAGGGCGCGCAAAGGAAAGCGACGGCCAGCAGGTCGAAGAAAGCCGCCCCGACGCGGGAGCCGACGGCCGCGCGGTCGTCGTAGGCCGCCGCCTCGACCTTCGGCAGCGGGTCGTTGCCGTTCCGTTCGAGCCAGTGGTCATCGATGACGCCCGCGATCTTGCGCGGCTGCGGTCGGGTCTCCGCGCCCGCGGTGCTGGTTGCCGGGGCCTCGACGGTCGCGGCGCCGCTCATGGCGGTCGCAGTAGCCGCCGTAGGCGCAGGTGGCGCGGGCGTGCTGGTCCTGGCGTGCCTGGACGCGGCGGGGGCGGCATCAGTGATAGCCGGCCGTGTCGTTTCTTTGACCGCGTCTTTGACCGAGGTCGTGGTGGCTTCTACGGTCACGGCGGCCGAGACGGTGCGGGGCGCGGGGGCGGGAGGCCCGGGCCGCCGGGCGGAATGCGGGGCTGCCTGCGGGGCCGGCTCAGTCTCGGGCGTCGCCTCCGACCTGGGAGGGGCGACGACGACGAGGTTAGAGACGTGGGCCGCCTCCTGCCTGTCCGGCCTCGCTGCCGTGGCCGGCCTCACGGCCTGCCCAGCACTCGGCTCCTGCTCCTCTTCGTGATCGAACTGCTCTTCGAGGACGCGCGCGGCGGCCGCCTGCGTGCGGCCGTGTGCGGGCCGCGAGGCGTGGGGGGCGCGCGTGCGCGCGCGCTCGATGCGGCGCAGCGCGGCCGCGACCAGCGGGTTCAGCTCGGGCGTCTCGGGCGGCGGGACCAGTCCGAGCTGCTTGGCCGACTCTTCGCCTGACTCTTCGCCTGCGGCCGCGGCCGGCGCGTCCGGCCCCCGGCCGTTCGCGGCCTCGGAAGACCTCGGCGGCGCGGGCGCCCTCCGGCCCGGGGCAGGGGCTTCGCCGGTTTCGATGGCGGCCTCGCGGGCGCGGCGCTGCTGGATTTCGCGGACCTTCTCGCTCAGCTCCTTGCGCCAGGCCGGGCGGTTGCGGTTGACGCCGGGAAACTCGATCAGCGTCGAGCCGTGGGGGGCCTGCGTCGTCTTCTGGGTCTCGTTAGGGCTGTCGGTCATGGCTGAAAGGTCGTTTCTCCGTTGGCGGCTCGTGCGACCGCGTCGGGTCTCGGGCCGCGGGGGGGCGGCCCGAATACTCCCGGCCCTGTCAGGACTCCCGCGTCCGCGTGCCCGCGAGAATCTGCGGGGCGGAGCGCGTCTGTCGAGCAGCCTTTACGGCGGCCGGAAATGCGAAAGTTGAAAACGAAGGGACGGCGGGACGTGGCCGTTAACCCCATGCCCTCTGCGGAGTCGCGGCGGATGCTATCAGACATTACTTTAAGTCGTCAACCGGAAAATACACAATGCGCTGTGTTTGGAGGGCCGGAGGCTACAACATTTAGGAGGGGGTGCCGGGTCGATTCGGGGGAAGAGGGCGGCTTCCGAGGCGGCGACTGCGGGCCGGGCGCGGGTTCAGCGGATGAGTGTGCCGATGCGGCCCCAGCGGGTGTTGCGGAAGAAGTCTGTGGCGCGGTTGCCGCCGGCGGGCGCGCTCTCGTCGTAAGACCAGATGACGAAGAGCGCCCTGCCGACGACGAGTTCGCGCGGCACCGTGCCCCAGACGCGGCTGTCGGCGCTGTTGTCGCGGTTGTCGCCCATCACGAAGTAGTGGCCCTCCGGAATCTTTAAGGGCCTGTTGACGCCGTAGCGGAACCCGGCCTGCGGCCCGTCGTCGCGGCCGGAGCGCGCGAGCGTCCGCGGAGAGTAGAAGACGGCGTAGGGCTCGTCGGCGCGCTCGGAGGTGGGGCGCAGTTGCTTCAGCTCGGCCTTGTCGTTGCCTAGTTCCGGGTCGTGGGCGGCGACGCGGTACTCTGCCAGCCGGCGGCCGTCCGCGTAGACTTCGGAGCCGCGGACCTCGATGGTCTCGCCCGGCAGGCCGACGACGCGCTTGATGAAGAGCGTCTTGTACTGCACGACCTCCTCGTCGGTGTTGATGTCGGAGGGGTACTTGAAGACGATCACGTCGCCGCGGCGGATGTCGCGCATCGGCAGGAAGGGCAGCGGCGGCCCCGGCGCGAAGATGAACTTGTTGATGAGGAAGCGGTCGCCGACGTAGATGGTGTTCTCCATCGAGGCCGAGGGGACTTCGGCCGCCTGCGCGATGAAGGTCATGAAGAAGAGGGCCATGACGGCCGTCACGACGGCCGACTCGAAGTACTCGCGCAGCAGCCCTCGCCGCGGGGCCTCCGCGCCGACCTCTTCGGCCCCGTCGCCCCCTGACGGGCCGGGGCGCACGGCCGCCGCGGGCGGCTCCTCTTCGTCCGTCTTTCCCCCGACCGTCATCGGCATCCGGTTTAAACGTCTCCCACGGCCGGCGGCGTCAGAGCGGCCGGCGGCCGGCGAAACCCGCCTCTGTGTCGTGCCACCACTCTATGCGGTCGCCCTCGCCGGGGTGCCAGCAGAGCAGCACGACGCTGCCTTCGCGCAGGGCCGGGAAGTCCAGCAGTCCGCGCTCGTAATCCTTCAACTGCACGCCCATCTCTTCCAGCCGGGCGGCACACTCGGCCAGCGCGGCGAGCGCCGCCACGTAGGCCGACCCGCCGGCCATCCCGCCGCCGCCGAGCGCCGCACCCTCCGCGGCCCGCCGCGCGGCCTCCTGCGCCGAGGTGACTTGCCGGTAGGTCTGCCGGACGCGCTCGGCCAGGGGCCGCACGACCGGCAGCAGCGAGTTCGCCTCGTCGACGGTGAAAAGCTTCATAAGGGCGGTGAATGGTGAAGAGAGTTTTCAGTTTTCAGTTTCTAGTTTTTAGTTTTCAGTTTCTAGTTTTTAGTCTGCGGCGTTCGGCGTTCGGCGCTCGGTCCTCCCGACGACTAAAAACTAAAAACTGAAAACTAAAAACTTCTCACTGGTCATCGGTGACGCGGATGAAGTCGGCGCGGGAGGTGAACTGGCTGTCGTCGGCAACTAGCTGGTCGCCGACGCCGCGGGCGAGCGTCTCTTCGAGTTCCTCGTCGCGGGTGCGGCGGTCGAGCAGTTCGGTCTCCTCCGTGTCGAGCAGCAGGTCGCTGACGTGGGGCGCGGGGCTCGCGCTCGCGCCCCTGCGCTCGTCGCGGCCCTGGGCGCCGTGCTGCTGGGGCTGTTGCGAGGGGGGCGAGTCGTTCGAGTGGTGCTGCTCGTAGTAGCGGTGCGAGTGCTCCTTGCGCACCTTGTCGGCGATCTCGCCGAGGTCGATGAAGTAGTCGGACACGTCGATCAGCTTCGGCGCGGTGTTGGAGCGGAAGCCCGCCACCTCGACGCGGCAGCCCTTGTAGGCCACGGCGTTGACGGCGTAGACGAAGTCTTCGTCGCCCGAGACCAGGACGGCCGTGTCGTAGCGCCCGGCCAGGCTGAGCATGTCCACGGCTATCTCCACGTCCATGTTGGCCTTGCGAGTGCCGTCGTAGAAGGTCTTCAACTCCTTGTGGATGACGCGGAAGCCGTTGCGGCGCATCCAGAGCAGGAAGCCCTGCTGGCGCTCGGCCGACACGTCCACGCCGGTGTAGAAGAAGGCGCGCAGCAGCCGTCCGTCGCCCAGGAGGACGCGAAGCAGCTTGTTGTAGTCGATGTCGATGTTGTGGAAGCGGGCCGCGTGGAAAAGGTTGTTGCCGTCAATGAAAACCGCCACCCGGCCGCGATAGCCGAGCTGCCAGGAGACGTTGTTGGTCGGATCAAAATGCATGAGCAAAACACTCCGTCTATTTTTTATCGTCACGACATTTCAAACATCACGACTCTGTGGTGAAGTCAGTTCGAGCGTCGCACCCCGCCGGGGGCGTGGGGCGGCGGGCGTCGAGTCCGCCCGCGCCTCCCATAATCTCGCGCCCTGCCCCGGTTCATGCGTGCGTCCTCTATTCAACCACACAGGAGCGCGTGCCGACAAAGGGCGGGAGGGTTCTCGACGGCCTCAGGGGCGCCGGGCGCGACCTTCGGAGGCGGGCGGCGAGATGGCGAGGGCGGGGCCGAAGTTTCAGGCCGAGCGGGAGTCTGGGGCCGGTGCGGAGCCGATGATGTCGCCGGTGACGGCGTCAACGTAGACGACGAGCGGCGGGCCGCCCGCGCCGGCCGCGACCTCCCAGGCCAGGCGCAGCTCGACGCGCGCGGGCGAGCCCTCGACGGTCCGGGGGTAGACGACCAGCTCGCCGGCCGCGGCCCCCTCGGTCGTGCTGAAGGTGCGGGTCGCGCCCGTGGCGCCCGCCGCGTCTCCGACCGCGACGCTCTTGCCGGCCAGGGCGGCGACGGCGTCCTGGGCCGAGAGCTGGGGCACGACGGCGGCCAGCGCGCGGCGCAGCGGCTCGGGCGCCGGGACGGCCGTGCTCGACATGGCGATAACGGTCAAATCCGGTGCGAAGGTGATCGAGAGTTCGCCGTATCCGTTGCGCAGCGGGTGAGGGAAGGGCTTCTGCCGGTAGAGGGCGCGGCGGGCGCCGCCGGGCACCTCGGCGATCTCGACGAGCGACAGCTCGCGCTGCTCGACGCCGAGCAGCGGGGCGGCCGACGCGACGAAGCGGCGCAGGGACTCGCGCAGCTCCTCGTCCGTGGGGGGGCGGGCCGGCGCGCCGGGCTCGCTCTCGATGACGACGCGGGGCAGGCGCAGCAGGGCCGACGGCAACGTCGGGATCGCGGCGACGGTGGCCGTCACCGGCCGCAGCTCGGGCGGCGGGGCCGCGGCCGGCTCGGGCGCGCCGACGACGAGCGCACCCCAGTTTGCGAGCGCGCGTTCGCGCCGCTCGCCGCTCGCTTCGAGGACGACCGGGTAGGGGGCCTCATTCGCGCGCGGGGCCGAGGGGTCGGGCGGCCGGGTCGCGGCGGCGCAGGCCGCGAGCCAGAGGGCGAGGCCGGCGGTCGCGGCGAGCAGTAGTGGCCGGGGCGGGCGGGCGGCTGCGGGCGCGTGCTTCATCTTCGCGGCTCAACTTTGTCTCAGGGATCGGGTCGGGAGGGATTATACTCTCGGCGGCCGGCCGGACAATCGCCCGGCCGGGTCGGGTTTTTGAGTCACGGTGCGGGCGGGCGTCGTGAGCGGCCCGCCGGCCCCGCGGGGCGGCAGGGGAGAGGCGAGCTGTGAGCTGGGCGGACGATGACGGACGGGCGAGTCTGACGGACCGCTCGGGCGCGGGCGGCGGGGTGCGACGGTTCGCGGCCGAGGAGATGGTGGCGTGCGAAGCCTGCTCGCGCTCGAACCCGCCGACGCGGATGCACTGCCTCTATTGCGGCGCGGCGCTGCCGGCCGCCGGCCGCGGGGCCGAGCACCTGCGCCCGACGCTCAGGCGGCTCGAAGAGTGGGAGGGCGGCCACAACGTCATCCTCGGAGCGGCGCCCGCGCGTCCGCTCGCGCCCGAGGCCGCCGCGGAGTGTGCGGCCTTCCTCAAGCTAGAAACCGAACAGCTCTCGGCGCTGCTGGCGTTCGGCGCGGCGCTGCCGCTGGCGCGCGCGGCCTCGACAGAGGAGGCGCGCCTCATCGCCGGGCGACTGGCCGCTCACGGGCTGCGGACCTTCGTTCTCGGCGACGCAGAGTTGAGGACCGACGAGCCGCCGCGCCGCGCGCGCTCGTTCGGGCTGACCGGCGACGCGTTGACCGTTCACTTCGGCGCGGGCGGCGAGCACGCCGGGTGGGCCTGGGCGGATGTGTCGCTGCTCGTCGCGGGCCGCCTGGTCTCGCGGCGGGTCGAGGTGGAGGAGCGGCAGTCACGCTTCGGCTCGCGCGGCGAGGTGGTTGACGCGCGCGAGCTGGCGGCCGACGAGGCCGTGCTCGACATCTATCCGCGGGCGGGCGGCACGGGCCTGCGCGTCCTGGCCTCCGGCTTCGACTACTCTTGCCTCGGCGCGGGTAAGGGGCTGGTGGCGGGCGAGAATTTCGCCGCGCTCGTGCGTGCCCTGCGCGAGCGCGCGCCTCACGCGGAGTTCGACGAAGGCTACGCGCGCGCGCGCCACCTGTTATCAATCGCCTGGCCGCCGTCCGAGAGGAACGAGTCGGGCGGGCTGCGGCGCGACCGGCCCGGACGCTTCAACACCGAGGCCGTCACCGTCGTCAGCAACGAGGCGCAGTTCACACGCTACTCGCGCCTGCGCCATTACCTCGCTCAGAGAGGACGGACCCGAGCAACTTGAGCCGCGACAAAAAAGGGCGGAGAAGAGAGGACGCGCGCGACCCCAGGGGCCGCGGCGGGCACCCGCGCGACCGCCAGCGCGAACACGAACGCGAGCGCCCCCGCAACCATTCGCGCGAACAGCAGCAGCGCGAACCCCATCAGCGCGAGCAGGCGCGCGAGGACCGTCGCGCTTTCGACGGCGAGCGGCAGCGCACTTTTGACGGCGAGCGGCAGCGCGAAGGACCGGGCCGCCCTCGCCGGCAGGACGGACGCGAGCACGGCCGCGATGCGCGGCAACACGGATACGGCGACCGCGACCGCGACCAACGTGACCGCGACCACGGCAACCGTGACCGCGACCGAGGCGCGAAGGGGCACGGCGGCCGGGACCACGCTCGCGGCGGCCGGCCCGGCGACCGCGACCAACAGGAGCGCGAGCGCACTTCAAACCAGCGCGGGCGGGCCTCCGACCAACGCGAGCGCGAGCGCGGCCCCGAGCGGCGCGAGCGCGCGACGAATCAGCGTGAGCGCGCGAATGATCGACGCGAGCGCACGGCCGGAGAGCGGACAGCCGGCCCGCGCGACCGGGCGGGCGCCGCGCCACGCGGGTCGGCGGGCGAGCGCGTCGCGCGTGCTTACGAGGAGGCGGAGCGCGGTTTCGTGCGGCGCCCGCCCCGCGCCCCGCGCGACGGCCGAGACGCTGACGGCGCCCGGGACGCCGTCGCCGGCCGAGACGTTCGCGGCCGCCACGACTTTTATGAGAGCCGCGACCGCCCCGCCGAAGACGGACCTGATAGAGAAGAGGGCACGCACGTCTTCGGCGTGCAGCCGGTCGTCGAGGCCCTGCGGGCGGGCTCGCGGCCAATCGAGCGCGTCTCGGTAGCGGAGGGCGTGAACGAGACGCGGCTCCACGAGATACTGAGCCTGGCGCGCGCAGCCGACGTGCCCGTGCGGCGCGTGCCGCGCGCGGAGTTGCAGCGGCTCGTCGGCCCGGTCAACCACCAGGGTGTGGTCGTCGCCCTCGCCGCCGCGCGCTACCGCCCCGCCGACGAACTGCTCGCCGCCCTCGCCGCCCGCGTCGGCACGGCAGACCCGCCGCTGGCCGTCGTCCTCGACGGCGTCGAAGACCCGCGCAACCTCGGCGCCATCATCCGCACCGTCGAGTGCGCGGGCGCTCACGCCGTCTTCGTCCCGGAGCGGCGCGCGGCCGGGCTGACCGAGACGGCCGCGAAGGCCGCCGCCGGCGCGCTCGAATACGTGCCCGTCGCCCGCGTGACCAACCTCGCGCGGCTGGTGGGCGAGTTGAAGTCGCGGGGCGTCTGGACGGTCGGGACCGCGGCCGACGCCGCGACCGACTACACCGAGTGGGACTGGACGCAGCCCTGCGCGCTGCTGCTCGGCGGCGAGGGCGAGGGGCTGCGCCGCCTCGTCCGCGAGCACTGCGACGCGCTCGTCCGCGTCCCCCTGCTCGGCCGCATCGAGTCGCTCAACGTCTCGGTCGCGGCCGGCGTCGTTCTCTACGAGGCGTTGCGGCAGAGAACCGCGGCACGCCGCGGCGCGTACAACTTGGCTGAGGCCACGGGTGAGGGCGAAGGCTAAAGACGGCGGCGCGGCCCGTCAGATCGCGCGAGGGAGAAGCCACAAAGATGTATTGTCCGAAGTGCGCGGCGCAGAACGCCGACGACGCCAAGTACTGCCGCGGGTGCGGCGCCGACATCAGCCTCGTCCCGCAGGCCCTGACGGGGCAGTTGGCCGAGCGGCTGAGCCAGGAGGCGGCCCCGCGCCGCTCCCGCCGTCATCACCGCGAAAGGCCCGTGACCATCGACCGCGCCGTCAAGAGCTTCTTCACGGGGCTGGGATTCATCTTTGTGGCGTTGGCGGTCTCGCGCTACATGCCGGGCGGGCGCGTCTGGTGGTTCTGGCTCCTCATCCCGGCCTTTGCGATGATGGGCGACGGCGTCGCCACCTACCTTCGCCTCAAGCAGAACGAGGCTCGCACAACCCATCCGCCGGCCTTCGTCCCATCGCAGCCGCAGGCGCAGGCCATGCCGCCGTCCTTCAGCGGCGGCGCGCTGCCCTCGCGCAACACCGGCGAGATGGTCCCGCCGCCGAGCGTCACCGAGGGCACCACGCGCCACCTCAACGTCCCCGCCGAGGGCGAGAGGCGCGAGCGTTAGGCCGCCCGGGACCGCCGAGGACTCATCGAGATGTACTGCCCCAGGTGCGGCGGAACCCCGAAGGCGCGAAATTTTGTCGCGCCTGTGGGGCCGACGTGAGCCTCGTCTCGCCTTCTAACTCCTTCGCCCCCGGCCGGCGTCACCGAAGTAACCACGCGCCGCCTAGCCTTCCGCCGGACGGAATGAAGGTTATAAGGGAAAGGGGAATAGGCCCCAGCCGTTGAAGTCGTAGCCCTGAACATCCCCGATTACTCTCCCCCCTCGCTTTCCCCTCTCCTCCTTTTCCGGCCCGCGCCCGTGTATAGTCCATTCAGACGTGAGTTTCAGGAAGAACAGCGGACGCCTCTGCGTGCCCGTCTGCGTGGGGCGGGCGTCGGGGCTGCGCGCATCAATCGCGCGGGCGGCCGCCGTCGCCGACTTCGTTGAGGTCCGGTTCGACTGTCTCGCGGCCGGCGAGCTGGAGAAGGCGCTGCGAGAGGTTGAACGGGCGGCGGGCGAGGCGCGGCGCCCCTTCGTTTACACCTTTCGCCCGGCCGCGGAGGGCGGCGGGAGCGATTCAGCGCCGGCCGAGCGCGTGGAGTTCTGGCGTGCCGTGGCGCGCGCGCGGGCGGGGGGCGGGGGGCGGCCGGCCTTCGCAGACGTGGAGCTGTCGCTCTTCGAGTCGGAGCACGGCCCGGCGCTCGGCGAAGTGGTCCGCGGGCTCGATGTCATCTGCTCGTACCACGACTTCGGCGGGATGCCCGCAGACCTCTCAGGGCTCTTCGAGCGGATGAAGCGGACGCCGGCCCGCGTCTTCAAAATCGCCGTGGCGGTCCGGGACGCGGCCGAGTGCGCGCCGCTGCTGAGGCTGCTCGAACAAGCGCGCAGCGAGGGGCACGAACTGATTGCCGTGGCGATGGGCGCGGCCGGCGCCTGGACGCGCGTGGCCGGGCCGTCGCTCGGCTCGTTTCTCACTTACGGCTCGCTCGACGCGGGGGCGGCCACAGCGCCGGGGCAGTTGAGCGCGCGCGAGATGTGCGAGTTGTACCGCCTGCGCGAGCTGGACGAGAGGACGGCCGTCATGGGCCTGATCGGCCGGCCCGTCGCCCACTCGCTCTCGCCGCGGATGCACAACGCGGCGCTCGGGGCGCGGGGCGTCAACGCCGTCTACCTGCCCTTCGAGGTCGCGGACCTCGAAGCCTTCATCCTCCGGCTGGTCGGGCCGCGGACGCGCGAGGTCGCCTGGCGGGCGCTCGGCTTCAGCGTGACGGCGCCGCACAAGTCTGCGGTTATCCCGCTGCTCGATTGGGTCGAGCAGCGTGCGCGCGAGATAGGGGCTGTGAACACTATCTCGGTCGAGGGCGGCGAGCTGCGCGGCTACAACACCGACTCGGCAGCCGCGCTCGCGCCGCTCGAAGGTTTGGCGGAGGTGGAGGGCACGCGCGTGGCCGTGGTCGGCGCGGGGGGTGCGGCGCGGGCCGTGCTGTGGGCTCTGCGCGAGCGCGGGGCGAGGCCGGTCGTCTTCGCGCGCGACGAGGGGCGCGCGCGCGCGCTGGCCGAGGAGTTCGGTGCCGGGTCGGCCGCGCTCGCCGGCGCGGGCTTCGGCGGGTTCGACGTGGTCGTCAACGCGACGCCGCTCGGCACGCGTGGGGCGTTGGCGGGCGAGACTCCGGCCGCGGCCGAACAGCTTCGCGGGGCGCGTGTCGCCTACGACCTCGTTTATAACCCGGCCGAGACGCGCTTCCTGCGCGAGGCCCGGCGGGCGGGCTGCGCGACGGCCGGCGGCCTCCCGATGCTCGTCGCGCAGGCGGCCGCGCAGTTCAAAATCTGGACCGGCGAGGAGGCTCCCGTCGCCGTCATGCGCGCGGCGGCCGAGGCGGGGCTGGCGTCCGAGTAACACGGATGGAGAAGCTCGCCTCAATGTGTCGGCGGCCGGCGCCGCGACCGAGGAGGTGTTTGAGCTGATAATCAAGCACATCGAGCTCAACCGACGGGGCGGCGCCTGACGGGCGCGCCCGCCGGCGAATCACACGGGCGACGGAATCTTATGGAGCGTTACAGCAGGCAGGTACTTTTCGCGGGCGTCGGTGCCGAGGGGCAGCGGCGGCTGCGCGCGTCGCGCGTCGTGGTGGTCGGGTGCGGGGCGCTGGGTTCGGCGCAGGTCGAGACGCTGGCGCGGGCCGGCGTCGGCGAAATGCTGATCGTTGACCGCGACTTCGTCGAGGAGTCGAACCTGCAACGGCAGGCGATGTTCACCGAGCTCGACGCGCGCGAGCGCGTCCCGAAGGCCGTGGCCGCCGCCCGCCGCGTCGCCGAGATCAACTCGGACGTGCGCTGCTCGGCCGAGGTGGCCGACGTGAACAACTCGAACGTCGAGCGGCTGATCGGCGGCGCCGACCTCGTGCTCGACGGCACGGACAACTTTTCGACCCGGTATCTCCTCAACGACGCCTGCGTCAAGCACCACGTCAACTGGGTCTACGGCGCGGCGGTCGGCTCCTACGGCGTGACGATGACGGTGCGGCCGCGCCTGTCGCCCTGCCTGCGCTGCGTCTTCCCGGCGCCGCCGCCGGCCGGCTCGGCGCCGACCTGCGACACGGCCGGGGTGCTGATGCCGATCATCTCGGTGGTGGCGGCCGTGCAGACGGCCGAGGCCGTCAAGCTGCTGACGGGCAGGGTTGAAAAGCTGCACGGCGGCCTGTGGCAGTTAGACGTGTGGGAGAACGAGTGGCGGCGCATCTCGGTCGGCCGGCCTGACCCGGCCTGCCCGGCCTGCGCGCTCGGCCGCTTCGACTCGCTCGCGGCCGAGGCCGGCGACCTCGCCACGGTGCTGTGCGGGCGCGACGCCGTGCAGGTTTCGCCGCGCGAGGGAACGCGCCTCGACCTCAAGGCGCTGGCCGAGCGGCTGCGGGCGGCCGGCGAGGTGAAGTCGAACGAGTATCTCGTCAGGCTGAAGGCGGGCGACTACGAGCTGACCGTCTTCGGCGACGCGCGGGCCGTCGTCCGCGGCACCGAGGACGTGACTCTGGCCCGCACGCTCTACGCGCGCTACGTTGGCGCCTGAGGCGCGCGTCGCGGCCGAGGCCGGGCGGGCAGGCCGTCCCGGCGTCGCGGCCCGCGCACGGCGGCGAACAACCGCCCGCGCGGTTTCCCGCGTCTGACAGACGCGCTATATTCGATTCGGCCGCCTCGGCCGGACACAACCGAAAGCGAACCGAACTTTTTAATGCCCAACAAGAGATTATTCGCCCCCGCCGCGCTCACCTTCACGCTGACTTCGTTGCTCCTCCTCGCGGCCCTCGCCGCGCCCGGCGCTCGCGCGGGCGGCCCCGTCGTCTGGCAGGTCAACTCGCGCGCCGAGCTGCTGAACGGCGACGCCCGCGGCGTCTCCATCACCGACGCGGGCGCCGTCACGCTGGCCCCGAGGTTCGCCGAAGTCTTCAACACCGAGCAGGCTTTCGTCTGGTCCGCGGCGGCCGACGCGGCCGGCAACGTCTACCTCGGCACCGGCCACGACGGGAAAATCTTCCGCGTCGGCTCGGACGGCCGCGGGCAGCTCCTCTACGACGCGCCCGAGCTCGACGTGACGGCGCTCGTCGCCGGCCCCGGCGGGGTGCTCTACGCCGGCACCTCGCCCGACGGCAAGGTCTACCGCGTCTCCGCGGACGGCCGCGCCGAGGTCTACTTCGACCCGCAGGACAAGTACATCTGGTCGCTGGCGCTGCTGCCCGACGGGGCGCTCGCCGTCGGCACCGGCGACACCGGCAGGCTCTACCGCGTCCGCGCCCAGGGCGCACGGCCCGAAGACTCGCTGCTCATCGACATCAACGAGACGCACGTCATCTCGCTCGTCTCGGACGGGCGCGGCAACCTCTACGCCGGCACAGACCCCGGCGGGCTGGTCCTGCGCGTCGGCGCCGACGGCAAGGCTTTCGCCCTCTTCGACTCGCCGCTGCGCGAAATCCACTCGCTGGCCCTGGCGGCCGACGGGTCCGTCTACGCGCTCGCCCTGAGCGACGCGGCGGCCGGGCCGAAGCCCCTCGCGGCGCCCGCCATGACCAGCTCGCAGACGACCAGCGGCTCGGGCGTCACGGCCACCGTCACGGTGATCGACGACGGGGGAGCGTCGCAGGCCGCGGCCTTCGGCGCGCAGGGCCAGCAGGCGGCCGCGCGCAGCCGCAACGAGTTGCAGAGCGCACGCAGCGCCGTCTTCCGCATCGCGCCCGAGGGCGGGGCCGACGTGCTCTGGAGTTCGCCGACCGTGACGGCCTTCTCGGTGGCCGCCGCTCCGCAGGGCGGCAGCGTCCTGGTCGGCACGGGCGACCGCGGGCGCGTCTACTCCGTCACCGACGACGGGCGCGACACGCTGCTCGTCCAGTCGAGCGAGGATCAGGTCTCGACGCTGCTCGTGCGCGGCCGTGAGGTCTTCGCCGCCTCGTCGAACCAGGGCAAGCTCTTCCGGCTCGCCGCGGAGCCGGCGGCCGAGGGGACTTACGAGTCGCCGGTCAGGGACGCGCGCTTCGTCGCCGAGTGGGGGCGCGTCTGGTGGCGCGGGCGCGGCCAGGTCGAGCTGCAAACGCGCACGGGTAACACCGAGCGGCCAGACGCGACCTGGAGCCAGTGGAGCGCGCCCTACCGCGACCCGGCCGGCGCGGCCATCACGAGCCCGCGCGCCCGCTTCATCCAGTGGCGGGCCGTGCTGCGTTCGGGGCCGAACGCGGGCGAGGCGCGAATCGAAGACGTAAGCCTCGCCTACCTGCCGCGCAACGTCGCGCCGGAGGTGCTCTCGATCCAGACGCTGCCGGTCGGCGTGGCGCTGCTGCCGGCCATGCACGTGCCGGTGGACCCGAACGTCGAGGCCGCGGGACTCGACCCCTCGGTCGTGGGCCTGCCAACCGTCATCCCGCCGCGCAGGGTCTTCCAGCGAGGCGCCGTCTCCCTGCAGTGGCAGGCCGAGGACCGCAACGGCGACACGCTCGAATATTCCGTCTATTACCGCGGGGTCGGCGAGGGCACCTTCCACATGCTCAAGGAGCGGCTGCGCGAGAGTTTCTACTCGGTGGACGGGGCCACGCTCGGCGACGGCCGCTACGTCTTCAAGGTGGTGGCCTCGGACGCGCCCGACAACGCGCTCGGCCAGGCACTCGGCGGCGAGCGCCTGAGCGAGCCCGTGGACGTGGACAGCACGCCGCCGGCCGTCAGGGCCGTCGGCGAGCCGCAGGCGCTGCCTGACGGGCGGGTGCGCGTCCGCTTCGTCGTCGAGGATATGAGCGGGATGGTGCGGCGCGCCGACGTGAGCGTCAACAGCGGCGAGTGGCGCGCCGTCTTCCCCGAGGACGGCATCGCCGACAGCCCGCGCGAGACCTACACGGTCGAGGTGCCGCTCGGCGGCGCGGGCGCGCACACCGTCTCGCTCCGCGCCTACGACTTCAGCGGCAACGTGGGCAGCGCGCGCGTCGTCGTCCGGCGCTGAATGAGGGGCGGGCGCCGTCGCCCCGGGCCGGCGGGGTGAGCCGGAACCCGTACACGATACGGTGCGGGCGGGAACGATACGGTGCGGGCGGGGACGATTCAGTGCGGCCGTGCCGGAGAAGGCTTGCTTTTCGGCCCGGAAATGGCGGACAGTGGTGGGGGCGGGCGTGGCACCGTCCTTGCCAGACGGAGACGTGAGACTCGCGCGTCTCTCCTCTCCCTCCATGCGCGACTTGCAAAAGTCATGTGGAGGTAACGGGAAAGTAATGAAGTTTCTGAAACAGACAATCACGGCGGCCCTCATGCTCTGCGCCCTGGCGGCGGGCGTCCTCGCGTTCGAGCCGCAGAGGAACGACCAGAAGGGACCGCCCCCGAAAGACCCGAAGGTGGTCGAGAACCCGGAGAAGAAGCCGCCGCCCCGCGAGGACAAGAAGAACGATAACCGCGGCCAGGACAACCGGGGCAACCGCCCCTGACCGGCGCCGGCCTTGAACCGACAACACGGCGGGCGCGAAGCGAGAGCCGCAACGCAGGCTTTCGTCCGCGCCCGCTCTTTTTACCGGGGGGAAGCAGTGATGTTCGGTAAGAGCAGATTCGCCCGCGGCGGGCTCGCGGCCCTGGTGCTCGGCGCGGCCCTCGCCGCCCCGGCCTCGACGATTCAGCCCGCGGCCTCGGCCCAGGGCCAGGGCCGCCGCGCCGACTCGGCCCTCGTGGCCCGCGCCGAGCGCGTGACGGGCGACCAGTTCCGCTTCGAGACCTCGACGCCGATGGGCGCCCGCGTCGTCGCGGTCAGCCGCCAGTCGCCAGCCGTGCTGCGGGCCGTAGACCAGGGGCTCTCTGAACTGTTCGCGGCGGCGCGCCGCCGCGGCTACCGACAGGCGCTCGACCACTCGCAGTACACCATCTTCGTCGGCCGGGCCGACCGCACGCGCGACTCCGCGGGCGCCTACTCGCCCGACATCGCCGTCGGCGCGGCGCAGTACCGCGGCAGCGTCTACGATCAGGGCGGCTACGTCTACGCCGCCGGGATGGTGCTCTCGATGAGTCCGCCGGCCTTCGTCATCGCCGAGCACGAGCGCGACTTCGGCCGCGTCGCCAACGTCGCCCGCTACGAGGGCGAGCACATCGTCCTCTACCACAACGACCGCCGCCTCTACTCCGAGACCATGGACCACAGCCGCGGCGGCAGCCACCCCATCATTCAGTGAGGGGGAAGAGAGAAGAAGCGTAGAAGCGTAAAAGCAGGGGCCGGGGGCCGGTAAGAGCGAACTCTTGACCGGCCCCCGGCCCCTTTCACCTTTTCCCCTTCTTTCTACTGCCTCGTCGCGTTGGCCGAGAGGATGACGACGACGCTCTTGTCGCCAACGCTGGTGGTGCCGACGACGACGCGCTCGCCCTCGCGCAGGCTGACCGGGTTCTTGAAGGCGACGGTGTCGAAGTTCCGGTTGTCGGGCGTTCCCGTCACGGGGACGCGGATTTCGAGGCTGAACTCCTCGACCTGGACGTTGGCCGGGCCGGTGCCGCCGCCGAGGCTCACCGCGCGGATGTAGTAGTTGTAATGGACCGGGCTGCGGCCCGTCGGCGTGTCGCCGGCCAGCCTCAGCTCGGCCACCCCCTTGTTGAAGGTCTCATGGCGGCCGTCTCGGCTTCGCACCATCTGGGAGCCCATCAGGCTGAAGTTCCGGTAGCCGAGCGACTGGCGGAGGCGCCCGACAGCGTCGCCCAACTCGGCCGGGATGTTGTTGGCGAGCGGCGCGTCGTTCGAGGCGGCCAGCAGGTAGACCTGAAATTCGACGCCGCGCCGCGGCCCCTCGGGCGTGTCGAGGCGGCGGAGCGTCTCCTCCATCGCGCTGATGTTCTCGGGGAAGTCGCGGACCGTGATGGTCCGAAACTCCTGGTTGGGCGTGACGGCCGCGCCGCGAAAGCCGCTGCCGAGCGTGCGCAGCACCTGGGCTAGGTTGGCCGGCTCGCGGTGTTTGACCTCGAAGACGCGGTTGCCGAACCCCTTCTGCGTGACGTAACGCTCCTCGGCCTCCGCGGCCGGCTGCTGGCACTGCGCGGGCGGCGCCGACGCGAGCAGCAGCGCCGCGGCGACGGCCAGTAAAAGCTTCGAGCTGTTCGAGAGCATAAGTCCTCCGTGGTGACGTTGGGGCCGGCCGCGGGGTGATTCGATTCGGCGCCGGCTTCGTCTGACGGAGTGCTTACACGCCGCGGCCGCCGCGCGGTTGCATAAGAGTTGACGGCGGCGGCGCGCGGGGCTACAACTGAGGCCGTTCCGCGGGACGTTAAGCGCACGCGCGCCGCCCCTCGTGCCGGCCGGACGGGGCGAAGGGCGGCGCTGGGGAAGCACCTGCCGATGCGAAGAATCGATCTCACCAAGGCGCAGGCCGCGCGCTCGTCAACGATCCGCGACATCAACCGCCAGATCGTCCTCAACTACATCCGCGACCGCGAGCCGATTTCGCGCGCCGCCATCTCGCGCGCCGCCGAACTGCAACGCTCCACGGTCTCGACCATCGTCGAGGAGCTGAAGGCCGAGGGGCTCATCGAGGAGATCGGGGCGGGGAAGTCGACGGGCGGGCGGCGCCCTACGCTGCTGCGCGTGCGCGCGGCCGGCGCGACCGCCATCGGCGTTGACGTGAAGCCCTCCTCGACCACCGTCGCGGCCTGCGATCTGGTCGGGCGCGTCATCGAGCGCGAGGTGATTCGCAACGACGCGCGGCCCGACGAGATGACGCGCCGCGTCGTCGAGTGCGTCCGCGCGGTCGCGGCGCGCGGCGGCGAGGGTGCGGTGGCGGGCATCGGCGTCAGCCTGCCCGGGCTCGTCGACACGGACACGGGCCGCGCCGTCTACATCCCCTTCTTCCGCTGGCGCGACTGGGCCGTGGCCGAAGACCTCGCGCGCGCGACCGGACTCGTGGCCCGCGCCGACAACGACGCCAACGCGGCCGCCCTGGCCGAGTTGTGGTTCGGCCGGCCCGAGGTGAGCGAAGCGCGCGACTTCATCATGGTGCTGGTGGCCGAGGGCATCGGCACCGGCATCGTCTTCGGCGGGCAGATTTACCGCGGCGAGCGCGGCGCGGCCGGCGAGTTCGGCCACATGGTCGTCGGGCAGAACGCGCCGGTCGCCTGCTCGTGCGGCAACCGCGACTGCTGGGAGGCTTTCGCCTCGGAGCGCGCGGCCGTCGCCCGCTACCTGAGCAACGCGGGCGGCGCGGCACGTGAAAAGGAGGCGGCCGACGCGACCGTCTGCTTCGGCGAGGTGGTCGAGCGCGCGCTCGGCGGCGAGCAGGCGGCCATCGACGCCCTGACCGAGACTGCACACTACCTCGGCGTCGGCATCTCGAACCTGATAGTCGGGCTCTCGCCAGAGGCCGTAGTCGTCAGCGGGCAGATCACGCGCGCGTGGCCCATCGTCTCGGCCACGCTCGAAGAGGCCATCCGCCGCAGCATCCGGCGCGGCCTGCCTTCGGCCCGCATCGTCGCCTCGACCCTGCGCGAGCCGACGCTGATGGGCGCCGTCAGCCTCGTCCTCTCGCGCAAGTTCGGGCTGGCCGAAGTCTGAGGTCTGAGAGTCGGGAGGGGCGGAGGCGGCGCGAATGAGGTCGGCCGAAGTCGTCATCATCGGCGGGGGAGTGGTCGGGGCGAGCGCCGCCTATCACCTGGCGGCTCGCGGCTGCCGCGACGTGCTGGTGCTGGATCGCGGCCGAGGCCCCGGCGCCGGCAGCACGGGCCGCGCCACCGGCGGCTTCCGCACACAGTTCGGCACGAAGGTCAACGTCCTCCTCTCGCTCCTCTCTCTCGACAAACTGCGCGACTTCCCCGAAGAGCACGGCGTTGACCCCTGCTTCCGCCAGCACGGCTACCTGTTTCTGGCCTCGACCCAGCGCGAGCTAGAAGCCTTACGGGCCGCGCGCGAGGTGCAGCGCGGGTGCGGGATGCTTGAGGGGCGCGCGGTCGGCCCAGAGGAGGCCGCGCGGCTGAACCCGGCGGTCAACGTCGAGGGGATCGTCGGCGGGAGCTTCTGCCCGATTGACGGCTTCGTGCGGCCGCTCGAAATCCTGCGCGGGTACGCGGAGAGCGCCGCGCGGCTCGGGGCGCGCTTCGAGTACGGCGCCGAGGTTCTGGATTTCAGGCGAGGGAAGGGCGGGCGGCTGGCGTCGGTCATAACCGAAGGCGGCGAGGTGGCTTGCGGCCTCGTCGTCAACGCGGCCGGGGCGTGGGCGGCGTCGGTCGCTGCGCTGGCGGGGCAGGGGCTGCCGGTCGCGCCGCTCAGGCGGCAGGTCGCGCTCACGCGCCCCTGCGACCTGCTGCCCGAAGAGATGCCGATGACCGTCTTCACCGAAGACGGCTTTCACCTCCGCGTGCGCGACGGCCGCGTGCTCCTGCTCTGGCCCGACGAGCCGCGCGGCCCGGACCCATTCGACACGGCGACCGAGGACGAGTGGCTGGCGGCCGTCGAGTCTAAAGCCCGGCGCCGGCTGCCCTGCCTCGCTGCGGCCGAGATAGACCGCGCCGGGTGCTGGGCCGGCCTCTACGAGATGACGCCCGACAAGCACGCTTTGCTCGGGCGCGCGCCGGGCGTCGAGAATCTGTTCCTCGCAAACGGGTCGTCGGGCCACGGCGTCATGCACGCGCCGGCCCTCGGCCACCTCCTCGCCGAGATCATCCTCGACGGCGCGGCCTCGACGCTCGACGTGCGCGCCTTGCGCCCCGAACGCTTCGCCGAGGGCGACCCCAACCCCGCCCCGGACTTCCTCTGACCCCGCGGCCCACCGCCCGTGGCGTAAGCCCCTGACGATAATAAAGGCCGCCGCCGGCGCGTGCCGGCGGCGGCCTCGAATTCATCCCGGCCCAGAGACCTGCGGCCCTCGGCCCGCCTTACCTGCCGCCCTTGCCCTGCGTGAGCGTGACGGTGCGGTCGAGGCCGGGCACGTCGAAGGTCTCGGTCTGGCCGCCGGGCCAGCGCACTTCGAGGCGGTCAACCTTCTCGGCCGCGCCGAGGCCGAAGTAGAGCGCCGGGTCGTTCTGCGAGGAGTAGCCGGCCCCGCTCACAACGTCGCCGCGCTGGCGGAGGCCGCCCGCGGTCACGTAGACGAGGGCGCCGGCGGCGTCGCGCGGGCTGTTCCTGGCCGGGTCGCCGACGAGCCTGACGCGCAGCCAGCGGTTCTTCGTCTCGGCCACGTTGCGCAGCACGGTCGGCGGCGCGTCGATGTTGTTGAGCACGATGTCGGGCCGCCCGTCGTCGTCGAGGTCGCCGACGGCGAGGCCGCGGCTCGGCCAGGCTTCGGCCAGGCCGGAGCCCGGCGCGGCACCGACGCGCTGGAAGTAGCGCGCGCCCTTCTGCGACTGCTGCCGGTCAGGGTGGGCGACGTTGGCGAAGAGCAGCGGCTGCTGCGCCCAACTCGTGCCCCACTGCTGCCTGTCCACGGCCGGGTAGACGTGGCCGTTGGCGACGAACACGTCCTTCCACCCGTCGTTGTCGTAGTCGATGAAGCTCGTGCCCCAGCCGAGGAAGGGGATGGTCGGCTCGCCCATGCCGGCCTGCGTGGTAACGTCGGTGAAGTTGCCCTCGCCGTCGTTGTGGTAGAGCGTGTTGGTGTCGTCGGAGAAGTTGGTGATGTAGAAGTCCACGCGGCCGTCGTTGTCGTAGTCGCCGACCGCGAGCCCCATGCCCGCCTGCTCGCGCCCGTTCTCGTTTAAGGCCACGCCCGAGGCGTAGCCGACCTCCTCGAACTTCCCGCCGCCGAGGTTCATGTAGAGCTGCTTCGGGGTCGAGTCGTTGACGACGAGGAGGTCAATCAGGTGGTCCTCGTTGGCGTGGACCCAGACCGAAGAGAAGCCGTAGTAGCGCGGCTCGTCGTTGACGCCCGTCTTGTCCGACACGTCCTCGAAAGTGCCGTCGGGCTTTTGACGGTAGAGCGTGTCGCGCTCGCCCTTGAGTCCGCGCGGGCCGCACATGACGGGCTGGCCGCGGAACTGGCAGAAGTTCTGCGCGACCGGGCCGGGCTTGCCCACGTCGGCCGGGCTCGGCGGCAGGTTGTTCAAATCCAGCTCGACGTAGCCGGGCACGAAGAGGTCGAGGCGGCCGTCGCCGTCGTAGTCGCCGAAGCTGGCGCCAGTGGACCAGCCCTTGCGGGCCACGCCGAGCCGCTCGGCCACGTCTGTGAAGGTGCCGTTGCCGTTGTTGCGGTAGAGGCGCGAGACGCCGAAGTTGCCGACGTAGAGGTCAGGGTCGCCGTCGTTGTCGTAGTCGCCGACCGCGACGCCCATGCCCCAACGTTCGTTGGCGACGCCGGCCTTAGCCGTCACGTCCTCAAACTTCCAGTCGCCGAGGTTGCGGTAGAGGGCGGCGCGCTGCGGCTTCTCTTTGCCCCGCTCGGCCTCGACGGTCGAGCCGTTCAAGAGGTAGATGTCGAGGCGGCCGTCGCCGTCGTAGTCGAAGAGGGCGACGCCGGCCGAGACCGTCTCGACGATGTAGTCTTTGGCGGGCGCGCCCGAGCGGTTGCGGAAACTGTTGAGGCCGGTGCGGGCCGTCACGTCCTCGAAGATTCTGGGCGCCTTAGGGTCGGTGATGCCGGCCGTGCGGCGCACGGCCGAGACGAGGCCCGCGCCGGTCGAGACGCCGCCCCGCGGCGAGGGCTGCGGGCTGGCGGGGCCGCCCATGCCCTGCTGCTGCCGCGCGGCGACGTGCGCGGCCGGGGCGAGGGCGAAGACGAGCGCGAGGGCCGCCGTGAGCGCGCGCCGCAGTAGAGCGCGCGGGGGGACGTGTTCGAGCATGTCTCTCATTTCTCGCCGATGGTCGTGTAGGCGTTGAGGCGGAGTTCCGTGAACGTCTGCTTTTTGCCGCCGGGCCAGCGCACCTCGACCGAGCGGAGGCCCGCGCGCTCGCCGAGGCCGACGAGGAGGCGCGGGTCGTTCGTGGCGAGGTAGCTGCCGGCCGCCGACACGTCGAACGTCTGGCGGGCGCCGGCCGCGTCCGTCACCACGACGCGGGCGCCCAGACATTGTCGGTTGCCGCCCGGGCACGAAAGACGCAGGCCGAGCCAGCGGTTGCGCGTGCCCTCGTTTCTGAGCAGCAGCGCGGGGCCGTCCGTCTGCGCGAGCACCACGTCAACGTCGCCGTCGTTGTCGATGTCGCCGAAGGCCGCGCCGCGCGCCGCGAGCGGCATCGTGAGCCCGGCCGAGTCTGAGACGTTCGTGAAGCCGCGGCCGGTGTTGCGCATCAGGAGCGGCGCCTGCCGGTAGGAGAGGTATCCGGTCGTCTTCTCGATGGTGTCGAGGACGTGGCCCTGCGCGACGAAGATGTCGCGCAGGCCGTCGAGGTCGAAGTCGGCGAAGCGCGCGCCCCAGCCGGAGTAGGGCATGGTGATGAGGGCGACGCCCGCCGAGTTGGTGGCGTAGGCGAACGTCAGGTCGCCAGCGTTGCGGTAGAGCGGATAGGTCTCGTTCGAGAGGGCCGTGACGAAGATGTCGGGCCAGCCGTCGTTGTCGTAGTCGGCGGCGTCGGCGCCCATGCCGGCGAAGCTCTTGCCGTTCTCGTCGTAGCCGACGCCCGCCAGCAGCCCCAGCTCCTCGAAGGTGCCGTCGCCCTTGTTGCGGAAGAGGAACTGGCGGGCGTTGTCGTTGGCCTGGAAGATGTCTATGCGGCCGTCGTCGTCGAAGTCTGCGAAGGCGACGCCGAGGCCCTTGCCCTCCGGGTCGGCGACGCCGGCGCGGGCCGACACGTCCTCGAAAGTGCCGTCGGCCCGCTGGCGCAGCAGGACGGGCGCGGCCCCTTTGAAGTTGTCCGGGTGGCAGTAGGCGCGGACCTGGAGCGAGCCGCAGAAGAGTGCGCCGCGCTCGAAGTCCCAATCCATGTAGCGCGCGACGTAGAGGTCGAGGCGGCCGTCCGCGTCGTAGTCGAGCCAGCCGGCGCTCGTGGGCCAGCCCGCGACGTGCGCGCCCGTCTTCTTCGTCACGTCCTCGAAGGTGCCGTCGCCGCGGTTGCGGTAGAGGGCCGAGCCGCCGTAGGCCGTGACGAAGAGGTCCGTGCGGCCGTCGCCGTCGTAGTCGGCGGCGGCTGCTCCCATCGAGTAGCCGTGGCCTTTAAGGCCGGCGCGCTCGGTCACGTCCTCGAAAGTGCCGTCCGCCTTCTGACGGAAAAGGCGGTCCCGGAATTTCGGGTCAGACTTGTCTGGCACCGCGCCCTTCGGCATCGGGTCCTGGAGGCGCGCGCCGTTGGTGAGGAAGATGTCGAGGCGGCCGTCAGAGTCGAAGTCGAAGAGGGCGACGCCGCCGCCCATCGTCTCGGGCAGGTACTTCTGCGAGGTCGGCGAGGCGGCGTGGACGAACCTGAGGCCGGACGCCGCGGCCGTCTCGACGAAGCGCACGGGCGAGGGCGACTGCGGCGCCGCGGCCTGCGAGCGGCGCGGCGGCGGCGCCGTCTCGTAAGACCTGCCGGTGCGCTGCGCCGGCTCGGGCGGCGGCTGCTGCGCGGGTGGAGAGGACGGAGACTGCGTCGGCTGTGGCTGCGAAGTCGTCAAGGGCGGCGGTTGCTGTTGTCGTAGCGTCGGACGGGCGTAGGCCGCTGCCGCCGTGCCGAGGGAGGCGAGCGCGCAGGCGCAGGCGAGCGCGCAGGCCGCGAGACGGGGCGCGGGGGCCGCTTGACGGCGCGGGCGGGCCGCCGCCGCAGTTGGATTAGTGCGCATCCAGAAGTTATTATGCCGGGCGAGCTTTTCGGTCGGCGCCGGTGTCCGGGGAGAACCTTCCGGCACTAGTTTCGCGGGACCGCGAAGTTCGAGGCCAATGGTACAGTTTCAGACAGGCCCCCGCAAATGAAGCGACAGGTTATAAGTGTTCCCCCGGCGCGCGCCGTGCGTGTCGTCGCCTGTGCCCTCGCGGCGCTCATCTTCAGCATCCCGGCCGCCGGCCCGGCCTTCGCGCAGACCGCCGGCGCGCCCGCCCCGCAGGCCGGCGCGCGGCAGCAGCCCGCCGCCCCGGAGGCGCAGGTGGACCGCGCCCGCCTCGAAGTGATCGAGGAACTGTCGGAGGCGCTAGCCAACGACCTGCTCGAACTCTCGGTCGCCACCCGCGACCGCGACTCGGCGAAGACCGCCGAGTTCTTCCCCGCCAGGCTCAACGCCACGCCCTTCCCGTCGCGGCCGCTGCCGCTCAGGCAGGTGGTCAAGTGGGTCTCAAGCCGCAACTGGGAGATGCCTGCCGCGCCCGTCGCCAGCGGCGGCGGCGGCGCGCAGACCGTCCGGGCCAGCCTGCCGGCCGACCCGAAGGCGCCGGCCCCGATGGCGGCCGCGGCCTTCCTGCGCGGCTGGTCGGACTTTCTCGACAACTTCTCCGAGATTGAGGACGCGCGGTTCAAGGTCAAGGAGTCGAGCTTCGACGCGGAGGCGCGCGCCGTGCTCGGCGCCAAAGTGCCGACGGCCATGCCGGGCTCGCGCGGCACGGCCCGCGTCGCCTTCTACGTCATCGGCCGCAACCGCGACGGGCAGCGCGAGTGGGCGCGCGGCACCGTGATGGCCGTCGTCCGCGCCGGCAAGGGGGGCCGCTTCCAGTTCGAGGAGTGGAAGCTGACCGCCGTTGACTCGCTGGTGGCGACGACAGATATCTTCTCCGAGGTGGCCGTGCCCGCGGGGGTCGGGGCCTCCCTGCCGGCCTTCGGCACGCCCGGCAACGGCGGCTTCGTCTGGCACGGCGCCGCCGCCGCAGACTTCGACGGCGACGGCTTTATAGACCTCTTCGCCACCGCGCCCGGCCGCAACTACCTTTACCTGAACGACGGCGCGGGCCGCTTCCGCGACGCGAGCGAGGAGGCCGGCCTGCGGGTGACGGCCGAGGGCGTGGCCCCGCTCGTCCTCGACTACGACAACGACGGCGACCCCGACATTTTCGTCTCGGCCGTCGGCCAGCAGATGCTCTTCGAGAACCGTTCGGAGCCGGGCGGCAGGCTCCGTTTCGAGGACGTGTCGCTCGAAGCGGGCGTGGCCGTCCCCGCCATCGGCTTCTCGGCCGCCGCGGGCGACGTGAACGGCGACGGCCGGCTCGACATCTACGTCACCTCCTACAACCGCTACGGGCAGGTGACGCCCGACTCGTGGTTCCGCGCCACCAACGGCACGCCCAACCTGCTCTTCATCTCGCAAAAGGACGGAACCTTCCGCGAGGAGGCGGCGAAGTGGGGCGTCGAGGACCGCCGCTGGTCTTACGCCGCCGAGTTCGCCGACATCAACGGCGACGGCCGCCTCGACCTCTACGTCGCCAACGACTTCGGCGAGAAGGCGATGTTCGTCAACCGCGGCGACCGCTTCGTGGACGAGGCGAAAGAGCGCGGCGTCTTGGACCCCGGCAACGGGATGGGCGTATCTTTCGGCGACTACAACAACGACGGCCTCCTGGACATCCACGCCTCGAACATGAGCTCGACGGCCGGCAACCGGATTCTCTCGCGCATCTTCCCCACGCAGAGCGCGCAGGAGAACGTCTTGAAGAAGCTCGCGGCCGGCAACAACCTCTTCGAGAACCTGGGCGGCGGGAAGTTCAGGGACGTGACCTCGGAGGTCGGCGGCTTCTCCGGCGGCTGGGCCTGGGGCGGCGGCTTCATAGACTTCGACAACGACGGCTGGGAGGACATCTACACCCCGAACGGCTTCATCTCGGGCAAGTCCATGAAGGACACTTGAAGCCACTTCTGGCGTCAGGTCGTGACGCACTCCAACGACGGAAAAGAAGAGAAGGGCGCCCTGCGCTCGGACCAGAACCAGTTGATGTTCGGCGAGGGCTTCTCCTTCTCCGGCTACGAGCGCGACCCGCTCTACCTGAACCTCGGCACGAAGAAGTTCATGGACATCTCGGGCGTCTCCGGGATCGACTCGATAACCGACGGCCGCGCCGGCGTCTTCGCGGACTTCGACAACGACGGCGACCTGGACGTTTTCTCGAACACGATTCAGGGGCAGTCGCACCTGCTCTTCCGCAACAACGTCGGGCAGGATAACCGCGGCCTGCGCCTCGCGCTCGAAGGCGCGCGGCTGCGCGACGCCTACGGCGCCGTCGTCCGCGTCAAGACCTCGCAGGGCACGCTGACCAAGATCAAGAGCGGCGGCTCGGGCTTCATCTCGCAGCACGACCCGCGCCTGCTCTTCGGATTGGGGCGCGACGAGCGCGCCGAGTGGGTCGAGGTGACGTGGCCGGGAGGGCGGGCCGAGCGGTTCGAGGGCAATTTCAGCGCCGGCTCTTTCCAACTCCTGAAAGAGGGGACGGGCCGCGCCGCGGCGCTCAAGGTCGCGGGCGCCCGGCTGCCTGATCCTTTGACGCCCGACGAGGCGTTTCTGCAAACGCTCAAGATCGGCGCGGGCCGCCCCGCACCCGAGTTGGCCCTGAAGACGGCGGCGGGCGCGCCCGTCGCGCTGAAGTCGCTCTTGAAGCCGGGCCGGCGCCTGCTCGTCAACGTCTGGGCGACGTGGTGTACGCCCTGCCGCGTCGAGATGCCCGAGCTTGACAAGCTGCGCGGGCGGCTCGCGGCCCGCGGCGTTGACCTCGTCGGCCTCAACGTGGACACCGACCCGAAGGCAGACGTGCGCGGCTTCCTGCGCGAGAACCGCGTCGGCTACCCCGTCTACCTCGGCGGCGTGCCGGCGGTCGAATCGCTCTACGCGACAGACGAGCTTTCGGTCCCGCTCTCGTTCGTGGTGGACGAGCGAGGAATCGTCACCGAAGTCATCCGCGGCTGGTCCGCGAGGACGCAGCGCCGCTTCGAGGAGTTAATCGGCGGCTCCGTCGAGGCACGGCCCACTGTGCCGGCCGGGCGACGCGGAACCGACTGAGTGCTTCGAGGGGGTTGAGGGGATTAATTGATCGAAATTGACGGTCCTCAACCTCTTTTCCTCACTTTTTCTTCAATCCTGTCGAAAATCTATCAGATGAGAAAGGCCCTGCACGTCTGCTTTCTGGCGGCGGCGCTCGCCGCCTCTGCCCCGGCGGCGGGGGCGGCCTCGCTGCCCGAGGGGTTCGTCGAGCGCGCGGTGGCCTCCGGGCTGGCGGGCGCGACGGCGATGGCCTTCGCCCCCGACGGCCGCCTCTTCGTCTGCCAGCAGGACGGGCGCCTGCGCGTCGTCAAAAACGGCTCGCTGCTCGCGGAGCCCTTCGTCACCATCGCCGTGGACCCGACCGGCGAGCGCGGCCTGCTCGGCATAGCCTTCGACCCCGATTTCGCCTCGAACGGCTTCGTCTACCTCTACCACACGACCGCGACCGCCCCTCGCCACAACCGCATCGTCCGCTTCACGGCAGACGGCGACCGCGCCCTGCCCGGCAGCGAGACTCTCATCTTCCGCCTCGACGACCTCGGCCCCGCCCTCGTCCACAACGGCGGGGCGATGCACTTCGGCCCCGACGGCAAGCTCTACGTCGCCGTCGGCGAGAACGGCGTCGCCGCGAACGCGCAGACGCTCTCGAACCTCCACGGCAAGATGCTGCGCCTCAACCGCGACGGCACCATCCCCGAAGACAACCCTTTCTTCAACCAGACGACGGGGAACCGCCGCGCCGTCTGGGCCACGGGCCTGCGCAACCCCTTCACCTTCGCCTTCCAGCCCGGCGCCACGCGCCTCTACGTCAACGACGTGGGCGAGCAGACCTGGGAGGAGATTAACGAGGGGGCGGCCGGCGCCAACTTCGGCTGGCCCGAGTCTGAGGGGCCGACCTCGAACCCGGCGCACCACTCGCCCGTCTACGCCTACCGCCACGGCGCGGGCGGCGCGAGCGCCTGCGCCATCACGGGCGGCGCCTTCTACAACCCGCCCGCGGCGCAGTTCCCGCAGTCCTACGTCGGCAGATACTTCTTCGCGGACTTCTGCGGCGGCTGGATACGAACCTTCGACCCTTTGACGGGCGCCGTCGCCGACTTCGCCACCGGCGCCGGCTCGCCCGTCGACCTCAAGGTCGGCCCCGACGGCAGCCTCTACTATCTCTCGCGCGGCGGCCGTGCCGTCTTTCAGGTGGTCTACGCGGGCGCGGGCGCGGCGCCGGTCATCACCTCCGACCCGGTCTCGCAGATTGTGCCGGCGGGCGCGGCCGTCTCGTTCACGGTCTCGGCGCTCGGCGCGCAGCCGCTCACGTATCAGTGGCAGCGCGACGGGGCGAACGTCGCGGGCGCCAACTCGCCGACGCTCACGCTCGCCGCCGCGACGGCCGCCGACGACGGAGCGCGCTTCCGCTGCGTCGTCTCGAACGCTTCGGGCTCCGCGACGAGCGCCGAGGCCGTCCTGAGCGTGACGGCCAACCGGCCGCCCGTCGCGGCCGTCGGCGCGCCCGCCGAAGGCGCGCTCTACTCGGCGGGCGCAACCGTCTCATACTCGGGCTCGGGCACGGACCCGGAAGACGGGGCGCTTCCGCCCGCCGCCCTCACCTGGCAGGTGGACTTTCACCACGACGACCACGCGCACCCGTTCCTGCCGCCGACGACGGGCGCGGCCTCCGGCTCGTTCGTCGTGCCCGCCGTCGGCGAGACCTCGCCCAACGTCTGGTATCGCGTCCGCCTCATCGCGCGCGACTCGGGCGGGCTCACACACGAGACCTTCCGCGACGTGCGCCCGCGCCTCTCCGTCGTCACGTTGCGGACCGAGCCGGCCGGCTTACAGCTCGCGCTCGACGGGCGGGCCGTCCCCTCGGGCCACGCATTTACGGGCGTCGTCGGCATCGTCCGCGCCCTCTCGGCGCCCGAGCGGCAGACGCTCGACGGCGTCGAGTACGAGTTCCGCGACTGGTCGGACGGCGGCGCGGCAGCGCACGAGATAACGACGGCCGCGGCCGACACGACCCTCACGGCGACTTACGCGCCGGCCCCTCCGACCGGGCCGCGCACCATAGCCTTCGAGTCGGCCGAGTACCGCGTCGTCGAGCGCTTCCGTCAGGTGACGCTGCGCGTGATGCGTGGGGGCGACGCGACGCGCGCCGCCTCCGTCGAGTACGCCACGGCCGACGGCACGGCCACGGACCGCTCCGACTACACGACGGCCATCGGCCGCCTCGACTTCGCGCCCGGCGAGACCGAACAGACGATTACGATCATCATCATCCACGGGGCCGCGGGCGAGTCTACAGAGAGCTTCACGGTCGCGCTCTCGAACCCGAGCGGCGGCGCCACGCTCGGGGTGCCGAGCGTGGCGAAAGTCTCCATCGAGGACGAAGACTACCCGCCCATAAGCAACCCCATTGACGAGGCGCGCTACTTCGTTCGCCAGCACTACCACGACTTCCTCTCGCGCGAGCCCGACGAGCCCGGCCTCGACTTCTGGGCCGGCGTCATCGCCGAATGCGAAGACCGGCCCGAGGACGAGCAGCAGGGCTGCCGCGAGGTCAGGCGCGTCAACGTCTCGGCGGCCTTCTTCCTCTCGCTCGAATTTCAGGAGACGGGCTTCTTCGTCTATCAGATGACTCGTGCGGCTTTAGGGCGGCTGCCGCGCTTCCGCGACTTCGTGCGCGACACGCAGGCGCTCGGGCGCGGCGTCGTCGTCGGGCAGGGCGACTGGTCCGCGCGGCTCGAAGCGAACCGCCGCGCCTTCCTCGCAGAGTTCGTCGCCCGGCCCGAGTTCGTCGCAGCCCTCCCCGACTCGTTGACGCCGGCCGAGTACGTCGCGCGCCTCGCCGCCAACGTCGGCGCGCCGCTCACGCCCGAGAAGCGGCAGGACCTCACAGCGCAGCTCGTCTCGGGCGCGGCCACCCGTTCGGACGTGCTCGTCGCCGTCGCGCAGGATTTGGACTTCCGCGCCGCAGAGTTCAACCGCGCCTTCGTCCTGATGCAATACTTCGGCTACCTGCGCCGCAACCCCGACGACTCGCCCGACTCCGACTTCTCCGGCCACCAGTTCTGGCTCGACCAGTTGAACCGACACGGCGGCAACTACGTCACGGCCGAGCTGGTCAAGGCTTTCATCCTCTCGCTCGAATACCGCCGCCGCTTCGTCAACTAAAGCCCGCGGGCGTCGGCCGCCCGGCATCAAGCGCGAGGCCCGCGCCCGCGTGTGTTTCAGTCTGAACACACGCGGGCGCGGGCCTCTCACTATTCGGCGAAGGCGCCGGCCGTTCAGGGGTTGGTCTTGAGGTCTGCCCGCAGCCAGTAGTCGCGCGGGTAGACGCGGAAGAGTCGGGCGTCTCGGCCCTCGGCCGTCTTCAGGTAAGCCTCGTAGGCTTCGAGCTGCTTCTCGGGGCCGATGACGTAGAAGACGCCTTCGCTCACGTCGCGCGCGCGCGTGCCGAAGCCGGGCAGGACGCGGGCGTAGACCGAAGGCATCCGCCTGAACAGCTCGTCGGCGAGGCCGGGCGAGTTGCGCAGGTCGAGCACGGCCTGACGGAAGCGGCGGATCACGTCGGGCGTGAGCCCGTCGGCGATGTCCGCGGCCATCGCCTCGCCGCGCACCTCGTAGGGCGAGGCCGAGCGGAACTGGCTGAAGGCGCCCGCGACGGCGTACTCGACGAGGCCGGGGTCGGGCCTGGCCTTCTTCAACTCCTCGATGACGAAGCGGAGCGTCTGCGGCAGCTCGGGCGTGCGCTCGGCGTAGTAACTGAGGCGCCCCATGGCGGGCGAGCCGCGGAAGCCGTTCGAGTAGGCGAGGCCCGCGCCCCACGTCCTGATGAAGACGCCGTGCGCGCCGCCGCCCGCGTAGAGGCGCGAGGCGAGGTAGTCGAGTATCTGTTCGCGGTCGCCCGCGTCGGTGTAGGCTGCGGCCGGCGCCGAGTTGAGGAAGACGCCGCCCTGCGTGTTCGGGTTGACGAGGCCGACGAAGACCGGCCGCTCCGACGCGCCAGCGCCCGCGCGTTCGCGCACGCGCTCTTCGATCATCCGCCCGCCGCCCCGCGCGACCTTAGCCGGCGCGCCCTCGGCGAGTGTCCCGAGCAGCTCGCCCAGACCGGGCGCGAGCGCCTTCTGCGTGTCCGTCGAGGCGACGAGGAAGAGGCGCGCCCCGCCCGCCTTGAGCAGGGAGCGGCGCGTGGCGTCGAGGTCGGCGAGCGCCCGAGCGGGCGGGACCAACAAATCGGCGCGCATCTGCCCGGCGAGGTAAGACCAGTCGGAGGCGAGCGTCTCGTCGGGGATGTCCGCGAGAATTTGTTCGAGGTCTTTCGCCGCCTCGACGGCCAGCGCCTTCGCGCCCGCCGGCAGGCCGGCGAACTCGCCCTTCAGGTCGTTGAAGTACCTGTCCTTCAGCTCGCCGCCCTGCATGTGCGAGACGAGGTTCCTGAAGTTCTCGCGCTTCAACCCCTGGTGTGCCCGCGGCGCGTCGGCGAGGCGCAGGAGGAAGGCGGCTATGGCGTCGCGCCCCGTGCCCTCGCCCGCGTCCTTTAGCAGCCAGCGGAGGCGGTGGACGTTGTGCGCGCGCGTCAGGAAAGAGGAGGTCGCCAGCAGCAGCGAATCGTCCTGCCGCCAGTAGGCGTTGGCGGGGTCGTCGACCCAGGTCTCCTCCGGCCCCTGCGTGCGGCTGCGCAGCTCGCCGAGCGACTGGTCGACGAGGTCTCTGATGCGCGGCAGGTTCTCGGGCGCCCAGTTGGGGCTGGCGAGCACGAGGCGCATCCATTCGAGTGCGCGCCGTGCCTCGGCCGTGTCGTTGCCCGCGCCGCGCACGACCAGCTCGGCGCGGCCCGTGCGGAAGTTGGTCGAGTAGTAGGCGTTGAGCGAGAGGATTTCCTTCCTGAGAGCCTCGCTCATCTGCTCGAAGCTGACGGGGCGGCCGTCCTTTATCACGCCGGTCTGCGTGAGCAGGGCCGGGAGCGCCGACAGGTAGACGAGCTGCGCGTCGGGCACGCCGTCGAGGCGCAGCGCCAGGCCGGCCGTGGCGCTCGTCATGTTCTCGAAGGTCGAGACGACCGAGGGGACGTTGCGGGCCGCACGCTCGACGCGGAAGTCCAACTGGTCGTCCAGAGTCAGCGGCGGCCGTTCGAGGAAGCGCATCGAGCCCGACTGCTGTTCGAGCTTTTCCAGCTCGGCCGTCGTCGCCTCGTAGTCGGCCTTGAAGCGGCGCATGGCCTCCTGCGCGTCCGCCGTCTTGTAACGCTCCTTGACGCGCTCAAGCTCGGCCGCGGCCCGCTCGCGCGCCTCGCGCTGGCCCTCCGCGATGAGCCGCGACGAGGGCACGGCCGCCACGGCGTAGGGCACCGAGTCGGCCAGCCCCCAGCGCGCGACGAGCCCGCGCCAGACGTTCTCCTTCGCGTCGAGCAGCCGCTCGACGTTCTGCAACTCGGCCTTGAGCGTCACAGACTTGCGGAAGCCCCGCGCGCGGTTGAGCGCCTGGAGGTGTGTCATCCAGCCCGAGTCGGTCTGGCGGAAGCCGAAGCCGGGCGGCGAGTTGACGAACTTCGAGAGCGCGCGCCGCTGCTGGATGACGCGGTTGCGCAGCCGCTCGTTGAACTCGGACAGCTCGGGCGAGCCGCCGGGAAGCGCGGCGATGCGCCGAATCTCGTCGGCGATGCGGCGGCGGATGTCGGCGATCCGGTCGGGCGTCATCTGGTCGGGCGTCACGTCGGTCAGGCCGACGTAGACGGGATTGCCGACCACCATCTCGTCGTCGAGGAAGGCGAAGACGCCCTTCGCCCCGGTCTCAGTCACGCGCGTCTTCGTGTCCACGAAGAGCTTGTAGAGGTTGGTGGTCGCGTCGCCCGCGACGTTCGAGAGGAAGAGGGTGAGCAGGGTCTTGCCCTCCGCGTCGAGGTCGCGCGCGGCCGGGTAGGCGAACAGCACCCAGCCCGGCTGCTGCGCGTTCTGGTGCGGGTACTCGACCAGCTCGATCCGCCCGGCGGGGGCGGGCGCCGGCCTGGGCAAATCGGCCTCGGTCTTAAAGTCCGTCTTCTCTTCGCCGGCCTTCGCGGCGAGGCGCGTGAGTATCTGGTCGAGGCGGCGCGCCACGTCTGCGAGCGGCATCTCGGAGGGGAACGAGGCGACCATGCCCATGTTGCCGAGACGGTAGTTGTCGCGGTGAAACTTCCTGATGTCCTCGGGCCGCATCTCGCGGATGGCTGCGGGCCAGCCGCCGGCCGAGTAGGCGAGCGGGTGTTCGGGGCCGTAGAGCAGGCGGTTGATCGAGCGGAAGAGGAGGGAGACCGGGCGCTCGTAAGACGAGACCATCTCCTGATAGACCGTGCCCTTCTCTTCGAGGCTCAGAGTCTTGTCGGCCGGGCTCTCTTTCACGCCCCAGTGGCTCACCTCGCGGCGAATCTCCTCGTCGGTGTAGTCGGGGTAGAGCAGCGACTCGACCTGCCGCTCGAAGACGTTGTAGAAGACCTCCGGGCCGGCGGCCGTGTGGGCGTGGTAGGCCGTCCGCCACTGCATCGTGAAGGCCGACGAGCCGACGAGCGACATGTCTTCGAGGCCCGACACGGCCCGGCCGACGTTGCCCTTGCCGAGCAGCAGGTGTTCCTGCGTGTGCGGCTCGCCGCGGTCGGAGGTGGGGAAGGAGTTGACCCAGAGGAAAATCTGCGGCACCGATTGAATGCCGAGATAGTCGAGGGTAAAGCCGGTCCGCGCGTGGCGCAGGCGTGCGCCGAAGGGGCGGTCGGCGTCGTTCAAGTAGAGCGCCTCGGCGCGGAAGCCGTGGATCGTGCGCCCCTCGGTCAGCGTGTCGAGCGTCGGCGGTCCGTCGGTCTGTGCCATCGTCTTTAAGGGCGCCCCGGCGGCGACCAGAGACGCGCAGAGCAGCGCGAGGCCGAGGGCGGAAAACAGTTTCGGGTTGCTGCGAGTTTTAGTCATGCGAGGCTCCTGTCTGGGCGACGGGCGAGCGTTAGGGGCACGCGCCGCGCCGGGGCTTCGGAGAAGCTTCGTGCCTGCGGGCTGCGGCCAGGCTTCGAGGCCGGTGCCCGGAACGGAGAGTTTCGGACGCGCGTCCGGCGGGCCGTTCTGGCCGAGTTTAACGGCTGTGCTATATTGCCCGCAAAGGCACACGATGAAGACCCCCAGCATTCTGCTTCTCGCCGCCGCCCTGCTCGTTTCGGCCGCCCCCCCCGCGCCGCGCGCCGCCGAGCGCGACCGCTCCGCACGCCGGGCCACGGCTCGCGCCGATTCTCAGAGTCGGCCCTCGCCCCCGCCCGACTTCGCCCGCGCAGAAGAGGCTTATCGCGCCAACAACCTCGGCGTGGCGCTGCTCGAACAGTTTCGCCACCGCGAGGGGGCCGAGCAGTTTCGCCGCGCCCTTGCGCTCTCGCCGCGTCTGGCTCTGGCCCGCATCAACCTGGCAATAGCGCTCTTCAACGTGCCCGACATCGAGGCTGCCGAGGAAGCCGCCCGCGCAGCGCTCGAAGTGGCGCCCCACTCGCCGCACGCGCACTACGTCGCCGGCCTCATCGCGCGCCAGCAGAACCGCGTCGAGGAGGCCGTCGCACACTTCCGGCGCGTGCTCGAAGTAGACCCGAAGGACACCGGCGCAAACGTCAACCTCGGCCAACTCCACGTCCAGCGGCGCGAGTACGACGCGGCCGTCGAGAGGTTCCGCGCGGCGGTCGCGGCCGAGCCTTACAACGGCACGGCCCTCTACAACCTCGGCACGGCGCTCCTGCGCTCGGGCCGGCGCGAGGAAGGGCAGCGAATCGTTCAGCGCTTTCAGGAGTTGAGGCAGAGCGGGGCCGCCACCATCGTCGGCCAGAACTACCTCGAACAGGGGCGCTACGCCGAGGCCGTGACCTCGACGGGAGCCGAGGCCGAACTAATCTCGCGCGAGACGCCGCCCGTCAGCTTCGGCGACGACACGGCGCGCGTCTTCGGTCTCGCACGGCGGCCGGCGCGGGGGCGGGCCACGCGCGGACCGGCGCGCCGCGGGCGAAGCTCAGGCGGCGCGGGCGCCGACGCGGCACAGGGCGCGAGACGGCCGCCCGCCGGGCCGGAGTTGTGGCGCGACGACACGGGCAAGTTCGCCTCCTGGCTCGGGGGCGGCGTCACGCTCTTCGATGCCGACGAAGACGGCGACCTGGACCTGCTCGACCTCTCGCCCCGACAGACGCGACTCTTGCGCAACGACGGGGGCCGGTTCCTCGACGCCTCGGCACGCGCCGGCGACCTCGCCGAAGAGTTCGGCGGCGTCAACGTCGGCGCGGTCGCGGGCGACTACGACAACGACGGGCGCGAAGACCTGCTGGTCCTGCGCTACGGCGGCCTCGCCCTCTACCGCAACGAGGGCGGCGGCCGCTTCACGCGCCAGACGAGTGAGGCGCGCATCCCGGCCTACTCGGACCTGGCAATCTCGGCGGCCTTCGCCGACCTCGACCACGACGGCGACCTCGACATCTTCGTGGCCGGCTACGCCTCGCGCCGCGACCCCAACGCCGGCGCGCCCAACCTGATGCTGCGCAACAACGGCGACGGCACCTTCGCCGACGTGACGAAGGAGTCGGGGCTCGCGGGCGACGGCCGGCAGGCCGTGGCGGTCGTGCCGACCGACTACGACAACCGGCGCGACGTTGACCTGCTCGTCGTCCACCACGGCGGCGCCCCATCGCTCTACCGCAACCTGCGCGACGGCACCTTCCGCGACGTGGCCGCCGAGGTCGGGCTCTCGAACCTGACACGCGGCTTCAACGCCGCCGCCGCGGGCGACGTGAACAAGGACGAGTTCACCGACTTCTATTTCGCCGCGCCGGGCGCCGGCGCTTCGCTCGTCCTGAGCGACGGCCGCCGCGAGTTCGCGCCCGGACCTTCGCCCGCCGCGGCCGACACTGCGGCCGACACTGCGGCCGGCGCTTCGAGCACGACGGCCGGCGCGGCCCGACCCGCCGCCTCTGCTCAGCCACCCGCCAACCGCAACTTCAGGCGCGACGCCGCGCAGTTTCTCGACTATGACAACGACGGGCTGCTCGACCTCGTCACTTTCCGCTCTCCCGCGGGCCGGAGCGGCTTCGGCCTCAGCGTCTTCCGCAACACGGGCGACGGCTGGGCCGACGTGACGGCCCGCGCCGAGGGCGGCGGCCCCCGCGGCTCAGACGCGCTCACGGGCCTGACGGCCGGCGTGCTCGCCTCGGGCGACGCGGACGGCGACGGCGACACGGACCTCTTCGTCCGCGACGCGGCCGGCGCGCTCAGGTTCCTGCGCAACGAGGGCGGGAGCCGCAACAGGTCCGTGCGCGTCCGTCTCGCGGGCAAGGTGAGCAACCGCAGCGGAGTCGGGTCGAAGGTCGAGGCCCGCGCCGGCAGCCTCCAGCAGAAGTTCGAGCTTTACTCGGCCGCGCCCGCGCCCGCGCCGGCCGACATCGTTTTCGGTTTAGGCCCGCGCGAGGCGGCCGACGCCGTGCGGGTCATCTGGCCCTCCGGGGTCGTGCAGGCCGAGACCGAGTCGGCGACGAAGGAGGGCGCGCAGACGGTCACGCGCGTCGAGGCCGGCACGCTCGGCGTCACGGAGCTCGACCGCAAGCCCTCCTCGTGCCCGTACCTCTACGCCTGGAACGGCGAGCGGTTCGAGTTCGTCACGGACTTCATGGGCGGCGGCGAGCTTGGCTACTGGGCCGCGCCCGGCGTGCGCGCCGCGCCCGACCCGACCGAGTACGTCCGCATCCCGCCCTCGATGCTCAGGGAGCGCGAAGGGCGCTACGAGCTGCGCGTCACCAACGAGCTTGAGGAAGCCCTCTTCATAGACCGCCTGCAACTAATCGCCGTCGCACACCCCGAAGGCACCGAAGTCTTCCCGAACGAAGGGCTCGGCAACCCGACTTCGGCCGAGTTCCGCCCCTACCTCGTGCGCGGCGCCCGGCCCCCGCGCTCGGCCCGTGACGGCCGCGGGCGGGACCTGCTCGAACGCGTCTCGCATCTCGACCGACGCTACGCCGACGGCTTCAAACTCCTCAACCTCCGCGGCTACGCCGAGGAGCACTCGCTCGTCCTCGACCTCGGAGCCACCGCCGGGACCGAGGCCGGGACGGGGGCCGGGACGAAGGAGAGCGGGCGCACGCTGCTGCTCTTGACCGGGTGGACCGACTACGCCTTTTCGAGCGACAACGTGGCCGCCGCGCAGCGCGGGCTGACGCTCCAACCGCCGCGGCTTGAGGTCAAAGACGGGCGGGGCGAGTGGCGCACGGCCGTCGAGAACGTAGGCATCCCCGTCGGCCGCCCGCAGACCGTGGCCGTGGACCTGACGGGCAAGTTCCTCTCGGCGAGCCGCGAGGTCCGCGTCGTCACCAACATGCGGATTTACTGGGACCAGATTTTAGTAGACGCTTCGGCCGAAGAGGCCGCGCCCGCCTTCGAGCGAATCGAGGCCGCCGGGGCCGTGCTCGGCTGGCGCGGCTTCTCGGCCGTGCAGACGCCGGACGGGCGCGAGCCTTTCGCTTACGACTACGAGCGCGTCTCTTGGGAGTCGCCGTGGAAGGTGCTGCCCGGCCGCTACACGCGCCTCGGCGACGTGCGCGAACTGCTCTCGGCGGCCGACGACATGTTCGTCGTCTCGCGCCCCGGCGACGAGATCGCCCTCTCGTTCGATGCCGCAGCCCTCAAGCCCCTTCCCGCCGGCTGGACCCGAACCTTCCTGCTCTACGCCGACGGCTTCAGCAAAGAGATGGACATTAATTCTTCGAGCCCGCACGAGCTGGCGCCCATGCCCTTCCACGCCATGACCGATTACCCTTACCCCGCGGCCGAGTCTTACCCCGACACGCCGGCCCACAGGGAGTACGCCGAGCGCTACAACACGCGCGTGGTCGCGGCCCCGCTTCCGGGCCTGTTCGCAGGGGAGGCCGCGAGGGGGAGGGGGAGGGGAATAAGATGAGCCAGTCTGGTCTGATTCGATACTCGGCCGCGGCCTGCCAGACCGACATGCCGAACCCGGTCGAGCGGCGCGAGATGCGGCGCAACACCGACCGCATGCTCTCGATGATCGACGCCGCCGTGGCCGGCAGCGCGCCGTTCCTGCCCGTCCGCCTCGTCGTCTTCCCGGAGTTCGCCCACGCCGCGCCGGTCTTCCCCTCGGTCGCGGAGCTTTACGAGAAGCTGGCCGTCGAAATCCCGAACGAGCACACCGAGCGGCTGGAACAGAAGGCGCGCGAGCACAACGTCTACGTCCAGACCGGCACGATGCTCGAACGCGACCGCCGCTGGCCGGGCCGCGTCTTCAACACCACCTGCCTCGTCGGCCCCGAGGGCGTGCTCTACAAGTATCGCAAGGTCAACACCTGGATTCCCTACGAGGTCCACACCAGCCCGCACGAGCTTGAGGGCTACGACGAGCCGCTCTTCCCCGTCGCCGACACCCCCATCGGCCGCCTCGGGTGCGCCGTCTGTTACGACTGGCTCTTCCCCGAGGCCCTGCGGCAGTTGACCGCGGCCGGGGCCGAAGTCCTGATCCGCGTCTCGGCCTACATGGACCCGTGGGGGGCGACCGCGCCGATGGATTGGTGGACTGTCGTCAACCGCTGCCGCGCCCTTGAGAACACGGCCTTCGTCGTCGCCGCCAACCAGGGCGCGAGCCTCAAGCATTATCCGCCCTACTCCTGGCCGGGCGGCAGCATGGTGGTTGACTACGACGGGCGCGTGCTGGCCGAGGCCAGCCCCGGCCCCGGCGAGCGCATCGTCGTCGCGCCCGTGGACATCTCCGCCCTCCGTCACGAGCGCGAAGCCCGTCGCGGCCACCACATGCTCGCGCACCTCCGCACGGAGGCTTACCCGCTCTACCGCGGCCACGTCTACCCGCCGCCCCGCGAGGCCGACCCGGCCGCGCCGGCCGACGCGCAGCTCTCCTACGAGGAGAACAACCGGCTGATCGACGAGTCGAAGCGCCGCCTCGGCCCCATCGCCTGAGGGCGGGCCCGCCCGGCCGCAGGAATTTCATTGACAGCCTATTAATTCTGTATTAAAAGCTACTTCGTTCGGACCAGCAACAAATAGCAGCACTCCAAGTTCATAGATTCAACCAGGATTCAATCCCGCCCACAGCCAGTTGCCAGAGTCCGCCCCTCTGCCGGCAACGCACCAGGCGAGAGGCGAGATAAACACTCCGCCCGCTATCTGAGGGTAGTTATGAGAGAACACGCCGAAGGTCTCAGGACCTTTTCGCGCGCCGGTCTTGCGGCCGCGCTGCTTTTAGTCTGCGCCATGACCGCGCTCGCCCAGTCCAACAAGGGCGGCCTCGCCGGCGTCGTCAAGGACGCGTCGGGCGCAGTCATCCCCGGCGCTACGGTGAGGATCACCAATCAGGGCACCGGGGCGGTGCGCGAGGTCACGTCGAACCAGGAGGGGGCCTACGCCGCGCCCCTGCTCGACGTGGGGCTCTACAGCGTCGAGGTCTCGGCCGCCGGCTTCCAGTCGCGGCGCGTCATCGAAGTGAGGGTGCAGACGAGCGAGACGCAGGGGCTCGACATCACGCTTGAGGCCGGGCAGGTGGCCGAGGCCGTGACGGTGACGGCCGACGCCCCGCTCCTCCAGACCGAGACGAGCGACCGCGGCAGCGTGGTCACGGGCCGCCAGGTGACGGAGCTGCCGCTGTCGGGCCGCAACTTCACGCAGCTCGCCACGCTGACGCCCGGCGTCACCCGTTCGAGCAACGTCGGCCAGGGCGGCGGACCCGAGGCCCGCGCCTTCAACAACGGCGACCCGCGCGCCGGCTCGGGCGGCCCCGGCTCGGGCGACCCGAACGGCAACACCGAGAACTCGCGTTTCTCGCGCTCGGGCGGCGCCTCGCTGTCGGTCAACGGCCAGCGCCCGACCCAGAACAACTTCTCGCTCGACGGCGTTGACAACAACGAGCCGCAGTTCGGCACCATCGGCGTCTTCCCCAACCCGGACGCCATCGCCGAGTTCCGCGTCACCACCAGCGTCCCGCCGGCCGAGGTCGGCAACGCCTCGGGCGCCGTCATCAACACGACGACCAAGTCGGGCACCAACGAGTTCCACGGCTCGCTCTACTACTACGGCCAGAACTCGGCCCTGAACGCCTACCACCCGTCGCTCAAGACCCGGCTGGCCGACGCCCTGGGCCGCAACGCCTCGCCGCTCGAAATCGACGCGCTCCAGAAGCCGGTCCAGCAGATTCACGAGTTCGGCGGCACCGTCGGCGGCCCCATCCGCCGCAACCGCACCTTCTTCTTCTTCGACTACCTCGGTCAGCGCAACAACCTGCCGTTCCCGGCCAGCACAACCGTGCCGACGCTCGGCGCCCGCCAGGGCAACTTCAACGAATACGCCGTGCGCGACTGCAACGGCGACGGCGTCACCGGCAACGCCGGCGACGGCCCCATCTGCGACCCGACGACCGGCATGGCCTTCACCGGCGGCATCGTCCCGGGCGCGCGCATCGCCTCTGTGGGCCGAAACTACCTCAACGCCTTCCCGGCGCCGACCCGCAACATCTTCAACCCCGGCAACGGCAAGGACGTGGTGGGCGAGGCCAACTTCTTCACGCAGCGCTCGAACCAGGAGCGGATCAACAACTTCGGCATCAAGATCGACCACCGCCTCTCGGACGACAACTCGCTGACGGGCCGCTTCAACGAGCAGCGGCTCAACACCGTGCGCGCCAACCTCTTACCCGGCAACATCCCGACGGCGGGCTTCGGGGCGGGCGAGGAGCGCGGCAACTCGCGCCAGATCGTCATCACCGACACCCACACCTTCAGCCCGACCGTCCTCAACGAGTTCCGCTTCGGCCTGACGCAGATTCAGATTTCGATCTTCAACTGCGGCGTCGGCGGCGCCTGCGGCGTCAGCCCGACCTTCTCGCAGGACATCGGCATCCCGAACTCCAACTCGGGCCAATTGATTGATTCGGGCGGCGCCCTCATCGGCGCCTTCGGCACCGGCTTCCACGAGTTCACAGGCGACGGCGGCCTCTTCCAGGTCAAGAGCAAGAACCCCTACTTCGGCGACACCGTCACGGTCATCAAGGGCGGGCAGGTCGTCAAGTTCGGCGCCGAGTTGCGCTTCCGCCTGCTGAACACGATTGACGCCGGCCGCACCGGCTCGACCAAGGGCCAGTTCCAGTACGGCGATGTCGGCCCGCGCACCGGCAACAACCCGAACTGCCCGGCCGCCTCAATCGCGCCCAACGGGCAGTGCTACGTCAACGCGCAGGGCGTCCCGTTCGGCGGCACCGGCAACGCCCTCGGCGACATCCTGCTCGGCCTGCCGGCCCTCTTCGTCTCGAACGCCGAGATTCAGGGCAACCAGCCCTTCGACCTCCGCTCGCAGGAGATCGGCCTCTTCATCCAGGACGACTGGAAGGTCAACGACCGACTGACCCTCAACCTCGGCCTGCGCTACGACCTCTTCCTCCCCTACTCGGAGAAGAGCGGGCGCTACAGCCTCTACGACATCAACGCGCGCCGCGTCGTCGTGGCCTCGGGCGGCGGCGACCGCCTCGTCGAGACCGACAAGAACAACTTCGGCCCGCGCGTCGGCTTCGCCTACGCCGTCGGCGCCGAGAAGAACCTGGTGCTGCGCGGCGGCTACGGCCTGCTCTACTCGACCGACGGCGTGGACTACCCGCCGGGCATCCGCAACCCGCCCTTCAGCAACAGCGTCGCCTTCGACCAGTTCACCGGCAACCTGAACACCCGCACCACCTTCAGCATGGTGACGGGGCCGCCGCCGGTGCCGGCGGCCGTCGATCCGGCCAACCTGCCGACGGGCATCGCCGTCTTCGCCATCGACCCCGAGCAGCGCAACACCTTCACGCACCAGTTCCAGTTGAGCATGCAGTACCAGTTCGCCCGCGACTGGTCGCTCGACGTGGGCTACGTCGGCAACCGCTCACGGAACCTGCTCTACGCGCTCGACATCGGCACGGGCGGCACGGCCGAGGCGCGCAACGCCGCCAACCAGTTCCTCGACAACGCGGTCATCTACACCAACGGGGCCGAGTCGAATTACGACGCCATGCAGACGCAGCTCCGCAAGCGTCTCTCGCGCAACGTCCAGGGTCAGCTCTCCTACACCTGGAGCCACGCCATAGACAACTCGACCGGCATCTTCAACGGGCTGGGCGAGGCGCGCGGCAACCGCGGCGGCCCGATCAACCCCTTCGACCTCAACCAGGACCGCGGCAACTCCTCGCTCGACGTGCGCCACCTGCTCTCGGCCGACGCCATCGTGGACCTGCCGTTCGGGAGTGGGCAGCGGTGGCTCAACACGGGCCGCGGGGCCATTGCGAAGGTGTACGAGGGGTTCCAGATGAACTTCATCGTCTACGCCCGCTCCGGCTTCCCCTTCTCGGTCCGCTGCGACAACTGCAACGGGGCCAACCGCCCGTCGCTCATCGGCGACCCGTTCGCCAACGTCCCGGCCGGCCGGCTCCTGAACCCCGCGGCCTTTTCAACCAACCCCCAGTTCCTGAGCACCGTGACGAACGCCGCCGGGCGCACCATCTCGTTCGGCAACCTCGGGCGCAACACCTTCTACGGGCCGTCGCAGTGGAACCTTGACATGTCTGTGTTCAAGAACACGGCCATCACCGAGAACACGAACTTCCAGATCGGGTTCGAGTTCTTCAACCTGCTCAACCGCACCAACTTCACCGTGCCGAACAACAACGTCAACGCCGGTGATTTCGGGGAGATCAGGTTCAACGCCATGCCCGGCCGCGTCATCCAGTACCGCGCCAAGTTCATCTTCTGAGCTTCGGCGCTCGACAGACAACAGGCCGGCTCCCGGGCCGGCGCCAGTTCGGGGCGGCAGCGAAATTTGCGGCCGCCCCGAACTTTTATCGCCGCGGCGCCCGGCCACGAACTGGCGCCGAAAGCCGGCCGCCGAGGGACGGCCCCGGCTCGCGGCCCCGGCCCCGGTTTGCTAGAATCCGCCGGAGCCTCCCCGGCGTCCGAAGTATCCCGGCGGCGAACAATCTCAGCGTGACCCGCATCGTCATCAACCGCCCGACACGCCTCTTCGCGGCCTGCCTGCTCGGGCTGCCCGCGCTGCTCGGGCTGCCCGGCGTCGCGCCCGCACGCGCGCAGGCCGGCGCGGCAGCGCCGCCGCAGCGCACCCACGTCGAACGCTTCAGCACGCCCGAGATGCTGGCCGAGCGCGCCGAGGCCGAGGCCGAACGTAAGCTGGCCGCCGACCCGAACGACGTGGAGGCGCTCGACGCCCGCGCCCTCGCGCGGATGCGGCGCGGCCGCTACGGTGAGGCTTACGAAGACCTCCGTCGCGCAGTCGCCCTCAAACCGCAGAGCGCCGAGCTGCGTGCCAGCCTCGGCTACGCCCTCTGGCGCCTCGGCCGCGTCACAGAGGCCGTCGCCTCCGAGCGCGAGGCGCTCCGCCTCGACGGGAAGAACTTCACGGCTCACTACCAGCTCGGCCGCTTCCTGCTCCGCACGGGCGACCCCGCGCACCTGCCCGAGGTGGCCTCGCTGCTCGCGCGCGCCGTCGAGCTCGACCCGCGACAGTACGACGTGCGCTTCGAGCTGATCGAGACCTACCGCCGCACGGGCGACGTGGCGAAGGCGCTCGCGCAGCTCGACCTGTTGCAGGACGCGCGGCCCGCCGACCCGCGCGTCACTTACGTCGCGGCCATCCTCGCCGCCGACCGCGGCGACATGGAGGCGGCCGTCTCCGGCTTCCTCAAGGCGCTCAGGCAGGACGCGAACCTCTACGGCGTGCGGCAGGACCTGGGGGTGGCCTACGTCAAACTCGGGCGTTGGAAGGAGGCTGTCGAGGTCTTCTCCGAGCTGGTGCGGCGCGAGCCGCAGTCGGTCGAGTCGGCCTACCTCCACGCGCTCGCGCTCTTCAACTCCGGGCGCGGGGGCGAAGCCGAAGCGGAGGCGCGCCGCGCGCTCCGCCTCAACGCCGGCGCGGCCGAGGCCCACTCGCTCCTCGGCATCATCCTGGCCTCGCGCGGCGGGGGCAGCGCCGAGGCCGCCGAGTCCTTACAGCAGGCCGCCGCGCTCGACCCCTCGAACTTCGACGCGCGCTTCTACCTCGGCCGCGTGCTCTACGCCGCCAGAGACTACGAGGGCGCGGTCCGCAGCCTGCGCGAGGCCGTCGCGCTCAAGCCCAAACATGCCGAGGCGCGCTTCTTCCTCGGCACCGTCCTCGAAGCCGCGGGCGATTCGGCCTCGGCGCTCGCCGAGTACCAGACTCTGGCCGCGGCCGAGCCGGAGTCGGCCTACGGGCTGCTCGGCACGGGCGCGCTGCTCGTCAGGCGGGGAAAGCTCGACGAGGCGCTCGCCGCCCTCAACCGCGCCGCCTCGCTCGCGCCGTCCGACTTCGAGGCGCACCTCGCGCTCGGCCGCGCGCACGCCCTCAAGGAGCAGTTCGCGGAGGCCGTGTCGGCGCTCGAACGCGCCGTCTCCCTCGCGCCCGACCGCGCCGACGCACACTACCAGCTCGGCCTCGCGCTCCGCCGGCTCGGCCGGACCGAGGAGGCCGCGCGCGAGTTCCGCATCGTCGAACGCCTCAACACGGAGTTTCGCACCAACACGCCCGCCCGGCCTTGAGCGCCGGGTCGAGAGAAGAGTTTTTAAGAGTCGTGGTTAGAGACCCACAAGCTTCGAGGGATTGCCTCAGCAGGCATGGCCTGCGCTGCCTGCTGGCCGTGGCCTTGTGCGTCGCGGCCGCGGCGACGAGCGTGGGGCAGAGAGGCGGCGCGGGGCGGACCCAGAGGCGTGCGGGGCAGGTCGCGCCCGCGCCCGCCACGGCCGCCGCCGCGGACCTGAGCGCCGAGGCGCGCGCGGCGCTCGACGCGGCCGTGGCGGCCTTACAGTCGGGCGCGCTCGCCGAGGCCGAGCGCGCGGGCCGCGAGGCGGTCCGCACGGCGCCGCGCGCGGCCGTGGCCCGCAACGTCCTCGGGGTCGTCCTCGACCGTTCGGGTCGGCATGATGAGGCGGCCGCGGAGTTCCGCACGGCGCTCAAGCTCGACCCCGGCTTCGTCAGCGCCCGCAACAACCTCGCGCGCCTGCTCGTCCAGCAGGGCCGGCTCGACGAGGCCGTCGCAGAGTTCTCGCGCGTCCTCCAGGCCGAGCCGGCGCACGTCCAGGCCCACTACAACCTCGGCGCCGTCTACGGCGAGCTGGCCGCCCGCGCCGCCGCCTCAGACGAGGGCAGGTCGGAAGACTACTTCCGCCGCGCCGCCGAGCACCTCGCACGCGCGCGCTCGGCCGCGCCCGACGACCCGCAACTCGCCCTCGCCTTCGTCAACGTCGGCTACCGCGCCGGCCGCCGCGAAGAGGCCGACGCCGCGGCCGACGTGGTCGAGCGCGCCGTCGGTCCTGACCCCCGCGGCCTCTTCACGCTCGCCACGGTCATCGCGCAGGGGCGGCAGTACGAGCGCGCCGCCCGCCTCTTCGCGCGCGTCAACGAGCTGACGCCGAAGACTTACGAGGTGCTCTACAACCTCGGCATCGCCCTCTTCAACCTCGACCGCAACGACGAGGCCGCGCGCCACCTCGCAGAGGCCGCCGACCTCAACCCCGCGCCGGCCGAGACCCACCTGCGGCTCGCCCTGATCGCCAGCGCCCGCAACGACCACCTCAACGCCGCCGAGGAGTTTCGTCACGCCGTCGAGCGCGACCCCCGCCACGCCAACTACCGTTTCCTGCTCGGGCGCGAATACTTCCGCGCGGGCTTCTGGGACGGCGCCATCTCCGAGTACACGAAGGCCATCGAGCTTGCGCCGCGGCAGGCCGCCTACGTGCTGGCCCGCGCCAACGCCTACTATCGCAAGGGCGAGTGGGCGGCCTCGGCCGCAGACTTCGACGCGGTCGCCGCCCTCGACCCGAAGGTCGAGAACATCGACTACCTGCGCGGCTACGTCCACCGCGCAGCCGGCAACTTCGACGTGGCGCGCACTCACCTCGAACGGGCGCTGGCCGCCGACCCGAGCAACGTGGACGCGCTCGCCAGCCTCGGCTACGTCGCCATCGAACAGGGCCGCTTCGAGGAGGCCGAGGCGCCGCTCCGCCGGGCGCTCGCGCTCGACGCCGACAACGTCGCAGTCCTCTACGACTTCGCGCGCCTCGCCTTCAAGCAGCGCGACTACGAGGAGGCCGCGCGCCGCCTCCGCCGCGTGGTCGAGAAGAACCCTGTCCACACGCAGGCGCGCTACCAGCTCTTCCTGACCTACTCGCGCCTCAAGCAGTCTGAGAGGGCACAGGCCGAGCTGGCCGAGTTCAAGCGGCTCGAAGAGTTGGAGAAGCAGGCGACGCGCGAGCGCCAGCGCGACGAGACGCTCCGCACGCAGCGAATGCTCGGCCAGCCGGCGCAGTAGGTCCGGCGCGAGACCCCGCGCGCGGCCGCCGCAAAAGGGAACAAGGTTTTAAGTGATGAGACTGAAGATGCCGGCGCCGCCCGCGCCCCCGAAGACGAAACCGAAGGCGCTCTCTCTCCGGGTCGCTCTCGCCGCGGCCCTCCTCGCCGCCCTCGCCGCCCCGGCCGCGGCGCAGGAACCGTGGGCCGGCAAGCCCTTCCGCGAGTGGACGAAGAGGGAGGCCGAGCGCGTCCTCAACGATTCGCCGTGGGCACAGACGCGGACGGTCAAGGTGCGCGGCGAGCGGCGCGTACAGTCGGTGGCCGGCTCTTCGCTGCCGGGCGCTACGGGCACCGAAGACCCCAGGGTCACAGCCTCGGTCGGCGGCGCCGAGGCGCCCGTGGATTTTAATTTCACGCTCCGCCTGCGCTCCGGCCTGCCCGTCCGCCAGGCGCTCGTCCGCCTGCGCCAGCTCGAAGCCGGCTACGACAAAATGAAAGAGTCGGAGCGCGCGGCCTTCGACGCCAGTGCGCGGGGGCTGCTCGACTGCCCGGCCTGCTCCGACTACTACGTCCTGACCCTGAGCGCCAGGTCGAGGCAGGCGCCGGGCGCCGACCCGGTCTTCTCGACCTTGAAAGGCGCGCGGCTCGAAGACCTCAGGCGCTACGTCTACCTCGCCAACGACCGGGGCGGGCGCCGCCCGCTCGTCAACGTCGTGCCGCCGAGGGTGCCGGGCGACGAGGCCGTCTTCTACTTCGCGCGGCTCGACGAGGCGGGCGCCCCCCTCTTCACCGCCGCCAACCGGAAGCTGATCTTTAACCTGAGCGACGGCGAGGTCAACACCGTCACCAACCTTTTCGAGGTTGATCTGACCGGGCTGACGGCCGGCGACAGGGTAGAGTTCTGAGGGCCGCGGCCCCGGCCCCGGGGCCGCAATCTTCCGCGTGCGAACTGCGTGGAAGTAAAGTAAACTGCGGCGCAGAAGTTTCACACAGGTTTTCCCGTTCCAGCTTTACTGTTCAAGCGGTAGCCGTCCCGGTTTGTCGCGCCCCGCGCCGGCGGGTGCGTCGCGGCAGGCCCGCCTTAAGTTTCGCGCGGCCCGGACTGCATGAAGCGAAGAGGACAGACCTTCACGCTCCGAACTCTAGCCGCGGGCGCGCTGCTCTTGTGCGTCGCGGCCGGCAATGCTGCGCAGGAGGCGGCTCGGGCCGCGCGGTCCGACGCGCCCGCGGCCACGCAGGGCGGGGCGCCCGCGGTCACGAAGGTCGAGCCGCCGAACTGGTGGCCCGCCCACACCATCAACCCTGTGCGCCTGCTCGTGCGCGGAGCGAACCTGCACGGGGCGCGCGTCGCGGCCACCCGCGCCGGCACGCGCGTTTCGGGCACCCTGGTCAACCCCGCCGGCACCTATCTCTTCGTCAACGTCCACGTCGAGCCGCACGCCGCGCCCGGCGATTACCCGCTCGAAGTCTCGACGCCGGCGGGCAGCGCCCGCGTCCCCTTCCAGCTCAGCGCCCCGCTCGACCCCGCCCGCAATTTTCAGGGCGTCACGGCCGACGACGTGATCTACCTCGTCATGCCCGACCGCTTCAGCGACGGCGAGCCCGCCCGCAACGCCCCGCGCGACGCGCCGCCCGAGGCCAACGAACGCCGCAACCCGCGCGCCTGGCACGGCGGCGATTTGCGCGGGCTCATCAACCGCCTGCCTTATCTGAAGGAGCTGGGCGTCACCGCCGTCTGGACGACGCCGTGGTACGACAACTGGAACGGCGTCAACCGCTGCGACAAGGAGTGGTGTCCGAACACCTACTACCACGGCTACCACGCCGTCGATTACTACGCAGTCGAGGACCGCTTCGGCGACATGGCGACGCTGCGTGAGCTGGTCGAGCGCGCCCACGCCCTGGGCATCAAGGTCATTCAGGACCAGGTCGCCAACCACGTCGGCTCGCAGCATCCGTGGCTCAAAGACCCGCCGCTCGACAACTGGTTCCACGGCACCCGCGAAAGCCACGTCCAGAATCCCTTCCGCGCAGACCTCCTGCTTTCGCCGCACGCGCACCCCGAGGCTCGCCGCCCCACGCTCGACGGCTGGTTCTCCGACGACCTGCCCGACATGAACCAGGACGAGCCCGAGGTGGCGCGCTACGAGATACAGAACGCGCTCTGGTGGGTCGGCATGACCGGCATCGACGGCATCCGCCAGGACACCGTCCAGTACATGCCGCGCCACTTCATCCGCGACCTGAGCGTGGCCCTCAGGAAGCAGTACCCGCGGATGTGGATGGTCGGCGAGGTCTTCGACACCGACGCCGCCCACACCAGCTACTTCATGGGCGGCCGGGCGGGCTGGGACGGCATCGACACGCACCTGCCCGCCGTCTTCGACTTCCCTCTCTGGGACGTGTCGCGCAAGGTCTTCACGGGGAAGCTCCCCGCCTCGGCCCTGCGCTTCGCCCTCCGCTCCGACGCGCTCTACCCGGACCCCTCGCGGCTCGTGACGATGGCGAACAACCACGACACAGACCGCTTCCTCTCGCTCGGGGGCGCGACGCCCGAGGGCGCCATGCTCCACCTGGCCTTCGCGCTCACCGTGCGGGGCACGCCGCAGCTCTACTACGGCGAGGAGATCGGCATGGAGGGCGGGCACGACCCAGACAACCGGCGCGACTTCCCCGGCGGCTTCCCCGGCGACGCGCGCAACGCCTTCACCGCCGAGGGGCGCACGCCGGCCGAGCAGCGCCTCCATCAGTGGACGCGCACGTGGCTCGCCCTGCGGCGCGAGTACGCCCCGCTGCGGCGCGGGACGCTGACGGACCTGCACTTCGACGACGACTCGTACCTCTTCGCGCGGAGCTACGAGGGCCAGACCGTCGTCGTCGCCTTCAACCTTTCGGCGGCCCCGAAGCCAATCGAGTTCCCGGCCGCCTACCTGGACGCGGCCGACGGCGCGCGCCTCCTGTCGCTGCCGGCCCGGACCGGGGACGGCCGGGTCTCCGGCGGCCGGGCGCGCGTAACTGTGCCGGCGCGGACGGCCGTCGCCTATAGTTTAGTGACAAGTGACAAAGGCGTAACAAGTGACGAGTGACGAGTGACAAGAAAGAGCGGTCTTTAATCTTGTCACTCGTCACTCGTCACTTGTCACTCCTCCGGAGGTTAAGTTGGGCTTTCCGAGAACGTGCGGCATCCTTCTGCACCCGACCTCGCTGCCGGGCCGCTTCGGCGTCGGCGACCTCGGCCCCGAGGCTTACCGCTTCGTGGACTTCCTCGCCGCGGCGGGCCAGCACCTCTGGCAGGTCCTTCCGCTCGGGCCGACCGGCTACGGCGATTCGCCCTACCAGTGCTTCTCGGCCTTCGCCGGCAACGCCCTGCTGGTGAGTCCGGAGGCGCTCGAAGGCGACGGGCTGCTCTCGGGCGAAGACCTCTCGGGCGCGCCGGACTTCCCCGAGGGGCGGGTGGACTACGGCGGCGCCAACCGCCTCAAGGGCACTCTGCTGGCGCGGGCCTTCGAGAACTTCCGCGCCGGTGCCGGGGGCGACGCGCTGCGTGCGGAGTTCGACTCTTTCCGCGCCGAGCACGCCTCCTGGCTCGACGATTACGCCCTCTACCGCGCCCTGAAGTCGGAGCGGCAGGAGCGCGCCTGGACCGAGTGGGAGGAGGAGCTGGTGAGGCGAGAGGCGGGGGCGCTCGAAGCGGCCCGCGCCCGTCTCTCTAACGAGGTCGAGGCCGTCGGCTTCCAGCAGTTCCTCTTCTTCCGCCAGTGGTCCGCGCTCAAGGCTTACGCCAACGAGCGCGACATCAGCGTCATCGGCGACATCCCCATCTTCGTCGCCCACGACTCGGCCGACGTGTGGGCGCGGCCCCGTCTGTTCAAGCTCGACGAGCTGGGCCGGGCGCGCGTCGTGGCCGGTGTTCCGCCCGACTATTTCAGCAGGACGGGACAGCTATGGGGCAACCCGCTCTACGACTGGGACCGCATGCGCGAGGACGGTTTCCGCTGGTGGGTCGAGCGAGCGCGCGCCCTCCTCAGGATGGTGGACATCGTCCGCATCGACCACTTCCGCGGCTTCGCGGCCTACTGGGAGATACCGGGCGGCGACGAGACGGCCGAGCGCGGGCGCTGGGCCGAGGCGCCGGGCCGCGAGCTGTTCGAGGCCATCGGGCGGGCGCTCGGCGTGCTGCCCATCATCGCCGAGGACCTCGGCTTCATCACGCCCGACGTGATCGAGCTGCGCGACCGCTTCGACTTCCCCGGCATGCGGATTTTGCAGTTCGGCTTCTCCACCGACTCGACCAACAAGGATTTGCCTCACAACTACGTGCGCAACTCCGTCGTCTACACCGGCACACACGACAACGACACGGCCGTCGGCTGGTTCACGAGCGACCCCGGCGGCGCGGCCTCGGTCCGCAGCGCCGCGCAGGTCGAGCGCGAGAAGCAGTTCTGTCTCGCCTACCTCGACACGGGCGGCTCGGAGATTAACTGGGACTTCATCCGAGCCGCATACGGTTCGGCCGCCGACACGGCGCTCGTGCCCTTACAGGACGTGCTCGGGCTCGGGTCCGGGGCGCGGATGAACACGCCGGCCACCACCAGCGGCAACTGGGCCTGGCGCTTCCGCGACGGCGACCTGTCGGACGAGACGGGCGCGCGCCTGCGCCGCCTCGCCGAACTCTACGGCCGCCACCCCGTCATGCGGCCCGAGGACCGGCCCGAGCACACCGCCGAAAGCTACGAGGCCGAGCAGAAGTGGGGATAGTTTTACAGGATTTGCAGGATTTACAGGATGAGTTAAGAACAGGGGAGGGAGAGGCGCAGGCGCTCGTCACAGGCGAAGGCCCGTGCCGTTCCCGAATCCTGTTCATCCCGTTCGTCCTGTCGAAAATCCGCCCTGTCGCAAATTGATTATGAGAGAAACAGTGAAGTCAGTCGCGCGTCTGTCGGGGTTGCTGGCGTTCGTCTTGTGCGCCGTTGCGGGCGCGGCCGCGCAGGGTGCGCCGTCGGTCACGAAGGTCGAGCCGCCGAACTGGTGGGCGGGCCACTCGATTAACCCCGTACGCGTGATGTTGCGGGGGCGCAACCTCGCGGGGGCGCGGGTCGAGGCCGTGGGCGAGGGGCTGACGACGGGCCTCGTCCGCACCAACCCGGCCGGCACCTACCTCTTCGTTGACGTGGCGATTGACCCGTCGGCGCGGCCGGGCGCGCGGCGCCTGCGCGTTACGAACGGCACGCAGACGGCCGAGGCGCCCTTCGAGATCACCGCGCCGCTCGGGCGCGAGGGGCGCTTTCAGGGCTTCACGACCGACGACGTGATCTACTTCATCATGCCCGACCGCTTCAGCGACGGCGACCCGGCGAACAACGACCCGCCCAAGTCGCGCGGCCTCTACGACCGCTCGAAGGGGCGCTACTATCACGGCGGCGATTTGCGCGGCATCATCAACCGCCTGCCTTATCTGAAAGACCTCGGCGTCACGGCCCTCTGGATCAACCCCGTCTACGACAACAACGACCGGCTCGACGAGCAGGAGGTCTACCCCGAAACGCCCGGCGGGCCGAACCGCCCGACGACCGGCTATCACGGCTACGGCCCCGTTGACTTCTACGCCGTCGAGGAGCGTTACGGCGACATGGCGACTTTGCGCGAGCTGGTGGACCGCGCGCACGCGCTGGGGATGAAGGTCATTCAGGACCAGGTCGCCAACCACACGGGGCCGTACCACCCCTGGGCGCAGGACCAGCCGACGCCCACCTGGTTCAACGGGACCGTGCGCAATCACACCTCGAACAACTGGCAGAAGTGGACGACGATGAACCCGCACGCCAGCTACCAGACTCAGCGGTCGAACCTCGAAGGCTGGTTCATAGACATCCTGCCGGACTTCAACCAGTCGGACGAGGAGGTGCGCCGCTACCTCATCCAGAACACGCTCTGGTGGCTCGGCATGGCCGGCTTCGACGCCATCCGCATGGACACTTTGCCGCACGTCCCACGCGACTTCTGGCGCGACTGGACCGCCGCCCTCAACCGCGAGTATCCGCGCGTCAACGTCCTCGGCGAGCTGTACGACGGCAACCCGGCACTTCTCGCCTACTTCCAGAAGGGACGCGCCGGCCACGACGGCATAGACACCGGCATCCACACGCTCTACGACTTCGCGCTCTTCTACGCGATTCGGGACTCGTTCGCCAAAGGCGGCTCGGTGCGCAAGCTGGCCGAGGTGCTGGCGCACGACTGGCTTTACCCGAACCCGCGCGTGCTGGTTCCGTTCCTCGGCGTCCACGACATGCCGCGCTTTATGAACGAGCAGGGCGCGACCGTCGAGGGCCTGAGGCTCGCGCACGCCTTCGTGATGACGGCGCGCGGGACGCCGCTTCTTTACTACGGCGACGAGCTGGCGATGGAGGGCGGCGCAGACCCCGACAACCGGCGCGACTTTCCGGGCGGCTTCCCCAATGATCGCCGCAACGCCTTCACCCGCGAGGGGCGCACGCCGGCCGAGAACTCGGTCTTCGACAATTTGCGGCGCCTCGCGCGGCTGCGCGCCGAGCTCCCGGCCCTGCGCCACGGCTCGACGCTGCACCTCTACGACGCCGAGCAGCAGGCCGTCTTCGCCCGCGTCCACGGCGCGCAGACCGTCCTCGTCGCCTTCAACAACGACGCGAAGCCCGCGACCTTCACCCTCGACGTGTCCGACACGACGCTCGCCGACGGCGCCCGCCTCTCCGACCGGCTCGAAACCGTCAGGGGCGACGCGCGCGTCGAGCGCGGCTCGATGACCGTCACGCTCCCTGCGCGCTCGGCGGCAGTGCTGGCTCTCCGGTGAGCCGGCGCGAAGTAAATTTCAAGCTGGATGAAAGCCGAATCGCCACCGTTTAAATGAGAGCTTCGCTCCCGTTTACACGAGCAGGCCCGGAGGCTCCTGAATCTAAGCCGGCGACGATTGACCCGGGCACTAAAAACTACGAACTAAAAACTGATAACCGGAGAAGCAACATGCAGCAGAAGCCGCGGCTGAGTTTCTGGCAAATCTGGAACATGAGTTTCGGGTTCTTCGGCATCCAGTTCGGCTGGGCCTTGCAGCAGGCGAACATGAGCGGCATCTACAACAAGCTCGGCGCCAGCACGGACCAGATACCGCTCTACTGGATAGCCGCGCCGGTGACGGGCCTGCTCGTCCAGCCGATTATCGGCTCGATGAGCGACCGGACGTGGAACCGGCTCGGGCGCCGCCGCCCCTACTTCCTGGTCGGGGCGGTGCTCTCGACGGCGGCCCTGGTCGCCATGCCGAACTCGACCTCGGTGCTGATGGCCGCCTCATTGCTCTGGGTGCTCGACGCCTCGATCAACATCACGATGGAGCCGTTCCGCGCCTTCGTCGCCGACAAGCTGAACGACGACCAGCGGACCGTCGGCTTCGTCACGCAGAGCTTCTTCATCGGCATCGGCGCGGCGCTCGCCAGCGCGCTCCCCTTCATCCTCAGCTCATTCGGCGTCAGCGGCGACACCGGCAGCGGCATCCCCCTGAGCGTCTACTACGCCTTCCTCATCGGCGCCACGGCCTTCTTCGTCGCCGTCATGTGGACCATCGTCAGCTCGCCCGAGTATCCGCCCGAAGACATGGAGGCGTTCCGGCGGATGAAGACCGAGCGTCGCGGCGTCGGCGCCTGGTTCGGCGAAATCTTCGGGGCGCTGCGCGACATGCCGCTCACCATGCGGCAGCTCGCGTGGGTTCAGGTCTTCACCTGGTTCGGCCTCTTCTGCATGTGGCTCTTCTTCAGCCTCTTCATCATCCGCCACGTCTTCGGCGCCACCGACCCCGACGCGGCCGGCTTCGAGGCTCTACGCACTCGCGGCATCGAGTGGAACGGCGTCTGCTTCGCCGTCTTCAACATCACCTGCTTCGCCGTCGCCTTCCTGCTGCCGGCCATCGCCCGCCGCCTCGGGCGCCGGGGCACGCACGCCGCGGCCCTCGTCTGCGGCGGGCTGGGGCTGCTCTCGACCTTCGTCATCCGCGACCAGTACGTGCTGCTCCTGACGATGGTGGGCGTGGGCTTCGCCTGGGCTTCGATCCTCTCGATGCCCTACGTGATCCTGTCGGGCGCGCTGCCGGCGGCGCGGATGGGCGTCTACATGGGCGTCTTCAACTTCTTCATCGTCCTGCCGCAGATCGTCGCCGCGGTGACGCTGGGGCCGATGGTCAAGCGCCTGATGGGCAACGACCCGCTCTACGCCGTGATGCTCGGCGGGGTCTGCTTCTTCGTGGCGGCGCTGCTGGTGGTGCGCGTCCGCGACGTGTCGGGCGACGTGCCCGAGGCCGCGGTCATCCGCAGCGACGAGGATGAGGTACTGCTGACGCAGGGGACGGCGCAGCCGGTCCCGAGCACGGGGCTGATAGACGACGAGGGGAAGAAGGATTAAGGGAGGCGGGCGGGCAGGGGGCGCCGGGGGCTATGAGGATGAGGCTGACGGGGATGAGAGCTGTCGCGTCGAAGACGGCGCGCGTGCTGGCGGCCTTTTGGCTGGCGGCGTCGTGGGCGCTTGCGGCGGCGGGGCAGGGCCGGCCGCAGAAGGACTACTCGAAGGAATCGGCGCGGGCCGACGTGCCGGCCTGGGTGAGAAACGGCGCCTTCTACGAAATCTTCCCGCGCCAGTATTCCGCCCGCGGCGATTTGCGCGGCGTGACGGCCGACCTCGACCGTTTGAAAAATCTCGGCGTCAACATCCTCTGGCTGATGCCGATCCACCCCACGGGGCAGGAGCGCAAAAAGGGCACGGTGGGGAGCCCTTACGCCGTCCGCGACTTCTACGCTGTCAACACTGATTACGGGACGGCCGCCGACCTCAAGGAACTGGTCCGCGAGGCGCACCGGCGCGGCCTCAAGGTCATCATCGACCTCGTGGCGAACCACACCTCCTGGGACAGCGTGATGATGAAGACGCCGGCCTTCTACACGCGCGACGCGAAGGGGCAGATCGTCCCGCCCGTCGCCGACTGGGCCGACGTGGCCGATTTGAACTACGACAACCCGGCCCTGCGCGACTACATGATTGACGTGATGAAGTACTGGGTCCGCGAGTTCGACCTCGACGGCTACCGCTGCGACGTGGCCGGCTTCGTCCCCACGGACTTCTGGGAGCGCGCCCGCGCCGAGCTGGAACGCGTCAAGCCCGACATCGTCCTGCTGGCCGAGTGGCACGAGCCCGACCTTTTGGACGAGGCGTTCGACGCCGACTACGCCTGGCCCTTCTTCCACGCGCTCGACGCGGCGGCCCGAGGGGAGAAGCCCGCCACCGTGCTGCGAGAAGCGTGGCTCGAAGAGCGGCGGCGCTTCCCGAAGGGCTCGCTCCACATGCGCTTCATAGACAACCACGACGAGCGCCGGGCCATCGCCCGCCTCGGCGAGCGCGGCGTGCTGGCGACGATGGCGATAGTCTTCACGCTCGACGGCGTGCCGCTCGTCTACAATGGCATGGAGGTCGGCGACACGGCCGAGTCGGGAGCGCCCGCGCTCTTCGAGAGGCTGCCCATCTTCTGGCAGTTTGCCGAGCGGCGGCCCGAGTTCCCGCGCTTCTTCCGCCGGATGATCGAGCTGAGGAAGGCGAACCCGGCCCTGCAACAGGGCGAGGTCGTCTGGCTGCGCAACTCGAACGAGGCGCGCGTCGTCACCTACGCGCGGCGGCACGGCGGCGAGGAGTTCGTCGTCGCCGTCAACCTCTCGAACGATTCGTTCGTCGGGACGGTCGAGGCCGGCGGGCAGTACGTCGAGGTGACGCCCGACGTGTCGGCCGAGGCGCCGGCCGCCTCAATTCAGCCGCGCGCGGCGTCGCTGCCGGCCCTCGCTTTGGACGGCTGGGGCTACCGCGTCTTCCGCCGCGTGGCGCGTTGAGCGCGCGGGCGCCGGCCCGGGCGTGAGAGCGAAAGAGTGAAGAGAGCCGAAAAGCGGACGGTATCATTCAACCTTCAAGGAGCGTGAGACGATGCGAAAGATGAGGGTCGGGCTGCTGGTTCTGGCGGCGTCGGCGGCGGCCGCGGTCGTGGGCTGCGTCAGCCCGCAGCAGGAGCAGTCGGGGGGCGGCAACACGAACGGGGCGGGCTACCAGCGGCGGGTCAGGAAGGAGGGGCCGGTCAGGATCGGCTTCTCGATGGACACGCTGAAGGAGGAGCGCTGGCAGCGCGACAAGATGCTGGTCGAGGCGCGTGCCCGCGAGCGTGGCGCAGAGGTCCAGGTCGAGGTCGCCAACGGCGACGACGCGCGCCAGATCAGCCAGGTGGACACGCTGCTGACGCGCGGCGTGGACGTGCTGATCGTCGCCCCGCACAACGGGCAGGTCGCCAGCACCATCGTCGAGCGGGCGCACCGGCAGGGCGTCCCCGTCATCAGCTACGACCGCCTGATCCTCAACTCCGACGTTGACCTCTACGTCTCGCACCAGGTCACGAAGATCGGGCAGATGCAGGCCGGGTACGCCCTCAGGCAGCAGCCGAAGGGCAACTACGTCCTCATCTTCGGCTCGCAGACCGACAACAACGCCCTGCTCCTGAGGGACGCCCAGATGGAGGTCCTGCGGCAGGCGATTGACCGCGGCGACATCAAGGTCGTGACCGAGCAGCACGCGCGCGAGTGGCAGGCCAGCGAGGCGCAGCGCATCATGGAGGACGCGCTGACCAAGACCGGCAACAACGTGCAGGCGGTCGTCGCCTCGAACGACGGGACGGCCGGCGGCGCCATCTCGGCGCTCCAGGCCGCGGGCCTCGGCGGCAAGGTGCTGGTGACGGGTCAGGACGCGGAGCTGCCGGCCTGCCAGCGCATCGCCAAGGGCACGCAGGCCATGACGATCTACAAGCCGATCAAGCCGCTGGCCGACAGCGCCGTGGACGCCGCCATCCGGCTCGCGCGCGGCGAGCAGCCAGATGCCCCAGACCGCATCAACAACGGCAAGATAGACGTGCCGGCCATCCTGCACGAGCCGATCACCGTGGACAAGGCCAACCTGGCCGAGACGGTCGTCAGGGACGGCTACCACCCGCTCGAAGCCGTCTACCAGGACGTGCCGCGCGACCAGTGGCCGAGCGTGCCCGCGGGCGGGGCGACACCCACCGGCTCGCCCGCGGGCGGCGCGACACCCGCAAGCTCGCCCGCCGGTTCTGCGCCCGGCCCGGCCGCGAGCCCCGCGTCGAGCCCTTCGGCCAGCCGCGAAGCCGCCCCCGCTCCGAACCCCGAGACCGCCGCGGCGGCCCCGGCCGTCCTCGTCCGCCACGCCGGGCTGGCGGCGGGGAGCGGCGCGGCCGCGCTCCTCCTCGCGGTCGCGGGCCTCTGGCTCGTCAAGCCGAGATGAAGGACGACGGCGCGCGCGCTCCGCTCATGGAGATGCGCGACATCACCAAGACCTTCCCCGGCGTGCGCGCGCTCGACGGCGTCACCTTCGACCTGCGCGCCGGCGAGGTCCACGCGCTCGTCGGCGAGAACGGCGCGGGCAAGTCCACGCTGATGAAGATTCTCGGCGGCGTCTACCCGCACGGCACCTACGGCGGCGAGGTGTCCATCGAGGGCGACGCCCGCCGCTTCTCTTCGGTGCGCGACTCCGAGGCGGCGGGCGTCGCCGTCATCTTTCAGGAGCTGTCGCTCGTCAAGGAGCTGTCGGTCGGCGAGAACATCTTCCTCGGGCGCGAGCCGCGCCGCTTCGGAGTCGTCCGTTGGGAGGAACTCTACAGCCGCGCCCAAAGGCTGCTCGACGAGCTGCGCCTGCCGGTCGAGGCCCACACGCCCGTCGGCCGCCTCGGCATCGGCCGGCAGCAGCTCGTCGAGATCGCCAAGGCCCTCTCGCACGAGGCCCGCATCCTCGTCCTCGACGAGCCGACGGCCGCGCTCACCGACGCAGAGGTCGAGACTCTGTTCGGCATACTCGGCCGCCTCAGGGAGCGCGGCGTCGGGATGGTCTACATCTCGCACAAGCTCGAAGAGGTCTTCCGTCTCGCCGACCGCATCACTGTGCTGCGCGACGGGCGCACGGTGGGCACGGCGCCCGCCTCCGAGTGGGACGAGCCGCGCGTCATCGCCCGCATGGTCGGCCGCGAGGTCGGCGACATCTTCCCCGAGCCGAAGCACGAGCGCGGCGAAGCGGTCCTCGAAGTGCGCAACCTGTCGGTCGAAGACCCGGCCGTGCCGGGCAAAATTCTCGTCAAAAACGTCGGCTTCGAGGTGCGGCGCGGCGAGGTGCTCGGGATAGCCGGGTTGATGGGGGCGGGCCGGACCGAGCTGCTGATGGCCGTCTTCGGCGCGCACGCCGGGAGGAAGGGCGGCGAGGTCTTCGTCGGGGGGCGGCGCGTCGAGATCGACAGCCCGAGCGACGCCATCCGGCACGGCATCGGCTTCGTCACCGAGGACCGCAAGCGGTTCGGCCTCGTCCTCGACCAGACCATCCTCAACAACATGACGCTCGCCGGACTGCGCACGCTCTCGGGCCGCTTCCTGACCAGCGTGGACGCCGAGGCCGCCGCGGGCGAGCAGGCGATGAGAGACCTGCGGGTCAAGGCGCCGTCGGTCTTCACCGTGGCGGGCACGCTCTCGGGCGGAAACCAGCAGAAGGTCGTGCTCGCCAAGTGGCTGCTGACCAGGCCGAAGGTGCTCTTCCTCGACGAGCCGACGCGCGGCATCGACGTGGGGGCCAAGCAGGAGATTTACGTCCACATCAACCGGCTGGCCGCCGAGGGGCTGGCCATAGTGCTGGTCTCGTCGGAGCTGCCCGAGGTGCTCGGGCTCTCAGACCGCGTGCTGGTGCTGCACGAGGGGCGCGTCACGGGCGAGTTCCGCCGCGAGGAGGCCACGCCCGAGCGCGTCATGTCGTGCGCCACCGGGCGGGCGAAGAGCGTGTGAGCGGGAGGGGGAAATTTTGGCGGGATTAACAGGATTGACAGAATTAAAGAGGAAGAGAAGGTGGAGAGGCTGAGGGCCGAGAGGGCGCGGCCGCGTCGGGCCGTGCTGCCTTTCTTCTTCCACGTTTTTGAGTCCTGTCAGTCCTGTCAGTCCTGTCAAATTCACTCTGAGGTGTCTGGGAATGAGCGACCCCGTAACGACGAACGAGCCGGGCCTCGACAGGCCGCCGACCAACGCCGACGTGTCGCCCCCGGGCGCCGCCCCCGAGGGCTCGCCCGGGGGCCGCGCCGCCGGATTCCGGCTGCCGACCGACAGCCTGCGCGCCTACACGATGATCATCGCGCTCGTCGCCATCTGGCTCTTCTTCCAGTGGCAGACGGTGACGGAGCTGTACCCCTACGGAATCTTCCTCCACCCGGTCAACTTCTCGAAGCTGTTGCAGCAGATGGCCGTGACGGGCGTGCTGGCGGTCGGGATGCTGATGGTGATCGTGGCCGGGCAGATCGACCTCTCGGTCGGCTCGGTGGTGGGGCTCGCCGGGGGCGCGGCGGCGATGGCGCAGGGGTGGGGGCTGGTGCCGGCGCTGCTCGTGGCGCTCGCCATCGCGGTCGCCATCGGGGCCGTGCAGGGCACGCTCGTCGCGCGCGTCGGCATCCCGGCCTTCATCGTCACGCTGGGGGGGATGCTGGCCTGGCGCGGTCTCATCCTGCGCGTCAGCGAGGGCTCGACCGTGCCCGTGCGCAACCCCGTCTTCCGCGCGCTCGGCGTGGATTTGGTCGCGCCCGAGATCGGCTGGGCGCTGGCGGCGCTGGCGATTGCGGCCATCATCTGGCTGACGCTCAGGCGCGGCCGCGCGCGCCGTCGCCACGGGCTCAGTCCATCGAGCACGGCCGCGAACGCGGCGCGCATCCTCGTGCCTTCGGCGCTCGTCGTCGCCTTCGTCTACATGATGAACTGGCAGGGCGGCGTGCCGGTGCCGGTGCTGGTGCTGTTGGCGGTGGCGATGCTCGGCGCGTTCCTCATGCAGAACACGACGTTCGGCCGCTACCTCTACGCCATCGGCGGCAACCCTGACGCGGCCCGCCTCTCCGGCATCAACATCCGGCGCTACATCACCGGCGCCTTCTGCGTGCTGGGCCTGCTGGTCGGCGTGGCCTCGCTGCTGCACACGGCCCGCGTCGGCAGTGCCTCCCCGGACGCCGGCAGCCTGATGGAGCTCGACGCCATCGCGGCCTGCGTCATCGGCGGGACGAGCCTGATGGGCGGGCGCGGGACGGTGCCGGGCGCTCTCGTCGGGGCGCTCATCATGGCGAGCCTCGACAACGGGATGTCGCTCCTGGGCGTGCAGAGTGCGACGCAGAGTATCGTCAAGGGCTCGGTCCTGGTCGCGGCCGTCGGCTTCGACATGCTGGGTCGCCGCCGGGGCTGAAACCGCCCCGCCACGAGATGAGAAGCAACAGGGAGGCCGGGCGGGCGTCGCTGCTCGCCCTGGTGTTGGCGCTCGCCGCCGTCCCGGCGCCGCCGGTGCTGGTCTCGGCGCGGCAGGCGCAACGGGACGCGCCGCGTGCAACGCCGCAGGGCGCGCGTCGTACTGCGCTGCGGCGGCCGACGCGCGCCCCGGCGCAGCAGGTTCGGCCCGCCCCGCCGCAGGACGCGCGGCGAGAACCGGCGCCCGGCGCGCCCGGCGGCGACGCGCGCTGGGAGAGCGCCGGCAAGGCCGCCGTCGGCACCTCGAACACGCTCGAATCTAAGGTCTGGTTCACGCTGCGCGCGGGCGTGATGACCGAGATTTATTACCCGACCGTTGACGTGGGCGAGACGCGCCTGACGCAGCTCATCATCACGAGCCCCGACGGCAGGCGCGTCGAGACCGAGGATGAGGACACCACGCACCGCCTCGAAGTCCTCGATTCGCGCTCGCTCACCTTCCGTCAAATCAACACCGCCAGGAGCGGCGCCTACACCATCACGAAGACCTACGTCACCGACCCCGCGCGCTCGACCGTCCTGATCGACGTGCAGTTCAAGGGGCGCGGCGGCGAGCAGCTCTACGTCTACCACGACCCCTCTCTCAACAACAGCGGCATGCACGACTCGGCCTGGACAGAGGCCGGGGCGCTCGTCGCCTCGGACGCCGACAAAGCCTCGGCCCTGATTTCGAGCGTCGGCTTCCGCGAGACCGTCAACGGCTACTTCGGGACGAGCGACGGCCTGACCCGGCTCAGGAGGGACGGCCGCATCTCCAACGCTTACCAGCGCGCGGCCGACGGCAACGTCGTGCAGGTCGGCTCGATGCCGCCGCGCAGCGCCGCGGCCACCTCGTTCACGCTCGCGCTCGGGTTCGGCCGCGAGCCGGCCGAGGCGCTGGCGAACGCGCGCGCCTCCCTGTCTAAGGGCTTCGAGAAGGCGCGGGCCGAGTACGACGCGGGCTGGCACGAGTACGTGCGCAGCTTGCGCGGCGTCGGGGCCGAGCACCAGTCGCAGTACGACATGGCCGCGATGGTCCTGAAGGCCCACGAAGACAAGACCTACCGCGGCGCGATGATCGCTTCCTTGAGCGTGCCGTGGGGCGGCGGCGCCAGCGCCAACGAGCCGCAGGTCGGCGGCTATCACCTCGTCTGGTCGCGCGACCTCTATCAGGTCGCCACGGCCTTCCACGCCCTCGGCGACAAGGCTTCGGCCGACCGCGCGCTCGATTACCTCTTCCGCGTCCAGCAGAAGCCCGACGGCAGCTTCCCGCAGAACTCCTGGCTCGACGGCCGCCCCTTCTGGGGCTCTTTGCAGATGGACGAGGTGGCCTACCCGCTCATCCTCGCGCACGAGCTGGGGCGCACCGACAACGAGACCTACGTCAAGCACGTCAGGCCGGCGGCCGACTTCGTCGTGCGCAACGGCCCCCGGACTCCGCAGGAGCGTTGGGAGGAGGAGGCAGGCTACTCGCCCTCGACCATCGCGGCCGAGATCGCCGGCCTCGTCTGCGCGGCCGAGATCGCGCGCCGCAACGACGATCAGCCTTCGGCCCACGTCTACCTCGCCGCGGCCGACGACTGGGCGCGCAACATAGAAGCCTGGACGGCGACGACGACCGGCCCGCACGGCGACGGCAGCTACTACATCCGCGTCAACGAGGACACGGACCCGAACGACGGCGACCCGCGCGAGCTGAACAACGGCGCCGGCACCTTCGACGAGCGCCACGTCGTCGACGCAGGCTTCCTCGAACTGGTCCGCCTCGGCATCAAGCCGCCCGCGGACCCGCTCGTCGCCAAGTCGCTCGCCGTCATCGACAAGGTCATCCGCGTCGAGACGCCGAGGGGCGTCTCCTTCTATCGCTACAACCACGACGGCTACGGCGAGATGGACGACGGGCGGCCGTGGAACTGGGACGGCAAGTACACGGGCAAGGGGCGGCTCTGGGTGCTGCTGGCGGGCGAGCGCGGGCAGTACGAGCTGGCGCGCGGCGATGGCTCTGCCGCGCGGCGCAGGCTGGCCGACATGGCCGGCTTCGCCAACGAGGGGCGGATGCTCCCCGAACAGGTCTGGGACATGCGGCAGAGCCCGGCGCCCGACTTGAAGTTCGGCGAGGGCACGGGCTCGGCCACGCCGCTCGCCTGGTCAATGGCGCAGTTCATCCGCCTCGCCACGAACTTGCAGGAGGGGCGCAACCTCGACACGCCGGCCGTCGTGGCCGCGCGCTACGTCGGGCAGACCCCGCCGGCGCGGGCCTCGGGCGGCGTAATGTTCCCGGCCGAGCAGGTGCTGGAAAGGATGGAGGCGGGCAGCTCGTTCCGCGTCCGCGGGCAGGCGCCGCCGAAGGGGCGGGCCTTTCTGGTACGCGGCCCCTCGGCCGAAGAGCGGCGCGAGCTTCAGACGAACGAGCGCGGCCAGTTCGAGTTCGACGTTAAGGTCACGCCCGGCGAGAGCTTCGTGCTGGTCGCGCTGGTCGCGCCCGGCGGCGCCACGGGCTTTCACCGCGCGCGCGTGCGCGGCCTCTCGGCCGACGAGCGGCGCGCCGCCGAGGCGTCGGAGCTTTCGCCCGCGCTGATGGAACGGATCAAGGGTGCGACGCGCTCGCCCGTCGTCTCGGGCGAGGAGGTGGTCTTCGTCTACCGCGGCCCGGCCCGCCGCGTCGAGGTCGCGGGTGACTTCACGGACTGGGCGCCGCGCTCGCTCCTCATGCGCGAGCTGCCGGGCACGGACTTTAAGTTCTACGCGGCGCGTTTTCAGCGGGGCACGCGCGCCGAATACAAACTCGTCGCCGACGGCGAGTGGATTCTCGACCCGCTCAACCCCGACCGCAACGACAACGGCGTCGGCGGCGAAAACTCCTACTTCACGACCGAGGGCTACACGGCCGCGCCGCCGGCCCACGCCGGCGGGGGCGCGGGCGTGACGGACGACCCGGCGAACGTCGTGGCCGACGCCGTGCCGAGCCGCCACCTCAACGGCGAGAGGAAGATTACAGTCTACCTGCCGCCCGAGTACGGGCGCGCGGGCGGGCGCTTTCCGGTGCTCTACGTGCAGGACGGCTCGGACTACCTCCGGCGCGCCGCCGCCGTCGAGACCGCCCGCCGGCTCGTCCGCGAGGGCAAAGTCGAGCCCTTCATCCTCGTCTTCGTGGACCCGGCCGACCGGATGAAAGACTACTGGGCGAGCGACCGGTTCGCAGACTTCATGGCCCTCGAACTGGTGCCACACGTTGACGCCCGCTACCGCACCGTGCGCGACCGCGACGCGCGCGCCCTGCTCGGCGCGAGCCTCGGCGGCGTCATCTCAGTCTGGACGGCGCTCAAACACCCCTCGGTCTTCGCGCGCGTCGGCGGACAATCGACGGCCTTCTGGATCGACGACGAGCGCGTAGTCTCGGCGCTCGCGGGGCTCGACGAGGAGGCCCGTCGCCGCCACCCCATGCGGTTCTACCTCGACACGGGCCGCCTCGAATCTCTGCTCGGCGTCAACCGCCGCGTGCAGGTCATGCTCCGCGGCAGGGGCTACCCCGTGGCCTACTTCGAGTCGGAGGCGGGCCACAACTACACGAACTGGCGCGACCGCCTGCCCGACGCTTACATGGCACTGATGGGGAAGTGAGCCCGCGGCCGAGACTGCGCAGTGACGGCCGAGTTTTACGGCGGGGCGCTTGAGAGTTTACCGGCCGCGCGTCTGGGGGGCCGCACGCCGGGCGCAGGCCCGAACCGAGAATTCGGAACCGCCGCCGGGCGGGCGGCCTCTAAGCGCGGGCGCGGAACTTGTTTGGGATTATGTCTGGGAAGGGAAGATGCCCACTGGAGGACTCGAACCTCCGACCCCACGCGTGTGAAGCGTGTGCTCTAACCAACTGAGCTAAGTGGGCTGACGAAACTTTATTCGACGGCCGAGGAAGCGGGATGCTAACAAAGCGGGCGCGCGAGCGTCAAGCGAGCCGCCCGCCGCGGGACGTGCTTTGCGCCCGGGCCGCCGCTCACTTCGACTCGTTGCCCCCGCCGCCGACGGCCGCGTCCTCGGCCGTGGCCGGCTTCTCGCTGTTGACGCGCACGGTGCCCGAGTCGGAGCCGATGTAGAAGAACTGGCTGCCGGTGGCCGTCAGGCCCGTGGGCTTCTGCGGGTTGGCGTTGACGTGGAACTCGGGCGGCTGCGAGCCCGAGCGGGGCGTCAGCGCCATCTCGTAGACGTAGCCGTCCACGGCCGGGGTGTCGCCCTTGAAGCGCGAGTCGAGGTAGCCGCCGGAGGCGAGCTGTTCGAAGGTGCCGTAGCCGGAGCGGTTCTTCGAGTTGTAGAAGGTGACCTGGGCCGTGGCGATGCGGTTGAGGTGGCTGATGGCGGCCGCCTCGTTGGCCGAGCGGACCGAGCCCTGCCAGGCCGGGATGCCGATGGCGATCAGGATGCCGATGATCGAGATGACGATCATCAGCTCGACGAGCGAGAAGCCGCGCTGGCGCTCTCGGTGGCTGTTATTCATGGCGTTCGATTACCTCTCCTGCCGTGCGGTGCTGTAAACGTATGATTCCGGCGCGGGTTCCACTAAGGCCCGGCGCGCGGCGGCGAAGGAGTCGCGCCGCCCGTCCCGCCGGTGCGCGATTTTACAACATGAGGCCACACGAGTCACACGCCGCCTGCCGCGCCCGCGCCTCGCGCCCGCGCGTGAGCAGCCGGCCGCGCGCCGTTCCCGAGATGGCCCCGCGATGGCCCCGCGAGGCGCGGCGTGCGGCGCGGCGTGCGGAACGTGTAGAATGGCCGCAACCCGAGAGGACTAGCGAGAAGGCATGAGGAACTTGCAGGCGGCGGGCGGCGAAGGCGTGCTGGGGGCTGAAGAAGCGGCCGAGCGCGTGGCCCGCTTGCAGGCCGCCGTCGGGCGCGTCATCAAGGGCAAGCCCGAGGTCGTGCGCCTCTCGGTCGTGGCGCTGTTGGCGGGCGGCCACCTCCTCATCGAAGACGTGCCCGGCGTCGGCAAGACCACGCTGGCGCAGGCGCTCGCACGCGCCGTCAACTGCTCCTTCCAGCGCATCCAGTTCACCTCGGACCTGCTGCCCTCTGACGTGATCGGCCTTTCGGTCTACGACGAGCAGGCCCGCGCCTTCGAGTTCAAGCCCGGCCCCATCTTCGCCAACGTCGTTCTGGCCGACGAGATCAACCGCACCACCCCGAAGACGCAGTCGGCCCTGCTCGAAGCGATGGGCGAGGGGCACGTCACGGTCGAGGGAACGACATACCGGCTGCCCGTCCCTTTCGTCGTCCTGGCGACCCAGAACCCGGTCGAGCACCACGGCACCTACCCGCTGCCCGAGTCGCAGGTGGACCGCTTCATGCTCCGCGTCCGCATCGGCTACCCCGATTTCGAGATCGAGAAGGAGATACTGCGTGACCGCGAGCGGGGCGACCCGCTCGAAGCCCTGCGGCCGGTGCTCAGCGCGGCCGAGGTGGTTGAGTTGCAGCGGGCCGTGCACGCCGTCGCGGTGGACGACGTGCTGGTCGACTACCTGATGCGGGTGGCGGCGGCCACGCGCGCGTCGGAGACGCTCGACCTCGGCGTCAGCCCGCGCGGCACGCTCGCGCTCTTCCGCGCCGCCCAGGCGCTCGCCCTGACCGAGGGGCGCGACTACTGCGTGCCCGACGACATCAAGCGGCTCATCCTCCCGGCCTTCGCGCACCGCCTCGTCGTCAGCTCGCGCTTCTCCTCGTCGCTCAGGCGCCGAAGCGAGGAGGCCGAAGAGGTCCTGCGCGACATCATGAAGACGATCAGCGTCCCCCTCTGAAACGCTCCCAGGCCATGAGAGACGCAGCAGCGGCCGCGGGCCGTCGGACCCCCGCGCGAGAGTTGACGCGCGCCGGGGGCGCGGCTCGCTCTTTCGCCGCGTGCGTGGCAGCGGCCTGGGCGCTCGCCGCCGGCTCGTGCGTGGGAGGCGCAAAGACGATCCGCCTGACGCTCGTGAGCGGCGAGACGCGGGTCTCGAACGTCGATGTGCGGGTGCTGGTCGAGAACCCGCCGGGCGGCGTCGTCGCCGCTCGGACCGACGCCGAAGGGCGCCTGGAGGTGCCGGCGAACCTGCGCGGCCTGCGCGTACAAATCGGGCTCGACTGCGACGGCAACCTCTGCCGGCGGGTCTCGGCGCCGCGGCGCGTCGAGGGCGACAGGATGACGTTCGACGTGGCCGGCGGCCTGAACCTGAACCCGGCCGAGGACAGGTGACGGCGGACGGTGTGTGCGGGCTTCGACCCGGCGCGCCGGGCGGGTCGGGCGGTAAACTTATGGCTCAGCACGGCGGTTGGAGGGCCTGGCGTAACGCAGTGCTCGGCACGGCGGTCGTGCTGTGCGGGGTGGGCGCCGCCGCCGTGACGCTTTGGGGCCGGCGAACCGGCGACTGGGAGCTGGCGCGGCTCGGGGCGCTGGCGTCGCTGCTCTTCGCGGGGCTGATCGTGCTCTTCGTGGTCCCGCCGCTGGCGCGCTCGGCCCGCGCAGAGGCCGCGCGGCTCGACCTGCCGTTTCAGGTGACGGCGGGCGGCGCGGTCTTCATCTCTATCTACGCCGTCGTCACCTTCGCCGCCTGGAACACCGGCAACAACCTTCTCTTCCTGGTCTTCTCGGTCCTGACCTCGACGCTCTTCGTCGCGTGGTCGGCCGGCCGCGCCTCTCTGCGCGAGCTTGCCGTCTCGGCGCGCTTCCCGGACCACATCTTTGCGGGCGACTCGGCGCCGGTGGTCGTCACGCTGCACAACGCGAAGCGGCTGCTGCCGGCCTTCTCGGTGGCGGTCGAGGCGCGGATGCGCGGCGAGGGCGCGGCCCGCGGGCGGCGGCGCGCGACAGAGCAGCGGCGCGTGCTGGCCTATTTCATGTACGCGCCACACCACTCGAAGGTCGAGCAGCGTGCCGCGCAAATCTTCGAGCGCCGCGGCCGCGTCGTCGTCACCGGCTTCGAGCTGTCAACGCGCTTCCCGTTCGGCTTCTTCCGGCTGCGGCGCCGGCTCCGCGCGCGCGACGTGGAGATCGTCGTCTACCCGAAGCCGGGCGACGCGGGCGACGAGCTGCACCTGCTGCCGATTGACGCGGGCCAAGTGGAGGCGGCCCGGCGCGGCACCGGCCAGGACCTGCACAGCCTGCGCGAGTACCAGCCGCGCGACGACGTGCGCCACATCGACTGGAAGGCGACGGCGCGGCAGGGCCGCCTCATCGTCCGAGAGTTCACGGCCGAAGATGACCGCCGCGTCCGCCTGGCGCTCGACACCGAGCCCGGCGAAGGCCCGGACGGGGCCGCACGCTTCGAGCGCGGCGTCACGCTCGCCGCCACGCTCGCCGCGCACTTCCTGAACGAGCGGGCCGAGCTGCGCCTGACCCTCGGCGGGGAGGACGGCCCCGTCGGCGCAGGACGCGAACACCTCTACGCCTGCCTGCGCCGGCTGGCCCTCGTCGAGCCCGCGACGGCCCCTGTCTCGGGGGCCCCGGCCTCGGCGGCACGCCGCGCAGACTTCTACCACCGCCTCGCCTCGGAACACGCGGGCGACGACGCCGGCTACATCATCCTCATCACAGCGGCCCCACGCGGCAGCATCCCAGCGGACCTCTGGCGCAGGTCGCACGTCATCCACCTCTAAAACTTTCTGAGGGTAAGGCGAGCTCCGGTTGCGGCTTGTAGTTTTACGGGCGGAGGTGTTGGCCGACGAACCGGGCGGCGCTCCTGAGCGCGGTCCGCGCCTCGGGCACGAAGCCGTCGAGCATCTGCCAGCAGTGGGCCACGTCGTCGTAGACCTCAAGCTCTGACAGGCCGCCGGCCTCGCCGATCTTCTCGTGGACGCGGCGGGCGTCGTCGAGCAGCAGCTCGGTCGAGCCGACTTGCAGCAGGACGGGGGGCAGGCCCCGCAGGTCGCCGAAGACCGGCGAGGCGTAAGGGTCGAGCGGGGAGGCGCCCGCGAGGTAGGCGCCGGCGAACTCTGCGCAGTTCTCGGGGCGGAGGAAGACGCAGCGGCCGTCGTTAGCCCTGACCGATTCGCCCGAGCCCGACAAATCGGTCCACGGCGAGAAGCAGACGGCGCAGCCCGGCGCCGGCAGCCCCTCGTCGCGCGCGCGCAGCAGCAGGGCGAGCGCCAGCCCGCCGCCCGCAGAGTCGCCCGCGAGCGCGATTGTCGAGGCGGGCAGCCGGCCGCCGCCCAGCGCGCCGTCTAGCAATGCGCGGTAGGCCGCGAGGGCGTCGTCGAGCGCCGCAGGGTAACGGTGTTCGGGGGCGAGGCGGTAGTCGAGCGAGAAGACTCGGCGGCGGGCGAGACGCGCCAGCGCCGCCGTGATGGGTCGGTTCCCGGCGGCCGAGCCGGCGACGTAGCCGCCGCCGTGGAAGTAGAGTATCGCGCCGCCCTCGGGCTCAGGCGGCTCGACCCACTCGCCGCGCACCCCGCCCTCGCTCACAGCCGACACGCGCACGCCGAAGCTGCGGAGCTTCTGCAAGGCGCCGGGCGTCCCGAAGTGGCGGCGTGCGCGGCGGGCGACCGAAAGCTCGTCGCCCCAGTGGCGTCGGCGGATGACCGCGCGGAAGTAGCCGTTGATTATTCGCGCCTGCCAGCTCGGCATGGTCTTTAACCTCGTCGAAGGTGTTCGATGATGTCGGCGGCGGCCCGCTCGCCCTCGCGGACGCAGTCGGGCAGGCCGGCGCCGGTGTAGGCGTTGCCGCAGAGGGCGAGGCCGTGGAGCGACGAGAGGCGGCGGCGGACGCGCCCGACCCGCTCGGCGTGGCCGAGGTGATACTGCGCCATCGAGCGCGGCCACTTCTCGACGCGCTCGAAGAGCGGCGGCGCCTCGACGCCGAGCAGGTCGCGCAGGTCGCGGCGCACGGCGGCCGTCATCGCCTCTTCGTCGAGAGCGAACATCTCGGGCTGCAAGGCGCCGCCGACGAAGGCGCGCAGCAGCGCGTGACCTTCGGGGGCGCGGCCCGCGAACTTGACGCTGCTGAAGGTGCAGGCGAGCGTGGCCCGTCGCTCGGCGTGCGGCACGACGAAGCCGAACCCGTCGAGCGGGTGCGGGATGTCCGCGCGGCGATAGGCGAGGTTGACGGTGGCCGTCGAGGCGTAGGGGATGGCTTCCAGCTCCGCGGCGAGCGTCGAGTCAACGTCGGCCAGCAGCCGGGCCGCAGCATAGGCCGGGAGCGCGAGGCAGACCGCGGCGGCCCTTATCGTCTCCCCGCCCGCGAGCCCGACAGTCCAGCCGCCCCCCCGCCGCGGCCCGATTGATTCGGCGCGCGTGCCTAGCCTGAGCGTGCCGGGCGGGAGGCGCGCCGCGAGCGCGTCTGTCAAGACCTGCGTGCCCTCGTCGAAGGAGAGGAAGAGGCCGTAGCGCGCGCCGCTCGTGCCCTCCGTGTGGCCGCCGTTTCGGGCGCGGGCCTGCCGGCGCAGGGCGAGAATCAGGCTGCGGTGATCGCGCTCCATGTCGAGGAAGCGGGGCATGGTCGAGCGCAGGCTGAGGCGTTCGGGGTCGGCAGTGTAGATGCCGCCGACCATCGGCTGGGCCATCCGTTCGAGGGCCTCGCGCCCGAACCGGCGGCGAACGAAGGAGGCGAGGCTCTCGTCACGAGCGTCTGCGGCGCGGCGACGCGGCAGCACGAGGTCGAGCGCCATCCGCGCCTTGCCCCGCCAGGTGAAGATGTCTGTGGTCAGGAAGGGCCAGAGGCGGGCGGGCGCGAGCAGGTGAAAGCCCTCGGGCGTGGGGCGCAGTCGCCCGCCGTGGACGACGAAGCTGCGGCGGTGCTCGTCGTTGGTGCCGACGAGCCGGTCGGCGAGGCCGAGGCGGCGGGCCAGCTCGACGGCCGCCGGCTTCTCCGAGATGAAAGAGTCCGGGCCGCCTTCGAGCAGGAACCCTTCGTGCCGCTCGGTCCGCACCGTCCCGCCGACGCGCCCCGAAGCTTCGAGCAGGACGACCTCCACGCGGCCGACGCCGCGCGAGCCGGCGCTCGCCGTCGGACCGGACTCGTCCAGCAACTCGCGCAGGCGGTGGGCCGCGGCGAGGCCCGAGACGCCGCCGCCGACGACCACGACCCGCCGCGCGTCGTCGGTCTCAGTCATTCCGGTCGGGTTCGGTGGGGGCACGTTCGTTCGTGGCGGCGCGGCCTCGGTTCGGCCCCGGGCCTTTGTCGGCAGTCGTTCGTCGGCAGTCGTTCGTCGCTGTCGCTCATCGGCAGTCGCTCGCCCCGGCGGCTCAGGCGCGCGCGGGGGCGGCCGGGCGCGCCGGCGTGTAGAGGCAGCAATCTGCCGGGCAGGCGTCGTGCCATGCGGGCAGGCGCCCGGTCGTGCGGCGCGTCTGCTCGGGGTCGAGCCGTTCGAGGATCAGCTCGCGGATCATCGAGACGAACTCGGGGTGCGTGCCGACCGTGGCGGCGCGGATCATGTTGAGGCCGAGGCCGGAGGCGACCTGCCGCGCCTCCGTGTCGAGGTCGTAGAGCACCTCCATGTGGTCCGAGATGAAGCCGACCGGGTGGACGATTACGTCCGCGGCGCCCTCTCCCTTCAACTCGCGCAGGTGGTCGCAGATGTCTGGTTCGAGCCAGGGCTGCGAGGGCGGCCCCGAACGGCTCTGGAAGACCAGCCGCCACCGTTCGTGCCCCGCTTCTTCGGCCACGAGGCGGCAGGTTTCGAGGAGCTGCCGCTCGTAGTCGCAGCCCGCGGCCATCGCCGCCGGGATGCTGTGCGCGGTGAAGGCGACGCGGGCCGCCGCGCGATGCTCGGCCGGCAGTTGTTCGAGCGACGCGCGCAAATTCTCGGCGTTCGGCCCGACGAAGCCGGGGTGATTGAAGTAGACGCGCAGCTTCTCTACGCGCGGCGCGCCGGGGCCGGCCTCGGCCCGAGCCGCCTCCATGTTCTCGCGGTACTGCCGGCAGCCCGAGTAGGAGCTATAGGCCGAGGTGACGAAGGCCAGGGCGCTCTGCACGCCGTCGTCGCGCATCCGCCGCAGCGCGTCGGGCAAGAGCGGGTGCCAGTTGCGGTTGCCCCAGTAGACGGGCAGGCGCGGGCCGCGCGTCTCCAACTCGCGTTCGAGCGCGGCGATGAGGCGGCGATTCTGCTCGTTGATGGGGCTCACGCCGCCGAACAGCTCGTAGTGGTGCGCCACCTCGCGCATCCTCTCGGGCGGGACGTTGCGGCCGCGCAGGACGTTTTCGAGGAAGGGCATGACCTCCCCCGGCCCCTCGGGGCCGCCGAATGAGACGAAGAGGACCGCGTCGTAGCCATGTTTGTTCTGATGTTCCATCGAAAGTAAGGGGACCGCAGCCTTCTAGGTGGAAGCCCAGTGGAAGCCCATGACATCCTTGTGCTCCGTGCACTGCGTGACGTAGCCGATGCCGTGATCACCGAAGACGTAGTTTAGGTTCTCCTCCGAGGCGAGCTGGAAGACGTGCCTCATGCGCCGGCCGCAGACGGGGCAGTCGGGGTACTCGGGTTCATGCACCCAGTAGGGCCAGCCGCCCAATTTGTCGCCCACACGAGGCTCCGCCTCATAAATCTCGTCCTCCTCGTCGTCGGTCAGCTCGCGGCCTAACAACAGGTCGCAGGTCTCCATGTATCCGGGGTACTCGCACACCTCGCGCCACCCGATGATCCGTCTCGGCGGCAAGGGCGGGTGCGCTCCCCCGTCCTGCTTCGAGGTTCCGCGTCCCAGCCTCAGCAGATCGAGGAGCACGCCCTTCGCTGCCTCGCGCCACCCGCCCCCTAGTTTCGGCGAGGGCGGCTCGTCGGGCACAGAGGGCGGCGCTTCCTCACCCCGGTTGGGGGCCGCGAACTCCGGGGGCCGGGCGTGGCCCGTGTAGGTCCCGGCGGTGCCCTCCGCCGGCAGCAGGCGGAGAAGCACGCCATTCGAGAAGTGCGGGGAGGTGTCGAAGAATTGATCGCAACTCGTGTCCGAGTAAGTGCAGTGGAAGAACTGGAGCAGCCCCTCGCCGAACTCACCTCGGGCAGCCTCCGGGAGTTGCCCGAGGTTGAGTTGAAGGAACAGTTGGAGGGGACGGCGGCATTTGGGGCAGGGCGGCCACTCGCCCCCGTCGCCCAGGTAAGGCGTTCCGGCAAACTTTGAATCGGCCGGCGCTCCGTCGCCCGGCTCTGTCTCGGGAATCCAGGCGGGGCGCCGGAGGGCCGCGAACTGCGGCGTGACGCCTGTGCCGGGCTGCTCTTTCTCTTTCATCGTCTCGGCTCGGGCCGCGGGGCCTTATTCGCGCCTGCTGTACTCGTGAACGGCCTCGACGAGGGCGAGCACGTTCTCGACCGGCGTCTCGGGCATGATGCCGTGGCCGAGGTTGAAGATGTGGCCGGGGCGGCCGGCGGCTTGGTCGAGAATCTTTTTGGCCTCGCGGCGGACGATATCGGGCGTGGTGAAGAGGAGCGCCGAGTCGAAGTTGCCCTGCACGGCCACGTCGCCGAGCCGCGCCCAGGCCTCGTCGAGCCGCACGCGCCAGTCGAGCCCGATCACGTCGCCGCCCGCCTCCTTCATCAGTTCGAGCAGGGTGGCCGTGCCGGTCCCGAAGTGGATGACGGGGACGGCCGGCTTGACGCCCTCGACGACGGCGCGAGTGTGCGGGAGGACGAACTCGCGGTAGTCGTCGGGCGAGAGCGCGCCCACCCACGAGTCGAAAATCTGGACGGCCTGCGCGCCGGCCTCGATCTGCGCGTTGAGATACTTCGAGAGGGCGCGGGCGATGAGCGACATCATCGCGTGCCAGGCGCCCGTGTCGGCGTGCATCAGCCGCTTGGTGTTGACGTAGGCTTTCGACCCGCCGCCCTCGCAGATGTAGGAGGCGAGCGTGAAGGGTGCGCCGCAGAAGCCTATGAGCGGGATGTCGGCCCTGAGGTCGCGCCGCGTCTGCCGGATGGCCTCGTAGACGTAGTCGAGCGCCGATATGTCTTCGACCTCGCGCAGCCGGTCCACGTCCGCGGCCGACCTGACAGGGTTGTGGATGACCGGCCCCTCGCCTTTGGCGAACTCAAGCTCAAGGCCCATCGGCTCGATGATGAGCAGGATGTCTGCGAAGATGATGGCCGCGTCCACGTCGAGGCGGTGCGCGGCGTAAACGGTCACCTCCGAGGCGACTTCGGGCTTCTTGCACATCTCAAGAAAAGTATGTTTGGCCCGAACGTCGCGGTACTCCTTCATGTAGCGGCCGGCCTGCCGCATCAGCCAGACGGGCGTGTAGGGCGTCTGCTCGCGGCGGCAGGCCCGCAGAAAGGGGCTCCGGCGCAACTCCTCCGTTAACTCGAACTTGCTTTCGGCCCTCGTGGCTTCGCTCATGCAAACTTCCTTTTAGTGTGATTCAGCGGGTGTCTCTCGGGCGCCCACGCTTCTTCCAGGCATGCGGGTAATATTAGCAGCAGCCAACGCGAGGCGACTAACTCGCGTCGCGGCAGTCCGTGGCTTGAAAGAATCCGTGAGAAACAGGCACAGAATTTCAACAGTTTGGCAAACAGGAAAAGGTCAAAGACATTGACGGATACCACGGCAGGTAGTACAAAGAGCTAGCACAAATTCCTGCGAAACGGAGACTCGTTCGGAAGATGGCGCACGAAGGGCGCCATCTTCATTGACGAGGGCGAGGAGGTGGACGAGCGACGCGCCTTCGTGGTGGAATCCGGCGCTCATCCCCACTTTCTGTAATTGAAAGTTGTTCACTTAGACCCGCGGCTGCCAGGTGATCTTCAGCAGCCAACAGCGGGAGTCATGCGGTGGCTACGGGCGGCCACATCTCTCCCAAACTCTTGTTCCCGCGTCGTGAACCTTCAGCCATGCTCGACCGCACCAATAAACTGACCGCTTGCGGCGCCTTCACCCATCTTTTGGAGGGTTTATGAAAAAGAAGATCGCGTACTTCGCTGCCTCGTTCGCGCTCGCCGGGGCATTCACCTTCTCAGCCTCCTTCTACGCCCCGACAAGTGCGGCCGTCGAGTCGTGCCAGGGCCGATGCAATCGCGCGAAGAACGCCTGCCTGAACACCGCGCAGACGACCGGCGAAGCTGCCCAGTGCAACAAGTCGTACCAGGGCTGCATTTCGAGCTGTAAGTAATAACCTGCCGACGGACCACACGTCCGAAAAAGGAGTTTGGAATATGAGACAGAGACTCGGTTACTTCGTCGCTTCGTTCGTTCTGGCGCTCGTTGCCGTCTTCGCCTTCTCTGCGCCTGCCACGGTTGGCGCGCAGGGTGGAAGCTGCCGCACGCAATGCCGCGTTGCTTACGACAAGTGTAATCGCGAGGCCAGCAATCCCGGCGGCCTCAACATGTGCAAGAAGGCTTTCCAGGCTTGTCTCGCCACCTGCAATTAGGGAGGATGTGTCCACCCCTTTAACACGTTCGGGGAGCGTCCGCGATGGGCGCCCCCGAATGTCCCTCTCCATGTCACGGCTGCTCCCTCTGCTGCTCGGCTTCTCACTGGCACACGCATCCTGCCCCGTCTCCATCGCGCAGACGCCGCGGGCGCGGGTTCTGACCCCGCCGCGCGTTAGCGAGATGTCCGACGGCATTCGTGTGACCGTCTTTGCCGACGCGCCTATCAATGATTACACGGCTCGACGCGAGGGGAGGGACTTTTACGTCATCATTCCGCGGGCCACTCCTCCAACGCCGCATACGGGTGTGCCGGGCGGCGGCCTCGTCGATGTCCTGATTGAAGCGAGGGGCGACGACGCTGTCGTCGTCGTCCGGCTCCCGCCCGGCAGCGGCGCACACGTCAGACAGAACTTTAATCGCCTCGACATCTTCATCAGCACTCCGCCCACGTCCGCCGAAGAGGGCGCGGTGGCGACTGCGCCTGCAACGACGGTGGGCGGTAACTCACTGCGCATTCCGCGCGTGTCGCGCCCCCCCGAGCTGGAAGAGTTTTTGAGCGATGCCTCGCGCGAGGCCGCGGCCGTCGTGACTGACTTCCGCCAGCGCACGCCGCGTGACGGCGAACCCACCAGCCGGAAGACGACCGCCTACCTTTCCTACGACGACGCGAACCTTTACATTATCTTCGTCTGCGCGGACGATCCCCGCCTCGTCCGCGCGCGCCTCGCCAAGCGCGAGGACATCCTGAGCGACGACGTGGTGAGCGTCACGCTCGACACCTTCCGCGACCGGCGCCGCGCCTACTACTTCGCCGTCAATCCGCTCGGCGTCCAGCTCGACGGCATCACCGTCGAAGGGCAGGGCGACGACTACGACTTCGACACGCTCTGGCACTCGGAGGGGCGATTGACTCCGACGGGCTACGCCGTCCGGCTGGCGATCCCTTTCAAGAGCCTGCGCTTCTCGAACGCCGACGCGCAGACCTGGGGAATCGCGCTCGGCCGCACCATCACGCACAATAGCGAAGAGTCTTACTGGCCCTACGTCACGCAGCGCGTTCAAAGCCTGCTCCAACAGACCGCGACGCTCGAAGGTCTGGAGCGAGTCTCGCCGGGCCGCAACGTCCAGCTCATCCCGTATGGGGTGCTCGGCGCCGGTCGTGTGCTGGAGCGGACGCCGAGCGCCGACCCCTCCTACCGAGGGCAGAAAGAGGCGCGGGCCGGGCTCGATGCCAAACTCGTCCTACGCGGCTCGCTCACGCTCGACCTGACCCTCAACCCGGACTTCAGCCAGGTTGAATCCGACGAGCCGCAGGTCACGGTCAACCGCCGCTTTGAGGTCTTCTTCCCCGAGAAGCGCCCCTTCTTCATTGAGAACGCCGGCCTCTTTCAGACGCCCGAAAACCTCTTTTTCTCGCGCCGAGTCGCCGATCCGCAACTCGGCGTGAGGTTGACCGGCAAAGTCGGACGGACGGCTTTCGGCGGGCTCCTGATTGATGACCGCGCCCCCGGAGAATTTTTGGACGCAGGCGACCCGAACCGCGGCCGGCGCGCGCGCGTCGGCGTCCTGCGTTTGCAAAGGGAGTTTGGCGAACAGTCGAGCGTCGGGGGCCTCCTGACGAGCTACGATTTCGGGGCCTCTGCGAACCGTGTCTTCGCTCTGGACGCGCGCCATCGCCTCAACCGTAACTGGTCTTTGAGCGGTCAGGTCGCGCGTAGCTTTACGCGCGAGCGCGACGGGATGAGCCGCTGGGGGACGACCCTCCTCGCCAACCTTTCGCGCGGCGGGCGTCACTTCAGTTACGACCTTACCTACACGGATCGCAGCCCCGGTTTCCACACCGAACTGGGCTTCGTCCCGCGTGTGGACGTGCGGCAGGCCGAGCAGTTTGCGGCCTACCGCTGGCGTCCCGAGCGCGGCCCGCTTGTCAGCTTCGGCCCCAACGCCTTCGTGCTGGTTAACTGGGACCGGGCGGGGCGCGTGCAGGACAGGTACGCGAGTGGCGGCTTCGGCATCGATTTCGCGGGGCTCACCTCCGTCCAGTTCACCCGCTCGCGGTCTTACGAATTATTCTTCGACCGCGGCTTTCGCACCGAGAACACCAGCCTCTCCTTCTACAGCGACCGTCTCGCGTGGCTGGGTCTCAATGGCTCATACAATCGCGGCTCCGGCGTCAACTATTTTCCCGCGCCGGGGCTGGAACCCTTCGCGGCAGACGCGACCGGCGGCAGCTTCGGCCTCAACTTCCGCCCCACGCGGCGGTTCAGGTACGAGCAATCGTATTACTACACGCGGCTGGCCGAGCCGCGCGGGGTAGTTCTACCAGACGGCGAGGGGCGGGGCACCGTCTTCGAGAATCACGTCTTGAGGTCGAAGCTCAATTACCAATTCAGTCGAGAGCTTTCGTTGCGGGCCATCCTCGATTACGGGGCGGTGCTCTCCGTCCCTGAGCTGATCCGATTGGAGGGGGAGAAGCGTCTGACGGCCGACTTTCTTCTCACCTACCTACTCAACCCCGGCACGGCCCTCTATGTAGGCTACACAGACGATTACGAGAATCTGCTCCTCGCCCCGGCCGAGGCCCGCCCCTTCGTGCGCGGTGGCCCGCCGACGACCTCGACCGGGCGCCGCGTCTTCGTCAAGTTGAGTTATCTCTTCAGATATTAGAGCGAAGGGCCGGGGCCGACGCCTGAACGCGAATGAAAAGACACCTGACTCTTATTATCATCCTCACGGGGCTGGTCGGGGGCACGGCCGCGGGGCTGTGGCTGGCGCGCCGCGGCGGCGGACCAGAGCGCGAGCCACTCAGGGCGTTTTCGGTCGCATCGGAAGGGGCGCAACCGCCGCACGCGAGGGGCTCCGAGGGCGCGGCGGTCGTGCTGGAGGAGTTCGCGGACTTTCAGTGCCCGCCTTGCGCGCGCCTCCACTCGCTGATGAAAGAGATCGAGGGAGACTACGGCTCCGGCGTGCGCTTCGTCTTCCGGCACTTCCCCCTCGATGCACACGCGCACGCGAGGCAAGCCGCGCAGGCGGCGGAGGCGGCTGGCCTCCAAGGGAGATTCTGGGAGATGCACGACCTCCTCTACGCGCGCCAGCCTGAGTGGAGCGAGTCGGAGGACGCCGCGCAGCACTTCACGGAATATGCGCGTTCTCTCGGGCTCGATGTCGAGGCGTTCAGGCGTGACATGGAGGCCGAGCCGGTCAGGGCGCGCGTCCTCGCCGACGAGCGCCGCGGCGCCTCCATCAGGATCGACGCCACCCCTACCCTCTTCCTCAACGGCCGCGAACTACCACCGGAATCCATGAACCCGGAAGGCATCCGTGCCGCCATTGACGCCGCCCTCCCGCCGGCGAGCCGTCCCCGCTAATCGAACAAAAGTCTCCGGCCCCGTCACATTTTTTTCGCCGTCCGGCAGAATCGCGGTGGGGCTGCCTCTCTGGCCGGGTCTGTTAAAATTTTCCTGCCACAAACAGCGGGACTGCGGTGTTTTCCAGTTTGAGAGCGGCGATGATGAGCGAGCGAGTGGCAGAAGCTTTGATTAACTCGGTGCCAGAGACGGTGACGACGGCCGCGGCCCCCGCGCCCACGTTTGACGAGGCGTTCACGCTGCACCACCGCGCCGTCTACCGCGCCGCCTATTCGCTCGTCCGCGACTCGGGACTGGCCGAAGACGTGACTCAGGAGGTCTTTCTGAAGCTTTACCAGCACCTCGGCACTTTGCAGGGCGGCGAGCACGTCCGCCCGTGGCTGCTGCGGGTGGCGACCAACACGGCGCTCAACACCCTGCGCAGCCGCAGCCGCTCGTCGCAGCGCGAGGAGGAGTTCGGCACGGAGACTTTCGGCCCCGACGGCATCAAAGACGCGGGGGGCGCGGCCCCCGTCGGCATCCAGGCCGACTTCGAGCGGCGCGTCGAGATCGAGGAGGCGCGCCGCACGCTCTCGCAGATCAAGGAGCCGATGCGGAGTTGCCTGCTGCTCAAGCAGCAGGGCCTCTCCTACCGCGAGATCGCCGAGGCGCTCTCGATTAACGAGGTGAACGTGGGGAGCCTGATCGCGCGCGGTCGCAAGGAGTTCGTGAGGTTGTACGGCAAGATCGGAGGACGCCGATGACGGCGAGACATTTGGACGAAGGCACAATCCAGGCTTACCTCGACGGCGAGCTGGCGGCCGAGGCCGCGGGCGCGGCAGAGGCGCACTTCGCCCGCTGCGCCGCCTGCGCCGAGTCTCTGGACGCCGCCCGCGACGAGACGGGCCTCTTCGCCGCGGCCTTCGCGCCGGACGAGGGCGTGGCCGTCCCGACAGAAGTTTTACGGGCGCGCATCTCTGCGGCCGTCGCGTGGCTCGAAGATGCGGCCCCGGCCGGGGGCGCAGCCCCTGTGCGCGGCATGCTCCGCGAGTCATTCTTCGGCCCGCTCCGCAGGCTTTTCGCCTTCGCGCCGCAGCGCGCCGCGGGTTTCGCGGGCGCGCTGGCCGTGCTGGTCTTCGCGGTCGTCATCTTCTCGGTCGTCGGGCGCCGGCCGGCGCCCGACGCCTCGGGCGGCCAGCTCGCCAGGGCCGACGCGACCCCGACACCTGTGCTCGGCGGGCCGCCGCCGGCCATCCGGCCCTCGACCGGCCCGGCCGAGGTGGCCGCCGTCACGCCGGGAGAGGGCGTGCGCGCCCCGGAGAGACTTGCGGGCTCGGGCGTGCGCGGCCCGGCCGCGGTCGTCACGGCGTCGGCCGAGAGGTCGGGCGGGGCGCGCGCGCGCACGGGCGCCGCGGGGGAAGCGGCGAAGCCGCCGGCGGCCGAAGCGGGCGGCGAGGCGTTGCTGCCGGGTGAGGAGAATTACCGTCAGGCCATCGCCTCGCTGTCGAAGGCCGTCGAACTCGGCGGCGACGCCGTGATGAGCCCGAAGGCCCGCTTCGATTACGAGCGCAACCTCGCGCTGCTCGACAGCGCCATCAACGAGACGCGCCGCGTCGCGCTGCGCGACCCCAAAGACAAGGAGGCCGCCGCGTTCCTGATGTCGGCCTACCAGAGCAAGGTTGACCTGCTCACGACCGTCGCCGATCAGGCGCAGGTCGCGGCCATCGGCCGGTAGTCGGAAGGTTGAATTTAATAATGAAGTTCCCGGTTCTCATCATCATCATCGCGCTGGCCGCGTGCCCCGTGCCCGAGACCTGGGCACAGCGGAGGGCGCCACGCGGCGCCGAGGCGCGCGGCCGCGAGGCGGTCGAGCGCACGGTCGCCGCCGCCCCTGACGCCGCCGTCGCGCTCTGCATCAACGAGGGCGACGTGGTCGTCCGCGGCTGGGACCGTCCCGAAGTGCAGGCCCGCGCCGAGGGCGCGGCGAACCTTCGCCTTCAGCCGCTCGGCGGCGTCCCCGCTCGCCGCGTCGAGGTGGCAGTCACTTCGTCGGAGGACGGCGCGGCCGGTTTTGGCGACTGCGGCTCGGCCGACCACGTCGAGCTTTCGGTGCCTCGCGGCGCCTCCGTCAGCCTGACCACGCGCAACGGCCACACAGAGGTCTCGGGCGTGGCCGAAGTGCGGGTCGACGCCTTCAGCGGCGACGTGGGCGTCACGCGCTTCTCCCGGTCGGTCGAGGTCAACAGCCTGAGCGGCGACTTGTCCGTGACAGACGGCACGGGGCGGGTCCGCCTGCGCGCGGTGAGCGGCGGCATCGAGGCCACCGGCCTGCGCCGTCTCGGCGACAACGACGTGCTCGACGTTACCTCGACGAGCGGCGACGTGATGCTGCGCGACGTGAGCTACACGCGCGTGCGCGGCGCCACCATCAGCGGCAACGTCGAGATGTCGGGCGCGCTTGAGCGCGGCGGCAGCTACGACTTCAAGACCATCTCGGGCGACGTGATCGTGACGCTGCCGGCCGACGCCTCTTTCAAGCTCCACGCCAGCGTCGTCTCGAACGGCGAGGTCATCACAGACTTCCCCGTCACGCTCACGCCGGGCGCCGCCGCCGCGCACGCGCCGCCGCAAACGACGCCCATGCCTCCGCCGCCGCCGGCCGCCGCCGCGGCCCGCGCGCACGGCCGCGGCCGCGCCTCGGTCGGCCCCGGACCCGTGCCGATGCCTGGGCCGCATCCCGAGCCCCCAGGGCAGGCGCGCCTGATCGGGACCGTCGGCGAGGGCGACGCCGAGCTTCGCATCTCGTCCTTCAGCGGCACGCTCCGCCTCAAGCGGCGGCAGTAGCCGCGCGAATCGCCCTCCGTCTCAGAGGCGGTCAGTGAAAGCCGGCCCGAGGCGAACCGCGTCGCGGGCCGGCTCTCACTGACCGCCTCTCGGCTTTGGTCGAAGGAGGGCCGGCCGCCTCTTCATTATCAATCGAGCGGGCGGCGAGAAATTTTCCTGCCACAAACCCCCGGCGGCCGGTGTTTACCCGACAGACAAGGCGAGTGGGGCCGGCGCGGAAGGCACGCGGCGCGCACGGCGGATTCAAAATAAATCGAAGACGAGGAGAGACGAATGAAACGCTTAATCACTCTGGCGGGCCTGATGTGCCTGATGATGCTGGCGGCCGGGGCGGACCTGAAGGTCTTGGCGCAGGCCGACTTCAACTGGCGGGGCTCGCTGGCGGCGGGCCGCGTCGTCGAGATCAAGGGCGTCAACGGCAACGTCGAGGCTCGGCCGTCCCGGAGTGGACAGGTCGAGGTCAGGGCCGAGCGGCGCGCGCGGCGCAGCAACCCCGAGGAGGTGCGCGTCGAGGTAATCGAGCACGCCGACGGCGTCACCATCTGCGCCGTCTACCCGAGCGCCGACACCTCGCGCCCGAACACCTGCCAGCCCGGCGACGGCGGCCACATGAGCGTGCGCAACAACGACACGAGCGTCAACTTCTTCGTCTCGGTCCCGGCCGGCGTCCGCTTCCGCGGCAAGACCGTCAACGGCAACGTCGGTGCCGAAGGGCTCGCGGCCGACGTTGACGCCAAGACCGTCAACGGCAACGTCCGCGTCTCGACCACGGGGCTCGCCTCGGCCAAGACCGTCAACGGCTCGATCACGGCCGCCCTCGGCCGCGCCGACTGGACCGACGGCCTCGAATTCAAGACCGTCAACGGCGAGATAGACCTGAGCCTGCCCGCCTCTCTGAGCACGACCGTCGAGGCCGAGACCCTCAACGGCGACATCCAGACGGACTTCGCCCTGACCGTAACCGGACGCTTCAGCAAGCGCCGCCTGAGCGGCACCATCGGCGGCGGCGGGCGCGAGCTGCGCCTGAAGACCGTTAACGGCAGCGTCCACATCCGCCGCGCCTCGTAACTCGGGTTGAAGGGAATCGAAAAGCGATGTCGAGGAAAAGCCTGACCGTCACACTCCTGCTCGCCGCGGCGCTCTGGCCTGCGGCCGGCGACGCCTCGCCCGCCGGCACGCGCGCCGACGGGGCGCCCGCCGCCGAGGTCGCCGAGATCAACGCGGCCGGGACCGCCGCCGCGGCCGCGGGCCAAAGCGCGCAGGCCCAGTCGGCCGGCGAGCTGACCGAGGAGTTTCACCAGACCTACCCGCTCTCGCCGAACGGCCGCGTTAGCCTCTCGAACATCAACGGCGGCGTGCGCGTCAGCTCGTGGGACCGCAACGAGGTGCGGGTAGATGCGGTCAAGCGCGCGCACAAGGCCGAGCGGCTGCGCGAGGCCGAGATCAAGATCGAGGCCAGAGCCGACTCGCTCCGCATCGAGACCGACTACCCCGAGTACAGGCGCGGCGAGGGGCGGCGGTGGGACCGCGACGACCAGCCGGCCGCGGTCGAGTACAGGCTGACCGTTCCGCGCTCGGCCGTGATCGAAGACTTCAACCTCATCAACGGCGGGCTCGAACTTGAGAACCTGTCGGGGCCGGTCAAGGCCAACTCGATCAACGGGCGGGTGGCGGCCCGCGGGCTGACGGGGCCGGTCAACCTTTCGGTCATCAACGGCGCCCTCGAAGTCGGGCTCGACCGCCTCAGCGAAGGGCAATCGGTCACGCTCAGCTCGGTCAACGGGCAGGTGACGGTGACGCTCCCCTCGGACGCCAGCGCGCACCTGCGCGCCAGCACCGTCCACGGCTCGATCAGGAACGACTTCAACCTGCCGGTGCGGGTCGGCGAGTACGTCGGGCGCGACCTCGAAGGGCGCCTCGGCGCGGGCTCGGCGCGCGTCCGCCTGAGCAACGTCAACGGCCAGATCAACCTGCGGCGCGCCGCCGACAACCGGCCGCCGAGCCCCGTCACCAACCTGCTCTCCGAGACGCGCGGGCGTGCCTTCGAGGGGGGCGACGACAACGACGCCGAGGAGATCGTGAGCGGCGTCCGCGAGTCGGTCGGCGAGGCCATGCGCGGCGCACGCGAGATCGAGCGCGAGGCTTCACGCGCCGCCCGCGAGGCTTCGCGCGAAGCCGCCCGCGCCTCCCGCGAGGCCGCCCGCGAGGCCGCCCGTGCCACCCGCGAGCTTGAGCGCGGCCCGTCGGCGACGGCCCGCAGCGACCAGCAGCGGCAAACCGCGCGCGAGTCGAACACGCTGGCCGTCTCCGGACAGCCGCGCGTCCGGCTCGAAACCTTCGACGGCGCCATCAACGTCCGCGCCTGGGACAAGCCCGAGGTCTCCTACACGGCCACGAAGCGGGCCGCGGGCGACCGCGAGATGCAGGGCATCAAGGTGCTGGCGCATGGCGGCGGCACGGGCGAGGTCGTCATCCGCACGGAGTTCGACAAGGCTTTCGCCCGCGAGCACGTCGAGCGCGCCGGCCGCACCGTTGTCTTCAGCTCTAACGCCTCGGTCGAGCTCGACGTTTACGTCCCGCGCAACTCGACGCTCTTCGTCTCCTCTGGCGACGGGCGCGTGAGGGTCGAGGGCGTGAGCGGCGAGATCGAGCTGCGGACCGGCGACGGCCCCGTCGAGGTGTCCGACTCCCGCGGGCGGCTGCGCGCCGTGACGGGCGACGGCCCCGTGCGCGTCACCAACTTCGAGGGCGACGCCGAGGCACGCACCGGCGACGGCCGCATCACGCTCGACGGTCGCTTCAATAGCCTCTCGGCCCGCACCGGCGACGGCACCATCTCACTCACCATCCCCGAAGACCTCGGCGTCAATATCGAGACAAACGCGCGCCACGTGACGAGCGACGGCATGGCCGTCGAAGAGGCGGCGGGCGACGGGCGTCTGCGCCGCTGGCGCGTCGGCGGCGGCGGCAACACCCTGCGCCTGCACACGACCGACGGGCAGGTGGTCATCCGGCGCCGCTAATGGTTCGAGGTCGGCCGGCGCCGGCTGTCCGCCGTCGGGCCATTGCCCGCCAGCCGCCCGCGGCCCGCTGTCCTCCGAAGTAGGGTCAACTTATCCTCCGCCGTTCCTCCGCCGTTAACGCGCGCGAGCGCGGCTGCGTCCGTACCGTTCGGGCCTTTGGGCCTGTGTGGCGGGCGCGTCCGGGGCGGCCGCAAGTGCGCCGCCGGGCGGTGTAAAAAAAAACGTAAAGGCGTGCAATTTCGCTGAAACCTCGAAGGTGGTCGCGTCGTCCTACTGAGCGCCACGAAGGAACAGGCAGGTCCGTCCGCACGCGCCGTCAGTCGGCGGATGGCGGGCCTCACCTCCGAAGAGAAGCGAAAATCCAAAGTGTCGAACGCCTCTGCCGCAGGGGCAGTCTGCGAGAATCGCCGATGAGGAACCGCACCTTACGCTCTGTCGCCGCCCGCCTGCTGACTCTCTCACTCGCCGCAGCCCTCGTGGCGCCCCTGTCGCGCGTCGCGGCGCAGGAGGCCGCCGCGAAGACCGCGCGAGCCGCCGCGCCGGCAGGCTACAGCGGCAACCTCTTCGGCGCACTTGAGAGTAAGAAGCCAGCAACCGACGGCCGCAAGCGTGGCGACGAGGCGCTCCCGAACGAGACGGTCGCGGCCTCGCCCTCGCCGACCCCTCTCGTCTCTGGCGCGCCACCGCCGACTCCCGCCGCGAGCACTAACTCGGCCTCCGCGCCGGCCGACACACCCGCGACCACGAACACAAACACGACGGCCGAACCCGCGGCCGCCGGCGCGCCCGGAGACGGCGGCGAAGCCGGCCCGGCCGCGCCCCTGCCGGCCGCCAAGGCCGCGCGCTACGCGGCCCTGCTCACGCCCGAGAAGGCCAACCCCGTCCGCCTCTCGCGCTTCGAGGCCGCGCCGACGATTGACGGCAAGCTTGACGATGAGGTCTGGAAGTCCGCCACCGTCTTTCGCAACTTCATCCAGAACCGCCCCGGCGATTTAATCGCGCCCTCGAAGCAGACGGAGGTGCTCGTCGGCTACGACTCGAAGCACCTCTACGTGGCCTTCCGCGCCTTCGACGAGCCCGACAAGGTCCGCGCCACCGTCGCCAAGCGCGACTCGGTCTTCGACGACGACTGGGTCGGCGTCTTCCTCGACACCTACGACGACGGCCGCCGCGCCTACGAGCTGATCTTCAACCCGCTCGGCGTGCAGGCCGACGCCGTGTTCACCGAGGGCGTCAACGAAGACTTCTCGGTTGACATCGTGATGGACTCGAAGGGGGCCATCAACCAGGAGGGCTACGTCGTCGAGGTCGCCATCCCCTTCAAGTCTCTGCGCTACACGGCGGGCAAGGACAAGAACTGGGGCGTCCATTTCTTCCGCGTCATCAAGCGGTTCAACAACGAGCAGAGCAGTTGGATGCCCATCTCGCGCGACAACTCCAGCCTGCTCGGTCAGAAGGGACGCATCACCGGCCTCGAAGGCATCTCGGCCGAGCGGACCTTCGAGATCATCCCCTCCATCACCGTCTCGGAGCAGGGACAGCGCACGCGCACCGTCAGCCAGCACGACGTGAACACGCTCGCCGGCGGCGTGGACCGCGGCCGATTCCTCAACCGCCCGGCCGAGGCCGACATCGGGGTCACGGCCAAGTTCGGCCTGACGCCGACCATCACGCTCGACTTCGCCTATAACCCTGACTTCGCGCAGGTCGAGGCCGACGCCACCGTCGTCACGGCCAACCAGCGCTTCCCAATCTTCTTCCAGGAGAAGCGCCCCTTCTTCCTCGAAGGCAAGGAGATTTTCGAGACGCTCATCAGCGCCGTCCACACGCGCACCATCGTGGACCCGGACTACGCCGTCAAGCTCTCGGGCAAGCAGGGGCGCAACACCTTCGGGCTGCTCTTCGCCTCCGACAACGGCCCCGGCAACCTGTCGGCCGAGGAGCGCGACTTCATTCTCGACACGCGCAACTCCCTACAGTCGCGCGAGCGGCTGGCGAAGATACTCGACCGCAACGCGACCGTCGGCGTGCTGCGCTTCAAGCGCGACGTGGGGCGCGAGAACCACATCGGTTTCCTCGCCACCACCTCGAACTTCGTTGACCGCCACAACCACGTGGCCGGCGTTGACGCGCGCTTCCGCCTCAACAAGACCACGACCTTCACGGCGCAGGTGATGGGCAGCATCACGAACCGCCCCTTCTTCTACGCCGAAGAGGCCGGGACCTTCGACCGCAAAGAGCACGGCATGGTCTACGGCGCCTACCTCAACAGCAACGGCCGCAACTGGGGCTACGAGCTGGGGGCGGTCGGCCGCTCGCGCTTCTTCCGCGCCGACGTGGGCTTCAATCGCCGCTTCGACACCAACAACCCGACCTTCTTCATCCGGTACAACGCGACCGAGCGGCCGAAGGCGACGCTCGTCAGTTGGCGCGTCCACAACTTCATGAGCGCCAACGTCGACTGGCGCGGGCGCTCGCAGCGGTTCAACAACGAGTCGCAGCTCCAGCTCCGCCTTCAGCGCCAGACCTTCCTCGGCTACGGCTTCAACTTCGGCAACGAGAGCGTCTACGAAGACGAGTTCGGCGGAACGCGCGCGGCCCTCGGCGCCGCCAACCGCCGCGACTTCGAGCCCCTCATCGGCGCCGACCTCGCGGCCCGGCTGCCCGAGTGCGACCCGACCGGCGGGATGTCGCCCGTCGTCTCGGACGACCCTGCGACCCCGGACGACGAGACGCGCCGCCTGCGCCGCTGCACCTTCTTCGGCGACGACACACGGCGCCGGACCGACCGCCGCACCGTCTACACCTACGCCGAGACGCGCCCCTCGAAGAAGTACTCCTTCTTCGTCTTCACCGCCTACAACTTCGGCATCATCGACCTCGACTTCGGCAACGGCCCGCGCTTCCCGCGCGTGAGCCCCGCCGCACTGGAGTTCGGGCAGCGCGCGCCGCAGGACCCCGGCGCCGCCAACGAGTGGTTCCTCGAATCGAACGTCACCTACAAGCCGACCGACGCCCTCAACCTTCAACTCTTCTACACGAAGGACCGGCTGACGCGGCAGGACACGGGGCGGGTCGCCTTCGACGACAACATCTTCTCGCTGCGCTCGACCTACCAGTTCACGCGCTTCTGGTTCGCCCGCGCCCGCGCCGATTACACGACGCTCGGCTCGCGGATGCGCGCGCAGTTCCTCCTCGGCTGGACGCCCAACCCCGGCACGACCTTCTTCGTCGGTTATAATGACGACCTCAACCGGCACGGCTTCAACCCGTACACGGGCGAGTTGGAGCCCGGCTTCCGGCGCAACGGCAGGCTCTTTTTCGTCAAGGCTTCGTACCTCTTCCGCCGCAGCATCGGCAGTTGAGGCGGCCCCTCGTTCACTCGGCCTCGCGCCGCCACATTCAGGTGCTCTCGATGCGATTCCTCGCTTCCACCCTTCGCCGGGCCGCGCTCGCCGCGGCCTGCGCTTTTTTCGCCGCTCCTCAGACCGCCCTCGCGCAGACGGCCGCGAATGCCCCGGCGCGCGGCGGCACCGCCCTCGCTTCCGAGACGAAGCCGCTCGCCGGCAACCTCTTCGCGGCCCCGCCCGCGCCCCACGCCTCGCCGACTCCGACTCCCACGCCCGTGCCCGCGGCAACGCCCACATCAGCGCCGACGCCGGCGGCGGCCGGTCAGGATTCGGGAACCGGCGCCACGGCGGCGACCAAAGGCGGCGAGACCGTCGCCGTCGGCGCGGCGGCGGGCGGCGGGCGCACCATCCCGACCTCGCGCGGCCCGCTCGCGGTGCCGGCCGAGAAGGCGAGCCCGGTCAGGGTGCCGCGCTTCGAGAGCGCGCCGACGATTGACGGCAAGCTCGACGAGGAGGTTTGGAAGACGGCGGCCGTCCTCAAGGACTTCTACCAGACTCAGCCCGGCGACAACATCGCGCCGTCGAGACAGACGGAGGTGCTCGTCGGCTACGACTCGAAGCACCTCTACGTGGCCTTCCGCGCCTTCGACGAGCCCGACAAGGTCCGGGCCACCGTCGCCAAGCGCGACTCGGTCTTCGACGACGACAACGTCGGGATGATCCTCGATACCTTCAACGACAAGCGCAAAGGCTTCGAGTTCTTCTTCAATCCTTTCGGCGTGCAGGCCGACGCCGTCTACACCAACGACAACGAAGACTTCTCGGTGGACATCGTCCACGAGTCGAAGGGCGCCATCAGCCAGGAGGGCTACGTCGTCGAGGTCGCCATCCCCTTCAAGTCTCTGCGCTACGAGGCCGGCGAGGGCAAGAACTGGGGCGCACACTTCTTCCGCCGCATCAAGCGGTTCAACAACGAGCAGAGCAGTTGGATGCCCATCTCGCGCGAGATTACCGGCACGCTCATCCAGGCCGGGCAGATCGCCGGCCTCGAAGGCATCTCGACCGAGCGGACGCTTGAGATCATCCCCTCCTTGACGCTCTCGCAGACGGGCCAGCGCGTCCGCCGCCTGCCGAACGGGCTGCTCGCGGCCGACGACGCCGGCCGTCTTCTCAACCGACCGGCCGAGGCCGACATCGGCCTCAACGTCAAGTATCAGCTCACGCCGACCGTGACGCTCGACTTCGCCTATAACCCCGACTTCGCGCAGGTCGAGGCCGACGCCACGGTCGTCACGGCCAACCAGCGCTTCCCAATCTTCTTCGAGGAGAAGCGCCCCTTCTTCCTCGAAGGCAAGGAGATTTTCGACACGATGACGCAGGTGGTCCACACCCGCGCCATCGTTGACCCCGACTACGCCGCGAAGCTGACGGGCAAGCTCGGCCGCAACACGTTCGGCCTCATCTTCGCCTCCGACAACTTCCCCGGTAACCTCACCGAGGACGACCGCGATTTCATCCGCGACCTGCGGAACGACCCCGACGAGCGCGAGCAGTTGGCGCGCCGGCTCGACCGCAACGCCACAATCGGCGTCCTCCGTTTCAAGCGCGACGTGGGGCGCGAGAACAGCCTCGGCGGCTTCGCCACCACCTACAACTTCCTCGACTACCACAACCACCTTGCCGGCTTCGACGGCCGTTTCAAGCTCGACCCCAAGACGATCACCCGCTTCGAGGTGGTCGGGACGACCCGCACGACCGGTGAGGGCGAGCCGGCCCGCAGGGGGTTCGGCTACTCCTACATCCTCGACTACACCGGGCGCCACTTCGGCTATTTCTTCAACGCGCGGGGCCGCACCCGTGACTACAGCGCCGACGTGGGCTTCACACGCCGCACAGACACCAACGACGTGCAGTTTGCCTGGCGCGCCTCGACCGAGCCGAAGCCCAAAGCCACGCTCATCGAGTTCCGCCTGACCAACTTCACCGTCAGCGGGTTCGATTTCGGCGGGCGCCACCAGCACTGGCAGAACGGGACCAACTTCGACTTTAACCTCGCCCGCCAGACCTTCGTCCGCGTCGGCACCAACTTCGGCTACGAGCGACTGTTCGAGGAGGAGTTCGGCCCGGAGCGGCTGGCCGCGGACCCCTGTGACCCGTCGGGGCTCGGCGCCTCGCTGCGCCCCTGCACCTTCTTCGGCGAAGACAACGAACGCTCGACCTACCGCAAGACCATCTTCGGGCTGATTGAGGCGACGCCCTCCAAGAAGTTCTCAGGCTACGCCTTCGTCGGCACCCAGCGCGGAGTCTTCGACTTCGACTTCGGGGCCGGACCCCGCTACCTGCGCGTCAGCCCGGCCGCCCTGAGCTTTGGACAGGAGGCGCCGCTCGACCCCGGCTCTGCCAACACCTTCGACGTGGAGGCCGGCGTCACGCTCCAGCCCACGGACGAGTGGCGCAGCTCTCTCAGCTACACCCGGAACCGTTTGACGCGGCGCGACACGGGGCTCGTGGCCTTCGACGAGAACATCTACGTCCTGCGCTCGACCTACCAGTTCACCCGCTTCTGGTCGGCGCGCGCGCGGCTCGACTACGCCACGCTCCAATCGAGGCTGCGCGGGCAGTTCCTCGTCGGCTGGACGCCGAACCCCGGCACCTCCTTCTTCGTCGGCTACAACGACGACTTGAGCTACAACGGCTACGGCCCCTTCTCGGGCCGGCTTGAGCCCGGCTTCCGCCGCAACGGCCGCACCTTCTTCATCAAGGCGTCGTACCTCTTCCGCAAGAGCTTCTGAGGGGGGAAGGGGAGAGGTGGCGGGCCTGGAGTGGGTCTCCGGCGCGGCCCGCACCTTTCCTGGGCGCCACTTGCCATACCCCTTTTCCCCCTTTTTCCTTCTTCCCCTTTCCGCCCTTCACCCTTCGTCCCTCTCCGGCTTCGCTTGTCACCCGCCGCCCGGTTGCTGCACAATCTCCCCACCGAATTCTCTTACCCTACCGGGTCCGCCAGAAGGAGTTTTTTCCAATGAAGAGATTGACGCGACTCGCGGCCGTCTCGCTGCTCCTCGCCTCGACGGCTTTGGCGCAGACGGCCGCCGTCATCGTCCCCGGCGACAACCTCGTCGTCGAGGGCGTCCCGGCCATCCCGGCCACAATCGCCGATGAGGTGCGTCGCTACACCGAGTTTCGCTCGGCCGGCATTTCGAGCTGGCACCCGACCCGGCGCGAGATGCTCATCGGCACGCGCTTCGGCGACACCAATCAGGTCCACCTCGTCCGCACGCCGGGCGGCGCCCGCACGCAACTGACCTTCTTCCCGGAGCGGGCCGGCGGCGCCAGCTTCAACCCCAAGACGGGCGACTACTTCGTCTTCAACAAGGACATCGGCGGCAACGAGTTCTTTCAGCTCTACCGCTTCGACATGAAGACGGGCGACGTGACGCTGTTGACCGACGGCAAATCGCGCAACACCGGCGGCGCATGGTCCAACTCGGGCGACCGGCTGGCCTACACCTCGACGCGCCGCACCGGACGCGACACGGACATCTACGTCGTCAACCCGGCCGACCCGAAGAATGACCGGCTGGTCCTCCAGGTCGAGGGCGGCGGCTGGGGCGTGACCGACTGGTCGCCCGACGACCGCCGCCTCGTCGTCGGCGAGTACGTCTCGGCTAACGAGTCTTACATCTGGCTGGCAGACGCGGCGACGGGCGAGAAGACACTGGTGACGCCGAAGGGCGGGGCCGAGAAGGTGGCCTACGGCGGCATGGGGTTCAGCCGGGACGGCCGGGGCCTCTACGTCACGACCGACAAGGACTCGGAGTTTAAGCGGCTCGCCTACCTCGACCCGGCGACGGGCCGGCATGATTACCTGACAACCCACATCAACTGGGACGTTGATTCCTTCGTGCTGTCGCGCGACGGCAAGACCATCGCCTTCGTCACCAACGAGGACGGCATCAGCCGCCTCCGCCTGCTCGACACCTCGACGCGCCGCGAGCGCCGCGTCGAAGGTCTGCCCGACGGCGTCATCGGCGGCCTCGAATGGCACGAGAACAGCCGCGACCTCGGCTTCAGCCTCTCGTCGGCCCGCTCGACCTCCGACGTTTACTCTGTCGACGTGCGGACCGGCAAGGTCGAGAGGTGGACCGAGAGCGAGGCCGGCGGCCTCAACACCGCGCAGCTCGCCGAGCCCCGCCTCGTCCGCTGGAAGAGCTTCGACGGCCGCGAGATCAGCGGCTTCCTTTACGTGCCGCCGGCCCGCTTCACCGGCCCGCGCCCCGTCATGATCAGCATCCACGGCGGCCCCGAGTCGCAGGCCCGCCCCGGCTTCCTCGGCCGCACAAACTACTTCATCGAGGAGATGGGCGTCGCCGTCATCTACCCGAACGTCCGCGGCTCCTCGGGCTACGGCAAGACCTTCCTCGCCTTAGACAACGGCTACAAGCGCGAGGACACCTACAAGGACATCGGCGCCCTGCTCGACTGGATCGCCGCCCAGCCGAACCTTGACAAGAACCGCGTGATGGTGACGGGCGGCTCCTACGGCGGTCACATGAGCTTCGCCGTCGCCACGCTCTACAACGACCGCATCGCGGCGACGCTGCCCGTCGTCGGCATCTCGAACTTCGTCTCCTTCCTGGAGCGGACTGAAGGGTACCGGCGCGACCTGCGGCGGGTCGAGTACGGCGACGAGCGCGACCCGAAGATGCGCGAGTTCATGACGCGGATCGCGCCCCTGAACAACGCCTCGAAGATCAGCAAGCCGATCTTCATCGTGCAGGGCGGCAACGACCCGCGCGTGCCCCTGAACGAGGCCGAGCAGATGGTCGCCACCGTCAGGAAGAACAACACGCCGGTCTGGTACTTGATGGCGAAGGACGAGGGGCACGGCTTCAACAAGAAGCGCAACCAGGACTTTCAGTTCTACTCGACTATCATGTTCATGCGCGAGTACCTGCTGAAGTAGGCGTGAGGCGGCCCGGTCGAAGCCGGCGCGGGGCGGTCGGGTGGCGAGCCACCCCGGCCGCCCCGCCCTCTTTCGGCGCGGGCCCCTGTTGACGCGCGAAAGGCGGCCTATGCTAAGCTGGCCGGCGACTTCGACGCCAAAGCAGAGTGAGACCGCGCAGCAGGCTCGCCCGCCCCGAACCCGACAGAACCCGTAGACACCGCATGAAGCCGGAAAGACACATCGGCCGACCCGTCCCGCGCAAGGAAGGTCGCGCGAAGGTGACGGGCGAGGCCCTCTACATCGACGACATCACGCTGCCCGGCATGCTCTACGGCACGACCGTCCGCGGCGCCGGCCCGCGCGGCACGATACGCGAGGTGACGTTCGGCGAGGGCGTCCCCTGGGACGAGTTCACCGTCGTCACCGCGGCCGACGTGCCGGGCACGAACGCCGTCGCACTCATCCTCTTAGACCAGCCTTACCTCGCCGACCGCGTCGTCAACCACCCGGAAGAGCCCGTCCTTCTCCTCGCGCACCCGGACAAGTACCTGCTCGAAGAGGCCCGGCGCGCCGTCCGCATCGAGCTTGAGCCGCTGCCCGGCGTCTACACCATCGAGGACGCCCTCGCGCCGAAGGAGTTGATCTGGGGCGAGGACAACGTCTTCAAGCGTTTCCTGATCGAGAAAGGGGACGTTGACGAGGTCTGGGGGCGGGCTGACTTCGTGGTCGAGGGCGAGTACCGGACGGGCGCGCAGGAGCAGCTTTACATCGAGCCGCAGGGCGTCATCGCCACGGCCTCGCCCGAAGAGGGCGTCACGGTCTGGGGCTCGATGCAGTGCCCGTTCTACGTCCACAAGGCGCTGGTCAAACTCTTCGACCTGCCGGCCGAGCGGGTCCGCGTCGTGCAGGCCGAGACGGGAGGCGGCTTCGGCGGCAAGGAGGAGTACCCCTCGATGATCGCCGGCCACGCGGCGCTGCTGGCGTGGAAGGCGGGCCGCCCCGTCAAGATGATCTACGACCGCGCCGAAGACATGGCCGCCACCACCAAGCGCCACCCCTCGCGCACGCGCCACCGCACGGCCGTCACCCGCGACGGCCGCCTCGTCGGCATGGAGATCGAGTACGACATCGACGGCGGAGCCTACGCCACGCTCTCGTCGGTCGTCCTCTCGCGCGGCACCATCCACGCCGCCGGGCCATACGAGTGCCCGAACGTCCGCGTGCGGTCGCGCGCCGTCGCCACCACCACGCCGCCGCACGGAGCCTTCCGCGGCTTCGGAGCCCCGCAGAGCATCTTCGCCCTCGAACGACACCTCAACAAGGTGGCTTCGGTGGTCGGCCTCACGCCGGAAGAGCTGCGCCGCCGCAACTTCATCCGGCAGGGCGGCACGACCGCCACGGGTCAGGTCATCGGCGAGCGTGTGGACATGGATGGCATCCTCTCGCGGGCCTTCGAGCTGTCGGACTATCGCGCCAGGAGCGAGAGGTTCGCGCGCGAGAACCCCGGCTCGAAGGTCAAACGCGGGATGGGCTTCGCCTCGTTCATGCACGGCGCGGGCTTTACGGGCTCGGGCGAGCAGCACTTGCAGTCTGTGGTCGGCTGCGAGGCCACGGCCGGGGGGCGCGTGCGCGTGCTTTCGGCCAGCGCCGAGATCGGGCAGGGCACCAACACCGTCTTCTCGCAGATCGCGGCCGACGCACTCGGCCTCGACTACGACTCGATAGAGCTGGCGCGGCCCGACACGGGCGGCGTGCCCGACAGCGGCCCGACCGTCGCCTCGCGCACGACGATGATCGTCGGCAAGCTGGTCGAGCAGGCCGCGCTCGGCTTAAAGGCCCAGCTCGTGGCCGCGGGCCGGCTCGGCGAGAACTACGCGCCGGAGGAGTTCGCGCGGGCCTGCCGCGAGTACGTCGCCACGGTCGGGCCCCTGCGCTCCTTCAGCCGCTACCGCCAGCCCGAGGGCGTCAACTGGGACGACGAGCACTACCGCGGCGAGGCTTACGCCGCCTACGCCTGGGCCGTCTACGTGGCCGAGGTGAGCCTCGACACCGTGACCTACGAGGCACGCGTCGAAGACTTCGTGGCGGTGCAGGAGGTCGGGCGGGTGCTCCACCCGGTTTTGGCCGCCGGGCAGATCGAGGGCGGCGTGGCGCAGGGCATCGGGTTCGCGCTCTACGAGCGCGTCGCGTGGCAGGAGGGGCGGATGCTCAACGGGCAGATGACCAACTACATCATCCCGACCACCGCCGACATCCCGCCCATCCGCGTCGAGTTCTTCGAGAACCCTTACGAGGGCGGCCCCGGCGGCGCGAAGGGCATCGGCGAGCTGCCGATGGACGGCGCGGCCCCCGCCATCCTGAACGCCGTCGAGCAGGCGACGGGCGTCGCCTTCGACGAGGTGCCGCTCACGCCCGAGATGGTCATGGAGGCGCTCGCCGGCGCGGGCCGCGGGAAGGGCTGAGGCTGTGGGCAAAGTGAGTCTGGGGTTCATCGTCAACGGCGGGCCGGTCGAGGTCGAGGCGTACCCGGCGGCGCGGCTCCTGGACGTGCTGCGCGAAGACCTGCGGCTGACGGGCACGAAGGAGGGCTGCGGCGAGGGCGAGTGCGGCGCCTGCTCTGTGCTGCTCGACGGTTTGCTGGTCAACAGCTGCCTGGTGCCGGCCGCGCAGGTCGCGGGCGCCGAGATCAGGACCATCGAGGGCGTCGCCTCGGGCGGGCAGTTGGACCGCGTGCAGCAGGCGTTCGTCGAGACCGGCGGCGCGCAGTGCGGCATCTGCACGCCCGGCATGATCCTCGCCGCGCTGAGCCTGCTCGAAGAGAAGCCCGAGCCGACCGAAGACGACATCCGCGAGGGGCTGGCCGGGAACCTCTGCCGCTGCACGGGCTACATGAAAATCTTCGACGCGGTGGTGCGGGCCTGCCGGGTGCCGGGGGGCGAGCCGTGAGGGGGTACGTCCCGAAGTACGATCTGGTCGTGCCGCGCGACGCCGACGAGGCGCTCCTCCTGTTGGCAGAGGGCGAGGGCGCGTGGCGCCCCTTCGCCGGCGGCACGGACCTGATGGTCCTGCTCGAAGCCGGCCGGCTCGAACACACGCGCTTCGTCAGCCTGCTCGGCCTGCGCGAGCTGCGCGGCGTCTGGGAAGAGGGCGACCGCGTCGCCGTCGGCGCGCTGACCACCTACGGCGACGTGCTGCGGAGCGAGCTGCTGCGCCGAGAGTTCCCGATGCTGTGCGAGGCGGCGCGCCTGACGGGAGGCCCGGCCATCCAGAACCGCGGCACGCTCGGCGGCAACGTCGCCAACGCCTCGCCGGCCGCAGACACCCCGCCCGCACTGCTGGCCTACGGCGCCGAGGTCGAGCTGCTCTCGCGCTCGGGCACGCGCCGCGTCCCCTACGCAGACTTTCACACCGGCTACAAGCGCACGGTGATGCGGCCCGACGAGATGGTGGCCCGCCTTCTCCTGCCACGCCCCGCGAAGGGTGCGCGCCACTTCTACCGCAAAGTCGGGACGCGCCGCGCGCAGGCCATCTCGAAGGTCTGCTTCGCCGGCTTGATCGAGAGGGAAGGCCCTGAGGTGAGAGAGGTGCGCCTCGCCCTGGGGAGCGTGGCCCCGACGGTCCTCCGCTGTCGCCGCGCGGAGGAAGTCCTGAAGGGCACATCCACCGGCCGTCCCCACGGCGGCGGGCGCAGCGCCGCGCTCGACGCGCTCGAAGCGGAGATCAGCCCGATTGACGACGTGCGCTCGACGGCGCTCTACCGCGCGCGCGTCGCCCGCAACCTGCTCGCGGAATTCCTTGACGGCGCCGCCTGAGCGCCCGCGCGCCCGGCCGCGCTCGTTGAAAGCCGGCCGGCGGAGTCTCACGAATGCGCAAAAGTTTAGCCCGTCTCTTCGCCTCGGCCGCGCTCGCCCTGGGCACGACCGTCCCGTGCACGCCCGCCCCCTGGGCCGCGCCGCCGGCCGCCGCGGACCTCGGACGGCCGGAAGCGCAGCAGCCCGCGCAGGGTTGGGAGCGTTACACCTATCCCGGCGAGGAGTTCTCCGTCGAGCTGCCGGGCGCGCCCTTCGTCTGGGAGATGAGGCGCCCCGTCTACAAATCCGAGAGAGAGACGGAGAAGATGAGGACTTTCGGCGTCTACGCGGGCGGCGTCGTCTACCTCGTCGCCTCCTTCGACGAGCCGCGCCCGTTCGAGCCGCTCGACTACTTCATCTCGTTCGGCTGGAACGGCTCCGGCGTCACACCGGGGGAGGGGCTGAAGATGGGCGGGTCGCCCGGCCGAGAGTTCCACCTCCAGACCGCCGGCATCCGCGGGACGGCCCGCGTCTACCGCACCGGCAAGCGCGTCTACCTGTTCATGGCCCAGATTCAGGAGCCGGTCGAGGCGAGCGCGCGCCGCTTCTTCGATTCCGTCACCCTGTCGGCGAGCCCGGCCGGGCGCGCCGTGAGGCCCCTCGAACGCCTCCTCGTCCGCCCGGACCCCCCGCCCCCGCAGCCCCCGCTGCCCGCCGCGAGCGGTGTCGGCAGTTTGGGGGCGGCCGCCGAGGTACGGCCTTCCGCGGCGCCCGCCGCCGGAGCCGACCAGCCCGTGAGGCCCGCCGAGACGACGCGCAAGGCCCTCGTCGTCTACAAGACGGAGCCGAACTTCACGGAGGAGGCGAGGCGCAACAATGTCACGGGCGTCGTCCGCGTGCGCGCGGTCCTCACGTCGGAAGGGAAGGTTGACCGCATCAGCGTGATAAAGGGGCTGCCCGACGGGCTGACCGAGCAGGCCGTGCGCGCCGCGCAGCACATCCTCTTTTTCCCCGCGGTGAAGGACGGCCGCCGCGTCTCGCAGTGGGTCATAATCGAGTACAACTTCAACATCGTCTGAGCGGCGGGGGCGGGCCTCAGAACCTTCGTATCAGGACGACGCCAGCGACGAGCAGCGCCGCGCCGACGAGGCGCATGGGTGTGGCCTGGCGTTCGGCGAAGCCGACCAGCCCGTAGTGGTCGAGGGCGAGCGAGACGATCATCTGCCCGGCGATGGTGACCGAGACGAAGGTGGCCGCCCCGAGCCGCGGCGCGTAAGCCGCCGCCGCCGCCACGAAGAAGGCCCCGAAGAGTCCGCCCGTCCAGAGCCACCACGGCGCCGCGCGCAGCGCCGCCCACTCGGGCAGCGGCCCGCGCAGCGCCACGGCGTAGGCCAGCAGCGCCGCCGTCCCGACCGCGAAGGAGACGAGCGCGGCCACTACCGGGTGGCCCACGAAGCGCGCGAGCTGCGAGTTGACCCCCGCCTGCAAGGGCATCAGCGCCCCGGCCACGACCGCCACCAGTAGATAAAACCAGATCATCGGTCCTCCGAAAGTCTGCGGCCCGCGCGGACGAAGGCCGCGCGAGACCCGAAGTCTCGCGCGGCCTTTCGCGCGGCGCCGCCCGCCTTACTGCGTCGCCGCCGGGGGCGGGCCGGCCCCGGCGGTTACTGGAACACCTGCTCCACCGGAACCACGGTCACATCGGCCGGCCGGACCGGGACCCTGTAACGCTCGATGATCTTGTCCTCGGCCACGATGTCGGCCGGCTTCGGCGAGTTGTAGGTGATGGGCGAGGGGTCGCCCTTGAGTATCGCCTGTCGCAGGCCCTCGGCGTCCTTCGTCACCATCACGACGCGCATCGAGTTGCTCTTGAGGTGCTGGCGCAGCGCGCGGTTCACGTCGGCCGGCGTCAGGCGCCCGAGGCTCTCGCGCATGAAGGCGTTGTACTCGGGGGTGCCGTAGTAGCGGCTGTCGAGCGCGTAGCCGAGCTGGCGGGTCTGCGTCGAGGTCAGGACGTTCGAGTACTTGAGCAGGAACTCGCGGATGCCCTCGAAGTCCTCCCGGCTCATCCCCTCGCGCAGCAGCTTGTCGTACTCGAAGAGCGTGGCGCGCAGGGTGAAGTGGGCGTTCTCGGGCTCGACCGGCCTGATCCAGATTTGGAAAATCTGCTGCTGGCGGCCGAGGTTCGGGTCGGGCATGAACTGGAACATGCCGCGCGGGAAGTACTCGACGTAGGCGTAGTCGCCGTAGTTGAGGCCGCGGGCCTCGCGCAGCCGCTGGTAGAGGTGCGAGACCGAGGAGCGGTGCTGGCCGAGGTAGGAAGCGATGATGGCGAGCGCCGGCCAGTCCTTGTGCGAGCGGTTGACCGCGATGGGAAAGCCGAGCGAGATGGCCGTGGCCCGCGTCTCGCGCTGGATGATGTCGATCTTCATGCCGGGCGCCACCTTCGGGGAGGCGACGCGCCCGCCCGCCGCCCCGCCGGCCGGCAGCTTAGCGAAGTCGGCCATGACGCGGGCGGGGAACCCCTCGGGGTAGCCGCCCGCGAGGCCGAGGACGAGCGAGCCCCGGGTGTAGTTCTGGCGGTAGAAGGCGCGCACGTCTTCAATCGTCAGCCGGTCGAGCGCCGAGAGCGCGCCCATGTTGTGGTGGCCGTAAGGGTGCCCGCGGTAGAGGGCGTTGTAGAGGTACTCTTTGCCAAGTTCCTCGTCGTTGCCCTGGCGCAGGGAGACCTTGAGGAAGTTGACGGCGTTGGTCTTCAGACGCCGGAAGTCGTCCTCACGGAAGCCCGGGTCGAGCAGCATGTCGCGGACGAGCGCGTAGTAGCTTTCGAGGTTGTCAACGTGCGTCGTCCCCGAGAAGACGGTCATCTCCTTGTCAACCTGCCAGTTGAAGGAGGTCGCCATCGGGTACATGGCCTCGACGATCTGCTGGTAGCTCTGCTGGCGCGACCCGCCCTGCGCGAGCAGCGCCGCAGTCAGGGAGGCCGCGCCCTCGCGGCCCGCCGGGTCGGAGGCCGAGCCCGTCATGAAGAGGAAGCGGAAGCTGACGAGCGGCGAGGCCGAGGGCTGGAGCACGCTCGCTATCTTGTCGTCGGTCATCGTGGTCTTCTGCGCGGGGCGCGCGGCGTCGCGGCGTTGCGCGAGGGCGGAGAGGGGGGCGAGCGCCAGAAGCGCCGCCGCCAGGACGAGTGTGGTCGTGCGTCTCATTTAGCGTCCGCCCTCCTTCCCGCCGCGCCCGGTGCCTTCGAGCGCGCCCAGCTTCTGTCCCTGCGTGGCGAGCGTGACGACGGTCCGGCTCTCCTCGCGGAAGTACTTGCGGGCCGCCTCCTGGATGTCCTTCGGCGTCACCTGCTGGTAAGTCTCGAAGAGGCGGTTCAAGGTCTCGGGCGTGCGCGCCAGCGCGATGTAGGGCGCGATGGCCCCGGCGATGGCGCTGTTGCTGTTCATCGCCATGGCGAAGCCGTAGCGGTTGCGCGAGCGCGTCGCGTCGAGCTTTGCCTGCTCGATTGGGGCCGTCTTGAACCGCTCGAAGGTCTTGATGATCTGGTCGCGGACGTAAGTAACGTCGGCCGCGTCCTTGACGCGGGCGCTGACGGTGAACAACTCGGGGTCCATGCTGTGGCCGAAGCCGGGGCCGAAGATGTCAACCTTCTGCTCCCTGATGACGAGCTGCTGATAGATTTCGGAATTCTGGCCGAAGGCGATCTGCGCGAACAGGTCGAGGGCGGCCACGTCGCGGCTGTCGTCCCTGTAGGCCGGCGCGCGGAAGGCGACGGCGAGGTGCGGCAGCGTCGGCGAGGGCCAATCGATGTGCGCCGTGCGGGTCTCGCCCTGCGCCGGCTCCTCCTCGATGCGGACCTTGTAGTCGCCGCGCTTCCAGTCGGCCCAGTACTTTTTGGTCAGCTCAAGGGCGCGCTCGCGCGTGATGTCGCCGACGACGGTGATGGTCGTGTACTCGGGGCGGTAGAAGCGCCGGTAGAACTCCAGACTGTAGTCGAACTGGTTGGGCATGTCCTGAATGTCGCGGAGGTAGCCCATCGTCGTGTGCGAGTAGGTGTGCTTCTTGAAGGAGGTCTCGCGCATGACCTCGTGCATCTTGAAGAACGGGTTGGCGCTGTTCTTGTTGTACTCGCCGAGGACGGCCAGCGCCTCGGTCTTGTACTGCTCGGGCGTGTACTTGAGGCGCTGGAAGCGGTCGGCCTCGGCCCGCATGATCCCGTCGAGGTCCTCCTTCGAGAAGGTGGCGTGGTAGACGGTGCGGTCGTCCGAGGTGTAGGCGTTGGTCTCGGCCCCGGCGCGCTTGAAAATCTCCTCGCGCTGCTCGGGCGTGACGTTCTCGCTGCCGCGGAACATCATGTGCTCGAAGAAGTGTGCGAAGCCGCTCTTGCCCGCCTCGACCTCGTTGCGCGAGCCTGCCGCGACGACGATGTAGAGCGAGACGAGGTTCGGGTAGTCGGTCGGGACGGTGACGAGCCTGAGCCCGTTCGGCATGTCGTCGACCGCGTAGTTGTACGGGAAAATCTTGCGCTGGCCCTGCTGCTGCGCCATGCCGACCAGGGGCAGGGCGAGGAGGAGGGCCGCGAGTAGCGTCGTCTTCATCTCGTGAGAACTCCAAAATGTTGTCGGAATGTTAAGCGGAGACGGGAGCGATTATACAACAGCGCGGCCGGAAGGGCAGGCGGCGGCGCGGGCCGGCGGGGGAAGTTTGCGGGCGGGTCGCGGGCGGAGCGGCGCAGGCGAGCGGGGTCGGGGCGGGGGCGGAGCGGGCGGCTGCGGCGCGCCGAGGCTCAGGGCGCGGGCGGCGGCTCGGGCACGGCGAGAATTTCGCGCCAGCCCGAGTCGTCGCGGCGCATCCGTTCCGTCAGCTTGTGGCGCAGGGCCGTCAGGCCCGGGCTCAGCGAGCGCGGGTAGGAGGCGAGGTCGGGGAAGCGCCGGAGCTGCTCCCCGACGTAAGCCTTTTGCTTGTGGACAGAAGGCACGGCCTCGTGGCGCCCTCCGTCCCAGAAGGGGCGCAGCAGCGGCTCGATTGTGGCCGCGCCGGCGACCTCGACCTCCTCGCCTTCGAGGCCGGTCACGTCGCCGACGTAGCGCCCCTCGGCGTCCGCGCCGCGGTAGATTTGGAGCCGGCCCGGCAGCGTCGACTTCTCCGGCGTGTTCGACGCCTTGAGGGTCGGGCGGCCGGCGATGAGGCACTGCTTGAAGATGACGCCCGCCACGCGCTCGACCTCGCCCGACAGCTTCGTGCCGACGCCGAAGCCTGCGGCGCCGGGGAACTCTGCGACGATGCGCCGGATGGCCTCGGCGTCGAGGTCGCCCGTCAGGATCGGCATCAGCCCGCGCAGGCCGTTGGCCTCGAAGAAGTCGAGGCACCACTTGCCGAGGCGGGCCAGGTCGCCCGAGTCCACGCGGAAGCCCTTGAAGGCGCGGCGGCGGGCCTCGGTCGAGGTGGCGGCCAGGGCCGCGTGGGCCGCCCCGGCGTAAACGTCCACGGTGTCTAAGAGCAGCGTCGTGCCCTGCGGGTTGGCGTCGAGCCATCGCTCGAAGGCGACCTGCTCGAAATGCTTGGGCCGGCCGGTGCGCGGGTCGATCTCGGGCTCGTCCATGAACTCGACGTAGGACTGCTGCCAGTAGTGGGCCTCGGTGCCGACGGCCGGGATGTCCAGGCGGTGCGCGGCCTCCATGTTCGAGGTGTCGTTGAAGCCGCCGACGAAGGCGTAGGCCGCCACGTCCACGGCGCGCTCGATGTCGCCGTTGCGGCGCAGGCTGAAGTCGGAGAGCCAGCGGTCGCCGGCCGCCGCCCGCATCCGCATGGCGAGGGAGGCCGTCGTCATCGGCAGGTCGAAGGCGTGCTCGAACCTGATCTCCTGCGCCTGCGTCAGGGCGAAGGGGCCGGTGATGTCGGCGAACGGCTGGCCGGCGAAGGTGATGGTGCCGGGGCGGACGGCGCGGACGCGGCCGGCGAAGTGGATGTCCTCGACGGCGCGGGCGAAGAGCGCGAGGCCGCTGCGGTCCTGTTCGAGGAAGCGCAGGCGCGGGCGGTCGGGGCGTGTGTCCAGGAACGAGCGCAGCAGCCGCTCGTGGCCGAGGCAGGGGGCGAAGTCGAGCTTGCGCTGCGTGACGTAGAAGGTGGACTCGGCCTCGCTCAGCGGCCCGCTCCGCAGCCGCGTCGCCTCCTTGAAGGCGGCGTCGCCCATCGTCGCGTGGTAGCGGTCAATGTTCAGCATTCAGGGAGTGACAAGTGACAAGTGACAAGTGACGAGAAGGAGTGATAAGTGACGAGAGACAAGTAGTGATGAGTGACGAGAGACAAGTGACAAGAGGGGAGGGTGGTCGGTGGTTCGTAGTTTTCAGCCGGCGGAGCCTACCGACCAAAACCAGAAACTAACAACCGCTCTTTCTCGTCACTTGTCACTTGTCACTTGTCACTACCTCAGCGCCGGCCCGGCGCATCTCTTCGAGGGCGCGGGCGCCGTCGCCGGGCCGTAGTTCGACGGCGCGCATGGCGTCCTCGACGGCCCTGACCCGGAAGCCGCGCTTGAGAGCGTCGAGGACCGTATTCTTGACGCAGTAGTCGGTGGCGAGACCGCCGACCCAGACCTCCTCGACGCCGCGCTCGCGCAGCAGCGTTTCGAGTTCCGTTCCGTCGAAGGCCGAATAGCAGTCCTCGTCGCCTAGCCCTTTCGAGACGACGATAACGCGCGGGTCGTCGAGCAGGCCGCTGTGAAATTCCGCGCCCGGGGTGTCCCGGACGCAGTGGACGGGCCACGTGCCGCCGTAGGCCGCGAAGTGCTTCGTTTGTTCGGGGTGCCAGTCGCGGCTCTTGACGACGAGGTCGCCGCGCGAGAGGAAGTCTTCGATCAAATCGTTCAGGGGCGCGATCACCTCGTCGCCGCGCCCGACCGCCAGCGCCCCGCCCGGGCAAAAGTCGTTCTGCACGTCAACCACCAACAGCGCCCGCCTCGCCTCCGTCCGTTCCATCGCCTTCTCGCCCCTCCGCTTCGCGCCGGCCCCGGCGCCCCGCGCCCGTCAGGCTTACCGGCCGGTTCCTCACAATTCTCTCAGCGTCGCCTCGGCCGCGTCCAGCGCGGCCTGATAGCAGTGCGGCGGCCCGTCGCACCAGGCCCGCTCGCGGGCGGCCTCGGCGTGGCGGCGCGCCCCACCGAGGTCGCCGGCCTCGTGCGCCAGGCGCGCGAGGAAATTGTGTACGTCGGCTTGCTTCAGGCGATACTCGCAGCGGTCGGCGATGGAGAGCGCCTCGGCCGCGTGCTCGCCCGCCTCCGGCGCGGCGCCGCGCGCGTGGTGCCAGCGGGCCAGCGCCAGCAGGATGTCGGGCTCGAACTCGGCGAGGCTGTTGCGACGGCAGCGCGTTAGCGCGTCGGCGAGGTGCTCGGCCGCGGCGGCCAACTCCTCACGGGCCGAGACGAGCGCGGCGCCCGCCAGCCACCGCGCGCGGACGAAGTCTATCTCCAACTTATCAACGTCCGCCAGCCGCAGCGCTTCGCCGGCCGCCTCGCGCGCGGCGGGGAAGTCGCCCACCAGCAGCGCGCGGAGCGAGCGGTAGGCCCACGTCCCGCCGATGAACTGCGGCGTCCGGAAGAGGCCGGCGGCGAGGTCAAGCTCGACGGCGGCCTCGTCGAACGCCCCGCGGTAGGCGAGCACCCGCCCGAGTTCGAGGCGGCCGATGGCCTCGTAGCTGCCCCTCCCCTGTGACAGCTCGATGCCGCGGCGCAGGTCCGACTCGGCGCCCGCCAGTTCGCCGAGGAGAGGCTCCATAGTGCCTTTGGTGAGCAGCGACATGGCGACCCTGAGCCCGTCGCCCCACCCCTCGGTGATGGTCAGGTTCTCTTTGAAGTACTGCGCCGCCAGGCGCGGCCGGCCGACGAGGCTGTAGGTGTTCCCCAGCACGTTCGTCGCCAGGGCCTTCACGCCGTCTGTGGGCTGCGGGCGGCCGTCCGTGCCCTCGGCCCGGAGGGCGTTCATGAGGTCTATGACCGTATGGTACGCGCCGAGCTTGTAGTAGAGCGGCCTGTGGAGCCAGTTGTCGTACAACCTCGCCGCGTCCACGGGGCGGCCGGACAGGAGCGTGTGGTGGAAGAGCTCGATGCCGGGCAGGAGGTCTTCGATGCTCCGCACGCTTTGCATGGAGGGCGGGCGCGACTTCGCATAGTGGTCGCGCAGGCGGGCGTGGACGGCCGTTCTGTCGGCCAGCCGCCCGTAGGCGTAGCGGCGCACGACCGGATGCAGGTCGAAGCTGTTGCGCGACGTGTCGCGGCGCACGAGGCCGCGCGCCACGAGGTCGTCCAGGGCGGCGGCGAAGTCCGCCTCGTCGCCGTACTCGTTGAAGAGCGCCAGCGCGTCGTAGTCAGTCGGGCCGCGGAAGGCCGCGGCGCGAGAGAGGAGCGCGCCCCCCTTATCGGCGAGCGCCTCGTATGATTGTTCGAGGATGTGGTCGCGACTCCGGACGAGGGCGCGGCTCTCGGCGTAGCGCGGCGCGGCGGCGATGTCGCCCGGCGTCCGCGGGTCGCGCGCTATCAGCCCCGAGAGCAGGCGCAGGCTCAGAGGGTGGTAGCCGTAGTCGTCGCAGGCGTCGGCGATCTCGGCCGGGGTCCCCTTCGTCACGCCCTGGCCGCGCATGAACCTGACCGCGTCGTCGCGCGGCAGCTCTCTCAAGTCGCGCCTGAGAACGCCCGCCAGCGGCGCGCCGGCCTGGTCCTCCAGCTCGCGCGCCATCTGCCTCGTCGTGATGAGCAGCTTGGCGCGCGTCGCGCCCGAGGCCACGTGGCGGAGCAGGCGCGCGGCCTCGGGCTCGACGCAGGCGCGGTCGTCGGCCTCCTCCTCTTCCTCCTCGGAGCCGGCGCTGGAGGTCGCGGCAGACCCGGTGTAAGCGCGCAACTGCCGCTCGAAGCCGTCGAGCACGAAGAGAACGCGCGACTCCTGTAACAGCCTGAGCAGTTCCCGCGTGCGGTCGTAGGCGGAGGGCAGGAGCGCCGCGTCGAAGGGGCCGCCGCCGACGTAGCCGAGGGCCTCGTCAACGAACCGGGCGATAGACGACTCGGCCTCGGAGAACGACCACCACATCACGCCCTCGACCGCCGCGCCGCCGCGCCCCGCGCCGAACACGTCGTTCTGCAACCAGTACCAGGCGAGTGCCGACTTGCCCATCCCGCCGATGGCGACCAGCGCGCAGACGTGCGGCGCGTCGTCGGCCAGCCACGCCGACAGCGCCTCGCGTTCCTCGACGCGCCCGGTGAAGTTGGCCTCCAGCGGGTAAGGGTGGACGAGGTTGGCGGGGCGCTCGGCCGGCCGGGGGGCGGCCGGCGAAGCGGGGCGTGCGGGTGGGGGCAGCGGCCGACGCGGCCCGAGGGGGCCGGCCGGCGTCGCGTGCTGACCGGTGAGGCGGCGGTAGAGCAGGTCGTAGCCGCCCTCCGCGCCGAGGTCGTAGCAGGGCGTGTGACCGAGCGGCTTCGGGACGAACTTCATGTCGCCGCCGCCGAAGACGACGGGGATGAATTTCGTGTTCACCCCGGCGCCCTCGTAGAGGTGGGAGTAGATTATCGAAGCCTCCCACGCGGCGCCCAGCCCGCGGCCCGGCTGCTCCTCCTTCATCACGCGGCGGTGGTAGGTCTCCGTGCAGACCACGATCACGAAACCGGCGTCGCGGATCTGCTTCTCCGTCCAGAGATGCCAACCCTCCGGCGGCACGCTCAGGTACTGGTCAATGACCGCCCCGACGCCCTCGGCGCGGAGGCGGTCGGCGAGCGCCAGCACGCGGGCCTTGTGCTCCGGCGAGTCGTGGCTGTAGCTGATGAAAACGGCGTCGGTCGTGGGCATTGAGGCACCGTTCGCAGAACGTCAATTGCGGTTGGCGCCAAGAATCTCGCAACCGCGCCGAACTGTCAACGTCGTCCTGTGCCGGCGACGGCCCCGGCGGGCGCGAGTCTTTGTCGCGTTCGGAGTCTGTGCTAGTATCCGCGCCGATGGAATTCGTGGAGAAAGCTCGGATCATGGACGGGATGCGGATCAACCGCGCGCTGGCCCGCCTCGCGTCCGAGATCGTCGAAGAGAACCACGGGGCCGGCCACCTCTACCTGATCGGCATCCAGCGGCGCGGGGTGCCGCTGGCGAACCGGCTGGCCGACAAGGTGGCCGACCTCGAAGGCGAGCGCCCGCCGGTCGGCGTCCTCGACATCACGCTCTACCGCGACGACCTCTCGACCGTAGGCGCCAACCCCGTAATCAACCGCACCGACCTGCCCGTGGACGTGGAGGGCAAAAACGTCCTCCTGATCGACGACGTGCTCTACACGGGCCGCACCATCCGCGCCGCCCTCGACCAGATCATGGACTTCGGTCGGCCGCGCCGCGTCCAGCTCGCCGTGCTCGTGGACCGCGGCAAGGAGCACCGCGAGTTGCCGATTCAGGCCGACTTCGTCGGGCGCTTCGTCCCGACCAAGAAGAGCGAGATCATCAAGGTGATGCTCGGAGAGTTCGACGGAGATGAGGCGGTAGTCATCGTCGAGCGGCCACCGGCCTAGACCACCGCGCGAGGAGACGGCGGCCGGCCCCGGCCGCCTTTTTCGTATGAAGACCGGACCGCACGACCGGCACCTGCTCGGCATCCGCGGGATGTCGGCCGAGGCCGTCACTCACGTCCTCGACACGGCCGAGAGCTTCCGCGAAATCTCCGGCCGCGAGATCAAGAAGGTCCCGACGCTCAGGGGCCGCACCGTCATCAACCTCTTCTTCGAGCCCTCGACCCGCACCCGCACCAGCTTCGAGATCGCCGGCAAGCGCCTCTCGGCCGACGTTATCAACATCAGCTCCTCCTCTTCGAGCGTCACGAAGGGCGAGACGCTGCTCGACACCGCCCGCAACCTCGAAGCGATGGGGCCGGACCTCATCGTCATCCGCCACCCCTCGGCCGGGGCGCCGCACCAGCTCGCGCGCGTCTGCCGCGCCGCGGTGGTCAACGCCGGCGACGGCGCCCACGAGCACCCGACGCAGGCGCTGCTCGACGCGCTCACCATCCGCCAGCAGAAGGGGAGAATCGAGGGGCTGCGCGTCGCCATCCTCGGCGACGTGCTCCACTCGCGCGTCGCGCGCTCGAACGCGCACCTGCTGACCACGATGGGCGCGACGGTCGCGCTGGCCGGGCCCGGCACGCTGGCCCCGCCCGAGTTCGCCGCGCTCGCCGGGGGCGGCCGGCTCACGGTCGAGCGGCGGGTCGAGGATGCCATCGAGGGCGCCGACGTGGTGATGGTCCTGCGCATCCAGCGCGAGCGTCAGGACAAGGCTTTCCTGCCATCCCTGCGCGAGTATGCCGTCCATTATGGGCTGAACCGGCAGCGGCTCTCGCTCGCACGCCCCGACGCGGTCGTCATGCACCCGGGGCCGATGAACCGCGGCGTCGAGATCGCGTCGGACGTGGCCGACGGCTCAAGCTCGCTCATCCTCGAACAGGTGGCGAACGGTCTGGCGGTGCGGATGGCCGTCCTTTACCTGCTCGGCGGCGGCGCGAGCGCGTCGGCCGGCGGCGCCGAGGGGCAGCGCAAGGCAGGCTCCGAAGCGCAGGCCGAATGGGGCCAGCCGGCCCGCGCCGGAGGGCCGACCGCCGCGGCCGGCAAGGCTGTCTGAGCGCGCATCGAGACGGGCAGGGACGGACGGAAGTAGACGGAGAGGACGGAAATAGGCAGGGATGGGAACGCGGGCCGAAGGGCCGGACGACGGAAAAGATGCGGCTGCTGATTGCAAACGGATACCTGATTGACCCTTCGCAGGGCATCAACGCCGGGCGCGACCTGTTCATCGAGGACGGGCGCGTCTCGGCGCTGCTCGGGCGCGGCGAGGCCCGGCCCGAGGGCGCGGAGGTCTTCGACGCGACGGGGCTCGTGGTGGCGCCCGGCTTCATAGACCTGCACACGCACCTGCGCGAGCCGGGGCAGGAGTACAAGGAGACCATCGCCACGGGGGCCGCCGCCGCGGTGGCGGGCGGGTGGGCGAGCGTCTGCGCGATGCCGAACACAGACCCCGTCAACGACAACCCGGCCGTCACGAGCTTCATCGTCGAGCAGGCGGAGAGAATCGGGCTCGCCAACGTCTTCCCCGTGGGGGCGATCACGAAGGGCTCGCGCGGCGAGGAGCTGGCCGAGATGGGCGAGATGAAGCGGGCCGGCGCCGTCGCCGTCACCGACGACGGGCGGCCCGTGCCCTCGAACGGGCTGATGCGCCGCGCCCTTGAGTACGCGCGCGGCCTCGACCTCACCGTGATGGACCACTGCGAGGACCGCTCGCTGGCCGCGGGCGGCGTGATGCACGAGGGCGAGTGGTCGCTGCGGCTCGGACTGCGCGGCGCGCCCGCGCTCGCGGAGGAGGCGGACGCCGTCCGCGACTGCGCGCTGGCCGAGCTGACGGGCGCCCGCGTCCACCTCGCGCACGTCTCGACGCGCGGCGCCGTCGAGGCCGCACGCCGGGCCAAGGAGCGCGGCGCTCAGGTCACCTGCGAGGTGACGCCGCACCACTTCACCCTGACCGACGAGAGCGTCGAGGGCTACGACACCAACACGAAGGTCAACCCGCCGCTCAGGAGCCGCGACCACCTCGAAGCCGTCATCGAGGCCGTCGCCGACGGGACCATCGACGCCATCGCCACCGACCACGCGCCGCACCACTCCGACGAGAAGGCGGTCGAATACGACCACGCGGCCTTCGGCATCGCCGGACTGGAGACGGCCGTCGCCCTCGCCCTCGACCGCCTGGTAAACCGCGGCGTCGTCGGCCTCGAACGGCTCGTCGAGATGTGCTCGACCAACCCCGCGCGCATCTTCCGCCTCGAAGGACGCGGCACGCTGCGCCCCGGCGCCTGGGCCGACGTGACCGTCCTCGACCCGGACCTCGAATGGAGGTTCGACGCCTCGCAGTCGAAGTCGAAAAGCCGCAACACGCCCTTCGACGGCTGGACCTTCCGCGGCGCGGCCGTCGCCACCGTCGTCGCCGGCCGCGTCCTCTACCGCAGGTAGCAATCAGCTTCCGGCTTAAAAGAAGGGGGCCGAAGACAATGAAGCGGCCGGCGGTCAGCCCCCAGCTTTGTAGCTGACTGCTGGTCGCCGGCCGCTCATAAAAAAACGAAGAGGCCCGGCGCGCTCTCCCCTTCGCGCCGGGCCTCTCCGCGTGCGGTCGCTCGCTTACGTTATTACAGGAACGACCGAACCTTTTAGTTTTCTCGGTAGGCCGAGCGGGCGCTCTCCCCTTCGCCCGCTCGGCCCGCCGCGTGCGGCCGCCCCACACGTCAGTGGAGTGGCGGCCGA
>DASQMB010000045.1:0-4798 GCA_035645715.1 Pyrinomonadaceae bacterium
CGCAGGTGATGTCGCGGGTGCGGGCGGCGGTGGGCGCGGAGGTGCCTTTACGGAAACTCTTCGAGTCGCCGACCGTGGCCGGGCTCGCCGCCGCCGCCGAGGCTGCGCTCAGGGAGGGCACAAAGCCGCCGCCGCCCATCGAGATGGTTTCGAGGGAGGGCCGACTGCCGCTCTCGTTCGCCCAGCAACGCCTCTGGTTCCTCGACCAGTTGGAGCCCGGCGGCACTTTCTACAACATCCCGGTAGCGGTGAAATTGACGGGCCGCCTCGACGTGGAAGCCTTCGGGCGAGCGCTCAACGAAGTAGTGCGGCGGCACGAGGCGCTGCGGACAACGTTCGCGACGCACGGCGAAGGCGCGGCTCAAATAATCGCCCCCGCGCTCGTGCTGCCGCTGCCTCTGACAGACCTGAGCGCGCTGCCCGAAGGCCAGCGCCCGGCGGCGGCGGCGGCGGCGGTGAGGGAGTTCTCCAACCGCCCCTTCGACTTGTCGCGCGGCCCGCTGCTGCGCGTCGGGCTGCTGAGGCTCGACGACGAAGAGCACGTGGTGATGCTGACGACGCATCACATCGTCAGCGACGTGTGGTCGATGGGGCTCCTCGTCCAAGAGCTTGCGACGCTGTACGAAGCTTTCTCAGCGCGGCAGCCTTCGCCGCTCGAAGAACTCCCCGTGCAGTACGCGGACTACGCCGTCTGGCAGCGCGAGTGGCTGCGGGGCGAGGTGCTGGGTTCGCAGCTCGCTTACTGGCGTCGGCAACTGGCCGACGCCCCTTCGGTGCTGGATTTCCCGAAAGACAGGTCGCGGCATGCGACCGCGAGTTTCAAGGGCGCGCGAATTCCCGTGGAAATCCCCGAGGAGTTGGTCGCCGAGTTAAAAACACTGAGCCGGAGGGAATCTTCCACGCTCTACATGACCATGCTGGCGGCGTTCGCGGCCACGCTCCGCCACCACGCGCACCAGGACGACCTTCTCATCGGCACGCCCATCGTCAACCGCAAGCAGGTCGAGGTCGAAAGCCTCATCGGGTTCTTCATCAACACGCTCGTGTTGCGCGCGAAGCTTTCCGGCGACCCCTCTTTTCGCGAGTTGATGAAGCGCGTGCGCGAAGTCTGCCTGGGCGCCTACGCGCACCAGGACGTGCCTTTCGAAAGACTCGTCGAAGAGTTGAAGCCCGAACGCAGCCTGACGCATAACCCTCTGTTCCAGGCGTCCTTCACGCTCGACCAGTTCCCGCTGCGGGAAGTACATCTGTCGGGACTCACGATGAGCCCCGTGGAGTTGGAGCACGGCACGGCGCAGTTCGATCTGGTGCTTCATCTGGTGGACGCGGGCGACCATATCGCGGGCTCCCTGCAATACCGCACGGAGCTTTTCGACACCGCCACGATGAGGGACTTCGCGTCCCAGTTCGAGACCGTGCTGCGAGCAACCGTCGCCCGCCCCGACGCGAGGTTGAGCGAGATAGAGGCGGCGCTGGCGGCTGAAGAGAGGCGACGGCGGGAGGAGCAGGAGGTCGAGGTCGCCGCCGTCAGCTTACAGAAATTGAGGAAGGTCAGACGACGCACCATAAGCCCGACGGGATTGGAGGGCGGGGGGCAAGGATGAGCGATTTCGACCCGGAGCGGTTCAGCCGCGAAAGGCTCAAGGCCACCACGCGCAGAGCCATGAGCGCCACCTCGGCGGCACTCGTCAGCATGCGGCAGCTCCAGCCCGATAAGCCCCTCCCGCTGGTCGTCCGCCCCGCCGTCAAGGGCCTCGAACTGGCGACGTGGGCGGCGAACAACCGCGCCTCAATCGACGCCGCGCTGCTCAAGCACGGCGGCATCCTCTTCAGGGATTTTAACGTCAAGTCCGCCGGGCAGTTCTCGCAGTTCATGCGGGCCGTGACGGACGAGTTGCTGGAATACAACGAAAGGTCTTCGCCGCGCACCGAGGTGAGCGACAACGTCTACACCTCCACCGACTACCCCGCGGCTCACAGCATCTTCGTCCATAACGAGAACTCGTACCAGCGCGCCTGGCCCATGCGAATCTTCTTCTACTGCGCGACGCCCGCCGACGCGGGCGGGGAGACGCCCATCGCCGACTGCCGCCGTGTCTTCGCGCGCCTCACGCCTCGGCTCAGGGAGCGCTTCGCCGAGAAGCAGTGGATGTACGTGCGCAACTTCGGCGACGGGCTCGGGCTCCCTTGGGAGACCGTTTTCCAGACCACCGAGAAGGCCGTCGTGGAGGAGCACTGCGAGAGGAGCGGCATCGAGGCGACGTGGAAAGACGGGGGGCGATTGCGGCTGCGCGCCGTCCGCCCGGCGGTGAGAAAGCACCCGCAGACGGGCGAGCCCGTGTGGTTCAACCACGCGACGTTCTTTCACGTCACGACGCTGGAACGCGAAGCGCGGGAAGTGCTGCTGGCCGAGTATGCTGACGACGACCTGCCGACCAACACTTTCTACGGCGACGGCTCGCCCATCGAGCCCGAGGCACTGGAAGAGTTACGCGAGGCTTACAGGCGGGAGACGATCGTCTTCCCGTGGCAGGCGGGCGACATCCTCCTGCTCGACAACATGCTCGCGGCGCACGGGCGCTCGCCATACGCGGGGACGAGGAAGATTCTGGTCGGCATGGCCGACCCTTTCGGCGGCGACGCCGAAGAGCAAACCGGCGAAGAATTAACGAGCTAGGCAGGACGAGACATGCAAATGGAACAAGTCGAGGGTTTTCGCTTATCGCCTCAGCAGGAGCGCCTCTGGTGGCTTCAGGGCGGCAGCGACGAGGGCACGCCTTACCGCGCGCAGTGTGTGTTGCGCGTCGAAGGTGAAGTCAAGCGCGACGCGCTGCTCGCCGCGCTGCGTGCCGCGTTCGAGCGCCACGAAATCCTGCGCACCAATTTCCAGCGCCTGCACGGCCTCGCCGTCGCCGTTCAGGTCATCTCCGAGGCGTGCGCGCCCGAGCCGCGCGAATACGACCTGACCGGCCTGACCGCGCCGGAACAGAAAGATAAACTCGACGAACTCACGCGCGAGGCGCGTCGGCTCCCGCTCCACTTCGAACACGGCTTGCTGCCGAATGTCGCTCTCCTCAAGCTCGCGCCGGAGAGCCACGCCCTCGTCATCACGCTCCCCTCGATGTGCACCGACGCCGAGGGGCTGAGGAACCTCGCGCGGGAGGTGAGCCTCCACTACTCCGCCGCGTCCGGAGCCGGCGAGGCGGCCCCCGACCCGATGCAGTATGCCGATTACGCCGCGTGGCAGCACGAACTGCTGGAGTCGGAGGAGACGCGCGCCGGAAGGGATTACTGGCGGCGCAAGGAGGTCAGGGGGCTTTCGTCGCTCGGCCTGCCTTTCGAGCGCGGCGGGGCAGTGAAGGCAAACTTTGAAACCCGCTCGTTCGCCGTCGAGCTTCCAGCCGAACTTCTATCAGAGATGGAGGAGGCGGCGCTGAAGTTCAAAGGCACGGCCTCGGACTTCCTGCTCGCCTGCTGGCACGTTCTTCTGTGGCGGCTCACGGGACAATCGCCGTCGGTGGTCGGCGCGGCTTTCGACGGTCGGAAGTATGAAGAGTTTCGGGACGCGCTCGGAATCTTCTCAAGGTACCTGCCGACGACGTGCCGCCTCGAAGGCGAAACCGCTTTCGGTGAAGTTCTTTCGCAGGTCGGGGACGAGACGCGGGGCGCGCACAAGTGGCAGGAGTATTTCAACTGGGAGCAGGTCGAAGCCCCGGACGGCGCGGAAGGCGAGAGCGCATTCTTCCCGTTCGTCTTCGAGTTTGAAAACGCGCGGCCCTTCGAGTGCGCCGCGAGCGGCGCGACCTTCTCCCTCGCGGAGCAGCACACGCTCTTCGACCGTTTCAAAGTTAATCTCTCGTGCGCCCGCCGCGACGAAGGGCTCCTGCTCGAATTCCATTACGACGCGGGTCTCCTGACGGAGGACGACATCCGGCGCGTGGCCGCGTCCTACGTCACGCTTTTGGGCGAGGCCCTGAGGAACTTCGAGTCCCCCGTCGCCGGACTGAAAATACTGGACGACGCCGAGCGGCGAAAGCTTTTGTCGGGCGTCAACCGGACGGCGCAGGACTACGGCGACGACGTATGCCTTCATGAACTGTTCGAGCGGCAAGCGGCGCGCACCCCTCACACCACCGCCATCGTCTCGGAAGAAGATTCGCTCACCTATGCCGAACTCGACGAGCGCGCTTCGCGCCTCGCACAACGCCTGCGCGCCCGCGGCATCAGGCCGGGCCATTTCGTCGGCGTCTGCCTTGAGCGCTCGGCGGAGATGGTCGTCAGTCTGCTCGCAGTCCTCAAGGCCGGTGCCGCTTACGTCCCGCTCGACCCGAACTACCCAGCAGGCCGTCTTGCCTTCATGCTGGAAGACACGCGCGTCCCCGTCATCATCACGCGGCAAAACCTGGCGGGCGAGTTGCCGCAGAGTTCGGCGCAGGTGCTCCGTCTTGACGAACAGGGCGGCGAGGAAGCGGAAGCTTTCGGCGGGGGCGGCCCAGAGCCGGGCGGCGAGGCTTCGAGGGTGAGTCCCGATTATCCGGCGTATGTCATTTACACGTCGGGTTCGACCGGCCGTCCCAAGGGCGTGGTCGTCTCGCACCGCTCGATCAACAACCGCCTGCTCTGGATGCAGAAGACTTTCCCCCTCCGCCCCGACGATAGACTGTTGCAGAAGACCGTCTTTAGCTTCGACGCCTCGATCTGGGAAATCTTCGTGCCGCTTTTGGCGGGCGCGCAACTCGTCATGGCGCGACCCGGCGGGCATCAGGACAGCTCCTATCTGGTGCGCGCCGTCATTGAG
>DASQMB010000046.1:0-201518 GCA_035645715.1 Pyrinomonadaceae bacterium
AACTCGACCTCGCCTCGGGCACGCGCCTGACGGCCGAGCTACAGGGCACGCTCGACGCCGAGCGGGCACGCGTCGGCGACAAAGTGGTGCTGAAGACGACAGAGGTCGTGAGGGCCGGCGGCGGCACAGTGCTGAAGAAGGGGACGCGCCTGCTGGGCCACGTCGCAGACGTGCAGAAGCGGACCAGGGGCGCCGCCGGGTCGAGCCTGACGCTCGTCTTCGACCGATTGGAGAGCGGATCGCTCTCGGCCCCGGTCGTGTTGACGATTGATTCGATAACGCGGGCCGGCGCGCGCGGCCGCGCGGGCGACGATTCCGAGTTCGGCGCCGGGGCCTCGGCGCGCGGGCGCACCTCAACCGATGTGCGGGCGGGCGGCACACAGGGCGGCTCGTCTTCGGGCGGCGGGCTGCTCGGGGGCGTGACGGGCGCGGTCGGCAACACGGTCGGCGGCGTGGCCGGGGCGGCGGGCGACGTGGCAGGCACGACGACCGAGACCGTGGGCGGCGTGGCGCGCGGCGCGGGCTCGGCCCTCGGCGAGGTGCGCGTGACGGAGGCGGTCGGTCTCTCGGCCGAGGGCGGCTCGACGCTCTCGCTCGCCGCCGGCAACCTGCGTTTGGAGAAGGGCACGACCTTCCGCCTGTCGGTGAGCGAGTCGGCCGGCGTCGGGAACAACTGAGGCGTCGAGCCCGCGCACAGCGGCGGCCGATGCGAAAGAGAGGGGCGGCGACACCTTCAAAGTGTCGCCGCCCCTCTCAGTCTTCCGGGCGTCGCCGCCGGGCCGGCTCAGGCCGAAGGCTTCCTGAATATCGAATCGTCGAGCGCGGCGTCGTGCGTGACGCTCTCGATGCGCTGGATGACGGTGATGGCGCCGAGCACCTGTCGGACCGTGTGCGGCAACTGGACGCCGTCAACCGCCCGGTAGTCCTCCATGTAGTTCTCGCTGACGACGCGACCCTGCGGCCCGTCTACGACCACGTCCGAGCGGAGCATGAGGCCGGTCTGCGCGTCGAAGTACATCATGTCAGGCTCGCCCTCTGCGGGCGTCGCCTCGACGACGTAGACCTCGCGCTCGCCGACCTTGCCCCTGCCGGTGACTGCCATCTTCTTGTAGAGCGCGTTCCGCTCGGCCAGGTCGAAGACGGCCGAGCGGCGCAGCGTTGCCAGCTCGGCGCCTTTCATCTCGCGCAGGCCCTGGAAAGGGTCTTTGGCCCAGGCCACCTGGCCGTCATAGCCCTGTCGGACTTCGCCGAACCCGGCCAGGTTCATCACCGACAGCATCTTGTCCGGGGCCTTCTGCGAAACCTCGACCGTGCCGCGCGCGCCCATCGGCGCCAGCTCGATAGTGCCCTTCATGACCCGGCTCCTGTACTTCGCCAGCGCCTCCGCACCGCCGAGCGCCTTCTCGTAGCTCGCCATCACCTCCTCGACGGTCGGCAGCTTCTCGCCGGCCTTCGCGGCGGGCGGCGGCTGTGCGGGCGCGGGGGCCGGCGGCTGTGCCGGGGCCGGTGCGGGCGTCGGCTGTTGGGCGCGCGCGGCCGCGGCCCCACAGAGCAGGAGGGCCGCCAGCGCGAGGCCGTGGATTCTCAGCTTCATTCCTTTTTCTTCCTCTCAGGTGCCCGCCCGTGGCGAGGCTTCAATCTCGCGGCCTGGCGCCGCGGTAGGGTTAGGCGTTCGGCGGGGGCGCGCTGGCCCCAAAAATTTTGAAGGGGCCGCGCGGCGCGGCGGCTACTTCCGCGCGGCCGGCCGTGCGGCCCGCGGCGCTGCGCGGCGGCGCGCCACTTCGAGCGCGGCTTCGAGCTGCGGGTCGCGCCCGGCGAGCAGCGAGCGTCGGTCGAGGCTGACAACAACGTCGGGCACGACGCCGCGCCCCTCGACGGCGACGCCCTTCGGCGTCCGGAAGTCGGCGAAGGCGAACTGGAAGGTCGCGCCCGACGGGAGCCGCGCGAAGATCGAGGGCAGGGCCGCGCCCGCGCTCCGCTCGCCGACCACGACGGCGCGGCCGGCCTCCTGCAACCCGAGCGCGAATATCTCGCTCGTCGAGCCGCTCAGCCTGTCGAGGAGAACGACGACCGGGCCGGCGAACGGGTCGGGCTGCGGGTTGACGAGAAAGTTGGTGTGGCCGCGTCGCTGCCGCATCGTGCCGAGGAGAATCTCCTCGTCGCTCAGCATGCCGGCCAGCCCTATGCCCATGACGCCGAGGCCGCCGGGGTTGCCGCGCAGGTCGAAGACGAGGGCACGCGCGTCGCGCAGTTCCACGACCGCCTCGCGCAGCTTCGGCATCAGCGACGCCACCCAGATGTTGAAGCGGACGTAGCCGACCTCGCCGATGCGCCTCGCCTCGAACTGCGTCGGCATGGCGGGGAAGTTGCCGAACGGCTCGGACATCCCCTCGTCGGATTCGAGCAGCGTCAGCACGGCCTGGCGCGGTCGGCCCCGGCCGTCGAGGTACGAGACGTGGCGCGTCTCGCCGGCCGCGCCCCCGAGCAGCGAGAGCACGCGGGCGCGCAGTAGCGTCTGCCTGTAAGCCTCGGTCGTCTCCGAAGCGTCGGCTGCGTCGGGGGCGGCGGCGGGTCTACTCCCGTTCGGCGCGCTCGCGGCCCCGGCGCGGGCCAGGTCGCGCTCGCCGACCTTCGTCAGGACGAAGCCCGTGCGCAGGCCGGCGCGCTCGGCGGCCGACCCCGGCTCGACGCGCGAGACGACTACCTGATTGCCGATGAAGCGCACGTCGAGGCCGGCCGCGCCGCGCACGGCCGCCGCCGGTCTGTTCTCGCCGGCCGCCGGCGGCTCGAACGCGCCCGGCGGGTAGATGGCGAAGTGTGAGAGCTTCAGCTCGCCCACCATCCGGCGCAGCACGTCGTAGAACTCTGCGTCCGTCCCGGCCGAGAGGGCCAGCGGCTCGTAGCGCGCGCGGACCTGCGGCCAGTCGAGCCCGCCGAAGGTCGGGTCGTAGTGATTATCGTTGACGGTCCGCCAGACGAGGTCGAAGGTGTCGCGCCTGATTCGCTCGCGTGTGCCGCCGCCCGCCACCACGACGGCGGCTCGGGCCTCGTTCGGCGCGGGCTCCTGCGCGCGCGCCGCCGGCGGCGAGAAGATGAGGAGGGCGAAGGCGGTTAACAGGAATTTAGTCATAAGTTCGATTAGGCCGTGGTCGCAGTTCGGTTGGGCCGTGGTCGCCGCGGCCGGCGGCGGGGCTCGTGCCGCGACCGGAGCCACGTTAATACGCGGCGCGGCCCTTTTGGTTTCGGTTCGGCGGCGGGTGTGATTTGAACGGGCGGCGGACCGCGCGATAAAGTAGGAGCACCGGGGAACAGCGGACAGAACCATTTATGAGCCGTTCCATACATTTCGCCGACAGCGGCCAGCGCACGCGCACCGCGGCCTCAGAAGAGGTTGTGCGCGCGCGCCTGCGCGCCGTCGTGGGCGAGGAGAACGTGTTGGTGGACGAGGAGCGCGTCGAACCCTACGCGGGCGACGCGCTGAAGGAGAAGTTTCCGCCCGAGGCGGTCGTCCTGCCGCGCTCGGCCGGCGAGGTGGCGGCCGTCCTGCGGCTGGCGAACGAGCTGCGTTTCCCCGTCACGGCGCGCGGCGGAGGCGTCGGCTACACGGGCGGGGCCGTGCCCGTCGAGGGCGGCATCGTCATCGGCACCGACCGCATGAACCGCGTCCTCGAAGTCTCGGCCGCGGACCTCTATGCCGTCACCGAGCCGGGCGTCACCACCTACGCGCTGCAACAGGCGGTCGAGCGGGTCGGCCTCTTTTACCCGCCCGACCCGGCCTCCTACAAAAACTCCCACATCGGCGGCAACATCGCCGAGAACGCCGGCGGCATCCGCTCGGCCAAGTACGGCGTGACTAAACATTACGTGCTCGGCCTCGAAGTGGTGCTGCCGACGGGCGAGATAGTCCGCACCGGCGGGCGGACGAGCAAGAACGTCGTCGGCTTCGATTTGACGGGGCTGATGTGCGGCTCCGAGGGGATGCTCGGCATCATCACCGAGGCGACGCTCCGGCTGCTGCCGCTGCCGGAGGCGACGCGCACCGTGCGCGCCACCTTCAAAACGATGACCGCCGCCTGCGCCTGCCCGCCCGCCTTCACCCGCGCGCGAATCACGCCGGTCGCCATCGAGGTCTTGGATCGCAACGCCATCCGCGCCGTCGAGTCGGAGTTCGCCTTCGGCATAGGCCAGGATGCGGGCGCGCTCCTGCTCGTCTCGGTGGACGGACCCGTAGAGCAGGTCGAGCGCGAGGCCCGCATCGTCGAAGAGGTGGTCAAAGAGTTGGGCGGTTACGACGTGCTCCGCTCCGCGTCGCGCGAGGACGAGGACCGCCTGTGGGACGTGCGCCGCGCCCTCTCGCCGGCCATCAAGAAGTTCGGCACGCTCAAGTTCAACGAGGACGTGGTGGTCCCGCGCTCGCGCGTGCCCGAGCTGATCGAGCGCGTCGAGGAGGCCGGGCGCCGCCACCAAACTTTCGTCGTCAACTTCGGCCACCTCGGCGACGGCAACATCCACGTCAACTTCATGTGCGACCGCTCGGACCCCGATGCCGTCGCCCGCGCGCGCGCCGCCGTGGGCGACGCCTTCGCCGCCGCCGTCGCACTCGGCGGCACCATCAGCGGCGAGCACGGCATCGGCTACGTCAAGGCGCCCTACCTCGCCCTCGCCCTCGACCCCGAGACGGTAGCCGTCATGCGCCGCATTAAGCGTGCCCTCGACCCCCTCGGAATATTGAACCCCGGAAAGATGTTTCCCACCGTGACGAGTGACGAGTGACGAGAAGGGAGACATTGGAATGCGACCTCATGAGAGGCTGGATGTATGGAAGAGGGGGATTGACTTCGTGGTCCACGTTTACAAAGCCACAGAGATGTTTCCCAAAGAAGAGAGGTTCGGTCTTACTTCACAGATCAGGCGGGCGGCCGTGTCAATTCCTGCCAACATCGCTGAAGGGGCTGCGCGGCAAACGCCGAAGGAGTTCGCTAATTTTCTTTCCATAGCCCAGGGCTCGGCCAGCGAAGCGGAGACGGAAATACTCATAGCCCTGCGGCTCGGTTATCTGAACGAAAAGGCGCATTCATTGTTACGCGCGGAACTCGACGACCTCGGCCGCATGCTCGTCGGTCTTTCGCAACACCTTAGGAAGAGGAGTGACAAGTGACAAGTGAAGAGTGACGAGAAGAAACGGCCTTCATCTTGTCACTCGTCACTCGTCACTCGTCACTGATTTTTATGTTGAGCGTCCTACTTGAACTTCAGCGTCTGAAGCGGCTCGACCGGACGGGCTGGGTCTTGCGCGGATTGCCGCCGGGCGCCGAGTCGGTCGCGGCACATTCTTACGGCGTGGCGCTGACGGCGATGCTTCTGGCCGACGAGTGCGCCGCGCGCGGCGCGCGCGTCAACGTCGAGCGCGTCCTGCGCCTCGCCCTGCTGCACGACTTGCAGGAGACGCGCACGGGCGACATGCCGCGCACGGTGGCGCAATACTACGGCCGGGAGGCGCGGCGGCGGGCCGAGCGCGCGGCCTTCGACGACATCATGCGCGGCCTCGGCTCGGTGCAGGCCGCCGGCCGCTACTCGGCGCTGCACGAGGACTACGAGGAGCGTTCGAGCCTCGAAGCGCGGATCGTCAAGGCGGCCGACGTGATCGACCTGCTGGCGCAGGCGCTCTACTTCGAGCGGGCCGGCGCGCGCGGCCTCTCGGAGTTCTGGGAGGGCGCCGCCGCGCACGACTTCGGTCTAGACGGCCCCTGCCGCGAGGCCGTCGCCGAGGCCATCGCCGCGCTCGCGGAGGCGCGACGGGAGCTGCCATGATCGAGTGGCTGACAGGGTACATCGAGTCGTGGGGCCTGACGTGGGGGCAGGTCCTGCTCGGCGTCGGCTTCTCGGTGCTGACCTTCGTCGGGAGCATCACGGTGGTGACGGTCGTGCTCGTCAAGCTGCCGGCCAACTACTTCCACTCGTCGCACGAGCGGCCGTTCATGGCCGGGCGCCACCCGTTCCTGCGGCTGTTCGGGATGTTTTTGAAGAACCTGCTCGGGCTGGTGCTGGTCGGCTTCGGCATCGTGATGTCTCTGCCGGGCGTGCCGGGCCAGGGCGTGCTGACGATACTGCTCGGCGTCATGCTGCTCGACTTCCCCGGCAAGCGCGGATTGGAGACGAGGCTGGTCAGCCGCCCCGCGGTCTACAGCGCCGTCAACCGCCTGCGCGCGCGCTTCGATAAGCCGCCGCTGATGCTCGACTGACGCCGGCCCGGGCGCCGCCGCGCGAGGCCGCGTTGACAACGGCTGAGGGCGTTTGTTAGGTTCCTTTGAATCGTTTTGAGGATATTCAGACCGTGTCAGACGCGAGCGGCCGCACACCTTTATTAATGTCCAAGCTACAAATTAGGCCGGGCGCGAGGCTGGCGCTGCTGGTCGCCGTCGCGCTGCTGTTCTCGGGTTGCGGGCTGTTTCGGACCAAGCGCAAGATCACCGTCCCTCAACTGCTCGGCAACCTCGCCTCGGCCACGACCGAACAGCTCATCGCCGAGATCAACCGGCAGGCCGCCGTGCGCTCGCTCAACGGCCGGGTTGACATCCAGTTCCTCGACACCAGCTTCGCAGCCTGCGGCCTGGCAGACCTCTACCGCACGGCTGACGGGCGCGTCATCGCGCAGCGGCCCGGACAAATCTACCTCAGCGTCCTGGTGCCGCTCGCCGGCACCAAGATCGCCGAGATGAGCTCGGACGGCCAGCGGTTCTGGGCGGCCGTCTACCAGGGCGACGCGAAGTACCGCCGCTTCGTGACCGGCACCAACACGGCCCTTTACGAGCGGCTGGAGGAGAACGGAGGCGGGGCCGACCCCGACTGCCGCCAGGACGGCGAGCGCCGCGAGCGGGCCATGCAGCGCGCCACCGTCAGCGCGCTCTCCAGCCTGCGCCCGCAGCACCTCACCGACGCGCTGCTTTTGCCCCCAATCGAGGACGGCGGCGGGCGCGTCTACGCTCTGGCCGAGACCTTTGAGGAGGAGACCGACACACGCCTGAACGCCAGGCGCGACGCGCGGGTCGTGCGCGGCTACTACGTGCTGTCGGAGCTTGAGCCCGAAGGGCCGGGCCGGGCGCGCGTGCTGCGCCGCTTCTGGTTCGACCGCGTGGGCGCGGTGCGCCTGGCCCGCGTCCAGACCTACGGCGAGCGCAGCCAGCTCACGACCGACGTTGTCTACTCCAACCCGCAGCCTTTTGGCGAGGGCGGGCGCCAACGCCTCCCCACGCAGGTCGAGCTGACCCGGCCGCAGGACAGGTACTCGATTCGGCTCACCTTCCAGGAGCCGGCCGCCGTCGAGGTGGACGCCGATAAGGACGCGGACATCTTCGTCCTCAAGAACGACTCGAACCTGCCGCTGTTCGACCTCGACGCGGCGAGGCGGTGAGAAGGCTATTTCAGTTCTTCAGTTTTCAGTTTTCAGAGAGTCGCGGCGGGCGCACCTCTCACGAGCTAAAAACTGAAAACTAAAAACTTTCCCTATGGAGAGTCTCGTCACAGCGAACGTCAGGCAGCGGCCGGTCAGGGCTCTGGTGAGCGCGGCCGGCGTGGCGCTCGGCGTCTGCCTGGTGATGCTGTTCACGGGGCTGGCGCGCGGGATGTCGAACGACTTGCAGCGCCGCTCGTCGAACATCAGCGCCGAGATCATCTTCACGCGGGCCGGCGGCACGGAGCTGATGAGCACGACGATGAACCTGCCCATGCAGTACGTGGACGAGCTGGCGAGGGTCGAGGGCGTCGAGCAGGCCGTCGCCTCGGGCCGCTACGTCTCGCAGGGCGGGCGCGGCTTCGGCTTCGAGCAGATCGAGGGCGTTGACTGGGAAGCCTACGCGCGGATGAACGGGATGCGGCTCGTAGAGGGCGCGGCGCCCGCGGGCGTGGACGAGGTAGTGGTTGACGAGACGAAGGCGCGCAACAACAGCCTAAGCGTCGGCTCGACCGTCTCGCTCTTCGGCAACCAGCCCTACAAGGTAACGGGCGTCTACACGCCCGAGTCGGGGCCGCGCGTCAAGATGTCGCTGGCCGCGATGCAGGACGCGCTCGAAGCGCCGGACAAGGCCACCTGGATTTACGTCAAGGTGCGCGCGGGCGCCGACCCCGTCGAGGTCGCGCGCCGCATCGACGAGGCGCTGCCCGGCAACAAGATTCAACTGACGCGCGACGTGATCACCAACATCGAGCGCAGCATCCCCTACCTCGGCGTCTTCCTGCGCACCCTCGTCGTGCTGTCGGCCGTCGTGAGCGGCCTCGTAGTCATGCTGGCGATGTACACGACCATCACCGAGCGGACGCGCGAGATCGGCATCCTGAAGGCGCTCGGCGCGCCGCGCCGCTTCATCGTCGGCGAGATCGTCAAGGAGGCGCTGCTCATCAGCCTCTTCGGCGTCGTCGCCGGCTTCGCCATCTCGCTCGTCGCCGGTTACCTGATCCACCGCGCCTACGGCCTCTTCTTCGAGTACAGTTGGGCCTGGGCGCTGACGGCCGCCGCAATCGGCCTGCTCGGCGGCGCCCTCGGCGCCCTCTACCCGGCCGTGCGCGCCGCCAAGCTGGACCCCGTGAGCGCGCTGGCTTACGACTGATGCGGGCGACTGACGCGGGGCCGCCGGCGGCCGACCTGTTAAATGACGGGCGAGTTGATGAGCGACCGATGAGAAAAATCCTGACAGCGGAGAATCTGATCAAGGTCTACCGGACGGCCGGGGGCGTCGAGGTGCCGGCGCTGCGCGGCGTCTCGATGGAGGTCGAGGAGGGCGAGTACGTCGCCATCATGGGGCCGTCGGGCTGCGGCAAGTCCACGATGCTACACCTTCTGGGCGGCCTGCTGTCGCCGACGAGCGGGCGCATCGTCATTGACGACGAGGACATGACGGCCGCCTCCGACGCCGAGCGGACCGACATCCGCCGCCGCAAGATCGGCTTCGTCTTCCAGCGGTTCAACCTCTTCCCGACCCTGACGGCCGAGGGCAACCTCAAACTGGCCGAGTCCGTCCACCGCGGCCGCGGGGCCGAGCCGGCCGACCCCGAGCGGCGGCGCGAAATCCTGCGCCTGCTACAGCTCGAACAGAAGATGCACCACAAGCCGCTCGAACTCTCGGGCGGCGAGCAGCAGCGCGTCGCCCTCGCCCGCGCCGTCGTCAACCGGCCCGCCATCATCCTCGCCGACGAGCCCACCGGAAACCTCGACTCCGAGAACTCGGCCATCGTCCTGAACATGTTTCAGGAGATGAACTACCGCTTCAACCAGACCATCATCATGATTACCCACAACCCGGAGGCCGCGGCCATGTGCCGCCGCATCATACACATGCGCGACGGCCAAATCGTTGCCCCCCCGGCGAGCGTACAGATATAATTCAGGGTCGGGCCGTGGGCCGAAGCGGGCCGAAGCTCCGAGGTCCGATTTTTGCCTCGACGCGGAGATGTGACGCGGCCACGGCGCGGTAGGGCCGGCCTTAAACACACGATACCTCGGCGTTCAGGGTTAAAACGGCCGGGGCGAGAAGGTTCGAGCCGGATTCAGCCGCACCCTGAGCGGCGTCCGGCGTCGCCCCGGCACTGCTGCCGCAACATTATTGAGCCGGGTGAAAGCGAAAAATGGCCCCGAATCCCGGCCCCTCGTCCCTGAGTTTTCGGCCACGGCCCCTGTTTTTATGTTCCTGCGCGGCCTCAAAAAGATCGTCTTCTGGTCATACGGGCGGACGACCTGGCAATACGACGTGCTCTGCGTCCTGATCCTCGCCTTCGTCTTTCTGACCCCGAAAAGCTGGTTTGAAAGGGGCAAACTGGTCTGCAACACGGCGCATCAAAACGGCCTTGAAACGGCGGGCACGCTGCTGATTCGCGCCGCCAACTCGCCGGCCCCGGCGCCCGACGCCCACGACATCGAGCGTTGCGCGCGCCGGATCGTCAATAACGACGAAATCCGCGTTACGGGGTGGCGGGAGCAGCGGAGTACGGACGGCCGCACGGTCGCCTACGAGGTTGACATCAGGTAATCATTTTTTATAATCCCCCGGTCCTTGACCGGGTGGGTCGGTAAGTCTCCCTAAGATTCGCAAGGAGTTCGCATGAGGAAAGTATTCACGCTGGCCCTCTCCGCCATGTTGCTGACGGCCTCGCTCGCCCTGATGCCCGGCCGCGCCGCGGCGCAGGGGCCGGCCGTCGTCAGCTCGATCCTGAATAAGATGGACCGCAACCGCCGCGAGCTGCGCAGCCTGCGCTCGGCGGTCACGATGCAGAAGTACAACGCGCAGATCAAGCAGTACGAGTCGGCGCAGGGCGAGGCGCAGTACGTTCCCGGCAGCGGGCGCAACGCCTCGATCCGCGTGGACTGGACGCGGCCGGCGCGCGAGCACCTGGCGGTCCGAAACGGCGAGTACACGCTCTATCGGCCGCGCCTGAACCAGGCTTACAAGGGCAAGGTCAAGAGCGCGAAGGGCAGCGGCAAGGCCGGCAACGTCCTGAGCCTCGCCCTCTCGGCCTCGGGCTCCGAACTGCGGAGCATGTACAACATCGAGCCGGTCGGCGAGGGGCAGCTCTACGACGGCGGCCCGCACGTCACGATGCTGAAGCTGACGCCGAAGTCGGGCAACGACTTCAAGTTCGCCGAAATCTGGGTTGACGGCAGCGGCATGCCCGTCCAGGCGCGCATCACCGAGCGCAACAACGACTCGACGCTCGTCCGCCTGACAGGCATCCAGCGCAACGTCCCGATCCCGTCGAGCGCCTTCAGCCTCGACCTGCCCTCGGGCACCAAGATCGTCAACGGCTAACGGGCCGCGCCCCGCTCCCACCAGCGGCGAAGGGTTTCGACTGAGTTTCAGCCGAAACCCTTCGCCCTTTTGTGCGGGCGGCGACGGCGGCCCCGGCCCCGCTTGATTCGCGCCGTCTCTTTGCGTATTGTCTTGCGGTAATTCTGAAAGGGCCGCCGTACCGGAGACGCCGGCCCGTCTGCCGAACACCCCCTTCGATGAAGAGAAGCACGCATCTCAAGCTGAAGCTGCGCGAGGCGACTTTTATCACCCGCGCGCTGCTCTCGACCAGGCACCCCGTTCTGGCGCACGTCATCCCCATGCGCCGCTGCAACCTGGCCTGCACCTACTGCAACGAGTACGACAAGGTCTCGGACCCGGTCCCGCTCGACGCGATGAAGCGCCGCCTCGACGCGCTGGCTCGCCTCGGCACCTCGATCATCACCATCTCGGGCGGCGAGCCGCTGATGCACCCGGACCTCGACGAGATCATCCGCCACATCCGTCGCCGCCGGATGGTCGCCGGCCTCATCTCTAACGGCTACTACATGACGCCCGAGCGCATCCGGGGCCTGAACGAGGCGGGCCTCGAATACCTACAGATCAGCATCGACAACGTCGAGCCCGACGAGGTCTCCAAGAAGAGCCTCAAGAACCTCGACCGCAAGCTCAGGAATTTGGCCGAGCACTCGGACTTCCACGTCAACATCAACTCGGTCATCGGCGGCGGCATCAAGCAGCCGGAAGACGCGCTCGTCATCTCGCGCCGCGCGCAGGAGCTTGGCTTCTCGACCACGGTCGGCGTCATCCACGACGGCCACGGCCTGCTCAAGCCCCTGACCGAACGCGAGCGCAGCGTCTACGACGAGCTGAAGCGGGCGAGCAAGAGCGAGTACGCGCGGCTCGGATGGTTCCAGGACAACCTCGCCTCGGGCAAGCCGAACGAGTGGCGCTGCCGCTCGGGCGCGCGCTACCTCTACGTCTGCGAGGACGGTCTCGTCCATCACTGTTCGCAGCAGCGCGGCACGCCCGGCATCCCAGTCGAGCAGTACACACAGGCCGACATCGAGCGCGAGTACAACGCCGAGAAGTGGTGCGCGCCGCTCTGCACGGTGGCCTGCGCCCACAAGGTCGCCATCCTCGACAACTGGCGCGACCCGCAGCAGGGCGGAGAACAGGCCGCACCGCAGCGCCTGCGCGACGCCATCGTTCGCACCCTGCGCGCCGGCTGACGACGGCCGCCGCCCGCGGCAGAAGCTTTTTTGACCTCCCCCGCCTGGCCACGGAGGTGAAAGCCCATGACCGCCCCACGCCAAGTCCGCCGACTCACTCCCCTGTTCGTCCTGTTGGCCCTGTCGGCCTGCCTGACACCGGCGACCGCGGCCGCCCGGCAGAAGCACGCCGCGGCGGACGCCAACCCGGCCCGCCGGCTCATCCACGTCGCCGTCACCGACGAGAGGGGCGAGTTCGTCGCCGCGCTCAAGCCCGAAGACTTCACCGTTCTCGTCAACAACCGCCCGGCCCGCGTCGTCTCCGCCTCCGACTCTGACGTGGCGGCCTCGGTCGACATCCTGCTCGACACCTCCGGCTCGATGGAGGGCGGGCGGAGGAGGGGACTGGGCGCGGCTGCGCGGCTGCGGGAGGGGGTGTTGCGCTTCCTGCACGACTCGCACGCCACGACCGACTTCTCACTCATCGCCTTCAACCGGAGCCCGCAACTGCTGCTTGAGCGCGCGGTCGACTCGAAGGTGATCCTGGCCGCGCTCGACCGCTACGCCGCGGCCGAGGCCAGGGGGGCGACGGTGCTTTATGACGCGCTCTACCTGAGCCTCAACCGCGCCGCCGCAGGGCGCCACGCGAAGCGTGCACTTCTACTCGTCACCGACGGGCACGATACGGCCTCGCGCTACACGCGCCGCGACGTGGAGCGCGCGCTGGCCGGCAGCGACGTGCTCGTCTACGCCGTCCTGGTTCAGTCGCCCGGCGGGGCGCTGACCGAGGACGCGAGGCTGCTGCTCAAGCGCCTGTCCGACATCTCCGGAGGCTCGCTCTTCTACGCCGTGGACGAGAACAGTCTGGCCGCCGCCATGCGCCAGGCCGCCGCCGCGCTGCGCAGCCACTACGCCCTGACGGTCGAGTTGCCGTCCGCCGCGGGCAGCCGGGAGTGGCACAGGTTGAAGGTGAGCGTGAAGGAGCGGCGCGACGAGGCGGGCAGGCGGCGCCGTCTGAAGGTCCGCGCGCGCGAGGGCTTCTACGCCGGGCCTGCCGAGGCGGCGCGCCCGGGGGGCGATCAGGGGCGCGGAAGACGTTCGCGCGCTGCGCCGCAGCGCGCGTCTTCGGGCTCTCGCCCGCAGAGGGCGCCGGCAGCGAACCTGCCGTAAGCCTCGGCCGCCTCCGCGGGGCGCGCGAGCGCGTCGAGCGCGCGTGCCTCGTAGAAGGCGAGCGAGTCGTCGGGCTCGGCCCCGCGCCCGGCCGCGCGAAACTCTCCCAGCGCCTCCTCGGCCCGCCCCTCCCTCAGCAACTCCAGCCCTAAAAGCTTATGTGTGTGGGCGTCGTCGCGCCGCGCGAGCGCCGCGCGGTATTCACGGACGGTGCGCGCGGCGTCGCCGCGGAGCTTCGCGCGCTTGGCGCGGGCGAAGTGCGCGTCGAAGCTCCGCCAGTCGAGCGCGAAGTAGACTGAGCCGAGCGCGAGGAGCGCCGCCGCGTACGCGAGCGGCAGGGCCGACTCGCGCCAGCGGGCCGCGAGGGCTTTGAACCTCCCGGCCAGCCTTTCGCCCACGCCCACTGCGTCCGCTGCGTCCACCGCGGCGCCCGCCCGGCCTTCTTCGTCCGTCGCAGTCTCGTCGCCGCCTTCGCCTTCGAGAATGCCGGCGTGCGTCTCGGCTCCCGCGTCGGGGGCGGCGGCCGGCTCGTCGGCCGTGACCGCGTCCGGCGTATCAGAAAGGTCAGTGGCGGGGCGGGACAGGAGGCGCAGGGCGAGATAGAGCGGGAGGGCGACGAAAGGGGCGAGGAGGGTTGCGAGCGTCCAGAGGGCCGCTCGGGGCCGGTTGGTGCGCCGGCGCGAGTCGGCCAGCACCCAGGCCGAGGAAAGCGCGGCGAAGGCCAAGCGGGCCGGGCCGAGGTAGTCGGCGAAGTCGCCCGCCGAGATTTGCCAGCCCCCGCCCAACGCCGGCCGCTCAGAGCTTGCGCGGCAGCTCGCCGCCGACCGTGAAGAGCGTGACGGAGCTTGAGAGCCCGAGGCCGGAGAGCCGCCCCGCCATCAGCACGATGGTCTCGCCGTGCTGCACCGCGCCGGCCTCGACCAGCGTCCGCTCGCAGACGCGGATCATGTCCTCCGTGTTCTTCATCGTCGGGTGGACGAGCGATTCGATGCCCCAGACCAGCGACAGCTCGTTCTGCACGGAGCGGTCGGTCGTGAGCGCGATGATGCGCTGGTCGGGCCTGAGCGCGGCCAGCCGGCGCGCCATCAGCCCCGACTCGGTGATGACGGCGATGACCCGCGCGTTGAGCTCGACGGCCGCGAAGGCCGCCGCCTCGCAGAGCGCGCGGCTGACGCGCCCCGACTGCCGCCCGACCCAGCGCGTGATGTCGTTCGACGAGGTCTTCATCCCCGTCTCTGCGCTCTCGATGATGCGGGCCATCGTCGCCACGGCCACCACCGGGTACTGCCCCGTGGCCGTCTCGGCCGAGAGCATCACGGCGTCTGTGCCGTCCCAGACGGCGTTCGCCACGTCGGAAGCCTCGGCGCGAGTGGGCCTCGGCTCGGTGATCATGCTCTGGAGCATCTGCGTCGCCGTGATGACGACCTTGCCCCGCCGGTTGGCGCCCTCGATGATCCGCTTCTGGTAGACCGGCACCAGCTCGACGCTCGTCTCGACGCCGAGGTCGCCGCGGGCCACCATCACGCCGTCGGCCGCCTCGATGATCTCTTCGAGGTGGTCGATGGCCTCGGCCTTCTCGATCTTGGCGACGAGCGGCTGCCTGCCGCCGGCCGCCTCGATGAGCGACTTGGCCTCGCGGCAGTCTTCGGGCCGCCGCACGAACGAGAGCGCGATGTAGTCTGCGCCCTCGCGCACGGCCCACTGGAGGTCGCGCCGGTCCTTGTCGGTGAGCGAGGGGATGGGCAGGGCGATGCCCGGCAGGTTGATGCCCTTGCGCTCGGAGAGCACGCCGCCGTCGACGACGCGCGTCACCACGTCGGTCTCGGTCGTGCTCTCGACGACCAGCTCGACCGCGCCGTCGTCCAGAAGGACGCGGGCGCCCGGGCGCACGTCGCGCGCGATGCCGGAATAGTTGGTCGAGACCTCGCGCGAGCTGCCCTCGACCGAGCGCGTGGTCAGCGTGAAGAGGGCGTTCGGTTCGAGCGTGACGGGCTGGCCCCCCTTGAGCAGGCCCGTGCGAATCTTCGGCCCCGAGAGGTCTACGAGCACCGAGAGCGGCCGGCGCAGGCGCTCGGCCGCAGTGCGCGCGCGGCGGATGCTCTCGGCGTGCTCCTCCTGCGTGCCGTGCGACATGTTGATGCGGACGGCGTTGGCGCCCGCGGCCAGCAGCGACTCCAAGACGGCCGGCTCGCGCGATGCCGGCCCGAGCGTGGCAAGTACTTTGGCTCTCCTCACCTTTCCCCCTGTAAGGACGCGGCGGCGCGCGGGCAACGGCGGGCGCGCCTTCGCGGGATGCCGCCCGACACCATCACTCGGCCGCCGCCGCTTTGGACGCGAGCGCCGCCTCGACCGCCCGTTCGAGCCGGGCGGCGATGTCGCCGCTGTAGCCTACGAAGTGTTCGACGAGGCGCCCCTCGCGGTCGAAGACGAAGGTCTGCGGGATGGCCGACTCGCCGGCGAAGAAGGACTGAACCAGCGAGTCGTCCGGGTTAGCGAGCGGGTACTGGATGCCGAGCTGGCGGACGAAGTCGGGCACCTTGGCCTGGTCCTCGGGGCCGCCGACGTTGAGGCCGATGACCTTGAAGCCCTGCGGCCCGTGGCGCCTCTGGAGCTTGACGAGGTGCGGTATCTCTTCGAGACAGGGCGGGCAGTAGGTGGCGTAGAAGTCGAGGACGACGGCCTGCCCGCGCAGGTCTTCGAGGCCGCCGCGGCGGCCGTCGAGGTAGGTCCATCCGCCGGCGCGGGCGTTCGTCTGCCCGGCCGTCTCGGCCGGCGGCAGCGGCACGGAAGTCTGCGGCGCGCGCGCGGTCTGTCCTGCCGCCGAGTCGCGTGCCTCCTCGGCGCGCCGCTTCGAGGCGCCGTCGAGTTCGCACGCCGCCGCGAGGGCGACGAGCAGCGCGAGCGCGCACAGGCGCGCGGCCGACTCGGCTTTGACGGTGAAGGGAATCAGGGGGAGTCGCATCTCTCGGGCCAGGCTCCTTGACGGTTCGCTGCACATTCTACACGACCGTGAGCGGCCGCGGCACGCGGGCGGCACCTCAGCGGACCGTCTCGTCCGTCTTCAGTGGATCGTCTCTTCGTCTTCGCCCGGCCGCCTCTCGGCCTCTTCGAGGGCGGGCGAGGGCTCCGCGGCCGGCACCCTGTACTCCTCGTTGGCCCATGCGCCGAAGTCGAGCAGCTTGCACCTCTCGGAGCAGAAGGGGCGGTGCGGGTTGTCCAGCCAGGCGGCGGGGCGGCGGCAGGTCGGGCAGTTCATGAAAAGCGTTCAGCGGCCGGCTCTCAGCCGCCGGCTTTGAGACGCCGGCCGAAAGCGGACCGCCTTCTTCCCCCTCGTTGATTATGTCGGCCGCCCGGCGCGCGAAGCCGGACGGGCAGTGCAGGCCGGCGACAATCAATCGCCCGGCGGCTTCTAAACCGCGGCCGAGGCGGCGGCGTTCTTAATCAGGATTTTGCGGTCGACGAACTCGATGATACCGGCGCGGCGCATGGCGTTCAAGCGGACGGTGACACTCTCGCGGGTCGAGCCGAGGATAGAAGCGATCTCGCGGTGGGGCAGCGCGAGGTCGATCAACACGCCGCCCTCCTCCTCGCGGCCGTAGCGTGCCGAGAGGTCCGCCAACAGCTTTTCGAGGCGGGCCGGGATGGCGTCGAGCGCGAAGTCTATGACGCGGCGCTCGGCCCGGACCAGGCGTTGACCGACCAGGCGGAAGGTGCAATCATACAACTCGCGGCTCGCCGCCATCCCCTCCCTGTAAACCCCCGCGGGAATTTTCAGCAGGCGCGCGTTCTCGTAGGCGACGGCGTTCTTCTCGCGGACGCCTACGCCGAAGAGCGCCGACTCGCCGAAGAGATCGCCGGCGCCGAGAATGTCTATGACGGCCTCGCGGCTCGTCTCGTCTTCGATGGAGCAGATTTTGACGCGGCCGCGGGCGATAAGGTAGACGGCGTCGGCCGCGTCGCCGCGGCGGTAGATGAAGCGGCGGCGGCGCACGTCGAGCGCCGAGGCGGCGAGGGCGAGCCGGCCCAAAGTCGCCTCGGCGAGGCCGCCGGCAATCTCGGTTTGTCGTATAATTCTGACGCGGTCTTCGGCCGTCAGGTCTGCGGCTCGTCGTTGGACCATGGTTGGGGTTTACCTCGGCTGCTTCGGGGCGACGGTAAGAGGCTCTCGGGAGCGCCCGGCCGGGCTGCCCGGCCCCGCACGCGCGGAAGAGGGCGGGACCTTGCGCCCCTCGACCGTCTGAACAGGGAGTTGGGAGAAGTGCGAGAGCGGTAGCCGCCGGACCGAAACGAGGTGACTCTCTTAAGTTTTCGTCAACGTTCGATGAGGATGGTAGTACTGTCGAACGAACGCGAACGTAAATTCGCCCCTTTGGTGAGGCGCACTCTAGCACGAAGCGGTTGGGCGCGCAAGACCCTCTCCGCCGGCGACCATTTATGACCAGCAGGTTCCGCGTGCTCGTCGTGGACGACGAGCCGGACAAGCAACAACTGCTCTCCTTCGCGCTCGAACAGGAGGGCTACGAGGTGGTGACGGCCGGCGACGGCGTCGAGGGGCTCGCTGCCGTCTCGTCCTATCAGCCCGACCTGATCGTGACCGACGTGATGATGCCGCGCATGGACGGCTACGAGATGGTCCGGCGCGTGCGCGCCGACATGCGGACCCGCTTCATCCCCGTCATCATCCAGTCGGCCGCGCGCGCGCAGGCGCAGGACGTGCGCCTCGGCTCCGAGGTCGGCGCCCTCGGCTACATCACGGACCCCACCGACATCGACCTGCTGCGCGCGCGCGCGCGCACGCTCCTCGAATTCAAGCAGTACCTCGACTCGTGCGAGGAGGCGGCCTTCACAGACCACCTGACCGGGCTCGCCAACCGCCGCCGCTTCGAGCGCCTGTTCGCGCGCGAGGTCGAGCGCACGCGCCGCTACGGCCATCCCTTCTGCCTGCTCCTCATCGACGTGGACCGCTTCAAGGATGTCAACGACCATCACGGTCACGACGCCGGCGACGAGGCGCTGCGCATGGTCGGCAACGTCATCCGCGCCGGCACGCGCGGCATCGACGTGGGCGCGCGCATCGGCGGCGACGAGTTCGCCGTCATCCTGCCGGAGACGAGCCTCGCGCGCGGGCTCGAAGTGGCCGAGCGGCTGCGCACGGCCGTCAGCTCGCTCGAAATCCCCGCGGTCGGGCGCGTCACCACGAGCCTCGGCCTGGCTGAACTGCCGGCCTGCGCCGTCGGAGGCGACGAGCTGCGCGCCGCCTCCGACGCCGCGCTCTACGAGGCCAAGCGCGGCGGGCGCGACCGCGTCGGCTGCGCCCGCACGCTCGCCGATCCGAACCCGCCCGCGCCGGCGGGCGTATCGTGAAGGCAGGTGTCAGACGCCAGGTGTCGAGTGTCAGTTTAAGGGGGGCCCTCCTGCTAACGTCTGGCATCTAACATCTGACATCTATCTTTCGCTCCGAAGGAGCTGACATGGCCGACTATCGAGACAAGCTGGAAGAGTGGCGCGAGGCGGCGCGGCGCAAGGCGCGCGAGCTGGACGATAAGTACAACATCCGCGAGCGGGTCGAGGACGGCGCGCGCGTGGCGCAGGACGCCGCCCGGCGCGGCGCCGAGAAGGTCGCGGCCGGGGCCGAGAAGGCCCGCACCGAGGCCGGGCGCTTCGGCGAAGAGTTCGATCTGTTCGAGCACGCGCAGGAGGTGCGCGAGCGCGCCGGCGAGGCGCGCACCCAGGCGGGCCGCGCCACCGATGAGGCCGCCCGCGTCGCCCGCGAAGTCGGCGACCGGGTCAGGGACGCCGGCGAGCGGGTCAAAGGCATGGGCGCGAAGGCCGGCGAACGCGCGGGCGACGTGCTCGGCGGCGCGAAGAAGTATTACGACAGGGCCTCGCGCGTCGCGGGCCTGGGCGTGCGCGCCACGCGCCTGACGACGGCCTCGTCTGTCGCCCTCTTCCGCGCCTACGACTGGGCACGGCAGAACCCGAAGCGGGCCATTGTCGTCACGCTCTCGCTCGCGGCGGGCGTGCGCGGCGGCGCGGCCTTCCCTGGCCTCGACGCCGTGCTGCTCGGCGGCCACCCTCACTGGTTCACTCACTCAGCCCTGCCCGTCTGGGCCATGCGCCGCCTGACGCAGAGGTTCGACTCCTACGTCCGCGAGCGCGAGCAACTGCTCGCCGGCGGCGACCTCGACGAGGCCGAGCGCCGTCGCGTCGAGTTCGAGCGGCGGATGGTCCGCTACGTCGGCGCGCCCCTGCTCGGCGCCTTCAGCTGCGCCGCCGGCTTCACGATGTGGGCTCAAATCCTTCAGCCCGGCCCCATCGTCGGCGCGCCCGTCAGTTGGCTCCTCGGCGGCAATCCCGTCCTCGACGGCGTCTGGCTCTTCGCCAACGGCGTCATCTGTTTCCAGCAGGGCTACAAGTTCTTCATGATTGCGCTGCGAGACCAGGAGGACGCGCAACGCATCGTCAGGGAAATCAGGGGGCTGTTGCCCTCGGCCGCGCCGGCCTGAGGGCATTAGCGAGGCGGAGACGACCCGGCGGTGTTGGCCTCGGCATGGCGGGCCGCGGGCGTCATTTTTGGGCAGAAAACACGAAAATGTGACACCTCAGGCAACTTCACACAACGCTCTCGTCTTAGAGTGTCTCTCGTCAAGGGGGATGTAGCTTCGGACTCAGGGGGAGAGGCCGGGCTACAGGTAAAATCGAGACCTTGTCCCAGGCGTTTGGGGGAGCGCCGGGACAAGGTCTTTGATTTTTGTGCCGCCAGATCGTGCGGGCCCGGGGCCGCGGGCGGCGCGCCTTCCGGGCGCTTTTACTGTTGCAACTGCGGGCAGTTGTAAGGCATCATAGTCCAGGTTCTCCTTCTCTCGCGCATCAACGGTGATGTGCCCCGCGCCTCGTGACGGCGGCGGCGTTCTGGATGGTTCGAGAGTGGGCTGGTTTGTAAACTCGCAGAAGCCGCTCGTCGGGCTACAGAACGCGGAAGCCTTCGCTGCCACCGTTATCGAAGACCTCTTTCGCCCGCCAGAGCTTCTCTTAGACGCCCACGTACACAGTCGGGCAGAGGTCAGTCTAGAAATGTCAATGAGACTTTACGTCGGTAATCTCTCCTACCGCACTACCAGCGAGGACTTGCAGGAGCTCTTCTCTCAGGCCGGGACCGTCACTTCGGCCAACGTCGTCGAGGACCGCGACAGCGGCCAGTCGCGCGGCTTCGGTTTCGTCGAGATGGCGACGAAGGAGGAAGGCGAGGCGGCCATCGCGCAGTTCAACGGCAAGGAATACGGCGGCCGCAACCTGACCGTCAACGAGGCGCGGCCGCGCGAAGACCGTGGCGGCTTCGGTGGTGGCGGCGGCGGCGGTCGCGGCGGTAACCGCGGCGGCGGCGGCGGCGGTGGCGGCCGTGGCGGCTACGGCGGTGGTGGCGGCGGTCGCGGCGGCGGCGGCTTCGGCGGCGGCGGCGGCGGCAACCGCGAGCCTCGCTGGTAAGCGGCTTTAACGAACGGCAACGGCCCGAAGCGCCTCTGGCGATTGAAACGCTCGTCGGGGCGCTTCGGGTCCATTGAGCTAGAAGAGTCGCGCCCCTGGCGGGCGCGGCGGAATGAAGTAAGGGACTGAATGAAATTTGCAGAACTGGGGCTCGTGCCGACGCTGGTGCGCCGCTGCGAGGCCCTCGGATACGAAGAACCTACGCCGATCCAGAAGGGGGCCATCCCCGTCGTCCTGAGCGGCTCGGACGTAATCGGCTGTGCCGAGACCGGCACAGGAAAGACGGCCGCCTTCCTCCTCCCCACACTCCAGCGCATCAACGGGCGGCAGCGGCCGGGCACCCGCGTGCTCGTGCTCGCGCCGACGCGCGAACTCGCCTCGCAGATCGAAGAGAGCTACGGCCAACTGGCCCCGAAGGGCAGCCCGCGCTGCCTGAACGTCATCGGCGGCACGGCCTTCGGCAAACAGACCGAGGGCCTGCGCAATGGCGTGGGTGTCGTCGTGGCGACGCCGGGCCGCCTGCTCGACCACGTCGAGCGCGGCAACGTTGACCTGTCGCGCGTCGAGGTGCTCGTTCTGGACGAGGCCGACCGGATGCTCGACATGGGATTCTGGCCCTCGATCCGCCGCGTGCTCGAAAAGCTGCCCGCGGAGCGCCAGACCCTGCTTTTCTCGGCCACGATGTCGCCTGAGATTGAGCAGCTCGCGCGCAAGACCATGCGCGGCGAGCCGGCAATCGTCGAGGTCAGCCAGCGCGGCCGGCCCGCCGAACTCGTCGAGCAGTCGGCCTACACGGTCGCGGCCGAGTCGAAGACGGCGCTGCTCATAGACCTGCTGGAGCGCGAGCGCGCTGACGAGAACTTCGAGCGCGTCCTGGTCTTCACCCGGACCAAGCGCGGGGCCGAGCGCCTGGCGCACATCCTCGCCGCCCGCGACCACGACGTGAACCAGATTCACGCCGACCGCACTCAGTCGCAGCGCGAGGCCGCCCTGCGGGCTTTCCGCGAGGGGCACGCGCGCGTGCTCGTCGCCACCGACATCGCGGCCCGCGGGCTCGACGTTGACTCCGTCTCGCACGTCATCAACTACGACGTGCCCGAGCGGCCCGAGGAGTACGTCCACCGCATCGGCCGGACGGGACGGGCCGGCAACACAGGCCGCGCCATCACGCTCGTCACCCCGGTCGAGGAGCACTCGATGCGGGCCATCGAGCAGCTAACGGGTCAGCCCGTCGAGCGCGTCCACGTGCCCGGCTTCGGCGGCTACCAGCCCGCGGCCGCGGCCGGCAGGGCGAAGGGTTTGCCGACGATGCGGCGCGCGGGCGCGAGCCGGCGCTCGTTCAGGCCGCGCCGCGCCGGGCGCTGAAGGCCGGCCGCGGCGCAGGGTCAAAGACGCCGCAGGCGGCGGGCCGAACGACAGCCGCGGGCCGGCACGTTTGGCCCGGCCCGCCGGATTTCAAAACCCCCAAAGTAATAAAGGAGAAGCGTTTGTCCAAAGAAGATCTGATCCCGGCGATGGGCGTCATTGTTGACAAGCAGCCCAACGCCTTCTTCAAAGTCCAGCTTGACAACAGCGACCACATCGTTCTGGCACAAATCTCTGGCAAGATGCGTAAGAACCGCATCCGCATCCTGGTCGGAGACCGGGTCAGCGTCGAGATGTCGCCTTACGACCTGACGCGCGGGCGCATCACCTACCGCTACAAGTAGGGCGAGGCGCAGGGCGGGTGCGGCGGGGACGGTCGCCCCGCGACGAGGGCGCGCCGGAGCGTGTGGGCTTGGCAGGACGATAAGGAAGGGACAGGTACAGTGAGAAGCGAGTTCGTGACGAGGGAAGTGGCGAAGGGCGTCAACTGGATAACGGTCGGCTTCATGGTCGTCTTTCACGTGTTGGCGGTGGCCGCGCTCTTCTACTGGAGCTGGACCGGCCTCGTCGCCCTTCTCTTCTTCAACTGGGTCTCGGGCAGCCTCGGCATCGGCATGGGCTACCACCGCCTGCTGACGCACCGCGGCTACAAGACGCCGAAGTTCGTCGAGTACTTCCTGACCACCTGCGGCACGCTCGCCCTCGAAGGCGGCCCCGTCAACTGGGTCGTCACGCACCGCATCCACCACTCGATGACCGACCGCGAGGGCGACCCCCACACGCCCCGCGACGGCCGCCTCTGGGCACACATCGGCTGGATTCTGTTCGGCACCGCGCAGCAGCACGACGAGGCGACGCTCCGGCGTTACGCCCCCGACCTGATGAAGGACGGCTTCCACCGCTGGATCAACCGCTGGTACTTCCTGCCGCTCGTCGCGCAGGGGCTTTTGATGTTCGCGCTCGGCGGGGTGCCGCTCCTGCTCTGGGGCGTCTTCCTGCGCGTGACCATCGGCCTTCACGCGACCTGGCTCGTCAACTCGGCGACGCACCTCTGGGGCCGCCAGCGTTTCCAGACCGGCGATGATTCGCGCAACAGTTGGTGGGTCGCCCTGCTGACCTTCGGCGAGGGCTGGCACAACAACCACCACGCGCACCCGACCTCGGCCAAGCACGGCCTCGCGTGGTACGAGTTCGACCCGAACTGGCTCGGCATCCGCTTCCTCAAGCTCGTCGGCCTCGCCCGCGACGTGAAGGTGATGCGCCTGCCGAGCACGGCCGAGGGCAAGCTGGCCCTGCCCGAGATGAACCTGCCGACGGCCGAGCCGGTCGGACTCAAGGACAGCTACGAGGGCGCCTGACACCCTGCGCCGGACGGCTGAAAGTATTTAGGGGCGCGCCGGAGAGGGCCGACTGTCATCACAGTCCGCCCCGCCAGCGCGCCCTTCGTGCGTCCGCCCGTCCCTTTTTACACGCGGTTTACAACGAAGCCGCGGCGGAAACAATTTTGCGACGTTTAGGTCTTAGGCTGCGTGCATCCCGGCCGCCAGGGGCCGGCCCCGCACAGAAGGGAGCTTGAAGATTCGATGCGTCACCTGCTGTTTCGCTTCTCCGTCGCCGTCGTCGCCTTCATCATCGGCGTCATGACCGCGACCGCTTTCGCCGCCGTCTTCGGCTTCGGCGCCGCGCGCGAGCGCGTCAGGCAATATAACTACGCCCCGCCCCCGCCCCCGAAGAAGATGCGCGCCTGCCCGTCCGAGCGCTTGCGCGGACTGCCCGAGCCTCCGCGGCCCGCGGTGCCGCGGCAGCAGGCCGGCGCGCACGCGGAATCGCCGGGCCTCATCGGCGTCGAGGCCCGTTAAGCCCGGCGCAGCGGGTCACCTTAACGACCGCAGGAGGCGGCCGTAGGGTCGTCGGCTCAAGCTCTAAAGATGGCTTGAGCCGACACCTACGGCCGCCTCTGAATTTTGGGCGGCAGTGTTTGACCGGCGGGCGCCCTACCTGACGGTGAGCGGGAACGGCAGGAACGAGAGCAGGAAGACCGCGAGCGTCAGGAGCGCGATTGCCGCGCGACTCCGGCCGAGCGGCTGGCGCTCGTCGCCCGCCTCCGGGTGGCGGACGCGGAGCATGACGAAGAGCAGGGCCGCGTAGAGGAAGCCGCTCGGCGCGCCGTGCCACATCCAGCCGAGCGGCGCGAGCACGAGCATCCCGGCGAAGGCCAGCCGCCCCACGCGCGCGTGTGCCCTCCGGCCGAGCAGCGCGTAGACCGCGTGCCCGCCGTCCAACTGGCCGACCGGGAGCAGGTTCAAACTCGTCACCAGCAGCCCGATCCAGGCCGCGAAGTAGAAGGGGTTGGGCGCGATGCCCGGCAGGTCGGCCACGCCGGCCGCAGACGCCAGCAGGCGCAGCAGGGCCGGGTCGTTGAAGAAGATGACCGCCACGTCGTCGCCGCCGGGCGGGAAGGGAGCGGCGTATGGCTCGGCCGTCAGCATCGCGGCCAGGGCGACGGGGATGATGACGGCGAAGCCGGCGAGCGGGCCGGCAACGCCGATGTCGAAGAGCGCGCGCCGCGTCGGGATGAGCGACTTGATCTTGATGAACGCGCCGAGCGTGCCGGCGATGAAGGGCGGCGGCACAGGGATGAAGAAGGGCAGCGTCGCGTCCACGCGGTAGCGGCGGCAGGCGACGTAGTGGCCGGCCTCGTGGGCCAGCAGGATCGCCAGCAGCGAGGCCGAGAACTTCAGCCCCTCGAAGATGAAGGGCGGGTGCGCCAGGGCGTAAGAGCCCACGTCGGCCAGCGCCGCGGCGTAGAGGCGCGGAACGTAGAGCAGGTAGTCGAGGGCGGCGGCCGGGGCGGGTATCGTCGTCTCCGGCGCCTCGCCGTAAGGGAGCAGCAGCGTCAGCCCGCCCCAGGTCGCGGTCAGGAAGGTGAGTGCGAAGAGCGCACCGTGACGTGCCCACTCGCGGGTCGTCGGGCGCGTGAGGGCCGCGGCCGGCGCCGCGTAGAGCGGGAAGCTTCGTACTGATTCGGACATAAAGAAAGCCGCCGACGGTTATGCCGCTTCGCCCCGCCTCACTTCGGCCGCGAGCGGCGTGAGCGAAGTGATTTGCCGTCGCGGCGGGGCGGCACCGGGGCCGACCGCCGAGGGCTTTAGAAGCTCGGTTCGGGTGGGCGCCTGTCCTCGGGGGTTTGTGCGGCGTCGGGCGAGTCTTCAACAGGGGGCGTCGCGGCGTCCGGGCCGGAGTCGTCGCCGGCCCCGTCTTCGCGCGCGTCCTCGTCTTCGGCCGCGAAGCCGTGGGCCTGTAGCTCCTTGCCGGGCTTGAAGCGGATGGTCTTGCCGGAAGGGATGGCGACCTCCTCGCCGGTGCGCGGGTTGCGGCCGACGCCTCGCTTGCGCGGTTTGACGATGAAGACGCCGAAGCCGCGCAGCTCGATCCGCTCGCCGCGCGCCAGCGCTTCCTTCATCGAATGGAAGAGCGCGTCCACGGCCTGTTCGGCCTTCATCTTTGGCACGCCCGTCTGGTCGGCCACGCGGTTAACAATGTCGAGTTTGATCACGGCGCTTCGGTCGCCTCCGGTGCGGCGGGCCGCCCGAAGGAGGCCCGGAGGATGGAATACGTGTAAGCCCGACAACAACTTACGCGCCCGATGATAGAGACGCGTGCCGACGACTGTCAAGCTTTGCCCGGCCGCCGGCCATCAGCCTTCGTCCGTCAACTCTCAGGCGCGACTCCGCCGACGGCCGGCGACTCTCACCCGCTGGCATCAAGACGAGGAGGTGGTCGGCCGTCAGCGTTATAGACGTGCCGCGGCGCGGGAGGCGGCAGAAAACAGCCGCGGCCCGGCTGAAGAGGAGCCGGTAGCCGGCGGCTGAAAGCTGATCGCCGACGGCGCACGGCCGCCGACTGCCGATGACTTTCTCCTGCGTTGACAAAGCGCGAAGGCGGCAGATAACCTCGAATTTCAACGACCGAGGCGCGCCGCACAGCAGCGCGGTGCCGGCCGGGGTTCGGAGCCTTATGCCACTGTTCAGACGCAAGAGTCAGTCGGCGCCCGCCTTCGGCGACGTGCGCTTCGAGGACGACTCGGACATCCTCGTCCGCCGGCCGCAGGACGAGTCGCGCCAGCACTTCTGGGCCGAGGCACGGCTGCTTCTGCGCGACCTCTTCTTCGCCCTGATGATCATGGCGCTCGTGCTGGTCTTCGTCGTCCAGCCGGTCAAGGTCGAGGGCACTTCGATGCTGCCGCGGCTTCACGACGGCGAGCGCATCTTCGTCAACAAGCTGATCTACTACGGCCTGCCCGAACTGGAGCGCGGCGACATCGTCGTCTTCTGGTACCCGGACGACCCCTCGAAGAGCTACATCAAGCGCGTCATCGGCCTGCCCGGCGAGACCGTCCAGATGCGCGACGGGCGCATCCAGATCAACGGCCGCGACCTGGTCGAGCCGTACCTCGACCCGTCGCTCAACGTCGGCGACTACGACAGCCCGCCCACCTACGTCCGGCCGCACTACTACTTCGTGATGGGCGACAACCGCGACAACTCCTCCGACTCGCGCTCGTGGGGGCTGGTGCCGGAGAAATACATCTACGGCAAGGCGCTCTTCCGCTACTGGCCGCTCTCGCAGGCCAGCGTCATCCGTCACGAGACCGACTACCCGAACATCCCGCGCGCCGGCCGGCCGCCCGCCGAGGACGAAAATTAAGAGCGCACTCGCGGCCGCGGGATCGGCCCGACCGCGCACCGCGCCCGAGACCGAAACGCTCCGCCCCTTATGCCCGACTGGATGCGCCCACTGCTGCTGATGTTCTACTCGCCCTCGCGGGCGATGGCCGAGGCGCGAGACCGGGCGCCGCTCGGGGCGGCCTTCGCGCTGGCGCTGGCGGCGCAGATTGCCTACACGGTCGCCATGCTCTGGTCGCCCTTCGTCGAGCAGGAGATTCCCTCCGGCCCCGTCGTGGCCTTCGCGGCCTTCATCACCTCGGCCAGCCTGCTCTTTCCCGTGGCGGTCGTCTTCGTGCCGCTGCTCATCTTCTTCGCCAACCTCTTCGAGCGGCGCGGCAGCTTCGGCCTGGTCTTGCAGCAGGAGTTCGCCCCGGCGGCCTCGGCCGTCTTCTACGCCTGGGCCGCGGCCAACCTGCTGGCGCTCGCGCTGACGCTCGTCGCCCGCGCCGCCGGCCTCGAAGCCGAGGCCGCGCGCGTCTACGCCGAGATGAGGGAGCTGCGGCAGACGCTCGAAGCCACTTCGGGCGAGGTCAGGCCCGAGGACGTGCGGGCCTTGTGGCGCGGCGTGGGCTACAGCCTGTTGGCGCTGGCGACTTCGCCGCTGACGCCGTTCGTGGTGCTGGCGGTGGCGGCCGTGCGGCAGGTGTTCGGCTTCGCCCGCGCCCGCTCGGTGTTGGTGGCGCTGCTGGCGGGGCTCGTCTCGGCGCCGCTGGCGGCCGCGCTGCTGATGATCTTCGGGCCGCTGCTCTCGTCGCCCTTCATCATCCTGCTGCTCTTCTTCATCCTGCGCGGCTACGCGGGCGAGATGATGCGCGGGCAGCGGGCGCGGGCCGCCTTCCGGCAGAACCTCGAAGCCGCGACGCTCAACCCGGCCGACGCCTCGGCCCACTACAACCTCGGGCTGATTCACCTCCAGCGGCGCGAGCTGGAGGAGGCGCGCGCCCGCTTCGAGCGCGCCGTCGAGGTTGACCCCGAAGACGTTGACTCGCACTACCAGCTCGGGCGCATCGCCCGCGAGCAGGGGCGGCTCCCGGAGGCCGTCGGACACTTCGGCGAGGTCGTCTCGCGCGACGAGGCGCACGCGCAGCACGAGGTCTGGCGCGAGGTCGGCGCCACCTACCTCGCGGCCGGCCAGTTCGCCGACGCGCGCGACGCCCTCGAACGCTTCCTCGACCGCCGCTCCTCCGACCCCGAGGCGCTCTACCTGATGGGGCGCGCGCAGTTCGGCCTCGGCGACGTGGCCGAGGCCCGCGCCTGGATGGAGCGGTGCGTCGAGGCCGTCCGCACGGCGCCGGCTTACAAATACCGCTCGGACAAGCGCTGGCTCGACGAGGCGCAGCAGTTCCTCCGCACGCAGGCGTGAGATGAAGAACAGGACCGGGAGGCTGTCGATTGATGGGTGAGAGGAAGCCGGCGCTGCTCGTGCTCGAAGACGGGCGCGCCTTCCGCGGCCGCTCGTGGGGCGCCGAGGGCGAGCGGTGCGGAGAGATGGTCTTCAACACCTCGATGTCGGGCTATCAGGAAGTGCTGACCGACCCGTCCTACGCGGGGCAGATCGTCTGCATGACCTACCCGCTCATCGGCAATTACGGCGTCAACGAGGCCGACGCCGAGTCGGCCCGCCCCTGGGTCGAGGGCTTCGTCGTCCGCGAGGCCAGCCGCACGGCCTCGAACTGGCGCGCCGAGGAGACGCTCGACGCCTACCTCCAACGCTGGGGCGTCGTCGCCATCGACCGCGTTGACACGCGCGCCCTCGTCCGCCACATCCGCGAGCGCGGCGCCATGCGCGCCTGCCTTTCGACCGCGGACCTCGACGCCGAGAGTTTGGCCGCGAAGGCCCTGGCCTCGGCGCCGATGGAGAACCGCGAGCTGGCGAGCGCCGTCACCACGCCCGAGCCCTACGAGGTGGCGGCCGAGGGAGAGGAGCGGTTCCACGTCGTCTGTTACGACTTCGGCGTCAAGCGCAACTCGCTCAAAGAGCTGGCGCGGCTCGGCTGCCGCGTGACGGTCGTGCCGGCCCCGACGCCCGCGCGCGACGTGCTGGCGATGCGCCCCGACGGCGTCTACCTCTCGAACGGGCCGGGAGACCCCGCCTCGATGAACGCCGTCGTCGAGGAGATTCGCGGCCTCGTCCAAAGCGGCGTGCCGACCTTCGGCATCTGCTTCGGCCACCAGCTTCTCGGCCGGGCCTTCGGCGGGCGGACCTACAAGCTGCGGTTCGGCCACCGCGGCGGCAACCAGCCCGTCAAGGACCTGCTGACCGGCAGGGTCGAGATCACTTCACACAATCACGGCTTCGCCGTCGAGGCCGCGAGCCTGCCCCCGGAGGTCGAGGTCACTCACGTCAACCTCAACGACAGTTGCGTCGAGGGTATGCGCCACAAGAGCCTGCCCGTCATCTCCGTTCAGTACCACCCCGAGGCCGCCCCCGGCCCGCACGACGCCGAACACCACTTCCTCCGCTTCGTCGAACTGATGGCGGCCGGGCGCTGAAAGGCCCGCCACGGGCCGCGCCCAGGCCGGGGCGCGTCGCACGTGCGACGCGCCCCGGCCTGCGCACAACACCCCTCGCGCAACGCGGCCCCACCAGCGGGCGTACTGCGGCCGGCCTCAAAGCTTGCGGAGCATGCGGTCAATAGTGCCGACCAGTTCGGAGAAGTCGGAATTGTCGCTGAGGTAGACGCTGGCGCCGGCCGTCGAGGCGGCGCGGCGGCGGTCGAAGTCTTTGCTGTCGAGTGAGAAGAGGAGGACGGGGGTGTGCGGGTCCATCGCCCGCAGCTCGCGGCAGAGTTCGAGGCTGTCGCCGTCCACGTACTTGTCGTTGAGGACGTAGAGGTCGAAACGCTCGGTGGCGGCCAGCTTCAGGCAGTCGGCCGCCGTCTGGACCGTCGTCACCGAGTAGCCTTTCCGCGACAGCATGAAGGCGATCAGATCGCCGACATCACGGTTCGACTCGGCGCAAAGAATGCGCCTGTTGCCCGCTTGCATCAAGTCCACTCCGAAAGACCGACTCCGAAGCGGGGGAGGGTGTGCCGAAGATGGGGGGTTCGCAAACTTTAGCCGCGCCCGCCGCGCCGAGTCAAGCGTTTCGGCCCCCGTTGTGGCCCGCGGCCTCTCGCGCCGGGGCCAGGATCGAGTTGACCGTGCGGACGACCTCGAAGATGTCTTCGGGCTTGATGAGGTAGTGGGCCGCGCCGGGGGGCGTGACGGCCTCGCGCTCGTAGGTGGTGAAGAAGAGGACGGGGGTGCCGGGCGTCAGCTCGCGCAGCTCGCGGCAGAGGTCGAGGCCGTCGCCGTCCGGGTAGTAGTCGTCGAGCACGTAGAGGTCGAAGCGGCCCGAGCGCACCCGCGCCAGGCTCTCGGCCACGGTGCCGGCCGTCACCACCTCGTGCCCCTCCTGCCGGAGCATGGTCGAGATGAGATGGCAGATGTCTGCGTTGCTTTCGGCGCACAGCACGCGCCTGCGGTGTTGCGGCATGGGGGAAACACTCCAACAACGCAAGGGAGTCGGGGGACAGCCTTGGCGAAGAAGCTCGGGTCAGGGTAAAGGCTGACGAGCTTTAGGTCTGCACGAATACGAACAGAGCAGCCGCCGGGGAGAGTGGCGGCGGGCGGCGGTACGGTCGCGGCTATTAAGCCTCAGACCGCCGGAATAATCAACCCCCGGCCATCAGCCGGCGGGGCGGGCCGGAACTTCGGCCGCGGGCGCCCCGGCCGCAGGGCCGTCGCTGTCGGGCAACACGTCGTCGGTCTCGGCCGAGGGCGTCTGCTTGACGGTCTCGTCGGCCGGCTTGAGGAGGTCGGCCACCAGCCCGGAGCTGCCGCGGTGTTCGAGCCAGTGGCGGTGGGTGACGGTGAGGATGGCGACGACCGGGATCGCCAGGAAGATGCCGGCCACGCCCGCCAGCTCGTGCCCGGCCAGGATCGAGAGGATGACGGCGAGCGGGTGAAGGTGGATGCCCGAGCCGATGATGCGAGGGTAGGTGAAGTAGTCGTGGAAGATGCGCAGCGCCCCGAGCAGCAGGAGGACCAGGACGGCCTTACCCCCTGAGTCGAAGCTGCCCACGAGCCCGGCGATGATGGCGACCGTGACGGGGCCGAGTAGCGGGATGAACTCCAGCATCCCCGCCACCACGCCGAGCACCAGCGCGTAGCGCAGCCCGAGCACGAGGAAGAGGCCCGTGCAGATGGTGCCGATCAGCAGGCAGGCGATGAGCTGCGCGCGGATGTAGGCGGCCAGGGTCGAGTTCACGTCCTGGAAGAACTCGTCGCCGCGCCAGCGCAGCCGCCCCTGCGGCAGTATTCGCAGGGCCGAGCGGCGGAAGGCGTCGGCGTCCTTCAGGAAGAAGAAGGCGAGGATCGGCACCAGGACCAGCCACGGCAGCTTGCCGAGGAAGTGGACGGCGTTGCCCACCCCCTCGCTGCGCACGTAGCCGCCGATCTGGTCGAGCGTGTTGTTGACCTGGCCGTTGGCGTAGTCCCGCACGGCCGGCGGAAGGTTCATCCGGCGGTAAAAGTCGTTGAGGCTGACGGCCCGCTCGCGGGCGTTGGTCAGGTAGGTCGGTGCCGACTTCGCCAGCTCGCCCAACTGGTTGCCGAGCTGCGGCAAAAGTACCCAGGCGCCCACCGTCAGCGAGCCGAAGAGGGCGACGTAGACGACCGAGATCGCCAGCCACCGCGGTAGCTCGCGCTTCTGCCCGAAGAGACGAAAGGGGCGGCGTGCGAACTCGACGAGCGGCGCGATCAGGTAGGCGAAGAAGACCGCCAGCACGATGACCAGCAGAACGCCCGTCAGCGCCTGGAAGAACCAGCGCACGACCTCGATGGAATAGTAGAGAATGAGGACGAGGAAAGCCACCCAGAGCAGCGAGCGGTTCGCCAGCCTGAGCACGGCCCGCGTCTTAGCCTCGGCCACAGCTATCTCGGCCGCGACCTGCTCGTCCACGCCCCCCGGCCCGTCTTCCAGGCCGCCGATGTCTTTCAGCTTTGCCACGCCGCTTCTGGCCTTCCGGGGTGAAAAGAGTTTCGGGCCGACGCCGGGTAGCGCCGGCCGTCGAGCTTCCGCGCGGGGGGAATCCATGATGCCTCAAACCGCACGGCGAAAACAACGTCCTGCCGTCGGCGGGGAGTGCCTGAATCCGAGTTGACAGTCGGAGCGAGGTAGCTGAGGCGAACTTGAGAATGGACTTTGCCCTGAGTAGTTAAGCCGCCACGCCGAAGCGGCCCTTCTCGCGTCGTCAACTCTGATTTAGGCACTCCCAATGTTTGTTGACAATTGTAATCGGCGGACATAGGATGCCGGTGCTATAAAGCCAGTCTGCGCCGACGTTCCTTTAGTCGCCTAGCAACTTCACGTTCGCTCCTTCTACTTTCAGCGGCAGGCCGGGGGCCTCACGCTGTTGTCTCGTTCAAGCGGCACGCAGTCACCGGCGTGCAACGAGAACGACTACTTACCGCCGCTCGACGCCTACGCTAAGGGCGGGTCGGTGCGCTTCGCCTTCGTCTGAGTCAAGGAGGACAGCTCCAGAGACATGGCCCTCACCACCGTGGAAGGCGAGGCGACGCGCGCGAGCAGGGCCGCCGGACCGTGAGCCGGCGCGGCGCGGAATCCGGGAATGGTATCGGAGGACACATGAGGCACGGTCGGAGACGTTTCCTATTTGAGTTGGCGGCCGCGAGCGGCGGCGTCGCCCTGGGCGGTCTCGCGCCCGCCCTCGGGGCCGTCCGGTCCGCCCGGCAAAGGCCGCCGTTCGAGATGCTTGTGCTCGGCGACTCGGTCGTGTGGGGGCAGGGGCTACGCGAGGACGAGAAGTTCTACTCGGCCGTTAGACAGGTGCTCGTCGCCGACATCCTGCGGCGCAGCGACGTGCGCATGGTCGTCCGCGCGCACTCGGGCGCCACCATCATGCCGAAGGCCCGGTCCGCGCCCCGCAACTACGGCGAAGTCCCCGCCGGCGCGCCCACCCTTTATGCGCAGGCCCACATGGCCTCCGACCTCTACGATTACCTCGGCGTCCCGCGGGGCAACGTCCGGCTCGTGCTGCTCGACGGCGGCATCAACGACATCGGCTTCTCCTCGTTCCTCAACCCCTTCACGAAGGAAGAGGAGGTTCGGGCAAAGGCCGAGCAGTACTGTCACGACGGGATGCGCGACCTGCTCGCCTCCCTCGCCGGCACGTACCCGAACGCCCTGCTCGTCGTCACCGGCTACTTCCCCATCATCACGGCCGGGACGAAGGAGAGCACGCTGCGCGACTTGGTGAGGGCCTTCCTGAACCGCCGGGAGGCCGAGCGGGCCGAGCGCGAGGAGCGCTCTGCGGGCGCGGGCGTCCGGCTCGCGGGCGGCCGGAGTTGGCTCTTCGAGCGCCTCGGCGCGCTGTCGAGGTCGTGGAAGACGGCTTCGGACAACAGCCTCGCGGCGGCGGCCTCCGACATCAACGGCGACGCGGCGCACAGGCTGGCGGGCGCCTGCCCGCGCGTACTGTTCGTCAAGGTCGAACTCGCCGACGACGAGGGCTACAACGCTCCGAACAGCGCCCTCTGGCACATCAACGAGGACTTCAGGACGGAAGACCCTTTTTACGCTTATCGCAGCGACCCGCGCACGGGCGTCTGCCACCTGCCGAAGAATAAGATGCGCGCGCTCGACCGGCAGGCCTGCGACCTGGCCGCGACCGGCCACCCGAACCGCGCCGGCGCGGACAAGTACGCGAAGGCCATCATCGAAGGGCTGCGCCCGTGCGCGGCTTACCTCGCCGGCTGAGCCGCGCGCCGCGTCGTACTCGTTCTGGGCGCGGCCGTCTACCTGCGGGAGGTGGCTCACAGGTTCATGGGGCGGGAGGACGCCCCCGGCGCGCTCCTTCACGGCGGGGGGAGGGTGAGTGATGGCAGACGAACCGGAAGATAAGGCCGAGGCGGGCGAGACGCCGGAGGCCGGCGGGGCCGGCCGCCGCGACGCGAGTTTTTGTCGGGCACGGCCAAGGTGGTGGCGGGCGCCGCCGCAAGGCGAGCCCGCTCTTGAACCTCCACACCTTCCGTGACATGAACGTGCTGACGGCGAGCGGCATCGGCGGCGGCTCGCTCATCTACCTGAACGTCACGATCCCGCCCATCGAGTACGAGGAGGACAGGGGGCGGCCCTACGAGGAGAAGAAGGAGCTCAGTTACCCCATCTTCGAGCGCGACTGGCCGCTCAAGCTCACGCACGCCGACTACCGCGCCGCCGAGGAGTGGATGGCGCGCTGGCGCGGCCGCCTCAACAACATCGTCTCGGAGTTCCCGCTACGCGAGGGTCTCGACCCGGCCGACCTCGGCCAGCACGAGGACCTCTACCTGGGCAAGACGCGCGCCCTGCGCCAACGTCTTCAACAAGATGCGCGAGCTGGACGACTCGGGCGCCTTCCCGAAGGTCGAGCCCATCCTGCGCGGCCGCCCGCGCCCCGAAGACCCGGAGAGCTACCAGACCGAGCAGGAGATGCTGGAGAACGTCTTCTACTTCCAGTGCATGGGGAGGGACGAGCCCGATGGACAGTTCCGGCTCGACGGGCGGGGGCGGCTCGACCTCGACTACCGCGGCAAGGGCCCCATGAAGAATGAGGTCTACGGGAAGCTGGAGGAGATCATGCGGGCGATGGCCGAGAGGATGGGCGGCGGGTTCGTGCCTTTCACCTCGCTGCTGCCGAACCCGCGCCTCTTCACGCTGCACCCGCTCGGCGGCTGCTCGATGGGCGAGGACGTGACGCGCGGCGTCGTGGACGGGCGGGGGCGCGTCTTCAAAAACGAGCCGGGCGCCGACCCGCGCGCACGGGCCGTCTACGAGGGCCTCTACGTTATGGACGCCTCGGTCTTCCCCGGCCCGGTCGCCGTTAACCCCACGCTCTCCGTCGTCGCCCTGTCGCTCAGGATCGCGCAGGACATCGCGGCGTGAGGCGCGGCGGCGGCCCCGGGCCGCTCAGGCGAGCGCGTAGCCGAGCGGCCGGTTCGGGCTTACCATGGCGAGGTACTCGTGTATGTCGAACGGGTGTGTGCCGCCGTTGAACTTGTGCTTGAGCAGGTCGGCGATGTGGTGCATCAGCTTGCCGTTCTCGTCGATGTCGGCGTCGAGCAGGAGGATGTCGGCGCCGTTCGCATCTTTGCCTGGCGCGAGGGTCAATTGGAGATTGCCTTTGTCCTCCTTCGTCTTCAGGCTAACCATCCTCGACCTGACGACGTTGTACTCGGCCGGGAAGTTGCGGTGGTGATTCTGCGCGTTCGAAGGCTTGTAGAGGGGGTAGTTATCCAAGTTAGCCTTAATCTTGCGGATGCTCGTCTCCATCTCCGGCCTTACTACCGCGATGAACCTCTCCCGCCCGATCTCCAGCACCTCCTTCACGAAAGAAAACCACGGCTCGCCCACCCCGCTCGGGTCGAGCGTCTCCGTCATCGGCTTCTCGCAGCGGCGCCCGCGGGGCTTTCGGTCAGTGCTCGATATCGTAGTCGTCGGGGTCGGCCGCGCGTTCGAGCTCGGCGGCCGGCTCCCAGACGAGGCCGCGCCACTCGTCGGTCTCGCCGAGCAGCGAGAGGGCTGCGAGCGGCTGGACGGGGTTGCGTTCGAGCCGGAGCACCTCGGCCACGGTCTGCACCTTCTTGCCCTGCGCGTCGGCCACGATCAGGCGGACGCGGCTGCCCACGTCCGGCAGCCGCTGAAGGTGGACGAGCGCGCCCGCGGGGCCGATGTTCTCGGTCTCGCCCTCGACGACGACGTGCTCGCCCGACCTTTCATCGTCCCACTCGGCGCGGATGGGGATGTGGACGAGGTAGCGCGGTCCTGAACGCTGCTCGGTGAAGTGTGCTGCCATCTCGGTCGGGCCTCCGGGTAAAAAAGATGTTTGGTAAAGGAAACGGCCAATGCGCCGCAGTTCGCAGAAGAGAGTGAAAGGGAAAGGGCGAAGGGGGAGTGGGCGGCCGGGGGGGTAAAAGCCTGTCGTCAAAGTTTAGTCTCTTCGCCGGCCGTCTCCCTTTTCCCCTCTTTCCCCTTTAACTTTCCCCGCTGCTTAGTCCTCTTCCTGCGCGCGCAGCTTTTCGAGGACTGTGAAGTCTTCGAGCGTGGTGGTGTCGCCCGAGACGGCGCCCGACGAGGCGATCTCGCGCAGCAGCCGGCGCATGATCTTGCCCGAGCGTGTTTTAGGGAGCGCGTCGGAGAAGCGTATCTCGTCGGGCCGGGCGAGGGCGCCGATCTCCCTGGCGACGTGTTGGCGCAGCGCCTCACGCAGCTCCTCGGTGGCCTTACGTTCGCCTTCGAGCGTGACGAAGGCGACGATGCCCTGTCCCTTCAGCTCGTCGGGCCGCCCCACCACCGCGGCCTCGGCCACGGCCTCGTGCGAGACGAGCGCGCTCTCGATCTCCATCGTGCCGAGGCGGTGGCCCGAGACGTTAATCACGTCGTCCACGCGCCCCATAATCCAGAAGTAGCCGTCGGGGTCGCGCCGCGCGCCGTCGCCCGCGAAGTAGACGCCCTCGATCTCGCCGAAGTACTGGCGGCGGAACCTCTCGTCGTCGCCCCAGATGGTCCTGAGCATCGAGGGCCAGGGGCGCTTGATGACGAGGTAGCCGCCCTCTTCGGGGCCTACCTCGCGGCCGTCCTTCGTCATGATGGCGGCCTCGACGCCGGGCAGCGGGCGCGTGGCCGAGCCGGGCTTCGTGGGCGTCGCGCCCGGCAGCGGGGCGATCATGATGGCCCCGGTCTCGGTCTGCCACCAGGTATCGACGACGGGGCAGCGCCCCTTGCCGATAATCTCCCGATACCACATCCACGCCTCGGGGTTGATGGGCTCGCCGACGGTGCCGAGCAGCCGGAGGGATGAGAGGTCGTGGCGGAGCGGCCAGTGCTCGCCCCACTTGATGAAGGCGCGGATGGCGGTCGGGGCCGTGTAGAAGATGTTGACGCGGTGGCGCTCGACGAGCGACCAGAAGCGGTCGGGCTCGGGGTAATTCGGCGCGCCCTCGTACATCAGCACGGTCGCCCCGTTCGAGAGCGGGCCGTAGACGACGTAGGAGTGGCCCGTCACCCAGCCGATGTCGGCCGTGCACCAGTAAACGTCTTCGTCGCGGAGGTCGAAGACCCACTTCGTGGTCAGGTGCGCGCCGAGGAGGTAGCCGGCCGTGGTGTGCAGGATGCCCTTCGGCTTGCCGGTGGTGCCGGAGGTGTAGAGGATGTAGAGCGGGTGCTCGCTGTCGAGCTCCTCGGCCGGGCACTCGGACGGGACCGACTCCATCAGCTCGTGCCACCAGTAATCGCGCCCGGCCTGCATGTGGACCTTCGTGCCCGTGCGGCGGACGACGACGCAGGCACGCACCGTCGGCGTGTGCTTTAAGGCTTCGTCCACGGCCGGCTTGAGCCTGACCTCCTGCCCGCGCCGGAAGCCGCCGTCGGCCGTCACGACGAGCTTACAGCCGGCGTCGTTGACGCGGTCGATGATGGCCTGCGCGGAGAAGCCGCCGAAGATGACGGAGTGGGTCGCGCCGATGCGAGCGCAGGCCAGCATCGCAATCGCCAGCTCCGGCACGAGCGGCATGTAGAGCGCGACGCGGTCGCCCTTCTCAACCCCGGCCCGCCTGAGGACGTTCGAGAAGCGCGAGACCTCGCGGTGGAGCTGCTGGTAGGTGAGCGTGCGCTGCTCGCCGGGCTCGCCCTCCCAGACGACGGCGGCCTTGTTGCGCCGCCAGGTCGAAAGATGCCGGTCGAGGCAGTTGTAAGAGGCGTTGAGCTTGCCGCCGGCGAACCACTCGGCGTGGGGCGGCTCCCACTTGAGGACCGTGTCCCACTTTTTGAACCAGTGCAGCTCGGCCTCGGCCATCCGCGCCCAGAACTGCTCGGGGGATTCGTGGGCCTCGCGCCGGAGCGCCTCGTACTCTTCCGCCCCGACGAGAGCCGTGGCGGCGAACGCCTCGGGCGGCTGAAAGACTCGCTCCTCGTGCAGCATGGATTCGATGTTGGTCGCTTGCGAAGACATGGCGGCGCCCCCCAACCTCTGACTGCGAATTGTCCGCGGCGTTTCTGTGTAGCAGAATCCGGCCCGGCGCGCAAACCTGAGGCGGGTTCGGGAAAGGGGCCGGCGGGCGTTCAAAGGCCGGGGCGCGGGTGGTATAACTGTCGGCGCACAGCGAGGGGAGGCCGGGAGAGATGACGACGACGAGAGACGCCGAGCTGGAGCAGTTGCGCGAGGCCGAGGCCCGCAGCCGCATCGTGATGGAGACGGTGGCCGACGCCGTCATTACGGTTGACGAACGGGGCACCATCCTCTTCGTCAACCGCGCGGCCTCGCGCGTCTTCGGCTACGAGGAGGGCGAACTGGTCGGGCGCGACCTCAAGGAGCTGATGCCGGCGCAGATGCGCGCCCCGCACGACGCGGGGATGCGGCGCTACGTCGAGACGGGGCGGCGCAACATCCCGTGGTCGGGCGTCGAGCTGCCGGGCCTGCGTAAGGACGGCCACGAGATTCAGCTCGAAATCTCCTTCGGCGAGTTTACGCTCTCGGGGCGCCGCTACTTCACGGGCGTGGCGCGCGACATCACAGAGCGCAAGCGGGGCGAGCGGCGGCTCGCGGCGCAATACGAGGTGACGCGCCTGCTCGCCTCGGCCGCCACGCTCGCCGAGGCCGCGGGGCAGATCATCCGCGCCGTCTGCGAGAGTCTGGGTTGGGGGTTGGGCGCGTTGTGGCGCGTCGAGGCCGAGGGCGGCGAGCACCTGCGCTGCATCGAGACCTGGCGCCGGCCCGACCTCGACGTGGGCGATTTCGAGGCGCAGAGCCGCGCCCGTCGGCTGGAGCGCGGCGTCGGGCTGCCTGGCCGCGTCCTGGCCTCGGGCGAGCCGGCCTGGATCGAAGACGTGACCGGCGACAGCAACTTCGTGCGAGCGCAGGCGGCGGCCGGCGCGGGGCTGCACGGCGCCTTCGCTTTCCCCGTCACGTTGCGCGGCGAGGTGCTCGCCGTCTTCGAGTTCTTCAGCCGGGAGGCGCGCCCGCCCGACCAGGCGCTCGTCGAGATGATGGCCCACGTCGGCAGCCAGCTCGGGCAGTTCATCGAGCGGCGGCGCGCAGAGGCCGAGCAGGCGCGGCTGCGCGAGGAGGTCATCCGCGTGCAGGACGAGCTGCTGGTGGAACTCTCCTCGCCGCTCGTTCCGCTGACCGACGAGGTGCTGCTGATGCCGCTCGTCGGGGCCGTGGACGCGCGCCGCGCGCAACGCATCATCCATGCCCTGCTGCAAAACCTGGCCGAGACGCGCGCCCCGGTCGTCGTCATCGACATCACGGGCGTCCCGGTCGTGGACGCGCAGGTCGCCGACACACTGGTGCAGGCCACGCATGCCGCGCGCCTGCTCGGCACGCAGGTCGTCCTGACGGGGATGCGCGCCGGCGTCGCCCGCACGCTCGTCCGGCTCGGCGTGGACCTCTCCGGCCTCACCTCCCGCAAGACCCTGCGCGACGGCCTCTCGTGCGCGCGCGAGCTGCTGCTGCGCCGGCGCGAGGGCCACTCCTGACCACGACCGGCGGAGATCGGACAGGACATGAACGACAGGACAGACAGGATGAAAGAAGAAGGAAGGAAGAGAAGCCCGAATATGAAGAGCACCGCCCGCCTCGCGCTCGCCTGCTGCCTCTGCGCCGCCGCTCTCGCCGCGCCCGCGACCGGCGCGCGTCCGAGCGCGCGGCCCGACCGGACGGCCGCGCCGCGGCCGGCGCAGGCCGCGCCACGGCAGCCTCCGGCCCCGCAGCCGGCGCAGCCTCCCGCGCCGCGGCAGCCGCGCGACGAGCGGCTGTGGCGACGCGCGCTTGAGATACACCGCAAGGCCGTCGTCGTGGACGGGCACAACGACATCACCGAGCACATGGCCGACACCGGCTACGACATCGGCACGCCTTCCGCCGGCAAGTACCACACGGACCTCGCGCGGCTGATGGAGGGGGGCGTCACGGGGCAGTTCTTCTCCGTCTACGTTGACCGCAAGTACGCCGGGGTTGACTTCATCAACAGGAACTACGTGAGGGAGGGCGGCTCGGCCCGCCGCGCGCTCGACCTGATTGACGTGATGCACCGCGCCGTCGAGCGTCACCCCGACCGCATGATGCTGGCCGTCTCGACCGCCGACATCCGGCGCGCCAAGCGCGAGCGGAAGGTGGCGATGCTGCTCGGCATCGAGGGCGGCCACGCCATCGAGAACTCGCTCTCGGCGCTCAGGCAGTTCTACCGCCTCGGCGTGCGCTACATGACGCTGACGCACAACAACACGAACGAGTGGGCCGACGCCTGCTGCGACGCCGCGCGCCACGGCGGCCTCTCCGAGTTCGGCCGCGAGGTGGTGCGCGAGATGAACCGGCTCGGCATGTTCGTGGACGTGTCGCACGTCTCCGACGAGACGATGAACGACGTGCTCGACGTGACGACCGCGCCCGTCATCGCCTCCCACTCGTCGGCCCGCGCCTTAAACGGCCACCGCCGCAACATCCCCGACGAACTGCTCCGCCGCATCGCCAAAAACGGCGGCGTCGTCATGGTCAACTTCTACCCCGCCTTCATCGACGAGCGCGTGCGGCTGGCCGGCCTCGAACGCGACGAACGCCTCAAGGACCAGCGCGCCGCCCTGCGCGAGCGGTTCAGCGACGACCCCGCGCGCCTCGAAGAGGAGCTGAACAAATTGAACGCGGCGAACCCTCTGCCCCCGGCGCCGCTCTCAATCCTCATTGACCACATCGACCACATCGCAAAGGTGGCGGGCGCGGACCACGTCGGGCTCGGCTCTGACTTCGACGGCGTGCCCACGCTGCCCGTCGGCATGGAGGACGTGTCGAAGCTGCCTGTTATCACCTACGAGCTGCTGCGGCGCGGCTACGGCGAAACGGACGTGAGGAAGATACTCGGCGGCAACGCCATGCGCGCCTTCGCCGAGGTCGAGCGCGTGGCCGGCATCACGCGCCGCCGGGTCAGCGGCGACGGCAGCCGGCGCCGCCTCGGCGACGCGTCGAAGTGAGCGCGCCCGGCCGGGCTGGATGTGGGGCGTCGAAAGCCGCGGCCCCGAGTCGGCTCGCGCGGCCCCGCCGGCGCGGGCCGGCGCCCCGCTACGGCGTGATATAATCCGGCGCACACTGACAATGGAAAGAGCCGGAATCTACGTCCACATCCCTTTCTGCCGGACGCGTTGCTCCTACTGCGACTTCGCTACCGGCCCCCACGAGGCTGCTCTCGCCGAGCGCTACGTCGCGGCGGTCGCGGCCGAAATCTCCGCCTTCACCTGCGACGGCGCCGCCGCCGAGATCGACACCGTCTACTTCGGCGGCGGCACGCCGAGCCTGCTTGAGCCGCGGCAGTTGGCCGTCATCCTCGAAGCCGTCAACCGCCGCTTCCGCGTCGTGCCCGGCGCCGAGGTGACGATGGAGATGAACCCCGGCACGGTGACGGCGCCCGCCCTGCGGGAGTTTCGTGCCCTCGGCGTCAACCGCGCCAGCTTCGGGGCACAGACCTTCGACGACCGCGAGCTGCGACGCCTCGGCCGCAGCCACACCTCGGCCGACACGCGCCGCACGCTCGAAGACCTGCGCGCCGCCGGCTTCGACAACCTGAGCTTCGATCTCATCGCCGGCCTGCCCGAGCAGACGCTCGAAGTCTGGGGCCGCAACCTCGAAGAGGCGCTCGCGCTCCGGCCCGAACACCTCTCGCTCTACCTGCTCGAAGTCCACGAGGGCACGCCGCTCCACGACCAGATCAGGCGCGGCTTCTGGCGTGCGCCTGACCCCGACCTCGCCGCAGAGATGTACACGCTGCTGGCCGAGCAGACGCGCCGGGCCGGCTACGAGCAGTACGAGATTTCCAACTTCGCCCGGCCGGGGCGCGAGTCGCGCCACAACCTGAAATACTGGACCGGCGAGCCCTATTACGGCTTCGGCTGCGCGGCCCACTCCTTCGACGGCCGGCGCGCCCGATGGTCGAACGAGCGCGACCCGCGCCGCTACGCCGAACTAATCGAAGCGTCGGGCGTGGCGGTCGCCGAGCGCCACACCCTCGACGACGCGGAGGCGAGCGCCGAGTCGCTCTTCCTCGGCCTGCGCCTGCTCGACCGCGGCGTCAACCTCGCCGAGCACCGCGCCCGCTTTCGCCGCGACGTGCGCGCCGAGCACGGCGAAGACCTCCGCCGCTTCGCCGAGGCCGGCCTGCTCGAGCTCGACGGCGACACCCTGCGCCTGACCCCCCACGGCGCGCTGCTATCGAACGAGGTCTTCTCGGCCTTCGTCTGACGACGGACGAGGAGCCGCTTACGAGCCCATGCCGATTGACCTGAGAAGCGACACCGTGACGCGGCCGACGCCAACCATGCGGCGGGCGATGGCCGAGGCCGAGGTCGGCGACGACGTTTACGGCGAAGACCCGACCGTCAACCGCCTACAGGAGCGGGCCGCCGAAATCTTCGGCAAGGAAGCGGCGCTCTTTGTCCCGACCGGCTCGATGGGCAACCAGATCGCCGTCAAGCTCCACACGCGCCCCGGCCAGGAGGTGGTCATCGAGGAGCGCGGCCACATCTACAACTACGAGATGGCGGCCATGTCGGCGATTGCCGGCGTGCTCGCCCGGCCGGTCAGGAGCGCGGACGGCTCCGGGATTCTGACGTGGGGCGAGATCGCGCAGGCCGTCCACGCCAACGACGCGCCCTACTACGTCGCGCCGACCGGCCTGGTGGCGCTCGAAAACTCGCACAACCTCGCGGGCGGCACCGTGATGACGCGCGAGCGGACCGAGGAGATTTGCGACCGCGCGCACGCCGCGGGCCTGCGCGTCCATCTCGACGGCGCGCGCGTCTTCAACGCGGCCGCGGCGCTCGGCGCCACGGTCGCCGAACTCTCGCGCCCGGCCGACTCGGTGATGTTCTGCCTCTCGAAGGGCCTGGGCGCGCCGGTCGGGTCAATCCTGCTGGGGGGGCGCGATTTCATCCATGAGGCGCGGGCGTGGCGCAAGCTGCTCGGCGGCGGGATGCGGCAGGCGGGCGTCATCGCCGCGGCGGGTCTGGTCGCGCTCGAAGAGACGCCGCCGCGCCTCGCCGAAGACCACGCCAACGCCCGCCGGCTGGCCGAGGGGCTGGCCGAGATTCGCGGGGTCCGCGTGGACCCCGAGCGCGTCAGGACCAACATCGTCGTCTTCGACCTCGACGGCGCGGACGCAACCCGAGTCTGTGCCCGGCTCAGGGAAGAACACGGCGTCCTCGCCTCCCCCTTCGGACCCGCGACGATCAGGATGGTGACGCACTACGACGTGTCGGCCGAGGACATCGAGCGCACGCTCGCGGCCCTGAGTCGAGTCCTCGGGGCGGGCTAAGTGAAGCGGGCTGACTGATGCGGGCTAAGTGGCGCGAGCTGAGGGGCACGGGCTCAGGGATGCGGGCGTGGTTCGCAGAAAGGATTCTTTTGAAGATGACGCCGCAGGAGATGATCCGCGCCAACGCCGAGCTGGTCGTCAGCCAGCTCGGGCCGGCCAGCGGGCTCGAAGAGTTCGGCTATAACGCAGAGTCGGTCGAGTGGCTCGACGGCTTCATCGAGCGCCAGCGCGTGAGGCCCGAGTTCGCCGAAGCGGAGGACATCGAGCGCATCACGCAGACGCTCGGCTCCTTCCTCGGCGAGTGCGTCGTCAGGTGCCACGGCGGCGAGTGGCGCGAGCAGGAGGGCTCGTGGGCCGTTGACTTCGGGGGCGGCAACTCGGCCTTCCCCTTCAACAAGGTCCGCAAGCAGTTCATGCACGGCGAGGGCGACAGCGTCAAGAGCTGGTTCCATACCATTCCCCTCATCTTCGCGGGGCAACTCGAAGCCCCAGTGGAGTCGGATGAATCGCCGGCCGAGGTGCCGGATGAGTCGCCGGATGAGTCGCCGGCCGAAGCCGCGGGGCGGCCGGCGAAGAAGAGGCCGTGGTGGAAGTTCGGCCGTTAACCGGGCCGCGAACGGCCGAGGTTTCCGATTCGTGACTTTCGTGACTATGAACCGCCCTCTCATCATCGCCGTTGACGGCCCCTCCGGCGCCGGCAAGTCAACGCTCGGCCGGCTGCTGGCGCGCTCGCTCGGGCTGCTCTACATAGACACGGGCGCGATGTACCGCGCAGTGGCGCTGGCGGTCGAGCGCGCCGGGGTGAGCCTCGCCGACCACGATGCCGTCGCCGAGGTCGCGCGCCGCGCCGACATCCGGCTCGAAGGCGACCCCGACTCCTTGCAGGTGCGGCTCGACGGCGCGGACGTGTCGGCGGAAATCCGCGGCGAGCAGGCCGGCCACGCCGCCTCGGTCGTCTCGGCGATACCCGAGGTGCGGCGCGAGCTGGTCCGGCGCCAGCGCGAGATGGGCGCGGCCGGCGGCGTCGTCCTCGACGGCCGAGACATCGGCACCGTCGTCTTCCCCGACGCCGACGTGAAGTTCTTCCTCACCGCCGACCCTTCCGAGCGCGCCCGCCGCCGCTTCGACGAGGACCGCCTCAAGTCTCAGGCACAGACCTACGAGGACACGTTCGCCGACCTGGCCTCGCGCGACCGCCGCGACACGACGCGCCCCGACTCGCCGCTCCGGCAGGCTGAAGACGCCGTCGTCGTGGACACGACGGGCCGCACCATTGACGAGGTCTTCACCCACATGCTCGCCGTCGTCCGCGAGCGGCAGGGCCTGGGAAACGGAGGCACCTGATGAGGTTCAACTTCCGGCGCGAGGCCAAGTGGACGCTGCTTCTCGGCGCGCTGCCGGCGCTGCTCGGCCTCCTGGCCCTCTCCGCCCTCTACGTCTTCCGGTTGATCCGCTGAAACCATGTTCACAGGCATCATCGAGGAGTTGGGGCGCGTGCGCTCGGTGGAGCGGCGGGGCGAGGGCGTGCGCGCCACAATCGAGGCGCGCGTCGTGACCGAAGGGACGCGCGAGGGCGACTCCGTCGCGGTCAACGGCGTCTGCCTGACGGCGCTCGACGTGCGCCCCGACTCGTTCGCGGCCGACGGCTCGCGCGAGACCTTGCAGCGCTCGACGCTCGGGAACCTGCGGGCCGGCTCCGCCGTCAACCTCGAACGGGCCGTTACGCCCTCGACGCGGCTCGGCGGCCACATCGTACAGGGCCACGTAGATGCGCGCGGCCGCTTCCTCTCGGCCGAGGAGCACGGCGGCTCGTGGACCATCCGCGTCGGCTACCCGCCCGAGATCGCGCGCTACCTCGTCTTCAAGGGCTCAATCGCGGTCGAGGGCATCAGCCTGACCGTCGCCGCCCTCGCCGAAGAGCACTTCGAGGTCGCCGTCATCCCGAAGACGTGGGCCGTCACCAACCTCTCGGCCCTGCGCCCCGGCGACGCGGTCAACCTCGAAGCCGACATCATCGCCAAGTACGTCGAGCGCATGCTGACGGCCCGCGCGCCGGGCACCGATTCGGCGCTCACCTTCGAGCGGCTGGCCCGCCTCGGCTACGGCGGCGGCGCGGGCGGGGCCGGCGGCGAGGACTGAGTTGGATTGGGGAAGGATTGAGCCGGCCGAAGCAGCCGGGGAGGCCCGACCTATGCCCGTCTACAAAAAGAAGCTCACCTTCTATCCGTCTTACGGCTACCGGCCCGAGGGCGGGGGCGAATGGCGCGTGCCCGTCCGCGCCTGGGTGCGGAACGAGCGGCCGATGCCGCCCGACGCCCTCATCCGCCTCTACGTGGACGACGAGGGCGAGCTGACCGAGTCCATGATGCTGCGCCTCAAGGAGGCCCTGCGCGACTTCGTCGCCCGCGACAACGAGGGCGAGGAGGTCACTTTCCGCTTCGACGGCGACCCCGCCGGCGAGACCTTCCGGCTCCGCGGCCGCACGGACAACGACGGCCTCATCATCGAGGAGTTTGTGTTGCCGGACGAGACGGCCCGCCGGCTGCTGTCGGCCCTCGGCCCCGGCGACGAGCCGGGCGCGCTGCGCCTGACGGCCGAGACGCGCGGGTGGAGCGGCGCGGCCACGTCGCGCTCGACGGTCCGCCTCATCCCGCCCGAGGGGCTCTCGGTCGTCTCCGACGTTGACGACACGATCAAAGTTTCCGACATCACCGCCGGCAAGCGGACCGTCCTGCGCCGCACCTTCCTGATGGACTTCGAGGCGGCCGAGGGGATGCACGACCGCTACCTCCGCATCCTCGAACACCACCCCGCCTTCGACAACGTAGCCTTCCACTACGTCTCGGGCAGCCCGTGGCAGCTCTTCCGCCTGCTCCACGAGTTCCTGGTCGAGAAGACGGGCTTCCCCTCGGGCACGTTCCACCTCAAGAGCGTCGGCTTCAACCTCGAAGACCTGCCCGGCACCTTCCGCCGGCTGCGCAACTACCTGCGCGGCTCCGAGTACACGGAGGAGATGAAGCTCGGTGAGATTTCCGACATCCTCGCGCGCTTCCCGCGCCGCAGGTTCGTCCTCATCGGCGACTCGGGCGAGCGCGACCCGGAGGTCTTCCGCGCCCTCAAGGAGCGCGAGGAGTTCCGCGACCAGATCGTCAAAATCTACGTCCGCGACGTGAGCGCGCTCGGCGAGGGCTCGGACCGCCTCAGGGACATGGTGCGGATAGACCCCTCGGGCGTCTGCACGCAGGAGCCGGCCGACTGAGCCGCCCGCACGCCGCGCCGCCGCCTTCGCCGTTTACCATTCAAGCCACTTTTCGGTTAACATGAGCGGGCTTTCGGCGCTCTCTCCGTAAAATTTTCGGCCGGCTTGGCTACTGGAAAAAACCCCCGATGCCTTTCGCTTCCATCGAGGAGGCCGCCGCAGACATCCGCGACGGCCGCATGGTCATCATCGTTGACGACGAAGACCGCGAGAACGAGGGCGACCTCGTCTGCGCCGCCGAGAAGGTGACGCCCGAGATCGTCAACTTCATGGCGACCCACGCCCGCGGCCTCATCTGCATGCCCCTGACCGAGGAGCGCTGCGACGAGCTGCACCTGACCATGCAGGTCGCCGACAACACCTCGTTCCTCGGCACGGCCTTCACCATCTCCGTCGAGGCACGGCGCGGCGTCACCACCGGCATCTCGGCCGCCGACCGCGCCACCACCATCCTCACGGCCGTGGACCCGAAAACCCGGCCGCAGGACCTCGCCCGGCCCGGCCACATCTTCCCGCTGCGCGCACGCAAGGGCGGCGTCCTCGTCCGCCCCGGCCAGACCGAGGCCAGCGTGGACCTCGCCCGCATCGCCGGCCTCTACCCGGCCGGCGTCATCTGCGAGATCATGAACCCCGACGGGACGATGGCCCGCCTGCCCGAGCTGGAACGCTTCGCCGCCGAGCACGAGTTGAAGATCATCACGGTGGCCGACCTCGTCCGCTACCGGATGCGCAAGGAGGTGCTGGTGCGGCCGGCGGTCGAGACCGCTCTGCCGACCGTCTACGGCCGTTTCCGCGCCGTCGCCTTCGAGAGCGTCGTCAGCGACGAGCTGCATCTGGCGATGGTGATGGGCGACGTGGCGACCGACGAGCCCGTCCTCGTCCGCGTCCACACCGAGAACGTCACCTGCGACATGTTCGGCTCGCTCATAGACGACACGGGTTTCCAGCTCCACACGGCCCTTGAGAAGATCGCGGCCGAGGGGCGCGGCGTCGTCCTCTACCTCCGGCAGCGCCACAACAACCTCGACCTGGTCTCGCAGCTTCGCACCTACCAGCTCATGCAGGAGCGGGGGCTGACGAAGGCGGAGGCGAGCGTAGAGACCGGCTACGGCAAGGAGCGCGACTACGGCGTCGGCGCGCAGATTCTTCACGAGCTGGGGCTGCGCCGCATCCGCCTGCTGACCAACCACCCGCCCAAGGTCTCGGCGCTCGAAGGCTTCGACCTTGAGATCGTCGAGAGCGTACCGCTCGGCCGCCCGGCGCGCGACGAGAGCGGAAAGACTGTGACCGCGGACTGACGCGCCTCGGGGCCGCCCTCCCCCCGGCGGCCCCGCGGCGCGACGCAGCCGGCGCCGCCGCCCGGCGTCTTCCCGAAAACACTTCGCCGTTCCACTCCCCCCGGCGGCGTTCCTTATCTGAAAGAGCTTTATGCCCGCTGACGAGCAAGACGAGCGCCTCCCACCTGACGCGCCCGAACCGGAAGGGGGAGACTCGCCGGGTGGCGATGCCCCGGCCGGCGGCGCGCCCGCGGCCCGGCGCCGCCGTCGCGGCTGGCGGCGCGTGGTCAACCGCCGCAACGCGATGTGGACGGCCGTCGTCGCCGTCGTCGCGGCCGTGGCCCTCGTCATCATCGTCTTCTTCCTCTATCGCAGCGGGCAGATTGATCGCATCATCGCCCGCCAGATCGTCGAGACGCTGGCCCGCTACAACATCCGCGCCGAGATCGGCTCGTTCGAGAGCGGCTTCGGCGACCGCACAGTCACCCTGCGCGACCTGCGCCTCTACGACATGACGACCGGCGCCGACCTCGGCCGCGCCGAGCGCGTTCACGCCAGGGTCCGAATCGAGGACATGTGGGCGCTCTCGCTGAGCCGCGACGTGAACCTCGAAGAGCTGGTGGTTGACGGCCTCGAACTCTGGGTCCTCTTCGACGCGGAGGGTCGCAGCAACTTCGCCAACATCCGGCTGCCCCCGCCCAACCCGAACAGTCGTATCCTCTTCGCCTACTCGACCGCGCACGTCCGCCTGAACAACGCGACCATCCATTACGACGACGACCGCTACGACATCTCGGGCGATGCCCGCAACCTGCGCGCAGTCGTCCGGCCCGAAGACCCCTCGGCGCCCGAAGAGAGCCGGATGAACCTGATAGACCTCTGGCTCAGCGACTCGACCTTCACCTACAACGAGCGGCCGGTCAACAACATTTCAATCGAGCTGCACGCCCGCGCCAACCAGGTCCGCGCAGACATCTCGGAGCTAATCCTGCGCTCGCCGCTGGCGGAGGCGCGGCTCTCGGGCACGCTCGACGACTGGCGCGACCTCCGCTACCGGATGCGCGTCAACGCCTCGGTTGACCTGACGCAGACTTCGGACGTGTTGCAGCTCGGCACGACGATGCGCGGAGACGGGCGCTTCGAGGGCGTGGTCGCCGGCGAGGGCGACAAGTATCGCGTCGAGGGGCAGGTGGTCTCGGACGGGCTGGCGGCCGACGGCGTGCGTTTGCAGGCCCTGAACGTGACGGCCACGGCCTCGGGGCAGGGAAGTGCCTACGAGGCGCAGGGGCGCGCCGTGGCCGAGCTGCTGACGGCCGGCGACTTCCGCCTCAACGCCGTGCAGGTGACGGGCGGCGTCGTCGGCACCGGGACCGACTTCCGCTGGATCGGCGATTTGAGCGCGGCCGCCGCGCGCAGCGGCACGACGAGCGTAGGCCGGCTGATCCTGACGGACGCCGTGGCCGAGCTGCGCGAGGGGAACCTGTCGGGCTCGGCCGGCTCGGTCGCGGCCGGCTCGGTGGGCTTTGACGGCGGGCGGCTCGATAACGTCCGCGCTTCCGATGTGCGCTTCGCGCAGGGGGCGGGCGGCGAGACGCGTGTGACGGTCGGCGGCGCGCGAGCCGACCGCGTGGCGGCGCAGGGCGCAACCATCAACGGCGTGGCTGCCAACGGCGTCGAGGCCACGGTCGGCGCAGACCAGTCGGTGCGCGCAACCGCTAACGGCGTGCGGGTCGGCGGCATCACGACGGCGCAGGCCCGGACGGGCAGCATCAACATCGCGGGCGTCCGCCTCGCCGTCTCGCCCGCGGGTCGGGTCGAGGCCAGCTCGGGCGACATCAGCGTCGGCACCGTCGCGCTCGCCAATCAGGGCCGCGCCGAGGGCGTCAGGCTCGCGCGCCCGAGCTTCGTGCTTGAGCCGGGCGGCCGCTACCGCGCGAGCGCAGACCTGAGCCTCGGCGGCGGCGTGCTCGGCGAGATGAGCCTCGGCTCGGCCCGAGCAGCGGTCGTCGCCACCAACGACCGGATTCAACTGACCGACTTCGTCGCCCAAATCTTCAACGGCACGGCCTCGGGCGACGCCACCATCAGCACCTCGCGGCGCGGCACCTCCACGCTCGACGCGAGCTTCCAGGGCGTCGACGTGGGCGGGCTGATCGCCGCCGTCTCGGGGCGCGCCGTGCCGCTGACGGGAGCCGCCACCGGCACGGCGAGCCTGCGCTTTCCCGGCACTGACTTCGCCGCAGCCTCGGGCCGTGTCGAGGCCGAGTTCGCGGGCGCTACCGGGCGCGAGGAGACTGCGCGCACGCCCGTCGAGGGAACGCTCCTCGTCGTCGCCGAGCGCGGCGACTTCCAGATCGAGCGCGCCAACCTGCAAACGGGCGGGACCGGGCTGACCGCCTCCGGCCGCTTCTCGCTGCGCGGCGACTCAGACCTCGCCATCAACCTCGACTCGACCGACGCCTCGGAACTGCAACGCGTCGTCCTCTCGACGGGCCTGCTGCCCGACATCGAGCGGATGTTGAACGACCGCGGCATCAGCCTCGCCGGCCGACTGCGCTTCGACGGCACCGTCAGGGGCGCGCTCGCAGACCCGCTCGTCAACGGCCGCATCGAGCTCGGCTCGCTTCTGGCGCGCGGGCGCGACCTCGGCTCGCTGAGCGCCGAGGTCGTCTCGGACGCCGGGGCGACTCGCATCAACAACGGCCGTCTCGCAGAGCCGGACGGCGGCGGCATACAGTTCGCCGCCGTCATCCCGCGCTCGGGCACCGACAACGTCTCGTTCGAGGCGACGCTCGACCGCGCCGAAGCCGGGAACCTCCTGGCGGCGCTCGGCCTCGGCGGCGGCGCCGCGGGGCAGGGCCTCGCCGGGCTCGGGCCGGCCTCGGGGAAAGTCTCGGTCGCGGGCTTCCCCGGCGCCATGACGGGCAGCGCCGACCTGCGCGTCGCGGCCGGCCGCCTCGGCGACCAGCCCTACAACGAGATCACGGCCCGCGCCACCTTCGAGGGGCCGCGCGTCAACCTTGAGAACGTCACGGTCGACCTCGCCGCCGGCCGCATCACGGCCTCGGGCACGGCCAACGCCGAGACGCAGGAGTTCGACCTGCGCGCGCAGGGCACGGGCGTCAGCCTCTCGCTCGTCAACGACCTCGCCGGCCGCCCCGGCCTGCCCCGCCTCGGCGGCGCGGCCGACTTCACGGCCAACGCCTCCGGCAACCTGCTCGACCCGACCAGCTACCGCGTCCAACTCGAATCGCGCGGCCGCGACGTGACGATCAACGGCCGGCCGGCCGGCGAGTTGACGCTCGTCGGGCGCACGACCGAGACCGGCCGCTTCGACGTGGAGTTGACGACGGGCCTGCTCGGCCAGCCGCAGACGATCCGCGCGCAGATCGACCTCGCGGGCGAGAATTTACCCGTCAGCGTCGAGACCACGCTGACGGGCGCCGACCTCGAACCGCTGTTCGCCGCGCTCCTGCCCGGCCAGAACGTGCGGGTGACGGGGCGGGCCACGGGCTCGGTCCGCTTCGGCGGACAGCTCTTCGACGACGAGGGCAACCTGACCACCTCGGGCCTGAGCGGTCGCGCCGAGTTCTCGGAGCTGGGCGTCCAGGTAGCCGACGTGCCCCTGACGGCCGAGAGCCCGCTCGTCGTCCTCTTCACGCCCGAGCAGGTCACCTTCGAGCGGACGCGCTTTACCGGCCCCGGCACCAACATCACCGTCGGCGGCACGGCCGCCCTCACCGCCGGCGGCACCCAGAACCTGAGCGTCAACGGCGAACTCAACCTGCGCGTCCTCTCAAGGCCGCAGCAGAACCTCTTCCTGTCGGGCGCGGCCCGCGTCGGCATCCGCGTCGGCGGCACCTTCGCCAGCCCGAACATCATGGGAACGGCCTCGGTCGAGAACGCCTCGCTGGCGCTGCTGGTGGCCGACGAGCGGCTGACGGCGACGGGCGTCAACGGCACGGTGCGCTTCAACGCCGATCAGGCGAGCATCGAGGGGCTGACGGGCCGGATCGGCGGCGGGCGCTTCAGCGCGACCGGCGGCGCCCTGCTCGCCGGCTTCCGCCCCGCGCGCTTCCGCGTCGTGCTCGACGCGGACAACGTCACCGTCCCGTTCCCCGAAGACTTTCGCACGACGGCCGACGCGCGCATCGAAGTCCGCGGCGACCTCAACTCGCAGTTCGTCGCCGGCACGGTTAACGTGCGCCGCGCCGAGTACACCGAAGACATCGACCTCGCGGACTTCCTCGACCGCCGGCCCGACGTGACCATCTCCGAGAGCGGCGGCGGGGGCGGGGGCGGCCTCGGCGGCACGACCACGCTCGACCTCGCCATCCAGGGGCGCGACGCGCTGGTGGTCCGCAACAACCTCGGCGAGCTGACCGGTTCGCTCAGCGTGCAGGTGCGCGGCCCCGTGGACGACCCCGTCATCTCGGGACGCGTCACGGCCACGCGCGGGCTGCTCAACTTCCGCAACGAGCGGTTTGAAATCCAGCGGGCCATCATCGACCTGCCGCCGCGCCGCGGCGCCGACCCGCTCTTAAACATCCAGACCGAGGCCGACATCCGCGGCTACCGCGTCCGCGTCGGCATCACCGGCCCGCTCTCGCAGCCCGTCACGTCCCTCAGCTCCGACCCGTCGCTGCCGCAGGCCGACGTGGTCTCGCTGATCACGACGGGCGACCTGGCGCGCGGCGAGCAGAGCTTCTCGACGCTGGCGCAGACGGGCCTCGGCACCGCGACCAGCCTGCTGACCGAGAGCCTGATTAACGCGCCCGTGCGCCGCGCTACCGACCGCCTCTTCGGCCTCAACCGCTTCGAGTTCGACCCCGTAATCGCGGGCCGCGGCGGCGCGAGCCCGACGGCGCGGCTGACCGTGGGCCGGCAGATCAACCGCAACCTCGCCGTCACCTACTCGACCAACGTGACGGGCGAGCCGAACCAGGTGCTCGCGGTCCAGTACCAGGTCTCGGACCGCCTCTCCTTCATCGCGCAGTACCAGCAGGGCTCGCTCGACGCCCTGCGCTCGCACGACAGCAACTTCAGCTTCGAGCTGCGGTTCAGGAAGCGTTACTGACGGCGGCCGGCCGCGGGTATTCGGATAGCGGCCTGCCGCGAGTGTTCGGTAGACGCCTCGCGGAGGGGCCGCGCTCCGGCGGCCGTCAACTTGCCCTGGGGGTTCACTCGGTTCGCGTGACGTTCAAGGGGTTCCTACTCATCCTGACTCTCCTGCTCGCGCCGGCCGGCGCGCGGGCCGCGGCCCGCCCGGCCGAAGGCGACGAGACCGACCGCCGCGCCGACGCCGCGCGCCGAGACGCTGCGCACGGGGCGGCCGACGCCGCGCGCCCGGTGCCCGACCTTACGCGCTACGAGGGGCGCGTGATCGACTCGGTCGAGCTGGCGGTCGAAGACGCGAGCCTCGACGAGGCGGCGCTGGCCGAGCTGCGCACGCGCCTGCGGGTGGCGGCCGGGCAGCGGTTCTCGGCCGTCCCCGTCCGCGAGTCTCTGCGCGCCCTCTTCGACACACAGCGCGTGGCCGACGCGCGCGTCGAGGCGTTCGACGCCGGCCCGACGGACGCCGACGGCCGCCCCGGCGTCCGCCTCCGCTTCGTCGTCCGCCCGCGCCTCGTCGTCGGCGACATCAACGTCGAGATCGGCGTCACCGAGGGGACGGGCATTGACGAGGACGAGCTGCGCGCCCGCGTCAACCTCCTTGAGCCGGGCATGCGCCTCACCGAACAGGCCCTGCGCCGCGGCGCCGACGCCATTCAGGTCTACATGCGCGACCGCGGCTTCTACCGCGCCGCCGTCACTTACGAGCAGCAGCTCGACGCGACGCGCACCCGCGCCTCGGTCGTCTACCGCGTCGAGCCGGGGCCGCCCACCCTGCTCGAAGCCTTCGACGTGAGCGTCCGCGGTTTCGATTCGTCGCGCCTCGCGGCCGACCTCCCCATGCGCCCCGGCGCCCGCTTCACCATGCAGGGGCTGGCCGAGAACCTCGCCCGCGTCCGCCAGGCGCTCATCGCCGAGGGGTATCTTTCGCCGCGGCTCGAAGAGCCCGACCTGCGCTTCGACTCGGCCACCAACCGTATGAGCGTCGCGCTCGAAGGCGACATCGGCCCGCGCGTCGAGATCGAGGTGGCCGGCTACGAGCTGTCGGAGCGGCGCCGGCGCGAGCTGCTGCCCGTCCTGCGCGAGGGCACCATCGAGCCGTCGGCCGTCGAAGAGGGCGCGCGCCGCCTGGAGATTCGCCTCCAGGAGGAGGGCTACTTCTTCGCCGACGTTTCGACCGAGTGCTCGGTCAACCCGCCGCTCCCGCCCGAGCAGGCCGCCGCGCCACTCTTCCCGGAGGAGGAGGGCCTCGGCTCGTGCGACCTGCTGAACCCCGACGAGCTGACCGGCCGCACCGTGCGGGTCGTCTACAACGTCGAGCGCGGGCGCCGCTTCGAGCTGACCGACATCCGCATCGAGGGCACCGACGCGCTCACCTTCGAGGAGGTCGAGGGAGACCTGCGCACCCGCACGCGCAACATGCTCGGCTTCATCCCCTTCTTCGGCCTCGGCCGCGGCTACACGAGCGACGAGGCTTTGCAGCGCGACCGCCGCGCCATCGAGGCGCGGATGCGCGACCTCGGCTATCGCCAGGCCGCCGTCTCGGTCCGGCGCGGCGTCTCGCTCGAAGGCGACAACCTCATCATCACGTTCGTCGTCAACGAGGGGCCGCTGACGCGCGTGGCCGACGTTGAGGTGCGCGGCAACCAGATTTTCACGGCCGAGCGGCTGCGCGCCGCGCGCTGCCCCGTTGACCCGCTGCCCGACGAGGCGTGCTTGGCCGCCGGCGCGTCCTTCTCGCGCACCCGGGCGCGGGCCGACGGCGAGCGGCTGCGCGCCTTCTACGTCCGCAACGGCTACGCCGAGTCCGACGTGAACCTCGACGTGGTTGACCTGCCCGTCGAGCCAGGCGCCGAACAGCGGGTCCGCCTCGTCTACACCGTCAACGAGGCCGACAAGGTCTTCATCAACCGCATCTCGGTCAACGGCCTCGCCCAGACCAAACGCGAGGCCGTGCTCGAAGCCATCCCGCTGCGCGAGGGCGAGGTGCTGCGCGGCGACGAGCTTCTGGAGAGCGAGCGCGTCCTGCTCAACTCGACCGACGCCTTCCGCCACGTCCTGATCCGCACCGAGCCGGCGGGCGAGACGCCGGGCGGCTTCAAGCGGCGCGACGTGATCATCGACGTGGAGGAGCGGCAGAGCATCACGACCGACTACATCGTCGGCTTCTCGACCGACACGGGCGCCCTCGGCGGCTTCGAGGTCCGCCACGTCAACCTCTTCGGCCAGCTCCGGCAGGCGGCCTTCCGCTCGCGCTTCAGCCGGCTGCAACAACTCGTCCGGCTCGAATACTTCGACCCGCGCTTCCGCCGCTACGGCGAGAAGTCTTTCGCCCCGCTCTCGCTCTCGGCGCAGTACCAGCGCGACACCAGCGTCACGCGCTTCTTCCGCACCACCATCGACCGCGGCAGCCAGGGCGTCGTCCAGCGGTTCGACGAGGAGGGGGGCCTGATAGACGAGTTCGGCCGGCCCGTCGGCGCGCCCTCTATCAACCGGTTCACCTTCACCGCCGAGACCCAGCGCGACTTCGAACTCGAACTCTCGCCGACGGGGGCCGTGCGCCGGCGCAGCACCATCTTCCTGCGTTACAACTACGAGGACGTGCGCCTCTTCAACATCGGGAGCCTGCTCATCGCGCCCGTGCTGAGGCCCGACCAGGCCGTGCGCCTCTCGCGCCTCGGGGTCAGCTTCGCGCGCGACACGCGCGACCGGCAGTTCGACCCGACGCGCGGCGAGTTCCTCACCGTGGACTACGCCGTCGCGCTCAAGGCGCTGGGCGGCAACATGTCCTTCAACAAGCTGCTCACGACCTACCGCCGCTACAAGAAGATCAACCGCGTGCGCGAGACCGTCCTGGCCGCGAGCGTCCAGCTCGGGCTCGGCAACATGATCCGGCCGTCGGACCGCGACGACAACGGCGTGGTGGACGATGCCGACCTGCGGCTGCCCATCAGCGAGCGGTTCTTCGGCGGCGGCGCGACCACGCTGCGCGGCTTCGGCTTCGAGGAGGCCGGCCCGCGCCTCGTCTTCCCGCAGTGCGACTTCAACCGGCCGCCCGTGGGGTCGCTGCCGTCCTGCGGCGTCTTCCGCAACCAGGAGGGCGAGGTGGTCGAGCTGAACCCGTTCACCGTGCCCATCGGCGGCAACGCCCTCGCGGTCGTCAACCTCGAAGCGCGCGTGGGCGCCACGCGCAACCTCCAGGTCGTGCCCTTCTACGACGGCGGCAACGTCTTCGAGCGCGTCAGCGACCTCTTCGGCAAGGGCGACCGCGCCGGGCGCGACCCGAACCTCGAAGCCAAATGGACGCACACCGTCGGCCTCGGCCTGCGGCTCAAGACGCCCATCGGCTCGCTCGGCGTGGACTACGGCTACCTGCTCAACCCGCCGCGCTTCCTCATCCCGCAGCAGTCGGGGCCGCCGGCCGTCTTCACCCCGGCGCGCGGGCGGATACACTTCCGGTTCGGGCAGACGTTCTGAGAGGGAAAGGGGAAAAAGGGGAAAAGGGGAAGAGGAGAAGAGGGGAAAGGGAAAAGAGGGAAGAGGGATGATGAGGGGCGTTGTGACTGAGATGTTGAAGAGGCGCGGGGCGGGGATGAGGCGGCGCGCGCTTGGCGTCGCGCGTAGGGGCGGCGAGTGTCGTCGCGTCGCGCATCGTGGTGCGGGCCGTGGCGCGGGCCGTCGCGTCGTGTTGGCCGCGGCGCTCTCAGCGTTCGTGCCCTTCCCCTTTTCCCCTTTTCCCCTTTTCCCCCTCTCCCGTCCCCGCGCGGGCGCAGGAGGTCGTCGACCGCATGGTGTCGGTCGTCAACGGGCGGGAGCTGATTACGCTGTCGGATTTGCTGTGGCAGTTGGCGCTTCAGCCGGGCGTGCCGCTCGAAGTGCCGAGGACCGAGGACCTGCGCCGTGCCCTCGACCTGTTGATTGACCAGCGCCTCATCGCAATTGAGGCGGAGAAGCTGCCGGCAGTGGCGCCGACCGAGGAGGAGATCAACCAGGAGCTGGCGCTGCTGGTCAAACGCTTCCCGTCGCAGTCGGACTTCTACGCGCGGCTCGAACGCGTCGGGCTCGGGCGCGACTCGGCCCAACTGCGCGAGATCGTGCGCGAGCGCGTCCGCATCAGCAAGTACCTCGACTTCCGCTTCCGCTCCTTCACCGTCGTCACGCCGCAGGAGGTGGAAGAGTACTACCGCGACTCCTTCGTCCAAAGGTTCCGCCGCGAGTCGCCCGGCCGCATCGTGCCGACGCTCGAAGAGGTCTTCGAGCGGACGCAGGCGGAGCTGATCGAGGCCAAGATCGAGGCCGACACCGACGCCTTCCTACAGGAGATGCGCGAGACGGCCGAAATCACCGTCCTCGACCCGCGGTTCGAGAACGGGCGCTAAGGCGGCCCGGTGGCGGGCGGCCCGCGCCTCGCCTCGAACCGGGCGCAACTCGCCGACCGGCGCCCGGCATCCATTCAACATGCGACTGAGTGGCGCACGGCAGGGGCAAGGGCCGCGCCTGGGGCTCGCGCTATCGGGCGGGGCCGGGCGCGGGGTGGCGCACGTCGCCGTGCTGCGCGTTTTCGAGGAGGAGGGCATTCGGGTCGATTGCCTGGCGGGCACCTCGGCCGGCGCGCTGGTGGCCGGGGCCTACGCCGCCGGCATGTCGCTCGACGACCTGGAAGAGATCGCCCGCACGATGCGCTGGCGCGACTTCGGGCGGATGACCGTCTCGCGCCTCGGCGTGCAGACCAACGCGCGGATGGAGGAGTACGTCCGCGCACGCTTCCCCGAGACGCGCTTCGAGAACCTGCGCCTGCCCTTCGCGGCCGTCGCCACGGACCTCCGCACCGGCGCGCCCGTCGTCATGCGCGACCGCGGCGACGTGGCCTTCGCCATCCGCGCCAGTTGCGCGCTGCCCGGCTGGTACGTGCCCGTCACGGACGAGGAGGGGCGACAGCTCGTGGACGGCGGGCTCGTGGCGAACCTGCCCTCGGGCGTCGCGCGCTCGCTCGGCGCCGACGTGGTCGTTGCCGTTGACGTGAACTTCGAGGGGGCCAAGTTCCTCGGCTCGCCCACCTCCATCATCGGAGTCCTGCTGCAATCGATCATCGTCGTCCAGCGCACGGCCTGCCTGCACCAGCGCGAGACGGCCGACGTGGTAATCAGCCCGCGCGTCGGCCACATCCGCTGGGACGAGATGGGGCGCGCCGACGAACTGCTCCGCCTCGGACGCGAGGCCGCGCGCGAGGCCCTGCCCGCCATCCGCGAACTGCTCGAACCCGAGCCCGAAGAGCGCCCGCCCTTCTGGTCTTACTTCCGCCGCCGCCGCGCGCAACCCGCCCTCAAGAGTGACGAGTGACGAGTGACGAGTGACGAGTGACAAGAGGCAGACAGGCTCCTTCTCATCATTCATCATTCATCACTCATCACTCATTATTCATCACTCTTCACTCGCTCCATGTGTCAAAACCGAACGTGGAAGGCGTCGGGCGCAATGAGAACGGGCGGCCCGCGTCACGGCCTCGGAGGGGGAAATGGACATAAAGGGGCGTGGGCGGCGCGTCCGCTTATGTTGTGGGGCGGCGGCACGGGCGTTGCAATTCCGAGGCTGAGAAGTTTCACCGTTCAGGGAGGGAGTCGGAGATGAAAGAGTTTGCCAACGGGTTCGCGCAGTTAATCGGGATCATCATGGCGGCCGTCACGCTCGCCGTCTCGACGGCGGCGCTGATGTAAGGCTCGTTAGCGCCTCGGGGGTCGCGCGCCGTGAAGGGCGGCCCGCGCCACTTCGTGAGCGCGGCGCCGCGCGGTCGTCTCCAGGTCTTCAAGTTGAACAAACGCGGAACGAAAAACGGCCGCGATTAGCAATTTATTCCCCACACACGAAAGGCCGGCTCTGAAAGCCGTTCGGGGGCGCCTCGGGGTGCCTTCGCGCGCCGGGGTGTGCCCGAAGGATGATGAAGAAGGCTTGCGGAAACATCGAGGCGGGCGGGGAGCGTGGGGGCGGCCGCGCCGGCTTCGCCCGGGCCGAGTCCGCTCATACGCGCCGCAGGGCGCGCGGCGCCGGTCTCAGGCTCTACCGCGATGCGTGCGGGCCGCGACGGTCTCACACGCTGCTGCGCGCGTCGCTGCGCGCGGCCGGCGCGCTGACGGTCGTCTCCGTCCTAGCCTTCACGTCTCTCTTCGCCTACCACTACTGGCACTACTCAAAGGTCGTCGACGCGAGGCTCGCGGGCGGATACCTGACGAGCCGGGCCGGCGTCTACGCCGCGCCGCGCGTGCTGCGCGCCGGCCAGAAGCTGACGCCCGAGCGGCTGGCCGTCGGCCTGCGCCGCGCCGGCTACGTCGGGGCCGACGAGCCGGGCCGCGTCTGGAGCGGGCGCTTCCGCGCTGAGGGCGCTGCCGTCCGCATCGAGCCGGCCGTGGAGGACAACGCCGCCGCCGGGCCGCGCGAAGTGGTCGTCAGCTTCGACCGCGCGGGCCGGGTCGCGGAGGTCCGCGCCGACGGCGCCGAGGTCGAGTCTTACGCGTTAGAACCCGAGCCGCTCGCGGACGAGACCGAGCTGCGCAGCGCCGGGCGCGAGGCCCTGACCTACGCCGAGCTTCCGCCCGTGCTCGTCGCCGCGGTGCTCTCGACCGAGGACCGACGGTTCTTCAAGCACGGCGGGGTTGATTTGTGGGGCGTGCTGCGCGCGGCCCTGAGCTGGGGCGAGCGCCGCGGCGAGGAGGTCAGGCAGGGCGGCTCGACCGTCACGCAGCAGCTCGTCAAGAACACCTACCTGACGCCCGAGCGCACGCTGCGGCGCAAGTTTCACGAGGCCGTGCTCGCCAGCGTCATCGAGCGCCGTCTGTCTAAGGAAGAGATTCTCGCGCTCTACTGCAACGAGGTCTACCTCGGCCAGCGCGGCGGCGTCGCCGTGCGCGGCGTGCGCCAGGCGGCCCGCGCATACTTCGGCAAGGAGCTGAAAGACCTGACGCTCTCCGAGGCCGCGGCTATCGCCGGGATGATCCAGGCGCCCGCGCGCTACGCGCCCGACCGCCACCCCGAGGAGGCGCGCGCGCGGCGCGACACCGTGCTGGCCGCGATGGTCAGGGACGGCGCCGTCGCTTCCGACGAGGCCCGGGACGCCTCTCGAGAGCCCCTGCGCGTTGTGCCCGTCGAGCAGCGCGACGCGACCGCGCCCTACTTCGTGGACTACGTCAACCGCTTCGTCGAGTCGCTCGACGCCGCGGGCGCCGAGGGAGGGCGCCCCGCGCGCGTCCACACGACTCTCGACCTCGACTTGCAGCGCGCGGCCGAGGAGGTCGTCGCCGAGCAGCTCGACCGGCTCGGGAAGACTTTCAAGGGCGGCCGCCGGCCGCAGGCGGCCCTCGTCGCGCTCGACCCGCACGACGGGCGCGTGCTGGCGATGGTCGGCGGCGCCTCCTACGCCGAGTCGCAGTTGAACCGCGCGACCGACGCGCGCCGACAGCCCGGCTCGGTCTTCAAGCCGGTGGTCTACGCCGCGGCCCTTGAGGCCGGGCTCTCGCCGCTCTCGGTCTCGCTCGACGCGCCGCGCCAGTTCGCCTACGACCGGGGAGCTACCTACCGGCCGGCAAACTACGGCGGCGGCTACTCGAACGGCGAGGTGACGCTGCGCGAGGCGCTGGTCCGCTCGCTCAACGTCGTGGCGGTTGACGCGGGGCTGCGGACGGGCCTGAACCGCGTGGCTTCAATGGCCGAGAGGCTCGGGCTGCCGCGGCCCGAGAGCTACCCGTCGCTGGCTCTGGGCACGACCGAGGCGACGCCGCTCGAAGTGGCCGCGGCCTACACGGCCTTCGCCGCGGGGGGGCGGCTGGCGCGGCCGACCCCGCTCGCAGGGGTTGACGGCGGCGCGGGCGGCGGGGCGCGGCCTTACGTGACGTGGTCCCAACAGGTCCTGCGCCCCTCGACCAGTTACATGATGACGGACATGCTCGGCGCAGTCGTCGAGCGAGGGACGGCCCGCGCCGCGCGCGGACGCTTCGGCGACGTGGCGGTCGCGGGCAAGACCGGAACGTCGCGCGACGGATGGTTCGCCGGCTACACGCCCAACCTCGTCTGCGTCGTCTGGGTCGGCTTCGACGACGGGACGGAACTGGGTTTAACCGGGGGCGACTCGGCCCTGCCGGTCTGGGCCGAGTTCGTCAGCCGCGCAGTCGAGCTGCGGCCGGAACTGGGCGGTAGAGAGTTCGCGCGGCCCGGGTCAATCTCTGTGGTCGAGATTGACCCGGAGACGGGCGCGCGCGCTCACGCCGCCTGCCCGCGCCGAGAGCGCGTCGCGCTCACGCCGACCTTCGTGCCCTCTTACGAGTGCCCGCTCCACAACGCGCCGCTCGTGATGGCGACCGCCGCGGACGGCTTCCAGCCCCCCTGGCCCGCCGGCCCGCCGCCAACCGCCACGCACTTCGCCGGGCACGACGCGGGCGACGCCGCCGTCTACAACGCCGGCAACGCATCCCCCTACGGCGCCGGCAACGCGGCCGCGGACCGCGCCGGCCTCTCCGCCCGGCAGCGCACGCGCGAGACTTCGCCAGCGCCGGGCGCCGCCTCGCAGCCTCCTAACACGCAGCCGGCCGCCGGCCGCGCACGCGCCGACGGCCCCGGCCCGCCTGCCGACGCGCCCGCCACCCGCCCGACGCGAGTCGAAGTCGGCCACGACGGGCGCGCACGCCTAACGAATGACCTGCGGCCCGCTTCGCGCGCGGAGAGCTGGCGCCGCTGACACACGCCGACAAGACGGAGTGAAGCCCGGCACGGGACGTTTACCCGCGCGGGTAGACGGCCTCGCACTCAGGCGCCGCTCAGCGCGAATCCCGACGCTCGAAGACGACCTGCGCGACGGCGTGTTCGGAGGTGTGCGAGAGTGAGAGGTGTGCGTGGGTGGCGCCGGCGGCGTCGAACAGCTCGCGCGCCCGGCCGGTCAGGACGAGGACGGGCTCGCCCGACTCGCGCGAGGAGACCTCTGCGTCGTGCCAAGAGAGGCCGCCTCGCCAGCCCGTTCGTAGTGCCTTGAAGACGGCCTCCTTGGCGGCGAAGCGGGCGGCGTAGTGCTGCGGTGCGGCCGCGCCTTTGGCGTCGCAGTAGGCGCGCTCGCCCTCCGTGAAGACGCGCTCGCGGAAGCGCGGCGTCCGCCCGAGCACTTCACGGACGCGCGCCACTTCGGTAATGTCTACCCCGATGGAGACGATCACGACGGACGAACTCGAACTGAAGCGGGCCGGCTTCTCCTGGCGCGTGGGGCGAGCGCCCGTGCGCGCTCTCGCGTGCGACGCGCTCGAACGCGAAGGCTTCGTCAACCTCTTCTCGACGCGCTCGGGCGGCGTCAGCCCCCTCCCGGCGGCCGGCGCGCTCAACCTCGCCGGCTTCGATCAGGACGCGGCCGAGAATATACACGAAAACCGCCGCCGCTTCTTCGCCCTGCTCGAAGGGGAATGGGCCTTCTCAGGCTGCTGGCAGGTGCACGGCGCGGACGTGCGCGTCGTGCGCGACCTCGCGGCCGCAGGGTCCGAAGAGGAGCGCTGCGACGCGCAGGTGACTCGCGTGCCGGGCCTGCTGCTCGGCGTCAAGACGGCCGATTGCGTGCCCGTCATCATCGGCGACCCGCGCACGGGGGCCTGCGCAGGCGTCCACGCCGGCTGGCGCGGTACGCTCGCCGAGATCGTCCCCCGCGCGCTCGAAAGGATGGCCGCGGAGTTCGGCACGCGACCCGAAGAGGTGCGCGCGGCCGTCGGGCCGGCGGCCCGCGCCTGCTGCTACGAGGTCGGCCCCGAAGTGGTCGAGGCGTTCGCGGCCCGCTTCACCGCCGCCGAACGCTGGTTCACGCCGACGCGCGCCGGGCACGCGCTCGCCGACCTCCAAAGGGCCAACGCCGAACAGCTCGCCGGGGCGGGCGTCGCGCCCGAGAGGATACACACCCTGCCGCTCTGCACCATCTGCCGGCCCGAACTCTTCTTCTCGTACCGCCGCGACCGGCCGCTCCACGGCCGCACGGGAAGGCTGCTCTCGGTCGTCGGCCGCCGGCCGGGCTGACCCGAGCGGCCCTCAAGCCGAAGGCCCTCGCCTCGTCCGAAGACGAGGCGAGGGCCTTCGACTTGAGAAGCCCTGCGCGGCCGCGTCAGCCGCGGCGGCGCGCGTTGCCGAAGTAGCGTGCGTTGATGCGGTTGACGGGCGTGTCGCGGTTGACGATGGCGATGGGCAGGGTCAGCTCGGCCTTCTTCGGCGGGAAGCAGACCTCGTCCGAGCAGCTCTGGTAGTTGACGACGACGCGGATGCGCGCCACGCCCAGCTCGTAGTTGGGCGGGACCGTGACGTTGAAGCGCAGCGGCGTCAGCCCCTCGTAGACGGCGATCTTCTCGCTCGGCGCAAACGGGAAGCTCATCACCTTGCCGCGCGGGTAGACGACCGGCGTCACCCTCAGCCCGCGCGGCGGCTCGACCGTCACTTTGGTCGGCACGGCGTACTTGCCGAGCGGCTTGTTGGCGTTGACGTGGAGGCCGCGCGGGATGTCGAGCACCACGGCCGCCTGGAAGGTCGAGCCCTGCTGCGCCGGGTCAACCGAGAAGAAGCCGTTGACGCCGACGTTGCCCGACTGGGCGACCGCGGGCTCGGGCGCCGCCGCGCTCAACGCGGGCCGGGCGGCCGTCGGCATGTTAATCAGGGTCAGCAGGAAGGCCAGCGACAGCAGCAGGCCCCCGCGTCGGGTGTTGGTCCTTGTTCTCATCGTCCTCGCTCGGTGGTGTCTTACGGGAAATTTGCCGGCTATAGGATTCTAACGGCCCGGCCCGGAATCGTGAAACGCGCGCCGAGACCGGAGAGATGCCGCCGGCGCGGGCGCGCGTTCGCCGCCCGTTGTAAAAATGGGTTTACTTCTTCAGGAGAGCTGGTAGAGCGCGGGCGTGGCGGGCTGTGTCACCTGACGTGCGGCGAGCTGGCCGCAGGCTGCGTAGATGTCGCGGCCGCGCGGGCGGCGCACGTAAGCCTGCACGCCCTTCGATTCGAGCGCGGCCTTGAAAGCCTCGACGCGCTCCTCGGGCGACGGGCGGTAGGGCAGCGGGTCGGCCGGGTTGTGCGGGATGAGGTTGACCTTGGCCCGCAGTTGGTGGCGGTTGAGGAGGTTGGCGAGCCGGCGCGCGTGCTCGTCGGAGTCGTTGACGCCGTCGAGCATGACGTACTCGAAGGTGAAGCGCTCGCCCGGCCTGAGCGAACGCTCGAACTCCTTGCAGGCGGCGAGCAGCTCCGCGAGCGGCCAGCGCTTGTTGATCGGCATCAGCCGGTCGCGCAGCTCGTCTGTCGGAGCGGCGAGCGAGATGGCGAGGTGCGGGCGGTCGGAGACGCGGGCCAGCTCTTTAATCTTCGGCACGACGCCCGCGGTCGAGACCGTGACGCGGTTCGGGACGATGTGCAGGCCCGCCGGGTCGGCCATGACCCTCAGCGCCTTCATCAGCGGCTCGAAGGCCAGGAAGGGCTCGCCCGCGCCCATCGCCACCAGGTTAGTGCCGTGCGGCGTTTTCTCGCCGACCCCGTAGGCGTCGTTTAAGGCGACGACGATCTGCTCGACGATCTCGCCGGCCGTCAGCGTCCGCAGCAGGCCGAGCTTCGCGGTCAGGCAGAAGTCGCACTGGAGCGGGCAGCCAGATTGCGACGAGAAGCAGATAGTGTCGCGCCGCTCCTCGGGGATGAAGACGGTCTCGACGGGCAGGCCGTCGTGCGTCTTCATCAGGTAGCGGCGGGTGCCGTCGGCCGCGACGTAGCGCGACTCGACCGTGAGAGTCGAGGCCGTGGCCGCCTCGGCCAGCCGCGCGCGCAACTCTTTCGGCAGGTCGGTCATCTCGTCGAACGAGCGCAGCCGGCGGCGTTGCAGCGCCCCGAAAAGCTGCGCGCCGCGGTAGGCGGGCTCGCCCGCCTCTCCGGCGAACCGCCGCAGCTCGTCCTGCGTCAGACCTGTCAGGTGTGTAGTCTCTGCCATCTTCGTTGCGTCGATTCTACAACGCCGGGGGGGCGCGGTCACGGCGGCCTTCTCCCGCGGGCGTCGAAACTTGCTGGAAATCGGCCCCGCGGTGGTGCTAACTTGGCTGCCTCGCCGGGGTTCTATTTAGATGCCGCTGGGCGCGGCGCGGTTTAATGACGGAAGAGGAGGCGGCACGCGCCGCGGTGCGGCCGGCGCCGCAGGCAATCGCGCGCAAGGGCCGCGGAAGAGGCTCGGGGGCTGGCGAAAGAGCATGGCCGTCACTTTGAGGGACATCAACCGGGAGAACTTCGACCGCTGCGTCAAGCTCGAAGTGCGCGAGGACCAGAAGGGCTTCGTCGCGCCGAACGTCTACTCCATCGCGCAGTCGAGGGTCGAGCCGACGTACACGCCGCAGGTCATCTACGACGGCGAGGAGGTGGTGGGCTTCGTCATGTACGGCTACGACGAAGAGGAGGGCTGCCACTGGGTCGCGCGCCTGATGATCGACAAGGAGCACCAGGGCAAAGGCTACGGGCGGGCCGCGATGGCAGAGGTCGTCCGGCGCCTGGGGGCAGAGCCGGAGTGCCGCGAGATCGCCCTGAGCGTCGAGCCTGGGAACGCGGCCGCGCAGAAGTTCTACGAGAGCCTCGGCTTCGTCATGACGGGCGAGGTCTCGCACGGCGAGGTAGTGATGCGCCTCCGGCTCGCGGGCTGAAGGGGGCTCGACCGAAGGGAGCTGGGTTCGATTCGTGGGCGAAGCCTTTAACCTCGAAACGTTCGGCTGGGACGACTTCTTCGCGGAGGCGCTCGCGCCGCTGGCCGAAGAGGGCTTCGAGGCCGGGCGCGTCTTCCTGCAACACAACAAGGTCTACATGCTCTACACGGCCGCGGGCGAGACCTGGGCCGAGGCCACCGGAAGGCTGAAGTATCACGCGGCCGGGCCGGAGAGCCTGCCGGCGGTCGGCGACTGGGTTGCGGTCAAACGTCTGCCGGAAGACGCGGGCCAAGCCAAGATTCACGAGGTGCTGCCGCGCCGCAGCCTCTTCTCGCGCAAGGCCGCGGGGCGCGAAACGGTCGAGCAGGTGGTGGCGGCCAACGTGGACACGGTCTTCCTCGTCGCCGGGCTCGACGGCGACTACAACCCGCGCCGCCTCGAACGCTACCTCATCATGGCATGGGAGAGCGGGGCCGAGCCCGTCGTCGTTCTCAACAAGGCCGACCTCGCCGGAGACCCCGACGAGGTGCGGGCCGAGGTCGAGCGCGTGGCGCCGGGCGTCGCGGTCCACCTCCTGAGCGCGAAGCGCGGCGAGGGCGTCGAGCAGTTGTTACCCTACGACCGGCCCGGCCGGACGCTGGCGCTGATGGGCTCGTCCGGCGTCGGCAAGTCAACCATCGTCAACCGCCTGCTCGGCGCCGAGGTGCAGCGCACGCAGGGCGTCAGGGTTCACGACGCGCGCGGGCGCCACACCACCACCCACCGCGAGTTGTTCCTCCTGCCGGGCGGCGGCATCGTCCTCGACACGCCGGGCATGCGCGAGCTGCAACTGCTCGTCAGCGAGCGCGGCCTGCGCGAGACCTTCGAGGACGTGGAGGAGACGGCCGCCCGCTGCCGCTTCGCCGACTGCGGCCACGAGACCGAGCCCGGCTGCGCCGTCCGCGAGGCGCTGGAGTCGGGCGGGCTCGACCCGGCGCGCTACGCCAACTACCGCAAGATGCGGGCCGAGATGGAGCACCTCGCCACCCGCCTCGACCAGCGCAAGGCGCAGGAGGAGAAGTCGCGCGTCAAGCGCGTCCACCGCGCCTTCAACAAGACGCCGAAGCGACGCTGACGCCCACCCCACTTACGACCCCGGCCGGACGGAAAACAAGAGGGGCGGACCCGAAGGCCCGCCCCTCTTTCTGTCCACGACGGCGGCCGGCGTCAGCGCGAGCCGGTGCCGGCGCCCGTCGCGGGCTGAGAGTCGGCGGGGCGCCCCTCGGCGTCGAGGAAGGTGACGGTGCGGCCGATGTCGTCGAGCGAGCGCAGGCCCTGCTCGATGGCGCGGCGGTCGCCCACCACCACGACGGCCAGGCGGTCGGGCCGCAGGTGGCGCTCGGCCGCGCGGTTGATGTCTTCGAGCGTCACCCGCTCGACCGACTCGATGTAGCGGTTGAAGTAGGTGTCGGGCAGGTCGTAGGTGACGATGGTCTCAAGACGGTCGGCGATCTGCGCCGGCGTCTCGAAGGTGCGCGGGAAGCCGCGGATGAGCGCCTGCTTGGCGAACTCCATCTCGGCCTGCATCACGGGCCGCGCGCCGCGCACCGCGTTCAGCTCGCCCAGCAGCTCCGAGAGCGCCTCCCTCGTCACGCCCGTGAAGACCGGCGCCGAGGCACTGAAGGCACCGGCGCCGCGGCGGAAGTCGAACGTCGAGCGCGCCCCGTAGGTGTAGCCCTTCTCTTCGCGCAGGTTCATGTTGATGCGCGAGGTGAAGAGCCCGCCGAGCAGGTTGTTCAGCACCAGCAGCGGGAAGTAGTCGGGGTTCGACCGCGGCACGCCGATGTGCCCGGCCAGGATGATCGACTGGGCCGAGCCGGGCCGGTCCACGACGTAGATGGTCGAGCGGTCGCGGCGGGCCGGGGCGGCCGACACGTCCACGGCCGGGACGTGCGCCCGCTCCCAGCCGCCGAAGGCGCGTTCGAGCTTCGGCACGATCTCGTCGGGCGTGGTGTCGCCGACGACGATCAGCGCGGCGTTGTTCGGGCGGTAGAAGGTCTCGTAGAACTTCCGCACGTCGGCGGCCGTGACGGCGCCGACCGTCTGCTCGTTGCCGGCGAGGGTGTGCCCGTAAGGGTGCCCCTGGCCGAAGACGAGCGAGGCGTAGACCATGCCGGCGATCTGGCTCGGGTCGTCGCGCCGCTGGCGGAAGGCGCCCATCCGCGAGGCGCGCAGGCGATCAAGCTCGGCTTCGGGGAAGGCCGGGTTGAGGACCACGTCGGCGTAGACGGCCAGTGAGCGGTCGAGGTGGCGCTTGAGCGTTCTCAAGTTGGCGCCGGTCGAGTCCCAACCGGCCGTCACCCCGAGCGACGAGCCGATGTCGGCCAGCTCGTCGGAGATTTGCAGCGCCGAGCGCGACTTCGTGCCCTCGTCCAGCAAATCGGCGACCAGCGCGGCAAGCCCGCCGCGGCCCGCCGGGTCGGCCGCCCCGCCCGTCTTCACCACCAGGTTCATGTTGACGACGGGCAGCTCGTGGTGCTCGACGACGAGCACTTCGAGGCCGTTCGAGAGCTTACGCCGCTGGACGGGCGGCAGGGTGAACTTCGGGTTCGGACCCGGCTTCGGCAGCTTCGAGGCATCGACCGCGGCCGGCGCCTTCTTGACGGTGTTGGGCCGCGCCGGCTGCTCCTGCGGGGGCGCGGACGGGGCCGAGGCGGCCGGCGGCGTCGCGCCCGCGGGGCGGGTGGCGGCGGCCTCGGCCCGTGTCATCGTCTGGGCGCCGGCGGGCGGGTCGTTCGTGGCGGCGGGCCGCGCGTCCGACGGCACGCCCGACGGGGCCGGCGGCCTGGCCTCGCCGGTGGCGTTGCCGGGCTGCTGCTGCCCGGAGGTCTGCTGCGAGGGCGGCGCGATGGCCTCGCGCGGGGAGGCCGGGACGGGCTCGGCGGCCGAGGCCCGCTGCCGGGGGCTGCGCGCCGGCACCACCGACAGCACCAGCCGCTTGTCGGTCAGGTATTGCGCGGCCACGCGGCGCAGGACGGCCGGCGTGACTGTGCGGTAGCGCGCCAGGTCCTGCTCGAAGTAGCCGGGGGAGTTCAGGTAGGTGGCGTACTGGTTGAGCTGGTCGTCTTTGCCGCCGAACCCGCCGACGGTTTGCAGGCCGTAGACGAAAGCGGCCTCACGCGAGTTGTAGGCGCGCTGGACCTCCTCGGCCGTCGGCGGCTCCTTCACGAGCCGGGCCAGCTCGACCTTGATCGCTTCTTCGAGCTGCTGCGGTGTCGTGTCGGGCTTGCCCGTGACGACGATCTGGAACTGACCGGCTATCTCGCGCGACGCGTGGAAGGCCGAGACCTGCTGCGCGATCTGCCGGTCGTAGACGAGGGACTTGAAGAGGCGCGACGACTTGCCGCCGCCGAGCACCGCGGCCAGCGTGTCGAGCGCAGCCTCGTCCTTCGTGAAGTGCGGGACCGAGTGCCAGACCATGTAGACGCGCGGCAGTTGCACGCGGTCCTCCATCTCGACGCGGACCTCGCGGGCGAGGGCCGGCTGTGCGGCCTTCGGGCGCACGGGGGCCGGCCCCTTCGGGATCGGCCCGAAGTGCTTCTCGACGAGCCGGCGCGCCTCGCGCGAATCGAAGTCGCCGGAGATGACGAGGCTGGCGTTGTTGGGCGTGTAGTAGCGGCGGAAGAAGTCCTTCACGTCGTCGAGCGAGGCGGCGGCCAGGTCTTCGAGCGAGCCGATGGTCAGCCAGTGGTATGGGTGGTCGGGCGGGTACATCTCTTTGGCGATGCGCTCGCCGACCAGCCCGTAGGGCGCGTTGTCGTATCGCTGCCGCTTCTCGTTCTGGACGACGGCGATCTGGTTGTCGAGCTTCTCCTGCGTCATCGCTTCGAGGAGCCCGCCCATCCGGTCGGCCTCCATGAAGAGGGCGAGTTCGAGGAAGTTCGAGGGCATCACCTCCCAGTAGTTGGTCCGGTCGGCGTTGGTGGTGCCGTTCAGGAGCGCCCCGGCCTCCTGCATCGGCATGAAGTAGTCGTTGTTGTAGTTCTTCGAGCCCTGAAACATCATGTGCTCGAAGAGGTGGGCGAAGCCGGTCCGGCCCGGCACCTCGTTCTTCGAGCCGACGTGATACCAGACGTTGGTCGCCACGATGGGCGTCGAGCGGTCCTCGTGCAGGACCACGCGCAGGCCGTTGGGCAGGAAGAACTCCGTGTAGTCGATGGCGGGCAGCACGCGGCCGCCGCGCTGCGGCTGGCCGGCCGAGCGCGCGTTCGTCCTGCCGCCCCTCTGTTGCGCGAGCGCGGGCAGCGCCGGCGCGGCCACGAGCGCCGCCAGCAGCGCCGCGGCCACGCGTCTCCAGACTTGTCTCATATCTCCCTCCGTCGTTCGATGAAGATTGGCGGCCGGACGGCGGCGCGCGGGCCGCGAGGCGCCGCGCAGACGGCCACGTCCGGTGGGCGCTGTTCTGGTCAGGGGAAATGTTTAAGAAGCTGCGGGCTGAATTTTAGCCCCGCGGCCGGGCGGGGCGCAAACGTTGTCCGCCGCGGGGCCGGTTGCTAGAATCGGCCCGAGCGAAATACCCCGGACCGAACCATGTCTTTAGAGACTGACTTCATCGTCGTCGGGAGCGGCGTCGCGGGCCTGCGCGCGGCCGTCGAGATCGCGCGCTCGGGATGGCGCGTGACGGTCTTGACGAAGGACCGGCGCGAGGAGTCGAACACGGAGTACGCGCAGGGCGGCGTGGCCGTGGCGCTCTCCGAGGAGGACGAGGTCGCGCTCCACGAGGAGGACACGCTGGCGGCCGGCGCCGGCCTCTGCGACGCCCGGGCGGTGGCCCTCCTCGTCGAGGAGGGCAAGCAGTACATCGAGGAGCTGATCGAGTGGGGCACGGAGTTCGACCGCGAGGGCGGGCGCCTGCTCTTCACGCGCGAGGCCGCACACTCCCGCCCGCGCATCCTGCACGCGCACGGCGACGCCACGGGGCGCGAGATCGTCCGCGCGCTGCTCGCGCGCACCGGGCGCGAGCCTAACGTCTCGTTCCTGGCCCACGCGGCGACCGAGGGGCTCGTCGTGCGCGACGGGCGATGCGTCGGCGTGCGCTACCTCGACCCCGTCGTGCGTGCGCCGCGCGTGCTGCTGGCGCGCGGGGTGGTGCTGGCGACGGGCGGTGCCGGGCAGTTGTTTCAGCACACGACCAACCCGGCGGTCGCCACCGGCGACGGGATGGCGATGGCCTACCACGCGGGCGCGGAGCTGGCCGACACGGAGTTCGTCCAGTTTCACCCGACGGCCCTCAACCTCGAAGGCGCGCCGCGCTTCCTGCTCTCCGAGGCGCTGCGCGGCGAGGGCGGCATCCTCCTCAACGCCGACGGCAAGCGGTTCATGCCGCGCTACCACGAGAGGGCCGAGCTGGCGCCGCGCGACATCGTCTCGCGCTCCATCGTCGCCGAGATGGAGCGCACGGCCACCCGCACCGTCTACATCGACATGACGGCCTTCGAGGCGCGCCGGCTCAGCCGCCGCTTCCCGAAAATCTACGCCACCTGCCTTCAGTACGGGCTCGACCTCGCGCGCGAGCCCGTGCCCGTCTCGCCCGCCGCCCACTACTGCATGGGCGGCGTCCGCACGGACCTCGGGGGGCGGACCACCCTGCCCGGCCTCTACGCCGCCGGCGAGGTGGCCTGCACGGGCGTCCACGGGGCGAACCGGCTGGCCTCGAACTCGCTGCTCGAAGGCCTCGTGTTCGGGGCGCGCGCGGGCCGGGCCGCCGCCTCGGAGGCGCACGACCCGCCGCCGCGCGCCGCGGCCGCCGAGGCCGAACCGGCGGGCGAGGCCGCCTTGCAGAGTCCTTCGGAGCGCGGGCGGGCGGAGGCGGCCGCGCTCGCCGTCCGCAAGCGCGTGCGGCGGCTGATGTGGGAGCGTGTCGGCATCCTGCGCTCGGCCAAGTCGCTCGGGCGGGCGCTGCGCGAGTTCGAGCAGATAGAGCGCGCGCCGCTGCCTGCCGCGCCGCGAAACTTCGTGACGGTCGCGCTGCTGGTGGCGCGCGCGGCCCTCTGGCGCGAGGAGTCGCGCGGCGGCCACTACCGCGTGGACTTTCCTGAGCGCGACGACGCGCGCTGGCGCGTCCATTCCGTCGTCCGCCGCGGCGCGGGCGTCGAGGGGAGCGAGACGATTGACTTCACGGCGGCCGCCGTCGGGTAGCCGCCCTGAGCCGGGACGAAAGCGGATGGCTAGTTACGAACGACTGCACGGATGGGGGTTGACGCCGCGCGAGGCCGTCGAGGTCCAGAAGAGTCTGCGCGAGCGCGTCAGGCTCGAACCCTTGAGCCGCCCAATCGAGCTGGTGGCGGGCGCAGACATCAGCTTCAACAAGTTCGAGTCGACGGTCTACGCGGGCGTAGTCGTCCTGCGCCTGCCTTCGCTCGAAGTGGTCGAGGAGGCAGGCGTGGTCGGCGAGACCAGCTTCCCCTACGTGCCGGGCCTGCTCTCCTTCCGCGAGACGCCTTCGGTCCTCGAAGCCTGGTCGAAGCTCAAGACCGAGCCCGACGTTCTCGTGCTCGACGGGCAGGGCATCGCGCACCCGCGCCGCTTCGGCATCGCCTCACACCTCGGCCTGCTGACGAATCGGCCTGCGCTGGGGTGCGCCAAGTCGATCCTGGTCGGCCGCTACGGCGAGCTGGGCGAGGAGCGAGGCAGCCGAGCGCCGCTCGTCGATCCGAAGCGGGGCGACACGGTGGGCTACGCCGTGCGGACCAAGCGGCGCGTCCAGCCCGTCTACGTCTCGCCGGGCCACCTGATTGACTTCGACTCGGCGGTCGAACTGATGCTGGCCTGCGACGGCGGCTACCGCGTGCCGGAGCCGACGCGCCGCGCCCACCTGCTCGTCAACGCCCTGCGCCGCGGCGAGCGCCCGCCGACCCCTTAAGGCCGGCCCCGAGCCACGCAAGCCGCCAAAAAAAGGAGCGGCGCGCCCCCTGCCGGGAGGCGCGCCGCTCTCCGCTTGCGGGGCGTGCCCGCGCGTCTTACTTGTCCTGCACGGTGAACTTGGACGAGGGCGAGAGCGACTGGCCCGAGACCTTGTCGCGGATGCGGATCGAGACCTCGTACTCGCCGGGGGCGAGCGCGCCGGTCGGCAGGAGCCGGGCGAGCGTCAGGCGCTGGCCCGCGTCGGAGAGGCCGCGCCAGTCCTCGGCCTGCCTGAAGACCTCTTTGCCGTCCTTGAGCAGCACGTAGTCCACGTCCACCGAGGGGCGGAGCGTCGTCTGGTCGATGCCGGCGTTGTAGATCTGCATGTAGATGCCGACCTCGGCGCCCTTCCTGAAGACGCCCGAGACGTTCGGCAGGACCTTGAAAGGCCCGATGGAGAACATGCCCGGGAGCTGGTCGTTGAGGGCCTGGAGCTTGGCGGCCAGGATGAGCGACGAGTGGGCGAGCTTGTTCGGCTCGAACTTCGGCACGGTGAAGCCGATCTGCTTGACCTGCTGCGTGCCGGAGTTGATGTCGCGCACCATCAGGTCAACTTTGTAAGTGCCGGGCGTGAGCGGCAGGACGCGCTGGTAGGCCGATTTGCGGTCCTTGACAGTCAGCAACTCCTCGACGGTCGCGTCGGTGACCACTGGGTCCTCGAAGGTGGTGACGCGGCGGCCGACGACCGAGGTGACGCGGCCGTAGATGTTGAGGGCCGCGCGCTGCACGCCGCCCACGTCCTTGAACCGCAAGTCCTCGTTGTCGGTCTGGATGGTGATGGCCGTCATCACGCGCTCGTCGGAGGCGCGGAAGAAGCCGACGCTGGTCGAGACGTTGAGCGACTCGCTCTCGAACGTGCCGCCGCTGGCCGTGGCGAGGAGCTGCTTTTCGAGTACGTCGTTGACCTGCGGCGGGCGCTGGAGGTCGGTGTAGCGGGCCAGCCACTCGAAGGGGCTGTCCTGCGAGCGGGCGCCGGGGCCGGCGTAGCCGAAGCTGCTCATGCCGGCGACGCGGGAGGCCTTGTCAGAGAGGCCGAGCTGCTCGTTCAAGGTCAGGCCGGCGCCGGGGACGTGAAGCATCGCGTCCTTCTCGTTGGGCGAGCGGGCGATGCGGTACTCGCCTGTGCCGGTCGGGTCGACGAACTCGATCTCGACGCCGGAGCCGACGCCGGGCAGGTGGCGATAGAACCAGACCTCGAAGGGGTAGGTGGTCGTCGAGCCGCCGCCGTGGTAGGAGGGGCGCTCGTAGGAGCCGCCCGTCGGGTGCGTCTCGCGCTCGTGCGGCGGGCCGAACATGATGTAGATGCGGCCGCGGTCGCTCTTCCAGCCGGGGATGCCCGAGGCGAAGTGCTGGTTGGCGTAGGCGATGCGCTCGTAGTGCTCTTCGAGATACTCGTTGACCTCGGTGTCGGGGTCTGGGTCGCGGCGGCGCCAGAACTGCTCGATGAACTGCTCGCGCTCCTCGTCGGTCTGGAGCTTCCTGTAAGCCTTCCGCTCGTCGTCGGTGATGATGTAGCTCACGTCCTCGTCGAGCCACTTCTTGAAGGTGTTGTTCTTCTCCTTCTTGACGTTGCGCTCGCGCTCGGACACGTCCTGCGAGGGGGTCTTCTTCGTGTTCTTCTGCGCCCAGGCGGCCGGGGCCGCCGCCCAGAGCAGGGCCAGCGCCAGGGCCAGGGAAACCGTCCGCCGTTGACGAGCCATCGTTTTACTACTCCTGTTTTCTGCGGGTGAAATTATTCCGGGGTCGCGGGCCTTCGGAAGGCCCCCTGATTTGCCGAGGCGGGGCCGGGCCTGCTTCTGAAATTTAGAGCCGAATTGTAGAGCCTCGCGCAAGACAAGGTCAAGATGCCCGCCGGTCGGCGGAAGTTGCCCGGGAGGCCCGGAAAGCGGGGGAAGGGAAAGGCGGAATCGGCCGGCCGGGGGGCAAACGTCTGACGCCGGCCTCACGTTTTCCCGGGCGCCACTTCGCCTTTTGCCTTTTTACCTCTTCCTATTCGGCTTCGGTCCGGCGCGGCCGGGCGCAGGCCCAGGCGACGAAGATCGAGACGAGGTAGAGGACGGCCATCGGGGCGGCGAAGAGCATCATGTTGAGCACGTCGGAGGTGGGCGAGAGCACGGCCGCCGCGACCAGAATGATGATGACCGAGAGGCGCCAGTGGCGGACGAGAAACCCTGCGTCAACGATGCCGATGCGGGCGAGGACGTAGGTGATCGCCGGCATCTGGAAGACGAAGCCCATCGCCAGCATGATGAGGACGATGAAGTCGAAGTAGTCCGAGGCGTTGAGGAAGAGGCGGAAATCCTGGCCGAGGCCGAGTAGGTAGGAGACGGCCGGCGGGAAGAGCACGTAGTAGGCGAAGGCCGCCCCGATGAGGAACGAGATGGAGGAGAGGCCGATGAAGGGCAGGGCGTAGCCGCGCTCGTGCGGGTAGAGGCCCGGCGAGACGAAGCCCCAGACCTGCCAGAGCAGGAACGGCACCGACAGGCAGATGGCCGCGTAGAGCGAGACCTGAAGGTAGAGCGAGAAGGGCTCGATGGCGGTGCGGACGACCAGCTTGTCCTCGATGCCGGGCAGGGCGCCGGGGGGGGCGTCCACCTCGACGGGCAGGCGCACCCCCTTCGGGATAACGGTCGGGCCGGCGAAGATCGGCTCGTCGGTGAAGACGCCGGGGCGGCCCGTGTGGTCGCGCCCCACCCGCGCCGTGACCGAGGCGCCGACGGGGATGACGCTCGTGCCGAGCCGCGTCGCCTCCGAGAAGACGTAGCGGCCCGTGTCGCCCTCGCGCGCCTGCGAGAGCGGGATGATGGCCTCGCCGCCGGTCAAGCCTTGCAGCGGGACGGGGCGTTGCGCGGCGTCGGCCAGGGCGCGGCGCACGGGCACGGCCAGGAAGTTGTAGATGTGGTCGGAGACGAACCAGCAGCCGAGCAGCGCGACGAAGACGAAGGCGACCGAGCGGATCAGGCGCCGGCGCAGCTCGTCGAGGTGTTCGAGGAAGGACATCTGCGCGCCGGGCTGCGCCTCGGCGTCGTCTTCGTCGTCGGGTCCCCGGTCGCGCTCTTTGTCCGGAAGGGTTGGGTCCATCGGGTAGGTTGGCGGCGGGCGCCTGCGGCCGGGCGCCGCGGGCGCGAGACTCTTTCAGCCGACGCGCTCGGTAGCGGGCTCGTCAGACGGCTCGGCCGCGGCTCCGGCGTGGTCGGCCGGGCCGGCGAGCGCGCCCGACGGCTCAGGCCCGACCGCCGTCTCGTCGGCGAAAGTCGCGGGGCCGCGCGGGACGGCCAGCGGCGCGGGCCTGGGGCCGTCTATCGCTTCGGCCGCGGCCGTTGTGGCGGCGGGGGCCTCGGCCACCAGCAGGGCGGCGTCGGCGGCCGCCTCGCTCGCGCGTTCCTCCGGCCCCTGTTCGTCGCGGGCGGCGAGCGCCTGCTGGCGCTGCTCGGTCTCGACCTCGAACTCCCACGTCCGCTTGAAGTCTTCGGAGGCGCGCTTGAACTCGGCCAGGCTCTTGCCCACCGTGCGCCCGATCTCGGGCAGCTTGCGCGGCCCGAAGACGATCAGCGCCACCAGCGCGATCACCAGCAGCTCGGTCGTCCCGATGAACTCGAAGACTAGGAGGGTCGTCGGCATAAGTAGGGGAGTGACAAGTGACGAGTGACAAGTGACAAGAAAGAGCCGTCTTCTTCTCTTGTCACTTGTCACTCGTCACTTGTCACTACTAAAAAATTCCGGCGGGTAGTAGATAACTTCGAGGGCGCGCCCGCTGACGCCCTTCGTGTAGAACGAGAGCGAGCGGTCGCGGTGTTCCTTGATCGGGCGGCTCTCGCGCCGCGCGGCCTCTTCCAGCTCCTCACGCGACTCGACGCGCAGGCCGAGGTGCTGAGGGTGCTTCGAGCCGGGGCCGAGCAGCGCCACGCCGAAGCCGCGCGCGTCGCGCAGCATGGCCCAGTCGTCGTAGAGCGTCTCGACGCTGAAGCCGAGCCGCTCGTATTCGCGCACGTCCGCGCCGATGTCCTCGGAGTGGACCGCGATGTGGTCCACCACGCCCGCCACGCGCGGCCCGCTCTCAGCCTGCATTCTCTGAACACCTCCGCCGCGATAACTTTCGGCCCGCGGGCCGCCGATACGGGCCGACCGCGCCCCGGCCTCCGTGCGGCCGGGGCGATTGTAACGCTTCGGCGGGTGGTCGCAAAACGCGCCGCCCGACCGGCACCGACGGCCTTGTGCCCGGCGCGCGCAGCGCTTCTTGACAGCGCCGCCCGACGTGGGCAACCCTCGTCGCGGCCGGCTTCGGAACACATCGGGCGAAAGGGAAGTTCACACGGATGGCGACAGACACGCCGCGCATCGTCTCGCTCCTGCCGTCTGCCACGGAAATCGTCTGCGCGCTCGGCCTCGAAGAGGCGCTCGTCGGCGTCACGCACGAGTGCGACCACCCGCCGGAGGTGGTCGGCAAGCCCGTGCTGACCGCGAGCCGCATCTCGCACGAGACGATGACGAGCCGCGAGATAGATCACGCCGTCCGTTCGCAGCTCGACGGCCACGGCTCGATCTACGACCTCGACGAGAAGCTCCTGCGCGAGCTGCGCCCGGACCTCGTCATCACGCAGGAGTTGTGCGAGGTCTGCGCCGTCGGCTACTCGACGGTCGAGCGCGCGGCACGCACCCTCGAAGGCGACTGCAAGGTCGTCTCGCTGGAGCCGACCGACATCAGGGGAATCTTCGAGACGGTGCGCACCGTCGGCCGGCTGGCGGGCCGCGAGGCAGAGGCCGAGGCGCTGGCCGGCGAGCTGACGGTACGGCTCGACGTGCTCGCCGTCGCGCTGACAGAGGCCGACGCGCGCCCGCGCACGCTCGTCCTCGAATGGCTTGAGCCGCCCTTCGCGCCCGGCCACTGGGTGCCGGAGCAGGTGGCCTTCGCCGGCGGCGACGCGTCGTTCGGGGCGGCCGGCGGCAAGTCGCGCCCGACCACGGCCGAGGAGATTGCAGACTACGCGCCCGAGGTCGTCGTCCTCGCGCCCTGCGGTTACTACCGACAGGACATCCTGCGTGCCCTCGAAGGGGCGCGGCTGCCGCGCGGCTGGGGCGAGCTGCCGGCCGTGCGCTCTGGCCGGGTCTGGGCCGTGGACGCCACCTCCTACTTCAGCCGCCCGGGGCCGCGCGTCGTCGTCGGCGCGGAAATCCTCGCCCGCGTCATTCACCCCGAACTCTTCGGCGAGCCGACGGAGGCCGAGGCCGTCCGCGTCCCCGCCGGGCTGATGCGCGAGGAGGAGGGCTGAAGGCGTGGCGGGCCGCAAGGCTGTTGAAGGCCGCAAGGCTGTGGCAGGCCGTAAAGCTAAGGCCGGCTCGCCGGCGGCGGGCACACCCGACAAGACGGCGGCGCCCGCCGCGTCCGACAAGTCCGCCGCGTCCGGCGAGCCCGACGCCGGCAGCCTCGAAGCGTTCGCGCGCGTGGCCGAGGCCGTCGGGGCGACGACGAAGAAGCTTGAGAAAGCCGCGCTGCTCGGCGACTACTTCCACCGCCTCGGCGACGAAGACCTCGCCCGCGCCGCGCGCTACTTCGCCGGCCACACCTTCCCCCTCCACGACATGCGGACGACCAACGTCGGCGGCGGCATGCTGCGCGACGCCATCTCCGAGGTGACGGGCCTCGACGTTGAGAACCTGCGGCCGCGCTACGTGCGCCTCGGCGACTCGGGCGACGTGGCCTTCGAGGCTTTCTTCGAGGCTTTCGCCGAGGCCGGCGGGGGCCGCCGCGCCCCTGCCCACACGCTCTCGGGCACAGAGTCAATCGTCGAGCGCCTGAGCGCGACGCGCGGCACCAAAAACAAGCGCGACCTCCTCGTCGCCGCCCTCTCGACGGCCACCCCGCTCGAAGCCAAGTACCTCGTCAAGATACTCGTCGGCGACCTGCGCATCGGCCTCAAGGAGGGCCTGGTCGAGGACGCCGTCGCGCGCGCCTTCGGCCGCGAGCTGGCCGCGGTCGCACGCGTCAACATGCTGACGGGCGACATCGGCGAGACGGCCTTGCGCGCGCGGCGGGGCGAGCTTGAGGGGGCGGCGATGCGCCTCTTCCACCCCATCAAGTTCATGCTCGCCACGGCGGCCGCGGACCTCTCGGACATCGCGCGGACGATGCCCGCGGAGTTCCTCGTCGAGGACAAGTTCGACGGCATCCGCGGGCAGGCGCACGCCGGCGCGGGCCGCGTCGCGCTCTTCACGCGCACGCTCGACGAGGTCTCGCACCGCTTCCCCGAGCTGGTCGCGCCGCTCGCCGCGCTGCCATCCGACGCCGTGCTCGACGGCGAGATCGTGCCCGTTCGCGGCGCGCAGATTCTCCCCTTCCAGGAACTGCAAAAGCGGCTCGGCCGCAAGACGGTCTCCGCCGAGGTCATGGCGGCGGTGCCCGTCGCCTTCGTCGCCTACGACCTGCTCTATGCCGGCGGGCGCGTGCTGATGGACGAGCCGCTTGAGGCGCGCCGCCGCGAGCTGGAACGGCTCGTCGCGCGCGATTCTTCCGGCGCCATCCGGCTCTCCGAGGCCGGGCGCTTCTCGGAGGCCGCGCCGCTCGATGCGGAGTTCGACGCGGCCCGCGCGCGCGGCAACGAGGGGCTGATGGTCAAAGACCCGCGCTCGACCTACAAGCCCGGCAAGCGCGGGCGCGAGTGGCTGAAGCTGAAGCGGGCGCTGGCGACGCTCGACGTGGTGGTGACGGCCGTCGAGGTCGGACACGGCAAGCGCCGCCACCTGCTCTCGGATTACACATTCGCCGTCCGCCGCTCCGAAGAAGACCCGGAGCTTCTGAACGTCGGCAAGGCTTACTCGGGTTTGACCGACGCCGAGCTGGCCGAGCTGACGGAGTGGTTCAAGGCCCACACGCTGCAACAGTTCGCACACGGCCGCGTCCGCACCGTCGAGCCGCGCATAGTCCTCGAAGTCACCTTCGACCGCGTGCAGGAATCGAAACGGCACAAGAGCGGCTACGCCCTCCGCTTCCCGCGCATCCTCCGCCTGCGCGACGACAAGACGGCCGACGAGATTGACACTCTCGAAGCCGTCCGCCGCCTCGTCGAAGGCGAGGCCGGGGGCGGCGGTTGAGCGCCGCGGGGTGGTGGGGAAGAGGCGCGTAAGGGGAAGGCCGGGAGAGGGGCCTGGGCCTGCCAGTCGCGTGCCGGGTCGCGCTCGCGGGCCGGACGGTTTAGAATCGCCGGCTCGCGCGGGGCCGGCCCGCGCCGGGGAAGAGAAGAAGGGCTCCGGCTGATGGCGACTTACGTCCTGGGAATCTCGGCTTACTACCACGACTCGGCGGCGTGCCTCGTGCGCGACGGCGAGGTGGTGGCGGCCGCGCAGGAGGAGCGGTTCACGCGCAAAAAGCACGACCACCGCTTCCCGTCGCACGCCGCCGAGTTCTGCCTCAAACATGCCGGCATCACGCCCGAGGCGCTCGACTTCGTCGCCTTCTACGACAAGCCGCTGCTGAAGTTCGAGCGGCTGCTTGAGACTTACATCGACTACGCGCCGCGCGGCCTGCGCTCGTTCATGATGGCGATGCCGCTCTGGCTGCGCGAGAAGCTGTGGGTCAGGGATGGGCTGGCGCGCGAGCTTGAGGCGGCGGCCGGAGCGGGCTTCGCCGGCAAGGTTCTCTTCACCGAGCACCACGAGTCGCACGCCGCCTCGGCCTTCTTTCCCTCGCCCTTCGAGTCGGCGGCCGTGCTGACGATGGACGGCGTGGGCGAGTGGGCCACGTCGTCTTACGGCTACGGGCGCGGCAACGAATTGCACCTGCTCGCCGAGCTGCGCTTTCCCCATTCGCTCGGCCTGCTCTACTCGGCCTTCACCTATTACACGGGCTTCCGGGTCAACTCCGGCGAGTACAAGGTGATGGGCCTCGCGCCTTACGGCGAGCCGCGCTACGCGCAGCTTATCCTCGACGAGCTGATTGATTTGCGCGAGGACGGCAGCTTGCGCCTCAACATGAAGTACTTCGACTTCGCGGCCGGCCTCGTGATGACGAACGGGAAGTTCGACCGCCTGTTCGGCGGGCCTGCGCGCCGCCCCGAGGGCGAGCTGACGCAGCGCGAGATGGACCTCGCGCGCTCTGTCCAGGAGGTGACGGAGGAGGCTATGCTGCGCATGGCCCGCCACGCGCACCGCGAGACGGGCGAGCGAAACCTGTGCCTGGCCGGAGGCGTCGCCTTGAACTGCGTGGGCAACGGGAGAATCCTGCGCGAAGGGCCGTTCGAGCGCGTCTGGGTCCAGCCGGCCGCGGGCGACGCGGGCGGGAGCTTGGGCGCGGCCCTCTCCGTCTGGCATCAATACCTCGGCCGTGAGCGCGACGCCCCCACGACATACGCCCCCTGGCCCGACGGGATGCGCGGCTCCTACCTCGGCCCGGAGTTCTCGGACGAAGAGATCGAAGAGTTCCTGTTGACCGCGGGGGCGGGCTACAGGCGCGTCGGGGCGGGCGAACTGGCCTCGCGCGTGGCGCGGCTGCTGGCCGACGGGATGGTGGTCGGGTGGTTCCAGGGTCGGATGGAGTTCGGCCCGCGTGCCCTCGGCGCCCGCAGCATCCTCGGCGACCCGCGCTCGCCCCGGATGCAGTCGCAGATGAACCTCAAGATCAAATTCCGCGAATCCTTCCGCCCCTTCGCCCCTTCCGTCCTGCGCGAGCGCGTCGCAGACTACTTCGACCTGGACTGCGACTCGCCCTACATGCAACTGGTCGCGCCCGTGCGCGAGGAGTTGAAGCTTGCGCCGACGAACGGGGAGGAAAAGCTCTTCGGCATCGAGAGGTTAAAGGCCGCGCGCTCGACTGTCCCGGCCGTGACTCACGTTGACTACTCGGCGCGCATCCAGACCGTCAGGCGCGAAGAGAACCCGCGCTACCACGAGTTGCTTTCGGCCTTCGAGCGGCTGACGGGCTGCGCCGTCCTCGTCAACACCTCCTTCAACGTCCGCGGCGAGCCCATCGTCTGCACGCCACCGGACGCCTACCGCTGCTTCATGCGGACCGAGATGGACTGCCTCGTCCTCGGCGACTTCCTGCTGCTCAAGTCGGAGCAGGGCCGCCTCGCCGAGCATGAGGAGCTCGCCTGGCAGGAGGAGTTTCAGCTTGATTGAGCCGCAGGGGACAGTGGCCCGCGCCTCGGCCTCGGCCGCCGTGGCCGCCGACGCACAGGCCCGCAGGAGCGCCTTCGTCGTCGCCGCCGTGCTCGCCGCCTTCGCCGCGTGGCAGCTCTACCGCGGCCGCACGACGTTGGCGGTCGTCTCGGGGGGCGCCGGCCTCTCGCTCGCGCTCGTCTGCGCGCTCTGGGCGGCCGCGGCGCGGGCGTTTCACCGCGGATGGATGCGGCTCGCCGTCGCGCTCGGCCACGTCAACAGTCGCGTGCTGCTCGTGCTCACCTACTACGGATTGTTCGTGCCCTACGGCGTCGCCTCGCGCCTGCTGGCGCGCCGCGACCCGCTCGACCGCCGCTCGCCCCCGCGCCAATCCTACTGGGTCAGGCGCCCGCGCACGCGCCAGCCCCGCGAGCAGTTCGAGCGTCTCTTTTGAGAAGAGTTTTCAGTCTTACGTTTTAGCCCGGGGCGGGGCCGGCTCATGGCTTTCCGACGCAGGGCGCCGGCCTCAAGGCCGAACGCCGAAAGCCCCGAACCAAAAACCAGAGACTGAAAACTCAAAACCACCGACGAGGAGTTAAGTCGAAGATGGGCAAGTGGTCGTTGGCCGGCGAGGTCTGGCTCTTTTTGCGGCAGAACAAGAAGCTGTGGCTGCTGCCGATTATGGTCGTGTTGCTGCTGATGGGCGCGCTGCTGCTCTTCGCGCAGACCTCTGCGCTCGCGCCGTTCATCTACACGATTTTCTGAGCGGGGGCCGAGGGGCGTTTGATTGATGAGCCGGGAATTTTCGGACGAGATTTTGATTGGGCCGTGCGGCGGGCGGCTGGTGGATTTGCTGGCCGGCGAGGGCGAGCGCGAGGAGCTGCGCGGGCGCGCGGCGGGCCTGCCGCGCCTGCGCCTCTCGCCGCGAAACGTCTGTGACCTCGAACTGATGGCGGCGGGCGCCTTCTCGCCGCTCGAACGCTTCATGGGGCGCGAGGACTACCGCCGCGTCCTCGGCGAGATGCGCCTCGCGTCGGGCGCGCTCTTCCCCCTGCCCGTCACGCTGACGGCGCGGCGCGAGGACGACCTTAGCCTCGACGCCGAGGTGGCGCTCGCCGACCAGCACAACGACGTGCTGGCCGTCATGCGCGTCGAGGAAGTCTTCGAGTACGACCGCACGGGGGAGGCGCGCGCCGCCTACGGCACGACCGACGTGCGCCACCCGACGGTGGCCGAGATGAACTCGTGGGGCGAGGTCTGCGTCTCGGGCGCGTTGCGGGTCGTCGCGCTGCCGCGCTACTACGACTTCAAGGCGCTGCGCCTGACGCCCGCAGAGGTGCGCGCCCGGCTCGCGCGGCTCGGACGCCCCAACGTCGTCGCCTTCCAGACCCGCAACCCCCTGCACCGCGCGCACGAAGAGCTGACGGCCCGCGCCGCCCGCGCCGTTGACGGCACGCTGCTGCTCCACCCGGTCGTCGGCCTGACCAGGCCCGGCGACATCGACCACTTCACGCGCGTCCGCTCCTACAAGGTGCTGGCCGAGCGTTACTACGACCCGGAACGGATGACGCTCGCGCTGCTGCCGCTGGCGATGCGGATGGCCGGCCCGCGCGAGGCCCTGTGGCACGCCCTCATCCGGCGCAACTACGGCGCGAACCACCTCATCGTCGGCCGCGACCACGCGAGCCCCGGCCTCGACTCCGAGGGGAAACCCTTCTACGGCCCCTACGACGCGCAGGAGCTCGTCGCGGCCCACGCCCGAGAGATCGACGTGAGGCCGCTGCCCTTCTCCGAGCTGCTCTACGTGCCCGGGGAGGACCGCTACGAGGAGCGCGGGCGCATCCCCGAGGGCGTGCGCACCGCCTCGATCTCCGGCACGGAGGTCCGCGACGAGTACCTGCGTCGCGGGCGCCAGTTGCCCGAGTGGTTCACGCGCCCCGAGGTCGCCTCGATCCTTCAGCAGGCCCACCCGCCGCGCCACCGCCAGGGCTTCTGCCTCTGGTTCACGGGGCTCTCCGGCGCGGGCAAGTCCACGACGGCCGAGATAGTCGCCGTCAGGCTGCTCGAAGCCGGCCGGCAGGCCACCGTCCTCGACGGCGACGTGGTCCGCACGCACCTCTCGAAGGGCCTCGGCTTCGGCAAGGAGGACCGCGACACCAACGTCCGCCGCATCGGCTTCGTCGCCTCGGAGATCGTCCGACACGGCGGGGCCGTCGTCTGCGCGGCGGTGAGCCCCTACCGCGCCACGCGCAACGAGTGCCGCGCGATGGTCGGGGCCGACCGCTTCGTCGAGGTCTTCGTAGACACGCCGCTCGAAGAGTGCGAGCGGCGCGACACGAAGGGCATGTACAGGCAGGCGCGCGAAGGCCGCATCAGGAACTTCACGGGCATCGACGATCCCTACGAGCCCCCGACCGCCCCCGAGATCGTCCTCGATACCATGACCCGGACGGCCGAACAGAACGCCGAACTCATCCTCGAACACCTCGCCGCGCAGGGCTTCCTCCCCCCGGCCGCCGACGCCGGACCGGACGGCGCCGCGGACGACCTCGAATTGCAGCAGCTTTGACCGGCACGACGGCCGCGCCCGCACGGCCGCGCGCGTGCGGTATAGTCTCGGCCGTGCTCTCGAAAGTCCTGCCCGGGTCGCGGAGGTGTGTGGAGAGATGGAGCGACTGTTTTTCGTGCTCGGCGCCGTTTCGGCCTTCGTCGGCGTGGCGGCGGGCGCCTTCGGCGCGCACGCGCTCAAGGACCGCCTGGCGCCGGAGATGCTGGCGATCTTCGAGGTCGGCGTCCGCTACCAGATGTATCACGCGCTGGCGCTGCTCTTCGCCGGCTGGGCCGCGGGCCGCTGGCCCGGCGCGGCCACCACGGCCGGCGGCTGGCTCCTCGTCGCCGGCACGCTCGTCTTCTCCGGCAGCCTCTACCTACTCACGCTGACCGGCGCACGCTGGCTCGGCGCCGTCACGCCGCTCGGCGGCCTGGCCCTGCTCGCCGGCTGGCTCTGCCTCGCCTGGGCCGCGCTCAGGAGTTGAGCGCGGCCGCCCTCATCGCGGCCACGGCCGGATGGGCCGGCCTTCCCACGGCTCACGCGGCGGGCCGTCCCGCACGCTCGGCCCCGCCCGCGTCCACGACGACGAGCTTGCCCCGCATCATGCTCATGCCGCAGGTGAAAGTGAACTCTCCGGCGCGGTCGGGCGTGAACTCGACGTGCGTCGTCTTGTAGGCCGGCAGGTCGCGCGCGATGCGGAAGTCGCCGAAGACCACGCGCTCGCTGCACGAGCTGGTCTCGTCGCGGTAGAAGTCGAGCCTGACGGGCAGGCCCTTCTTGACCACAACTACGTCGGGCGAGTAGCCGCCCTTGACGGTTATCCTGACCTCCTGCACGCCCGAGGCGTCGGCCTGCGCCGCCACGCCCTCGCGCTCGCCGAAGAAGTACCAGAGGACCAGCGCGATTAGCGCGAGCCCGACTGCGACGACGAATATCTCCGCGGTGTCCATCCTCTCTAACACTCCTTTCGCTCCGCTCAGGACGCGTGCGGCGCGCGGAACCGGCGCAGCCGCAGACTGTTGGTGACGACCGAGACGCTCGACAGAGACATCGCCGCGCTGGCGATGATGGGCGAGAGCAGCCAGCCCGTGAAGGGGTAGAGCAGGCCCGCCGCAACGGGAATGCCGACGACGTTGTAGGCGAAGGCCCAGAAGAGGTTCTGGCGGATGGTTCGCATCGTCGCCCGCGAGAGCGCGACGGCCGTCACCACGCCGCGCAGGTCGCCCCTGATCAGCGTCACGTCCGAGGCTTCGAGCGCCACGTCGGTCCCCGTGCCGATGCTGATGCCGATGTCGGCCTGCGCCAGCGCGGGCGCGTCGTTGATGCCGTCGCCGACCATCGCCACCACCCTCCCCTCGGCCTGTAGGCGCCTGATCTCCTCGGCCTTGCCCTCGGGCAGCACCTCGGCCAGCACGCGGTCTACGCCGACCTCGCGCGCCACGGCCTCTGCCGTGCGCCGGTTGTCGCCCGTCAGCATCAGCACTTCGAGCCCCATCGCCTTCAACCGGCGGACGGCCTCGCGCGACTCCGGCTTGACCTCGTCGGCCACCGCCAGGAGGCCGGCCGCCGCGCCGTCCACGGCGACGAACATCGGCGTCCGCCCCGCCCCGGCCAGCTCCGCGGCCCGCGCCTCCAACTCCCCGACCTCGATGCCGCGCTCGGCCATCAGCCGGCGGTTGCCGAGCAGCACCGCGCGCGCGCCGACCCGCGCCTCGACGCCGTGGCCGGCCACCGCCTCGAACCCCTCGGGCTCAAGGAGCACGAGGCCGCGCTCGCGCGCGCCGCGCACTATCGCCTCGCCGAGCGGGTGCTCGCTGCCGCGCTCGGCCGAGGCGACGAGGCGCAGCAACTCGTCGGCGTCGAGGCCCGCCCGCCCGCGCCCGTCGCGCCCGTCGCGCCCGTCACGCCCATCACGCCCGTCGCGCCCGTCGCGCCGCGCAGGCGAGTCTGCGCCTCCCGACGCCGGCCCAACTCCGCCGGCCGCGCGGGCGATTATCACGTCGGTCAGGCGCGGCTCGCCGCGGGTGACGGTGCCGGTCTTGTCGAGGACGACGGTGCGGATTTTGTGCGCCGTCTCCAGGCTCTCTCCGCCCTTGATGAGCACGCCGCTTTCGGCCCCGCGGCCCGTGCCGACCATGATGGCGGTCGGCGTGGCGAGCCCGAGCGCGCACGGGCAGGCGATGATAAGGACCGAGACGAAGTTGACGAGGGCCGTCGTGAACCGCACCTCCTCGGGCGCGGCGACGAACCAAACGACGAAGGTCAGAATCGCCACGCAGATGACGACGGGCGTGAAGATGCCGCTCACGCGGTCGGCCAGCCGCGCGACCGGGGCCTTCGAGCCCTGCGCCTCCTCGACCAGCCGGACGATCTGCTGGAGCGCCGTGTCGCGCCCTACCTTCGTCGCGCGGAAGCGGAAGGAGCCCGTCCGGTTGATGGTCGCGCCGAAGACCTCCGCGCCTGCGCGCTTCTCGACCGGCAGGCTCTCGCCCGTCAGCATCGACTCGTCCACCGACGAAGCGCCCTCGACAACGACGCCGTCAACCGGAATTTTCTCGCCGGGGCGGACCAGGACCGTGTCGCCCGGCAAGACCTCCTCGACGGGCACGTCCCGCTCGACCCCGCCGCGGACGACGCGGGCCGTGCGCGCCTGCAAACCCATCAGCCGCCGGATGGCGTCGCCCGTCCGCCCCTTCGCACGCGCTTCGAGCATCCGCCCGAGCAGGAGCAGCGCGATGATGACCGCGGCCGCCTCGAAGTAGACGGGCGGCATCGCACCGGCCGGCCCCGCCATCCCGCTCATGCCCTCCATCGCGCCGGCCCCGCCCGCCGCAGCCGCCCGCGCGAAGAATCCCGGAAAGACGGTGGCGAGCGCCGAGTAGACGTAGGCCGCGCCGGTGCCGGTGGCGATGAGGGTGTTCATGTCGGCCGCGCGGTGGCGGAGCGCGACCCACGCGCCGCGGTAGAACTGCGCGCCGCAGTAGAGGACGACGGGCGTCGTCAGGGCGAGCTGAAGCCAGTTGGACCAGGCCCCGCCGAGGGAGGGGATCGCGCCGTGCGACATGGCGACGAAGAGGACCGGCGCCGACAGCGCCGCGGCCAGCCAGAATTTGCGCCGCAGGTCGCTATATTCCTCCTCGCGCGCGGCGCGCTCGGCTGCGGCCGCCTCCTCGTCGCCGCCGGCCGCCGGGGCCGCCGCGCCGTAGCCGATTGATTCGACGGCCTCGACGAACTGCTTCGCGCCGGTCCGCGCCGGGTCGTACTCGACCGTGGCGCGCGCCGTGGCGAAGTTGACGCCGGCCGCGCTCACGCCGGGCACGCGCGCGAGCTTCCGCTCGATGCGCCGCGCGCAGGCGGCGCAGGTCATACCCGTCAGCGGCAGGTCTACGCGCTCGGCCGCGCCGCCTTCAGGTCCGCCCGCCGCGCCGCGCGTCGTCACCTCGGTCGCCTGCCCGCCTGACAGTGCGCGTGCCTGCTCGTTCCGCGTCGTCGCGCTCATCGCCGTCTCCTTCCTTTCAGGCTCCCTTCGACGGCGGGGCGGGGCGCGGGCTCCGTGGCCTCGATGAGGCCGCAGACGTGCCCCTCGGCCTCGCCGGTCGCGTCCCAGGCTGCGAGCGTCGCCGCGAGCTGGTCGCGGTAGCGACGCATCTCGCGCATTCGCTCGTCCAACTCGGCCAGCCGGCGGCGGACCACCTCGCGCACCTCCGCGCAGGGGCTCTGGCCCGCGCGGCTGTCGGCGATGATCTGCCTGATCTCCGTGAGCGTGAAGCCGAGCGTCTGCGCGCGGCGGATGAAGTTGAGCCGTTCGAGGGCCGACTCGTCGTAGAGGCGGTAGCCCGCCTCGGTCCGCGCTCGCGCGTCGAGCAGCCCGCTCTTCTCGTAAAACCTGAGCGCCTCGACCCCGACGCCCGAGCGGCGTGCCACCTCGCCGATCTTCATCAGCCCTCCGGCGGCCTCCACGGTGTGTTGACTGCGCACGAATCTCATAATAATTTTCGCCCCCATCTTCTGCCGGCCGTAACTCTCCGGTGCCGGCATGAGACATGATAAACCCCGTAGTCGAGTACAGAGTCAAGCGGGGAAATGCGGTCTCCGGCGGGGGCTTTCGTCACGCGGCTGGGCCGCCTCGTCACAAAGGTGTTCGGGCCGGGCGGCGCGTCCACTATATTGGCCCACGTCCACGGGTGTGTTTGCGGCGCGCCTCGCCCGGCGCCGCGGCAGCCGGGAGGGAATCGGCCTCTTGAGACTACGTGCAAAAAGTATGGCGGTCGTCCTCGCGGGCTTGTCGTTGCCGCCGCTCTCGGCGCTGGCGTGGTGCGGCCTCTCGCGGCTCTCGGCCGAGTCGTCGGCCGCGGCCCTCTCGTGCGCTGCCGCGGGTAGGGAGGCAGGCGCCTTCGACGCCGCCACACACGCCGAGCCGGAGACGCACGAGGCCGCCGGCCTGCTGCTGCCCTTCGGCGTCAGGCGGGCCGACGGCACTCGCGCCGCGGCCGAGCCGGCGGAGTTCGCGCCCGCCGAGACTGCCGTCGCGCAGGGAGTCCGGCGTTCCGACGCGCGGCCGGAAGTCTCCGGCCTTCGCGCTTCGGCGCAGGCGCGCGCCGCGGGAACGCCGGCACAAAGCCGCGCCCGCGACGGCGGCCGCGGACCGGCCCCGGCCGCGCGCCGCCGACAGGAGAAGCGCCTCTGCGCCTCGCGCCGCGTTGACTCGTCGGTCGTGAAGGCCGCCGCGAACGAGAGGCCGGACTTCGGCGAGGCCGACGCCGTAGAGCACCCGGCCGCGCCCACGCCCGCGGCCTGCCAAACCGAGGCCGTCTCGGGGCGTTCGCGCACGCGGCTCTGAAGGATAAAGGGGGCGGGCGGCGCTGTCGGGGCCGCAAGGCGGGGAAAAGGGCGGCTAAAGGAAAAGGCTCTCAAGTCTTCCGAGACTTGAGAGCCTTTTCGGTTTTGCGGGGCCGCGTCGGAGCTTACGGCTGCTGGTCGTCCTTCTGCTCGGTGGGCGTGCGCCGCTTGAGCTGGGGCGCGCCCTTCTTCTCGGTCTCGGTGCCTTCGGTTGCGGGCTCGTCGGCGCGCGGCTGGCGGCGCTTGAGAGTCGGGCGGCCGGGCGCTCCGTCCTCGGTCGGCGAGAGGTCGCCGGCCGTCGAGGCCCGCGCGTTCGAGAGGCGCAGCAGCCGCCCCTTGACACGCTGGAATTCCGAGGTGCTGAGGACGTACTCCTCCTTCTCGGGGAAGCGGGAGACGAGCAAGCGCGTGTCCTCCATACGCTCGACCGACTGCGGGTGCGTCTCGAAGAGCTTCGAGAAGGTGCCCGGCTTCTTCTTGTTCTTGGCCGACAGCTTCTCGAACATGGTGGACATGGCGTGCGGGTCGTAGCCGGCCGCCCAGAGGTACTGGACGCCGAGCAGGTCCGCCTCGCGCTCGGCGTCGCGGTTGAACTTCATGAAGCCGAGCAGGGCGCCGAACTGCGCGCCGTTCATGATGAGCGCGCCGCCCAGGCCGCCGAGGAAGATCGAGCCGGCGATCATGCCGATCTCGGCCAACATGCCCTTGGCCTGGTTCTCCATCGCGTGACGCGCGGCGACGTGGGCGATCTCGTGCGCCATCACCCCGGCCACTTCGGCCTCGTTGTCGGCGACCAGGATCAGCCCCTTGTTGACGTAGAAGAAGCCGCCCGGCAGGGCGAAGGCGTTGACCTCGTCCGAGTCGATGACCTTGATGGTGAAGGGAATCTTGGCGTCGGAGTGGAGCACGACCTGCTGGCCGACGCGGTTGATGTACTCTGTGATGACGGGGTCGTCAACGAACTTGGCTTCGCGGTCAACCATCGCGGCCAACTGCCGGCCGAGCGCGACCTCGGCCTCGGTGCCGCGGCTCACGCTGGCGATGAAGCCGCCGTTGATCTTGCGCTGGCCGATCAGCCGCGGGTCTTCCTTCTCGGAGAGCGGCTTGGCCGAGGCCGTCTGCGCGGGCGCGGCCTCGCGGCCCTTCTGCCCGGCCTTGCCGGCCTCGGCGGTCTTCTGCGCTGTCTTCTGCGCGTCCTTCTGCGAACCCGTCTGCGCGGCGCGCGGCGCGGCCACCGCCGTCAGCGAGCCGACCCAGAGGCTGGCGACGAGACCGAAGGCCGTGAGCGAGCGGGTGAATCTGATAGACATGTCTGAAAAGCCTCCGAAAAATACCGACGGTTGCTGCGGGAGTGCCCCCGGTCCCCTCGTGGCGGGTGGCTGCCGCTGTGCTTTAGTTTGCTGCCGGGTTTCAGGGCCGGCCGAGGCGTAGGTCTTTGATGCGCGGCGGCCGGCGCGGGGTTGTGCCCGCGGCCGGCGCCCGAGACTTCGCCGTCAGTGCCGGATTCTTCAGCGGGGAGCAGACTAAACGATAATAGCAGCGGAGCCGTCACGCAAGCCTAAAAACTTCCTCGTTGCTTCGCCCTCGCGCCGCGTGCTAGATTCAAAGAGCCCCTCCTCGACTCACCACAGGGCGCCGCTCAACGAGCGTAAAGAGACCTCCGCTCCGCAGATTTTGGGGCACCAATGAAGCGCATACAGGACAAGATCAAGGATTTGGTCGAGCCGCAGTCTTTCGACCAGATCGGGAATTACGCCGACGACCCGGCGCGGGCGCTCGCCGCCTACCGCTTCACCGACGTTACCTCCGACCTGCTCTCGCGCTGGCTCGACGCGCTGGCCCTCGGCGCGCGGGGCGGCGGGGCGGCGCTGGCGCTGGCGGGCGCGCGCGGCGTCGGCAAGAGCCACACGCTGGCGGCCTTCGGGGCGCTGGCCGGCTCGGAGCGGCTGCGCTCGACGGTAGAGGACGCGCACGTGGCGGCCGTGGCCGGGCGGCTGACGGGCGTGCGCTGCGCCGTGGTGCGCGTCGAGCGCGGGACGCGCCCGACGCTGGAGGGCGAGGTGGCCGCGGCCTTCGCGCGCGTCTTCGGCGGGGGCGAGGCGCAGTGGGCCGGCACGCCCGGCGAGATGCTCTCGGCGGCGGCCTCGCGCGCGTCCGGCGAGTCGCTGGTCGTCCTGGTGGACACGGCCTTCAACCGCCCGGCGCGCGTGGCGCGCGACGACGGGCCGCCGCTCGGCGACCTGGCCGTCGCCGCGCGCTCGGCCGGCGCCTTCGTCGCGCTCGCCTTAGACGACGACATCGCCGGGGCAGACGGCCCGAACGTGGCGCTCGCCGGCACATACCACATAGACTACCTCGACCCCGAGAACCTCTTCCGCGTCGCCGAGCAGTTCGTTCTGCGCAAGAAGCCGCAGGGGCGCGGGCGCGTCCGCGACATCTACAACGAGCTGCGCGCGACCGTGCCTCACTTCAACTGGAGCGAGGCCCGCTTCGCCTCGCTCTACCCGGTCCACCCGCTGGTGGCCGAGGTGGCGGCCGGCGTCCGGCTCTACGTGCCGGGCTTCGCCTTCCTGCCCTTCGCGGCAGGGGTGGCGGCGCAGGCGGCCGCGCGCCCCGCGCTCTCGCTCGTGCTGCTCGACGAGGTGTTCGACGCGACCGAGGAGGCGCTGCGCAAGTCGGAAGACCTCGGCCCGGCGTTCGCGGCCTACGACCGGCTGACGGCCAACTGCGTCAACCGCCTGCCCGTCATGCAGCGCCACCAGGCGCGGCTGATTTTAAAGAGCCTCTTCGTCCTCTCGCTCGACGGGCGCGGGGCGACGGCCGGCGAACTGTGCGCGGCCCTGCTTCTGACCGACGAGCTGGCGCGGTCGGGCGCGGTCCGGCAGGTCGAGGAGATCATCGCCCGCTTCGCCGAAGAGTCGGGCCCCGAAGACCTGGCCCGCGCCCCGGAGCCCGACGGCCAGACGCGCTACCGCTTCCACACGCCGGCCGGCGACCCGGCCGGACTCGTCGCGGGAGATGCGCCCGCCGAGGCTGCGCCCGCGGCTAAGGCGCCCGCGGGAACCGCGACAGCGGAGGCCGCGACCGCAGAAACGGCCAAGCAGACGACCGCAGAGACGACCGCGGAGACGATTGCGGAGACGACCTCCGCGCCGGCCGCGGAGACGATTGCGGAGACGACCTCCGCGCCCGCCGCAGTGCCCGCGCCGCCGCCTTCACCCGCGCCGGTAGCCTCGTCGTCGCCGGCAGCATCATCGTCGTCGCCGGCAGCGCCGTCTTCGCCGACTACGACACCGCAGACCGCGCCGTCAGAAACGCCCACGCCTCCGTTCGCGCCGTCACAGACGCCCGCGCCGGCAGTGGCGCCGCCCGCGCAGGGGCGCGTGCCCGAGACCTTCGCGCGGGCCGAGACGGCCGAGAGCGTCTGGGCCGACCTCGCCGCGGACGAGAGCCTGTGGGACAGGAGGCCGAAGAGCCGGAGCGCGGACGAAGCCGACGCGGCCGTCCTCTCGCCCGGCGACGAGCCTGAACGGGAGCCGGCCCCGGCGCCCGGCCCGGCACAGGCAGGCCCGGCTTCGCCCGCGGCGAGCAGCGACGACGACGGCCGGGGCCGTGCGGCGGCGGACATCCTGACGGCCGAAGAAGAGGCGGCGGCCGAAGCCCTGACCGAGTGGGCGCGGCGGCTGACGGGCCGCCACGACCTGCCATCCGTCGCGCGTGAGGCGGGGCGCGAAAACGTCCGCGCGGCGCTCGCGGCTTGGCTCGAAGAGTGGCGCGCGCTAGGGCTGGAGGGAAAGTTCGAGTCGCTGCCGGCGGTCCGGCTGACGACGCTGGCCGGCAGCTACGAGACGGACGTGCGGCGCTCGTTCGGCCGCGCGGCCCGTGCCGTCGAGGAGGCGCTGGCCGGCCGCGCCCGGCTCGAAGAGTGTCTGGAGAGGGTCGCGGGCTCGTTCCGCCGCTCGGCCGAGGTCTTCGCGGCCCGTTCGCGTCAGCTCTCGGATTTTTGCGCTTTCGTCGATGGCTTCGCGCGGCGCGAGCGGCTGCGCGCCTACCTGGCCCACGCCGAGACGACGGGCATCGACGAGATCGAGACGGCTCGGCGCGAGCTGTCGCAGGTGGCGGCGCGCCCGAACAGCCTGCTCGACGCGGCGCAGCGCGAGCGTTTCGAGAAGCTCTGGCGCGAGTTCCACGCGCGCTACGTCGAGCACTACGCCGCGGCCCACGACCGCGCGCTGGCCGGCGAAGGCGCGCGGGGCGAGGTCTGGGCGCTGCGGCGCGGCCCGCTCTGGCGCGAGTTCGAGCAGTTGGCGCGACTGCCCTTGATGAGCGCGCAGGTCTGGCGCCGGGCCGAAGAGGCGCTGCGGCGCGCGGGCGAGGCGCGTTGCGACTTCGACGTGCGCAGGCTGCTCGAAGAGCGCCCCGTCTGTGCCTGCCGATTCCGGCTCGGGCGGTCCGGCGAGTCGGGCGGGACAATCGAGGAACTGCGCGAGGTTGCCGAGCGCGGCGTCGCCGTCTACCGGCGCACGCTGCTGCTGCTCGGCGGCCACCTCGCCATCGGCCTCGACGCGCTGGCCCGCCGCGAGACGGACGAAAAAGAGGTCCGGCGCGCGCGTGCCCTCTCGTCGGCCTTCGCGCAGTCGCGCCTGCCCGAGCGGCTCGGGCGCGCGGACGTTCGACTCATCGAGCGCGCCCTGCGGCGGACGCCCGCGCCGCCGGTGCGCGTCAGCACGCCCGAGGCCGAGGCCGGCCCGAGCACGCGCGAGGAGCTGCGTGCGCGGCTCGAAAGCTGGCTCGACGAGCTGCCCGAACGCCCCGTGCTGATCGAGGTCGTTTCGGAGGGCGAGGCCCGCGCGGTTTGAAGGCGAGAGACGACAGGAGAAAGGCCGCCGGCACGAAGGGGGAGGGGGAGCGCGCCGCGCCCTCTTCCCCCCTCGCTCTTTCCGCGTCCGCGGCGAGCCGCAGGCGAGGGGCACGGGCGGGTGCCGGCGCGAACAGTTCACCTACGGGCGGTCCGCCCGCGGGCGGTCCACCCGCGGGCGCCGGTGCGCGGGGCACGACAACAGTCGGCGTCGTCGGCGCGGGGCGTCTGGGCACGGCGCTGGCGCGGGCGCTGGCCGGCGTCGGCTACCGCGTCGAGTTCATGTTGGCGCGCGACGTGAGGCACGCGCGGCGGGCCGCGCGCCTGGCCGGCGTCGGGGCGCAGGCCCTCCCGGCGTCGAGGCTCGGGGAACTGCCGCGCACAGACCTCCTGCTCGTCACGACGCCGGACGACGCCGTGGCCGAGACGGCCTCGCGGCTCGCCGCGGCCGAAGATGAGAGGCGCGCGAAGGCCGGCGGCGGAAGTCGCGCGAAGGCCGGCGGCCGGAGGCAGGGCGGCGGGCCTGTGGAACTCTCCGGCGGCGGCCGCGGCGTCGTCCTGCACACGAGCGGGGCCTTGTCGTCGGAGGTGCTGGCGCCGTTGCGCGCGCGCGGGTACGCGGTCGGCTCGCTCCACCCGCTCGCGGCCGTGAGCGATGCCGGCCCGGGCGCGGAGAGTCTGCGCCGGGCCTACTTCTGCATCGAGGGCGACGCGCGGGCCGTGCGGCTGGGCCGCCGGCTGGTGCGCGACCTCGGCGCCCGCAGCTTCTCTGTGCCCACGGGGCAGAAGGCGCTTTACCACGCCGCGGCGGTGATGTGCGCGGGCCACGCCGTCGCGCTCTTCGACGCGGCGGCGGGCCTGCTCGCCGCGTGCGGCCTGGGCGAGCGCGAGGCCAGGCGCGTCCTCCTCCCGCTGCTCCAAAGCACGCTCGACAACCTCGCGCGGCAGGAGCCGGCCCGCGCTCTGACCGGCACCTTCGCCCGCGCCGACGTGGAGACGGCCCGCAAGCACCTCGCGGCGCTCGAAGAGTCGGGCGACGCGGCGGCGCTGGAAATCTACCGGCTGCTCGGCCGGCGCTCGCTCCCTTTAGCCGCGGCGAAGGGCACAGACGCCGCGGCGCTCGAAGCCATCGCGCGTGCCCTCGAAGATTAGTTCTGCTTGCGCGCGGCGCGGCTTTGGGGCTAGAGTCTGGGGCAAGCACTTCAAGCCCCTGAAACAGAGACTTCCCCGGCCCGCTTAAGAGACGGAAAGGAAGGCCAGAGCCTTGTCCCCTTCGGAGAGCGCGACCACACCGAGCGCCAGCTACAGCCTGACGCTGCGCGTGAAGCTGTCGAGCAGGACCGGCACGCTCGGCGAGTTGACCATGGCTATCGGCCGGGCCGGCGGCGACATCGGCGCCATCGACATCGTCAGCGTCGGCCGCGACGCCATCGTCCGCGACCTGACCGTCAACGCCGGCTCGGCCGAGCACGGCAAGCTGATCGTCGAGGCGGCGAAGGGCGTTGACGGCGTCGAGGTCATCAACGTCAGCGACCGCGTCTTCCTGATGCACCTCGGCGGCAAGATCGAGGTCGTCTCGAAGTCGCCCCTGAAGACGCGCACAGACCTCTCGATGGCCTACACGCCCGGCGTCGCACGCGTCTGCGAGGCCATCCACCGCGACCCCGAGAAGGCTTACACGCTGACCATCAAGCGCAACACCGTGGCGGTGGTCTCGGACGGGACGGCCGTTCTGGGCCTGGGCGACATCGGCCCGGCCGCGGCCATGCCGGTGATGGAAGGCAAGGCGATGCTCTTCAAGGAGTTCGCCGGCGTGGACGCCTTCCCCATCTGCCTCTCGACCAAAGACCCCAACGAGATCGTCGATACGGTGAAGAGGATCGCCGTCGCCTTCGGCGGCATCAACCTCGAAGACATCTCGGCCCCGCGCTGCTTCGAGATCGAGGAGCGGCTCAAGGAGGAGCTGGACATCCCGGTCTTCCACGACGACCAGCACGGCACGGCCGTCGTCGTCCTGGCCGCGCTCATCAACGCGCTGAAGCTCGTGGGCAAGCGGATGGAGGACATCAAGGTGGTGGTCAACGGGGTGGGGGCGGCGGGCGTGGCCTGCTCGAAGATCGTCCTGAACGCAGGGGTCCGCAACGTCATCGGCTGCGACCAGCACGGGGCCATCTACGAGGGCCGGACCGAGCACATGAACTGGGTCAAGGACTCCTACGCGCGCATCACCAACCCCGACCGCGAGAGGGGGACGGTCCACGACGTGATCCGCGGCGCCGACGTTTTCCTCGGCCTCTCGGCGCCGGGCGTGCTGACGGCCGCCGACCTGGACACGATGGCTAAGGACCCCATCGTCTTCGCCATGGCGAACCCGACGCCCGAGATCATGCCCGAGGAGGCGGCCGGCCACGCCGCCGTGATAGCGACGGGCCGCAGCGACTACCCCAACCAGATCAACAACGTCCTCTGCTTCCCCGGCATCTTCCGCGGCGCGCTGGCCTGCCGCGCCTCGCGCATCAACGAGGAGATGAAGCTGGCCGCCGCCCAGGCCATCGCCTCCATCATCACCGACGACGAGCTGCACCCCGAGTACATCGTCCCCTCGGTCTTCGACAAGCGCGTGGCCGAGGCCGTCAGCCGCGAGGTCGAGGAGGCCGCCTACCAGACCGGCGTCGCCCGCCGCGAGCGCGCCCACGTTGACTCGGTGATGTAGGTATCACTGGCCTCAGCACAGGTGTCTCAGAGGTCGAAAAAGCTGTGCGCTTTTGCGCTCTCTGAAAGTTTGGCGTGCCACACCGCCAGCGTCTCATAGTCGAGAAACTTCGTCGTTTGGCGAAGCGAGGCAAAAGTCTCGGAGGCTATCTTGCCGTCGAATTCGCGCCGCCGTGCGGAGTCGGCAACGACGAAGAATTTGATGCGGAAGTCCTCAAATTCAAGGAACTTATGCAGGGAGTTGAGCATGTCGGTCGAGTGCTCGACCTCGAAGAACGCCTTCGGAAGCTTCCGCCGATTGAACCAAGAAACATCAATCATTTTCGCCCGGCGCAACAGCGAGTCGTAGGTGAAGCCGTAGAACTCTTTGACCGTCGCGACATCGGAGAGCTTGCGCTCCAAAAACGGCTTGTTCTTGTCCTGATGAGGGACGAAGGTGTCGTAGCTCTTTAGATTCCCGATCTCGACTAGCAAGCCCTGATAGAAGCTGTGGGTGAAAGCATGACCCTGCGGTGAGGCGACCGAGTCTCCGGCGGCGAGTTTCTCAAGGAGGGCTTCGCGGTGAGCGGCCAGTCCCCACAGGCCGGGCCTGATCTTGAAGAAGTGTTCCGGGTATACTTGAACGATACGGCGGATGCTGGCAAAAGGCGTTTTGGTGCCCCAATGACAACCGGGTATCTTCGTGGCGGTGCGGTAGAGATGGCCGAGCGTGGCGTAACCACCCACCGCACGCATCGCCTCGATAACTGCCTCGTACTGCCTCACCGCGCTGCTCCCGAATCGTGAGAGTCCCGGACCCGGCGAACAGTATACAACTAAGCGGCGTAGTCTCGTCTCCCTTTTAGGCTGCTGCGGATGGCCCGGCGCAGCGCCCACTCAAGTTGCCCGTCCTTTGCGAGCCCAACATTAACCAGGAATCTGATTGACTCGAAAGCCTCACGCAATGGTTTGCTCTTCTTACCCCACCCGAGCCCGTCCGTCACCCAGATGAAGCCGACATCGGCCGCCGTCAACTCCTTGTCCCGTCCTGTGTAGTCGCGCACGATGGCTTTTGGTTTTGAGCCGTTGGCGCCATAGTGATTGATCTCCATGACCACAAGCCGGCGTGGCGCGTCCCTCAACCAGAACGCCCAATCCCAACGCTCCCCGCGGTAATGCTCCGGCAGAGAGCAGCCCTGCGTGGATAGATAGTCAAACGTCGCCTCTTCTTTGCTCTCTAGCTGTGGGAGTTTGGTTAGCGCATCTTCAACGAATGGGCGGATAGCTTTAACGCCGCATTTGCCGCCACGGTTTTTCCTTCCATTAGTGTCCATGCCGACCTCCACGCCCGTTACGTAGTCCGGCACGGATTTAATGTGATCAAGTAGCTCGATCACTCGCGAGTCGCAGAGGAAGCGAAGGTAATGCTCAATCTCATCTGGCGAGAGCTTCCGCGCTCTCTTCGGGAAGGTGTAATCAGTTACTTTTCCCTCGTTCCGTGGGTCCATTAATTGCACTGTTCCGCGGCGGGCCATGAGCAGCGGGAACGCCTTCAGGACTTCCGGGTATCTGGTGAGCAGGTTCCGTGCGACGGAGAGCTTGTCATGCGCACAACACAGACTGCTTAAAATATTCAACTCGGGGCGAATGTCGTCAACTCTCTGATAGATGGCATCCCACGCGACGTAGTAATCGGCGTCGAAATAGTTCTGGAGGGCGCCGACAAACTTCTCGAAGGCCGCGTCGAGCGTGGTGATGCCGTAATGGGTTTGGTAGAAGGAAAGGTCAACCACCTGTAACCCCCCCCCCCCCAACAGTTACGGGCGCCTCGAAGGTGAGTCCCGGCTGCGAGTCGAGTTTCATTGTTTCGTCCTTAATTCTCCGGGCCGCGACTTCCAAATATTTCTCATCCATCTCGAAGCCGACGAAGCGACGGCCCGTGCGGGCGGCGGCGACGCCGGTGGTGCCGCTGCCGCAGAAGGGGTCGAGGACGAGGGCGCCAGGGTCGGTCGAGGCGCGGATGATGCGTTCGAGCAGGGCTTCGGGCTTCTGCGTCGGGTGCTTGCCGTAGCGCTTCTCGTGCTTGCCGGGCGGCTTGATGGACCAGAGCGACTGCATCTGCTTGCCGCCGTTCTCCTGCTTCATCTCCCGGTAGTTGAAGGTGTGGCGCGACTTCGGCGAGCGGCGCGCCCAGAGGATTGTCTCGGTCGCGTGCGTGAAGTAGCGGCACGAGAGGTTCGGCGGCGGGTTGACCTTGTACCAGGCGATGTCGTTCAGAATCTTGTAGCCGAGCCGCTGAAGCGCGTGGCCGACGCTGTAGATGTTGTGCGCCGTGCCCGTCACCCAGATGCTCCCGTCCGGCTTGAGCAGCCGCCGGCAATGCTTGAGCCAGTCGAGGTTGAACTGGTGGACGGCCTCGAACGTCTCGGCCCTGTCCCACATGCCCTTGTTGACGCTGACCATCCTGCCGGCGTGGCAGGTTACTCCGTCGTTCGAGAGGAAGTAGGGCGGGTCGGCGAAGATGAGGTCGAAGATGCCCTCCTTCGCCTGCCCGAGCAGGTCGAGGGCGTCGCCCCGGTAGAGACGGACGCCGTGCTTCCTGTCCTCGAAGAAGGGTTCCGGAACGGGCGGAGGCATCACCGCTTCCCAGAGAAAGTCGTCTGCCAACAGTGAATCGGTCTGGTGGGTGGGCGGCATCAGTCACACGCGCGCGGGCGGCGCCGTCAAGCTCCTCACGAACGGCCTCGATCTAAGATCGAATCGCCGCGAACGTCAAGGCGCGGGAGCGGGGTAAGTGATCTGATTGCAGCGGTTTGCGTGAGGGGCGCGGCCGGGCCGGAGGGTTAGGCTGTGGCGCGGAGCGCGCGGGCGATGTGGGGGAGGATGCGGCGGGGGATGGCGATGGCCTCCTTGATGTGGCGGGCGTGGGTGAAGTGGCCGGCGACGTAGAGGCCGGGCACCTCTGTCTCGAAGGTCTCGGGGTCGTAGACGGGCATCTCGTTGACGCCGTGGCGCTCGGTCGAGACGCCGAGCGAGCGCAGGAGGGTGAGGTCGGGGTCGCTGCCGATGAGGACGAAGACGGCCTCGTTCGGCAGGGCGTGCTCACGGCCGCGGTCGTCGCGGAGGCGGACCCCGGCGGGGGTGAAGGCGACGACCTCTTTGAAGGGGAAGAGGCGGAGGCGGCCCTCGGCGATCTCCCGTTCCAGCGGCTCGCGGACCCAGTGCTTGATGGCGCCGCGCTTCGGGTCGCGGTTCTCCCAGTCGGAGGGCCAGATGGCGAAGGTCGTGCGGGCGCCGCCCTCGGAGAGGAAGAGTGCGGTCTCGGCCGCGGAGTTTCCGCCGCCGACGACGAGCACCTCCTTGCGCACGTAAGGGTAGGGCTCGGCGAAGCGGTGCGAGACCTTCGGCAGCTCCTCGCCGGGGACGCCGAGCCGGCGAGGGCGCGCCATCGCGCCCGTGCAGAAGAGCAGTCGCGCGGCCTCGTAAGAGGCGCGCGAGGTGCTGACGCGGAAGGCCCCGTCGCCGAGGCGCTCGGCCGCCGTCACCTCCTCCTCCGTGTTGATGCGGAGGTCGTTCGAGAGGGCGAAGCGGACGTAGTAGTTGAGCAGCTCCTCGCGGGTCGGCTTGTCGCGGCAGGGCTTGAGGTCGCCCTCGCGCAGCTCCAGCTCGTCAGGCGTCGAGAAGACCGTGAGGCCGACCGGGTAGCGGTAGACGGTGTCGGCGATGAGACCTTTTTCGACGACTAGATAGTCGAGCCCCTCGCGGCGCGCGGCGTCGGCCGCAGAGAGGCCGGCCGGCCCCGCCCCGACTATGAGGAGGTCAAGACGCCCCTCGCCCGCACTCGCGCCGCCCGCATTCATAAGGCCGACATCGTCGCACGCGCCGCGGCGCCATTTCAACCCGGCCCGCCCGCGAGGCGGCGGGGCCACGCACGCCGCGCGGCTGTGGCGGCGCGTGCGCTTCCGCCCTAGACGCGGTCCGCGAGCCAGTCGGCGACCCAGCGGGCGAACTCGTCTTCGGGCTCCTTGCCGTCGGCCGCGAGCTTCGCTCCCAGACGGGCGTAGGCCTTGCCGACCATCGCGTAGAGGTCCGCGGGCGAGTCGGGGTCGGGGTGCTCGCCGAGCATCCGCTCCATGATGAAGGAGCCGAGGGCGCGGTAGCTCTCGAACTGCGGCTCGTCGAAGAACTGGTCGCCGGTGGACTGGTGCGGGAAGGCCGGGAAGCTCTTCTTGTATTCGAGCACGTCGCGCGGCTCGTCGCCGTAGACGGCCGGCTTGACGTAGAGCAGCAGGCCGTCGCGGACGGGCCGGCCCGCTGCGTCCGTGCCGGAGTCGAGGCAGGTGTAGCGGACGCGGCCGATGGCCCAGTACATGCCGCCGCCCTTGCCCGCGGGCGGCTCGGCGTAGATGGGCATGTAGGGGAACTCGACGGGGACGCCGAGGTCTATGCGTATCTTGCGGACGGCGTTGCCGAGGTCGCCGAAGCGGTACTCGCGGTCCTCGGCGCCGTCGCTGACGAAGATCAGGTGGCAGCGTCGCAGGACCATCTCGTAGACGGCCAGGTTCTCGAAGTGGCCGCCGTCGGTGAGGTAGACGTAGCGGTAGCGGTCGTTCGTCATGCCGAACGCCTCGTAGACTACGGGCGAGATCGAGTAGAGGGGCGAGCGCAGCATGTAGGTGTCGGCGCCGGCCGGCCCGGGGTTGCCGAGCCACCACCCGAGCCGCACGTTGAAGAGCGTGAGCAGGATCGAGATGACGGGCGAGGTCGTGTAGTAGCCCATGTTGGAGCTGGCGGCCGCGCCCGAGATGGCGACGGCCGTGCCGAGCGAGACGCCGCCGGGGCCGCCGTAGTCGGCCGAGCGCCGGTAGCCGACGCGGAAGCAGCCCGAGTGGAGCGGGCTGAAGCTGAAGGGCTCGGCCTTGCGCTGCTGCCACGCCAGCTTCTCGCCCCCCACCAGGTTCAGAGAGGTGTTGACGACGTGCATCAGCTTGTAGGGCGGCGGCGGCCCCGGCTTGAGCATCCGCGGGAACGCGCCCTCGACCGCCAGCCGGTTGAGCAACAGGTGGTAGTCGCTGCGCAGCGAGAGGTTTTTGAGCGCGCCCGCGCCCGCCTCGCCCCCGTCCTTCTCAAGCGCCTCCCTGACCTCGTCGGGCAGCCGCGCGAACCACTCGGCCCGCGCGTAGACCGAGGCGAACCGGCCGTCGGCGTAGAGCCGCTCGCCTTCCAGCGCGGCGTTCAGGTCCGAGCGCAGCGCCGCGACCAGGGCGGGCGAGGCGACGCCCTTGTAGGCGTTCCCGACGGCCCCGAGCAGTTCGCGCTCGCGCAGGTGCTCGGCCAGCGCCGAGTCGCCTTCCAGCAGCGCCTCGGCCAGCGCGGCCGGCCGGAGAAAGTCGCCCTCGTCGAAGAGCGCCCAGCGCAGCTCGTGCAGGTGGATGTTGTCGGCCGGGTCGAAGCCCGTGAAGGGGTTCGGCTTGCGCTCGCCGCCCGGGCGCGAGGCGCCGAGGAAGCCGCGGATCAGGCGGTTGCGGTAGCCCCCGTGCAGCGAGAAGATGTTGAGGTTGACGAAGCGCGAGACGAAGAGGCCGAAGCCGGCCGCCGCCAGGATCAGCAGCGCCGTCAGGCGCCAGGAGGTGTGGTGCAGCACGTTCATGTGCACGACCTTCGCGCCCGTGTAGGCGTCGGCCACCACGGCCCCGCCCCCGCCCTCGTCCGAGCCGGCGACGCAGACCGGCTGGCACGGCGGCGTGGCGCCCGGCACCGGCGTCGGCGCAGGCTTGACGAGCGTCGGCACCACGGGCGCGACGTAGGCGGCGTAGTCCCTGAACCCGTCGGGCGTCCTGAGCCGCGCCGACTCCTCGCCCGGCGCCCTCAGCACCTCACCCGTCGCGGGGATGTTGGTCAGCCAGTCTGCCGCGCGCCCGCCGTCACCGCCCGCCTGAAGCGCGACCTGCCGCGTCAGCCCCGTCGTGGCGAGCGAGAGCAGGGCGATGAGCGCCCCGATGAAGACCAGCCCGAGCGCCGGCAGCGCCGTCGAGATCAGGTTGGAGACCATCCCGCCCTTAGCCTGCGGGTCGTCGCCCGAGCCGCCGGCCCGCGCGGGCGTGCGCGCGCTGCGCCCGACGAGGATGGCGATGAGGCCCGAGAGCCCGCCGACGGCGCCCAGCAGCTTCGGCGATTCGAGCAGGGCCAGCGGCCCGAAGATGACCAGCGCGTTCAGCACCACCCACGCCAGCGCGGCGATCAGCAGCCACGCGCCGAAGCGCGCCCACCACTCGCGGTCCTCGTCGCTGATGCGCGCGCTGTAGCTCGTGACGCCGACGAAGAAGGTGGTCGCGGTCCAGAAGACGAGCAGGAAGATGGGCACGCCGAGGCAGACGTAAAGCTCGGCCAGCCACGAAGTCCAGGTCCAGGAGGTCCAGTCGGCCCAGTCGAGCGGGCGGCCGACCAGTTGCCCCTCGCGCAGCACCAGCCCGTAACCGTTGACCGGGTGGCCGATGGGCAGCAGCGAGATGACCCAGAAGAGGAACCCGCCCGCCACCCCCGCCAGCAGGACGGCGAACGCCTCCACCTTGCTCGTCTGCCGCAGTCCGCGCCGCAGCACGAGCGAGGCGACGAGCCACCCGCCGAACGTGAAGGCCAGCCCGAAGAGGAGGAAGAGCAGCGGCGTCTTCGGCAGCGTAGCCGTCTCCTGCCGCCAGGCCCAGTAGGTCGTCAGCAGCGCCGCCGACGCCACGAGCGGCAGCAGGCACCAGCGGAGGAAGCCGTGCTGGTCGGCGCGGTCGTACCAGCGCCGGTTGCGCCGGCGCAGCAGCTCGCGCACCCCCGGCCGGTTGAAGCCGACGTAGGCGAGCGCCCAGACGCCGAGCAGGAAGCCTGCGACGAAGAGGAAGTGGCGAAAGTGAAGGCCGCCGTCCCAGTCCTCTGCGAAGGCGGAGCCGGCCGCGCGCACGCCCGGCATCTCGTCGTAGACGGCCCTGACAGGGTAGACGAACCGCTCCTCCGGCGGCACCTTCTCCAGCCCCTCGACCGCCTCCGGGCTGAGCGCCGGGCGCGACTGGCGGCCGCCCGTCTCGTCGGCCTCGCGCCGCTGCCTGTTCTGCTCATCGAGGAAGCGCGCGACCGTCATCGGCCGGCCGGCCGGCTGGTTGAGCGTGACCGTCAGCAGCAGCCGCGGGAGCATCAGCACGCCGAGCAGCAGCGGGATAAGGACCAGCCAGTTGAGCAGCAGGTTCCTCAGGTAGATGCCGACGAAGGCCCAGGTGTCGGCGGTCAGGAACCCGGCCTTCGGCGTCAGGAAGTTGCTGTACTCGCGCAGGTACTGGACGGGCTTCGGGTCGGGGTCGATCTTCGAGGCCGGGTCGCTGTTGCGCAGCTCGCGCGTCACGCCGCGGACGCCCTCCGGGTGGCGGTGGAGCCAGGCCGTCAGCCAGCCGCCGATGTAGCCGCCGCCCGAGACGGTCGAGAGGTAGTCGAACCGTTCGAGCAGGCCGTGGCGCGCGAGCCCCTGGATGAGGCCGAGGCCGAAGGTGCCGCTGCGGATGCCGCCGCCCGACAGGCTCAGCGCCTTCGGCCTGACCGCGTGGAGCCGCCGGTAGACGGCCGCCAGCCGGACGTTGTGAATCGGCTCGACGTGGGCCGGGAAGGCGTCTTCGAGCAGCACCCGGTTGAACTGTCTCAGCGCCTCGCCCGACAGCCGGCCCGCGGCACCCCCCGCCTCGCTCAGCCCGAGCGCGGACTTGCCAATCCACAGGTCCGAGAACCGCTCCGGGCTGTAGAGGCCGGGGTCGTCGAGCACCCGCCGGTTGAGCGCCTCTTCGAGCGTGAGCCCGCCGCCCCCCGCCCCGCCTTCGCCCATTGCCTCGGCCCCGCCGGCCGTACTACTCACGCCGTTCGGTCCGGCCCCGAGCGGGTCTCCCAAGACCTCTTCACCGATCCGCCCGCGCAAGTATGCGCGCAGGTTGTTCCTGATCCAGTCGTCGCCCCTGCGCTGCGCGCCCGCAAACTCCCGTTCATCATCACCCCCGCCCGAGAGCAGGTCTTCGGCGAAGGCCCGCGCGTCCCTCAGGTGGCCCGCGCGGAACAGCCAGTCGCGCGCCGCTTCAACCGTCCGCACGGCCTTCCTGCCCTCCCCGCCCGCGGACGACGCCCCCGCCACCGCCGGCAACTGCACCTCCAGCGTCTCGCCATCGGCAATCGGCCCGTACAGGCTCACGTACTCCTCTTCGAGCACCTCGAAGACATGCAGCGGCACACTCTCGCTCGCCATAATTCTCCCTCGACTTTCCTCCGACGGCTGAAACCCTCGCGGTCACAAACCGCTCCAGTCTGGACCCGACGTGTGGGCCGACATCTCCCGGCCTCGGTAATCCCGCGCACGGCTTACTAGGACCACCGCAGACGCGCCCTCCCCGCTACCTCTGGTTGCATAAATGGGTGAAGCCAGTCGTAACATTACGCGTGAGCGACCGCAAAATATGTCTCACCCGCCTGCTTGTCAATACGCAGACCGCCGGTCAGTTATCCATTTCACGGAGGGCCGCTTAGTTGGCGGTCGGCGTCGGTGAAAGCAACTTCTCTGAATCTCCATGGATGACAGGCGCGGCCTTGCGTTTACTTAAGAATAGCGAGATGAACAAAAAAATCTTAGGGTCACGAAATGAAAGCCGAGAAACGGACATAAATGGGTAGACACGTTTATGCGGTATCTGCGAGCGAGGGCGGTCAAATGCTCCTCACGTGAGTATAACCACCCCGTACATCGGGGTCGGCTCGGAGGAGGCGGAGATGATATGCCACAGTCTGGACCTATGGCGAAATATCAAGAATGTTGACAACTACAGACGGTGGTATTACCGTGCGTGGTCGCTCGACGGCCTTAACGCTATGTTGGTAACGTCCCTGAGTTACTTGCGGACCGTCTCCGGATTTCTCAATCTACAGTCAGCCAGCCCATACCCTGGGCTAGATTATTCGCCGTTGCCGGAGTGCCCTAGCTTTCCCCGGCTAAAGCTTCTTTCTGAGTAGCAGAACACCTAGTGCGGGTCCGCCGGTTTTGGGATCCCAGTAGATTGCGCGCCTCCGGGCCTGTTCCGAGGCTAGCAGGTTCTGTAGCCAACTTCCGACTTCACAACTTCGATAAGGAGTAAGATCATGCCCATCTCTGACCCTGACGAGCGTGCGCGGCGGGCGTTAGTACGATCAGTAGATAACCTGACGGAACTGGTCTCCATCATTCGCGATGACCCCGGTGACACCAACCCGTCGCCCATAGCCTTCCAGTATGACCCGGAAGATTTGTTCGATATGACTTTTTCGCGCGTTGGGATCGACAACGATGCGCTCATCGCGGGCTTTGTCACCGGAGTCAAAATTCAGCTCCCCGAGTACAAGGACAAGGTGCAGGCGCTGCTCGGAGATCTGAAGCCCGGCGTCCAGATCGGGCTGGTCTGGAACGCGCTGCGCCGCGAGATCGCCGTTGCCATGCTTGGCGGCCCGGCCTCCGCCAAGTCAGCCGGGGGCGCGGGGAAGGGCAGTAAGAAGGGGACGAAGAAGAACTCATGAGGCGTAGATGGCCCGTGTTACCGCTGCGCCCGCGGCGAAAATATCAGGTGGGCTGCGGCTCGCAGGCGCGCCACTGATAAAACGTAGAATCGGTAGACCCGACATGGAGGCGAGATGAAGTCGCTATCGATACGCATGGCACTGGCCGCACTCGTGCTCGTTTCGTTGTTGGCCGACGCCGCTTTAGGGCAGAAGGCTGCGAGTACTGAGGTCAGTCAGTTGAAGAGTGAACTGGCTCACCTGAAAAAGATCGAGGATGACCCTGAGACACCTCCGGAAGTACGCGACATCAACCGCACGTTTCTAGAGGAGCGGCGGGGCCGCCTGCGGGGTGCCCTCGAAAAGAGGATAACGGCGCTTAGAACCTACCTCACCTCAAGCGCGGGCGCTCTCAAGCCTAACGAAGTCGAGGCGGTTGAGACCTCGATCCGCGCCCTTGAGGAAGAGTTGCGCGGCCTTGACGGCCGGATGGCAGGCCACGTTGCGGCCGCGTCCGTCCAATCTGTTGAGGCCCCGACACTCGCCCGGCGGGCATCGCCCGTCGCGGGCGAGGTATCGGCTCCGGGGTTAAACGGCAACCTGCTCGGACTCCAGGACTGCCCTGCTAACCCCTCCGAACTGATCGAGAGCGCCTTCATCAACAAGGACCAGCGGAGGCTTGAGATCAAACTCGTGACTCGCCTCAGTAGGACGCAACCGCCGGGCGTGGTCAGCGATTTGAATGAGCTGATTATCCCCGCCAACCGTATCGTCATAGCCACGGCCGCCGGCGCCCCCATCGCCTCATCAACCGCCCAGACCCTGGACGGTAGGAGGCAAATTTTCGTCAATCTTCCTGGCGACATTCCAGAGGACGTGGCTAAGATCAGGGTCACGCTCCTGAACCTTGGTTTCCAATGCCCAGACGCTAACAATCCAACCACCATGCCGACCGTCAGTAAAGACGGTGACATCTTCAGCCTTCAAGAACTGCGTGACCGTGACGTGGCAGCCTACCGGGCTGCCAACGCCGCGGCGAAGACCAGCGACAAGAAAAACTATCGCCTCGGGTTTGTGGCCTCGAAGGGGAACGGGGAAGAGGCCGAAGGGGCGGCCGACATCTCCATCAACAAAGACCTCGGTCTCTCAGAGAACGGCCTATTGTCTGTCTTCGACGAGGCCGATCTCGCGCTTCAGTTGAAAAAGAGTTCGGCCGAGAAGGCGGACCCCAGACACCTAACGCTCGGCCTCAGCCTGAGAAAGACCTTCCTCGTTGATTCACGTTTACCGAAGGTCGAGCCTCTGACCGAGGCCATGTCACCCCCTGACCTCCTAGCCGCGTCCGACAGGAACTCTGAGGCGATCAAGGCCAGCAGGAACAAAGGCTTCTTTCGGGTCTTCATGATTACAGAGAGCCTGAATCTGGAGGGCGAAGCCTTCGACTTCAAGACGGTTAACTTCGTCAGTGACACGCAGTTCGAGCTAGCGTCCATCGCCAAAAGGCTGGGGCCGAAGGGCTATTACAATCTGAGCATCTTCGGCGGCCCAGAAATCGGGCGCAACCTGAGCATCCCCGAGGCCACGTCCAGTATGGGAGCAACCGCAGCGCAAATGAACCAGGTCGACTGGATATCGCGCCTGAAGGCCGGCGGGCACTTCACACTGCGGTTCCTCCCTGGAGACAATACCGGCAGCAATTGGGGCGTCGAACTCGACTTGGGCTTCGTCAACCGGTACCTCTTCAGCAGCGAACTGACGACAGAGGAGACCACGGACAACGGCATGACCAAGACCAAACTTGTTTCCGTCAGCAAGGGTAACAAGACGTGGCGGCAGGCCGACCTCAAGCTCTTCCTCTTCGGGAATGAGAAAGCGCGTTATGGGGTGAAGCTCTCATACAACAACGGCCGACTCCCGCCGGCTTTCACACCGACGAAGGCTTTCCAGTTCGGGCTCGTCGTGGAATCTGCTGACGACAGGACTGATGACAAGCCTGCTAACGCGGACGATCAGTAAGGGCTGTCGTTCTAGCAGGTCTCTGCTGCCGAGCGCAGTCAGTGTGGGTACGTCGGCGCCTGCTTGGTCGGCTCCCTAGTCGTTCAGTCACGGCTCCGAGATTAATAGCGGCGGGCGGGTCGAGGCTCCTCGAAGCTCGATCGCCCGCCGCTATTAATCTCGGAGGATGTGTCAAATCGAGTCGTCGCTTGCGCCTTCTCTCAGAGTCACAGCGCCGGTCATTGCACGACCTTTCGGAGGGTCGCTATAATGCGCGGGCTTGGAGAGAGAGGCCCACGCACAGAGGCAGACGCCGGAACCCGCCACAGCCCTCACGGACCAACTGCGCGGCACACTAACCCATTTCCGGACGCGGCCCTGTGAGGATTGCGGGGCGGAGACGTGCGCGTGCGCGTGTATTTCTACTAACCGCCGACTACTCGAAGATGATTAAGAGCGAGTCAGCCTGTTTCGGGACGCCGGAGGCGGTGGGGATGCGGGTCGAGCGCCTGCCGTTCGCGGGCGTGCCGCACCAGTCAAGACTGTTTCTGGATTATCTGGCGGACCCGGTGGCGCTGCGCCGTTTTTATCCGGAGGCGGTCCGTTTTCATCACGAGCTGGCGGGGCGGGCGGGGCGCGTGCTGGGGGCCTACCCGACCGACCGGGGGGCGCTGTGCGACGCGCTCGAAGAGATGAACGCGGGGTGGGGGGCGCCGCCGGAGGTGTTGGCAAACGTGGGGCGGCTGCGCGGGGCCGGGTCGGTGGCGGTGGTGACGGGCCAGCAGGTGGGGCTGTTTACGGGGCCGCTCTACACGGTCTACAAGGCGCTGTCGGCGGTGAAGCTGGCGGCCTGCCTGACGGCGCGGGGCACGGAGGCCGTGCCGGTCTTCTGGATGGCGACCGAGGACCACGACTGGGAGGAGGTGCGCACGGCCGAGGTCATCGCTTGCGACGGGCGGCTGGCGGCCGTCTCGGTCGGCGAAAAGATGCACGCCGAGGCCGCGCAGGTGGGCGGCGTCGTGCTCGACGAGAGCATCGAGGAGGCGACGCGCAGGCTGTTCGATTTACTGCCTTCGAGCGAGTTCGTGCCGGGCCTCGAAACCCTGGTCCGCGACGCTTACCGGCCGGGGCGCACTTACGGCGAAGCCTTCGCGCGGATGATGACGGGACTCGCGGGCCGCCACGGGCTGGTGCTGCTCGACCCTCTGGACGCGCGGCTGAAGAGGCTGGCCGCGCCGCTCTACGCCGAGGCGGCCCGCGCCGCGCACGAACTCGCCGAGGCGACCGACGCGCGCTCGCGCGAGCTGGAAGGAGCCGGCTACCACGCGCAGGTCCACACCTCGCCCGACTCATTCCCGCTCTTCGTCGTCGAGGGCGGCCGGCGTCTGGCGCTTGCGCGAACGCCCGAGGGGCGCTACCGCGCGAAGGGGACCGCGCGCGAGTGGACTGTGGAGGAGCTGGCCGCCCTAGCCCTCGCAGAGCCCGAGCGGTTCAGTCCGAACGTGACGCTGCGCGCAGTCGTGCAGGACTACCTGCTGCCGACGATTGCCTATTTCGGCGGCGCGGCCGAGGTGGCCTACTTCGCGCAGACGGCCGAGAGCTACCGCGTGCTGGGCCGGCCCGCGACGCCCGTCCTGCCGCGCGCCAGCCTGACCGTCGTCGAGCGCCGCACCGGGCGCACGCTCGAACGTTACGGCCTCCGCCTCGAAGACTTCTTCAATGGGCTCGACCCGGTCATCGCCCGCGTCGTCGAGGAGCACCTCGGCACAGACGTGGCGCGAGAGCTGGGCGAGGCCGAGGAGACCATCGGCTCGGCCCTCGAACGCCTGCGCGAGAGGCTCGAAGGCTTCGACCCGACGCTGGCCGACGCGCTCTCGACCGGCCGCCGCAAGATCGAGCACCAGCTCGAAGGCTTGCGCGCGCGCTTCCACCGCGCGCAGATGTCGCGCGACCGCGCCGCCCTGCGCCAGCTCGAACGGGCCGCCGCCGCGCTCTACCCCGAGAGGGGCTTGCAGGAGCGCCACCTCAACGCCGCCTCACTCGTCGCCCGCCACGGCCCCTACGTCGTCGGCTGGCTCCACGACGCCATTGACCTCGGCACCAGCGAACACCAGGTCGTTTACCTGTGAAGCGGTTTCAGTTTTTAGTTTTCAGTTTTTAGTTTTTAGTTCTTTCTGCTGAGGCGTGGCGCCGTGCCGGTGGGTGGTAACTACCTTCTGAAAACTGAAAACTCTCTCATGTCCAAAATCCGCGTCCTCTCGGACCACGTCGCCAACCAGATCGCCGCGGGCGAGGTGGTCGAGCGTCCGGCCTCGGTGGCGAAGGAGCTGGTCGAGAACTCGATTGACGCGGGCGCGCTGCGCGTCGAGATAGACGTGGAGGCCGGAGGCCGGAGGCTGCTGCGCGTCTCTGACGACGGCGAGGGCATGACGCGCGACGACGCGCTGCTGGCCTTCGAGCGCCACGCCACCTCGAAGATCACCGCGGCCGAAGACCTTGAACGCGTCCCGACGCTCGGGTTCCGCGGCGAGGCGCTGGCCTCCATCGCCTCGGTCGCGCGCGTCGAGCTGCTGACCCAGCTTGGGGGCGAGGCCGAGGGCACGCGCGTCCTCATCGAGGGCGGCCGGATGCGCGACGTGAGCCCCGCCGCACGCCCGCGCGGCACCACCGTCACAGTCCGCGACCTCTTCTTCAACGTGCCGGCCCGCCGCAAGTTCCTACGCTCCGAGGCGACCGAGAGCTTTCACCTCACCAACCTCGTCACACACTACGCCCTGGCCCACCCCGAGATCAGCTTCGCGCTGACCAGCAACGGGCGCGAGGTGTTGCGCTGCGCGCCCGCGCCGGACGTGCGCGAGCGGGCCTACCAGTTGTTCGGGGCCGAGTTCGTCGGCGGGCTGCTCGAAGTCTCGGGGGGGCACGAGCGGGTGGCCCGCGTCCGCGGCTACGTCTCGGCCCCGCGCGAACGGCGCTCGACGCGCGACGCGCAGTACCTCTTCGTCAACGGCCGCTTCGTCCGCGACCGGCTCATCGCCCGCGGCCTCTCCGACGGCTTCCGCACGGTGCTCCCGCAGGGCACATACCCGGCGGCCCTCCTCTTCCTCGAAGTGCCGCCCGAGGAGGTGGACGTGAACGTCCACCCGGCCAAGACCGAAGTTCGCTTCCGCCGCGCCGACGCCGTCCGCGACGCCGTGCGCGACGCCGTCCGCGACGCGCTCGCCGCCGGCGGCTTCGCACGCGCCCCGGAGCCCGTCACTTATGGCGGCCCTGCCCCTCACGCAGAGTTCGCGCCTCACGCAGAGTCCACGCCGCCCGCAGAGTTCACGCCACAGGCCGAGCCCGCGCAGCGTTCCGTGACTGCTGCGCCCGCCTCCGACACCGGCAGTGACCGCGAGGGCCGGCGCGCAGACGAGACGGCGCCCGACGGTGGCGGCGCCGTGGGTGAGGCCCGAGCCCGCACGTCGCCCGATGCCGCCGCGCGAGCGCCGGGCGCGGCCGAGACCGACGCGGCCCGCGAAGCCTTCCTTTCATCAACCGCCGGCTGGGAGTTGAGCGCAGGGGCGCGGGGCGAGGTCGCCGAAGCGCGGCAGGAGGCGATGGACTTCGGCACCCCCGAGCCCGGCCTCATCCCGGGCCCGAACTCGGCCGAAGCCCCGCCGCTCGCCGCACACCGCGGGCACGAGATTCGCCCGCCCGGGCCGGACGTTTCGACGGATCGCGGCTCGCGCTCACGCCCCGACGCCGTCGGCGTGACAGTCGAAGATTCTTCACCCTCGCCGGCGCCGGTCGGCGCCGAGGCCCACGCGCCCGCCCCTGTCGCGCACGCGCTGCCGCCGGTCGGGTCTGTGGCGTCGTTCGTGCGCGAGCCAGTGCCCGAGTCGCTCGGGCACGACATCCGCCTGCTCGGCCAGCTCGAAGACGGCTACCTCGTCGCGGCGGACGCCGAGGGGCTGCTGCTCATCGACCAGCACGCCGCGCACGAGCGCGTCCTCTTCGACAAGTACCGCGCCCTCGAAGAGTCGCGCCCGGCCGAGTCGCAAAACCTCCTGCTGCCCGAGACCTTCGACCTCACGCCCGCGCAGGCCGCGGCCTTCGACGAGGTCTCGGACGAACTCGAACGCCACGGCTTCGGACTGATGCGCCTCTCGGGCCGGACCGTCGCCGTCCGCGCCGTGCCCGCGGACCTGCCGGCCGGCGCCGCCCGCGACCTGCTCGCCGAAATCCTCGACGCGGTCGAGGGCGAGCGGCGCGGCCGCGCGCGCTCCTCCGCGCGCGACCTCGTCGCCGCCCGCCTCGCCTCAAGCGCCGCCGTCAGGCCCGGCACGCCGCTCACCACTGAGAAGATGCGCTGGCTCGTCGCGCGCCTGCTCCGCACCTCCTCGCCCACCACCAGCCCGCGCGGGCGGCCCGTCGTCCTCCGCCTCGACCGCCGCGATCTGGCCCGCGCGTTTGGACGATGACAGGGGAAGGGGGAAAGGGAAAAGGGGAAAGGGAAGGGAAGACCGACCGCTGGCGGTTGCTTCATCTCCCCCGGCGTCTTCCTTCCCCCTCCCCCCTCCCCCGTCCCCTTTTCCCTACAGCTTTTCGAGTGCGGCGAGGACGGCCGCGGTGTCGGAGAGGTCCGGCAGAAGCAGGTCTGGCGAGTGCGGGGCGAGGGTGGCTACGCTGTTGAGGCGGCCCGTGCCGACGGCGATTGAGCGGGCGCCGAAGTGGCGGGCACAGCGGATGTCGTTCGGCGTGTCGCCGATGACGATGAACTGCTCGGGCGCGAGCGCGAGGCCGAGGTGGCGGCCGATGCGCTCGGCGGCGAGGGCCGGCAGGTCGCGGCGGTCTGGCGAGTCGTCGCCGAAGGCGCCGGGCAGGCGGAAGAACTCTCCGAGCCCGACCAGTCGCATCTTGAGGCGGGCGACGGGTTCGAGGTTGCCCGTCAGGAGGGCGGAGAGGTAGCGCGGGTGCCCGTCGGCGGCCGCCAGGGCCTCGCGGGCGCCGGGCAGCAGCTCGAACAGCGGCTCGCCCTCCCGCGCGCCCGCCGCCGCGCCTTCGAGGGCTTCGAGGTAGTGGCTGCGCAGCTCCGCGACCCGCGCGCAGACCTGCTCGCGCGTGAAGCCCTCTTCGCACAGCGCCTCGCAGGCGATCTGCAAGTCGGTCATCCCCGAGACGGTCATCTCGGGCAGCCGCCCCGCCGTCCCGAAGATTTTTTCGAGCGCCGGAACCGTGTAATCCTTGAAGGCGCCCGGCCGCGTCGAGCGGATCAGGGTGCCGTCGATGTCCCAGAGCAGGATGCGGAGGTCGGACATGCTTGAGGCGTGACCGCGGGCCGCCGGCCCGTCGGCGGCTACTCGATGACGGCGAGCACGTCGCCGGCGTTGACGTTAGTGCCCTCGGCGGTGCGCACCTCCGAGACCGTGCCGGCCTTCGGCGACTTCAGCTCGTTCTGCATCTTCATGGCCTCGATGACCACGACGCCCTGCCCGGCCTCGACCTCCTGCCCCTGTTCGACGAGGACGCGAACCACCTTGCCCGGCATCGGGGCCTTAAGCTGCGAGCGGCCGGCGTCGGAGCCGCCCGCGCCCTGTGCTCCGCGGAGGCGGCGCGGGTCCGAGAGCGCCACGTCGTAGGTCTCGGCGCCGACCGAGATCTGGAGCGCGCCCGGGACGTGCGGGCCGGCGGCGCGGGCCACGCGGCACTCGAAGACGCGCCGCCCGTGGAGCAGCAGATACTCGCCCTCCTCGATCTCGCGCGCGTCCAGCTCGTAGCTGCGCCCGCCGACCTCGGCCAGGACGCGCGAGCCCTCTCGCCTCAGTTCGATTGTCGTCTTCTCGCCTTCGATCTCCGCGTTGAATTTCATAAGGTTCAGGTCTGGAGCCGGCGGTGGAGTGCCTCGCGGCCGGCAGCCTTCCAGCGGCTTTGCGCGGGCGCGCCCTGCCCCCCGCCGGCCGCGCCCTGCCGCTCCTTCTCGAAGGCGAGGGCGGCGACGACGGCCGCCATGTCGCGCCTGACGACCTCGGCCGCGGCGGCGGAAGCCGGGCCGGGCCGGGCCGCGCCGCCGTCGATGTCGTCGGCTGCGTCGCCGGCAAAGGTAGTGTCCGCCTTGTTCGCGCCGGAGTCGGCCGCGCCGGCGCCGGCCGCCGCTGCCGGCGCGGCCGACTCCCTGAGGGCGGCGCTGCGTCGCTCGTCGTAACGGGCGATGAAGCCTGTGTCGAGCCGGCCGGCGACGAACTCCTCGTCGCGCATCACCTCGCGGAAGAAGGGGAGCGTCGTCTTGATGCCGCCGAGCTGGTAGTCGCGCAGAGCCCGCCGCATCCGCTCGATGGCCTCCTGGCGGGTGCGCCCCCAGGTGGCGAGCTTGGCGATGAGCGGGTCGTAGTGGATGGGCACCTCGGCGCCGGCGTAAAAGCCCCCGTCGTAGCGGACGCCCGGCCCGCCCGGCCCCCGCAGCACGGTGATGCGTCCGGGCGAGGGCATGAAGTTCTGCTCGGGGTCCTCTGCGTAGATGCGGCACTCGACGGCGTGGCCCGTCCAGCGCACCTCCTCCTGCGTGAAGGAGAGCGGCAGCCCGGCCGCGACCCGTATCTGCTCGCGCACGAGGTCGAGGCCCGTGACCAGCTCGGTGACGGGGTGCTCTACCTGAAGGCGGGTGTTCATCTCCAGAAAGTAGAACTCGCGCGTCACGTCCGAGACGAGGAACTCGATTGTGCCGGCGCCGACGTAGTCGGCCGCGCGCGTGATGCGTACCGCGGCCTCGCCCATGCGTCCGCGCAGGGTGGGCTCGTCAATCGGCGACGGGCACTCTTCGATCACCTTCTGGTGGCGGCGCTGGATGGAGCACTCGCGCTCGCCGAGGTGGACGGTGTGGCCGTGCCGGTCGGCGAAGACCTGTATCTCGATGTGGCGCGGGCGCTCGACGGCCTTCTCGACGTAGACCGACGAGTCGCCGAAGGCCGCGGCCGCCTCGCTGCGCGCGTTCTCGAAGGCCGAGGCCATCTCGCCGTCGTCGCGGACGAGGCGCATGCCCTTGCCGCCGCCGCCGGCCGCCGCCTTGAGCATGACGGGATAGCCGACGCGCGCGGCCGTCTCGCGCGCCTCTTCGAGCGATGCGAGCGGCTCGGTCGTGCCCGGCACGACGGGCGCGCCGGCCGCCATCGCCGCCCGCCGCGCGCTCGTCTTCGAGCCCATCAGCTCCATCGCCTCGGGCGACGGGCCGATGAAGACGAGGCCGGCCTCGGCGACGGCGCGGGCGAACTGCGCGTTCTCGGCCAGGAAGCCGTAGCCGGGGTGGACGGCCTCGGCCCCGCTCGCCTTCGCCGCCTCGACAACGCGGTCGATGCGAAGGTAACTCTCGACCGAGGGCGCGGGGCCGAGCAGGTATGCCTCGTCGGCCATGCGGACGTGCAGCGCCGCGGCGTCCGGCTCCGAGTAGACGGCCACGGGCGAGATGTCCATCTCGCGGCAGGCGCGAATCACCCTGACGGCGATCTCCCCGCGGTTGGCGATGAGAAGTTTGCGAAACATCGGATTCGTGACAAGTGACAAGTGACAAGTGACAAGTGACAAGAGGAAGAGGATTCTTTCTTGTCACTTGTTACTTGTCACTCGTCACGGCTTTCAAACTACGACCGAGTTGCCCGGCCGGCGGGGGTTGAAGCGGACGGTGACGCGGGCGCCGGGGAAGTACTCGCCGGAGCGCCGCCGCTGCCCGTCGTCGAGGAGCTGCGAAGACTCGTACTCGACGCCGTTGATCTCGTAGTTGTAGAAGACCTGCGTGATGGCGCCCGCCTCGTCCGTGATTACGTCGAAGATCGAGCCCTCGGTGATGCGGCCCGTGCGGAGCAGTTCCGCGCGCCGCTCGGCCTCGCCGCCCGCCTTCTTCTTCCTGAAGATGTCGAAGATGCTCATAAGGGACTCGCGGTGCGGCGGCCGGGGTGAGGGGCGCCGCCCGCCCGTTCCGCCGGGTCAGCGCGGGGCCGGGGCGGCCTCGGGGGCCGGCTGCCGGTCGCCGGCGCTGCGCTGCGTCGGGCCTTCGGCTGCGCCGCGGGCGGCCTCCGCGCGGGCCGTCTCCTCGGCCGCGCGCAGCTCGCTCCAGGTGTGGTACATGCGGTAGGCGAAGGTCCAGAACGAGCCGACGGCCAGTATCCAGAGGACGGCCGGCATCCGGTTGGCGAAGGGGCTGGCCGACGTGGGGTGTGTCGAGAGGGCACCGATGATGAGCAGCACTACGCGCTCGGGGCGGCGCAGGAAGCCCACGTCGCACTTCGGGATCAAACTCTCGGCCCGCGCGCTCGCGTAGGAGACCAGCACCGAGCCGACCATCGCGAGGCCGGCCAGCAGCACGTTCAGGGTCGAGTGGAACTCCGTGTCGCGCGCGTAAAAGAGCATCAGGCCGACGAAGGCGGCCATGTCGGAGACGCGGTCGAGGGTGGAGTCGAGGAAGCCGCCGAAGCGCGTCACCTGGCCGGTGCGGCGTGCGACCGAGCCGTCGAGCATGTCGAAGAGGTTGGCGACGATGAGGACGATGCCGGCCCAGAAGAAGTGGCCGAGCCCGAACATCACCCCGCACAGGACGTTGATCGAAACGCCAATCACCGTCAGCCAGTTGGGGTTGATGCGCCGGCGCGCGAGCCCCTGCACCATCGCGTTGATGATCCGGCCCGCGCCCCGTCCGATGCTCGCCCCAAACAAACCCTGAAAGCCTTTCTTGCGGCGTCCCGAAGTGTGTGGATGATTTGCGCTCGCGTGTGTGTGTTGCGACCCGGCCATCATAGGAACCGGCCAAACGGCTTGTCAAGGAAGTGCCCGGCCGCGCCTCGCACGGGCCGCGACCCGAAAGGGAGAGGCCCCGCCGGGTGCGAGCGCCGGCGGGGCCTTGTCATTTTGCGGCCGCCGTCAGGGGGCCGGGTAGGCGTAGGGCGCCTGGAGCCCGAGCGGGAGCCCGAGCAGCCAGTAGGCGATCAGGAAGGCGGTCCAGATGACCAGGAAGATGACCGAGAAGGGCAGCATCAGCGAGACGAGCGTGCCGATGCCGGTGTTCTTCACGTAGCGCTGCCCGTAGACGACGACGAGCGGGAAGTAGGGCATCAGCGGCGTGATGATGTTGGTCGTCGAGTCGCCGACGCGGTAGGCCGCCTGCGTCAGCTCGGGCGAGAGCCCCAACTGCATCAGCATCGGGACGAAGATCGGGGCGAGCAGCGCCCACTTGGCCGACGCCGACCCGATCAGCAGGTTGACGAGCGCCGTCAGGACGATGATGCCGACGATGGTGACCTGGCCGGGCAGCTCAAGCGCCCGCAGCACGTTCGCCCCCTTCAGGGCCAGCAGCGCCCCGATGTTCGACTGGCCGAAGGCCGCGATGAAGAGCGAGGCGAAGAAGGCCAGCACGATGTAGTAGCCCATCGTGCTCATCGCCTTGCTCATCCCCTTGATGATGTCGCGGTGGCTCCTGACCGTGCCGGCCACGTAGCCGAAGACGACGCCCGGCAGCAGGAAGAGGAGGAAGATGAGCGGGACGATGGCCTGCATCAGCGGGGCGTTGGCCGCCGTCAGCTCGCGCTCGGTCGGCTCGGCCGCGGCGACGAAGGCGGGGCCGTGCTGCGCGGCCGCCGGCTCGCCGAGCCGCGTCTTGAGGTTGTTCTGGAAGGCCGTCTGCCCGGCCTGCGGCTGCCCGCGCATCGGCGCGGCCTTCTTCAACACGTCCTCGGGCACCCCCTCGGCGCGCAGCCGCTCGAACGACTGCGCCGTCAGGCGGTGGCCGGCCGGCGAGCGCATGAACGAGTCGGAAGGCACGCTGGCGGCGGCGAGGAGGCCGAGCGCGAGGGCGAGCGCCAGGAGCGCCGCCATGAGCCCTTTGCGCTCGCGCGGCCCCAGCTCCTGCATCTTCGGCATCTCCGACTCGTCGCCGTCCACGGGCGTCGAGCGCAGGAGCCGCGGCTCGATGATGCGGTCGGTGATGAACCAGCCGACGCCGACGATGAGGACGCTCGAAGCGGCGGCGAAGAACCAGTTCGAGAGCGGGTTGACGGTGTAGCCGGTGTCGATGATCTGCGCGGCCGTCTGCGTCAGGCCCGCCAGCAGAGGGTCTATGCTCGACGGGATGAAGTTGGCGTTGAAGCCGCCGGAGACGCCGGCGAAGGCGGCCGCGATGCCGGCCAGCGGGTGGCGGCCGGCCGCGTAAAAGATGACGCCGCCTAAGGGGATGACGAGCACGTAGCCGGCGTCGGCCGCCGTGTGGCTGACGATGCCGACGAGGATCACCATCGGCGTCAGGAGCCAGGCCGAGGTGAAGGAGAGCAGCCCCTTGAGCGCCGCGTTGATGAAGCCCGTGTGCTCGGCCACGCCGACGCCCAGCAGCGCCACCAGCACGACCCCGAGCGGGTGGAAGCCCGTGAAGGTCGTGACCATGTTCGAGAGGAAGGCGGCGACGGCCGTGCCGCTCAACTGGTTGACGATCTGGATGGGCTTGCCGGTGCGCGGGTCCAGTTCCGAGAACTGCATCGGCGCCAGCAGCCAGGAGAGCAGCCAGACGACGATGAGCAGGAGCAGGAAGAGCACCGCCGGGTCTGGCAGCTTGTTGCCGACCGTCTCGATGGTGTTCAGCGCCCGGTCTACCCAGCGCGGCGACCGGTCTGCGCCCGCGGGCGGCGGGGCGGCGGGTTCTTGATTGGTCTCCATCCTGAGACTCCTACGGCGTGGTTGTTCGAGCTTGGTTTCGAGACTGCGGGCGGGCGCCCGCACCGGCGCGGCGCGCGCGGATACGCGGCGCGCCCGTCGGGCGCCTTTGTCGGTGCGACCGCCGCGGGGCCGGGCGCTAGAACGTGCCGGGCCCGTCCTCGGCGGGCATGATGTTTTCGGCGTCGGGCTCTCGCTCGTGTTCGACGCCGGGAGCGGGGTGCTCGGCCGTCTCGGGCGCGCGCGGGTCGGGCGTCTCGATCACCTCGCCGACGCGCTCGCCGGGCCTGACGTTCTCTTCTCTTTCCATGCGCTCTGAAATAAGCCGAGTCGGACCCTGTAGTCAATGGCCGGAGGGGGTTTTCGGCGGAGGCGCCCCGCCCCCCGTGCCCGGACGCGAGAGGCGGGCGGTTAGTTTTCGCCGCCCGCGCCGCCCTCCGCGCCGGCCTCGTCGTGCAGCGTCGTGAGCCTCTTGATCTCGAAGCGGCGCGCGCCGGCCGGCGTGCGGACCGTCACCTCGTCGCCCTCCTCGCGCCCCATCAGGCTGCGGCCGACGGGCGAGGCCGTCGAGATCAGGCCGCCCTGCGGGTCGCTCTCCTCGGCCGTCACCAAACGGTATGTGAGCTCCTCGTCGCGCTCAGGGTCGTAGAGGAGGACGGTCGAGCCGTAGGCCACCTTGTCGCGCGGTATCTTCGAGATGTCGATTGAGGAGACCTCGCTGAGGCGCTGGCGCAGGTCGCGGATGCGCGCCTGGACGAACTGCTGGCGGGCGAGCGCCGCGTGGTATTCGGCGTTCTCGCGCAGGTCGCCCCACTCCTTGGCCGTCTTGATCTGCTGCGGCAGGTGGACGCGCAGCTCCGTCTCCAACTCGTCCAACTCCTGCCGCAGTTTCTGCTTGATGACTTCCGTCACTTTATTCCCTCTCCGGACTTTCTTCGGCCCGCGCGCTGGCGGCCGAATTGTAAGAGCCGGCGGCCGGGTCGCGCGGCCGGCCGGCGCCGTCTTCAGCACTCGTCCTGGCGGTGATACTGCGCCTCGTCCGGGGCGCAGAAGGAGATGCCCACGTCGCGCGCCGTGCGGACGAGCTGGCTCTCGGGCGGCACGGTCTTGAGGTTGGCGATGGCCTCCGAGAGCAGCACCGTATGGACGTTGGCCGCCTGGAGCGCGACCATCACGCCGCGCCGGCCTTCCATCAGGGCGCGTACCGCGGCCGAGCCGAAGTTGGTCGCCAGCATCCGGTCGAAGGCGTTCGGCGTGCCCCCCCGCTGGAGGTGGCCGAGCACGACGCAGCGCGCCTCCTTGCCCGTCATCCGCCCGACCTCGGTGGCGACGTGGAGGCCGATGCCGCCGAGCCGCGGCGCGCTCTGGGGGCTGCCCGCCTCAACGTAGAGCTGCTCGCCCTCGACCTCTCGCGCCCCCTCCGAGACGACGACGATGCAGAACTCCGAGCCGCAGCGCTCGCGCTCCAACACCTTCGCGGCCACCTTCTCCATCGAGAAGGGTATCTCCGGCATCAGGATCACGTCGGCCCCGCCCGACACCCCGGAGTGGAGCGCGATCCAGCCCGTGTGGCGCCCCATCACTTCGAGCACCATCACGCGGTCGTGCGACTCGGCCGTCGTGTGCAGGCGGTCGAGCGCCTCCGTGGCGATGTCGAGGGCGGTCATGAAGCCGAAGGTCAGCTCGGTGGCCGCCAGGTCGTTGTCAATCGTCTTGGGGACGCCGACGACGGGGAAGCCGAAGCGGTCGAACTCGGCCGCGATGGCGAGCGTGCCCTCGCCGCCGACGACCACCAGCGCGTCAACGCCCGCGCGTTCGAGGTTCGAGATGGCCTCGCGGTAGATGTCGGGCGGTTTGGTCGAGGCGCCGCCGGGGTCGCGGACGACGAAGCTGCCGCGGTTGCGCGTGCCGAGGATGGTGCCGCCGCGCGGCAGCAGCCCGCGCACGTCCTTCGGCTGCAACTCGCGCACGCGCATCTCGCCGAGGCAGCCCTCGAAGCTGTCCTCGACGCCGACGACGCCCACCCCGTACTCGTTGGCCGCGGTCTTGACTACCGCCCGGATTACGGCGTTGAGCCCCGGCGCGTCGCCGCCGCCCGTCACCAGCCCGATTCTCTTTATCATCTCTTCGGACGGCCGGGCGCGCGACGGCCCTTGGCCCCGCGCGCGGACGGCCGTGTGCCCCCCGCCTACCGTCTTCGTCTGTCGCGCCGCGTTTGAAAACCCCCTTAGGCTACAACCCCCGTCGGGCGTTTTCAAGGACGCGCCGTTGAAGCGAGTGCCCGGCGCGTGCTTCAATACCGCCGGGCGCGGGCCGAAGGAGACGGATGCGACAACCCGGAGTGACCATCACGCGGCGCGGGGCAGAGCGAGCGCGCCGCGGCCACCTGTGGATTTACCGCACGGACGTGCGCGAGGCGGCGGGCGGGGGCGGCCCGGTCGTCTCGGTGCGCGACGAGCGCGGGCGCTTCGTCGGGCAGGCGCTCTACAGCGACCGCTCCGAGATCGCGCTGCGGCTGCTGACGACGCGCGAAGAGCCGGTGGACCGCGAGTGGTGGCGCGCACGCCTGCGAGCGGCAGCAGCCCGCCGCGCCGGCCTCGAACGCGATACGGACGCCTTCCGCCTCGTCTACTCCGAGGGCGACCTGCTGCCGTCGCTCATCGTGGACCGCTACCGGGACGTGCTCGTCTTGCAGACTCTCTCGCAGGGCACCGAGGCGCTGAAGGAGACTCTGACCGCGCTGCTCGCCGAGGAGTTCGCGCCGCGCTCCATCGTCGAGCGCAACGACGTGCGCGTGCGCGCGCTCGAAGGGTTGGAGATGAAGGCCGGCGTGCTCTACGGAGAAGAGCCGGGCGAGATCGAGGTCTCGCAGCACGGCACGCGCTTCCGCGTCGCCCCGCTCGGCGGCCAGAAGACCGGCGCCTTCCTCGACCAGCGCGAGAACCACCAGGCCGCGCGCCGCCACGCCCGCGGCCGCGCGCTCGACTGCTTCACCTTCAACGGCGGCTTCGCCCTCAGCATCGCCCCGGCCTGCGAGAGCGTCGTCGGCCTCGACGTGTCGGCCGAGGCGGTCGAGGCCGCCCGCGCCAACGCCGCGCTCAACGGGGCGGCTAACGTCGAGTTCCGCGAGGCCAACGTCTTCGACGCCCTGCGCGAGCTTGAGGCCGCGGGCGAGAGGTTCCGGACGATAGTGCTCGACCCGCCGGCCTTCGCCAAGAACCGCGCCAGCGTCGAGGCCGCCGCCCGCGGCTACAAGGAGATCAACCTGCGCGCCCTGAAGCTGCTCGAAGCGGGCGGCACGCTCGTCACCTGCACCTGCTCTTACCACATGTCCGAGGGGAACTTCCTCGAAGTCATCTCCGAGGCCGCATCGGACGCCCGCCGCCGCGTCCAGATCGTCGAGCGCCGCACACAGTCTTCGGACCATCCCGTCCTCGTCGGCGTCCCCGAGACCTTCTACCTCAAGTGCGTCGTCCTGCGCGCCGCCGAGTGAGCCGGCCCGCACGGCCGCCGGTCTTGTCTTGGCGCGGGGGCCGCGCCATAATGCCCCGCTCTCGGACGGCCCGCCGAACGCTTCGGCGCCTCTCACTTCCCGACGCCAGGACCGCGGCGTCCCCACAACCGAGGAGATTTCGCCATGCCCGCCCCGAAAAAGAGCTGCTTCGTCGTGATGGGGTTCGGAGAGAAGGTTGACCTCGCCACCGGCCGCAAGCTCAACCTCGACGCCTCGTACCACAACCTGATCAAGCCGACCGTCGAGGAATGCGGGCTGGACTGCCACCGCGCAGACGAGATCGTCCACTCCGGCAACATCAACGTCCCGATGTACGAGCGCATCCTGACCTCGGACCTCGTCATCGCGGACCTCTCCACCTCCAACAGCAACGCCTTCTACGAGCTGGGCGTGCGCCACGCCCTCAGGCCCTACACGACCATCATCATCGCGGAAGACCAGTTCAAGTTCCCCTTCGACATCGCGCAGATCACCGTGCGGACCTACAAGCACCTCGGCGACGACATCGGGGTCAGCGAGGCGAAGAGGTTCCGCGCCGAGCTTAAGAAGGCCGTCGAGCAGATACTCGCCAACCCGACCGACGACAGCCCCGTCTACACCTTCCTGAGCGGGCTGCGCCGCCTGAAACTGCCCGACGACCTGAACGCTAACCAGGCCGCCGCCGACGCGGCGACGCTGAAAATGGCGGCGGCGGTCGCTGGCGTCGTAGCGGACCCGGCGCCCGTGCCCGCCGGACAGACGCACGGCGCGCAGATGCAGAAGATGGCCGAGGCGAAGCGGCGGGGCGACTTCGCGGAGGCCCGGCGGCTCCTCGCGTCGGTCCGCGAGGCCATGCGGGAGCACAACCCCAACGCGCCCGAAGACCCCTACATCATCCAGCAGCTCGCGCTCGTCACCTACAAGAGCAAGCAGCCGACGCCGACCGCCGCGCTCAAGGAGGCGCGCGACCTCCTGCTCACGCTCGACCCCGAGCGGTCGAACGACACCGAGACGCTCGGGCTCTGGGGCGCGGTCCACAAGCGGCTGTGGGAGGAGACCGGCGACGACAGCTACCTCAACCAGGCGGTGCGCGCCTACGCGTGCGGCTTCTACCTGCGCAACGACTACTACAACGGCATCAACCTGGCCTACCTGCTCAACGTCCGCGCGGCCCACGCCCAGAGCCCGGCCGAGGCCGTCGCCGACTTCGTCGAGGCGCAGCGGGTCCGCCGCGAGGTGCTCTCGGTCTGCGAGCGCTGGCTCGACGAGAACCCGGCCCCGTCCGGCAGGAGGGCGACCAAAAAGGCAACGGACGAGTACCTGAGCAACAAGTACTGGGTCGTCGCCACGCAGGCCGAAGCCTACCTCGGGACGGGCCAGACGGCGAAGGCCAACAAGACCTACAAGGAAGCCTACTCCATCGCCCCCGAGCCCTGGATGACCGACTCCACCGAGCAGCAGCGCAAAAAGCTCAAAGAACTCCTCGCCAACTCGCCCCTCAAATACGTCAGGACCGACGGCGACTAGCAACCCCCCAACGCCCATAAACGCAAAACGGCCCGGCGACACCCGCCGGGCCGTCTCCGTCTTCGCCCATCAACCCCCCCGCGCCTTCTCCTCCAACTTGTCCGCCAATCTCTTCGCCCTCTTCCTTAGCCGGGGATGAGGCTCGTTCTCAGCCCGCTCCCGCAGCAGAGCCAGAGTTTCCGGACGTGAGCCCCATTGCCTCACTAACCCGATTATAGCTTGACCACGCACGCCTAGAGAGACCTCAGGTTTATCCGAGCGGGGAGATGGGTCGTTTATCGCACGATCAATGAGCACTGAGAAAGTGTCGGCTCTATCTCCAAAGTGCTCTATTAAATTCCGTAGCACTAATAAACGAACCCACATATCTTTATCTTCTACTGCCAATTGACACAGTAATGGAAAGGTCTCAGGATCATCACTAAAATAGTTGCCCAACATATAGGCCGCGCTACGGCGGACAATCCCCGCAGCATCATTTTTTGTGAATTGTCGTAGAGTTTGCGCCACCTGTAACTTATCGGGCCAATCTCCCGCCAATGCATATGTAACGAAGAGGCGAACCTCGGACCTCTCGTCCGAAGCGAAGGAAGAGACTACCTGATAAAGCTCTTCCAACCCTGCGCCAAAAGCCGCTACAAATGTTCCTTTCATGGGCGCATAGAAGCTGCCAAATGACTCATGCTCCGCGTTTTTTCTAAGCCATTCGCCTAATACCGCCCGGCCCGGCCAGTTTGGACCAATAGTTTCCACGGACGGCAATATTTCATGACCTATGAACAAAAATAGTTCAGGCTCTCTCTGCTCAAGATGGTCAAAGAGTGAGCAGAGCCCCCTGAGCAGTTTCTCAGCGGGGTCAGCTACGGTGTTGATGTCCTTGATTTCGCCGATGCATTGCGCGGCTACCGCGATGTTCCAGGGCGGGCGGTCGCCGAATTTCTCGGGCCAGGGGCGGTAGACTGTGGTGGAGAGGTGGTCAATAAGTTCGCCGGCGAAAGCGGGGTCGAGCATGCCGCAGATGAGGCGCAGGACTTCGTGCCAGGGGCGGTCTTCCCAGTGGGCCGTGTAGAGAGCTTTGAGGTCTTCGAGGGTGAGTTCGCGCGTCTTCTCGAACTTGTGGGTGAAGGCGGTGGCGCAGAAGAACTCTAAGAACGCGCGGTGGACGAAGCCGTAGAGGTTGGCGCCGTAGAGCGAGAGGATGAAGTTGCGCTCGCGGAACTGCTGGATCATCGCCTCGGCGATGAGCTTGGCGCGGTCGGGCGGCTGGGCGTAGCGGTCGCGCAGGTAGCCCTCGAACGCTTCCTGTAGCTGCTCGCGGTGGACGTAGTTGCCCGCGAGGCCGCCCTCGCCGCCCTGCATCTTGTAGGCGAGGCGGCGCAGCAACTCCTTCTTGTCGTCCTCGCCGATGAAGGCGGCGTCGAGGTGACGGTCGCGGAGGTGCTTGTTCACGTCCCAGTGCTGGATGAGGACCGAGGCCGCGTGGTCGTAGAGCTTCCAACGCTCGCGCGGCAGCTCCTGATGCTTGCCGATGATCGCCATGATGGTCAGCAGCATCGGGTTGCCGGCGAGCTGGCGGATCGAGGCCGACTCGCGGAACGAGTTGAGGATGCGCTCGCGGCGCGCGCTTGCCTCGTCGGGGCGGTCTGAGAGGGCGAGCGCGTACCACTTGTCCACGAAGGCGGCGACCTGCCCTTCGTCGAGGTCTTGCAGCGTGAAGTGTGAGAAACCGCCGTCGTCGAGCACGCGGCGGCGGTAGCCGACGACGCGGCTGGTGACGACGACGCGCGCCTTCGGGTACGTGCCGGCGAAGCCGGCGATTCGTTGCGCGGCGCGCTCGCGCTCCTCGGGGTCGAAGATTTCGTCGAGCCCGTCGAAGACGACGAGGGCGCGGCCGTCGCGTTTGAGGAAGCCGTCGAGCGCGGCCGCGTCCAGCCCCCAGCCCTCAGACCTGCTCATGTATTCCACGAACTCAAGGAACGTGTCGCACTTGCCCTCTGCGCAGAGGCCGGCGTAGGCGCGAAGCTCTATGAGCAGCGGCAGGTGTTCGGGGAAGGCCGCGCGCCGCTTCGGGTCGCCGTCCTCGTTGACGAGCGACATGACGAGGTAGCGTGCGAGCGTTGACTTGCCCGAACCGGGGTCGCCGAGGACGAGGCCGTGGCGGTGGCGCTCGTCGGTGAGCGCGTCGAGGACCGGGTGCGGGGGCTTCTCGAAGTAAAGCTGGCGGGCGCGGAGCACGTCCTCGGGCGACATCCCCGAGGGCAAATCTTCGGGCAGCACCTCGCCCTCGCGCCGCAGCCGCTCCCACATCTCCTTCGGCAGCTCGACCGGCGGCGGCTCCTCGCGCACGCTCTGTTCGACGTAGACGAGGCGCAGTTGCAGTTGCAGGTACTCCTCCTTCTGCGGCGGCGTCAGCGCGTCGAGGTCGAGGCGCTGGTAGCGCCTGGCGAGCGCGTTGTAGTAGGCCGTGAGGTCGAGCTCTGCGATGGCGCTCGGCGGCACGAGTTGGCCGCTCTCCTTCGCCCACGTGTAGACGGCCGGCCCGGCCACCTCGGCGAGGTTGGCGGCCGAGGTGAACTTGCCGGCGAGATGCCTCTCGCTCAGCTCGGCGCGCAGCCGCACGATCTGGGCGTCGTCCCTGTCCATCATACTGCGCGGCCAGGGCGCGTCCTCGTCGAGCAGGAAGACGAGGCAGGTCTTGCCGGAATCCCGCGCGCGCCGGTACTCCATCTCTGTGACGGACAGGCGCTCGGGGTTGTTCTCGGCGGGCACGTGGCCGTACCGCCACGCGAAGAGGCCGACGTAGAGGTCGCACGCCTCCACGTCGGCCAGGCACTTCTCGACGGGCCGCTGCTCGCCCGCCACGTAATACTCCATCGCCACGTCCTCGTGCCCCATCCGGCGCAGAAGGAGCCTGAGCTTTTCGCGGCACTCGCCGAGGTCGAGGAAGGTCGAAGAGACGTAAACTTTCGCCATCGGGCTGCCTCCGTGCGGGCGTGAGAAATCGCCGGGTGAGACTCGCGCGCCGAAGAAAAAACACGCGCGGGGCAGTTATAACCCCGCGCGTGAGTTACGGGCAACGGCCCTGCTCTGCGGCCTACTCGACCGTGACGGACTTGGCGAGGTTGCGCGGCTGGTCCACGTCGCAGCCGCGCCGGACGGCGATGTGGTAGGCCAGCAGTTGCAGGGGGATGACGGAGAGGATGGGCGAGAGCAGGTCGGAGGAGGGCGGTATCTCGATGACGTGGTCGGAGACCTCGGCCGACATCCGGTCGCCCTCGGTCAGGACCGAGATGACGCGGCCCTCGCGGGCCTTGACCTCGACGATGTTCGAGTGGGTCTTCTCGTAGCGCAGCTCAGAGGCGCGGTCGCCCTCCTCGCGCGTGTTGATGACGACGACGGGCAGCCGCTCGTCAATCAAGGCGTTCGGGCCGTGCTTCATCTCGCCGGCCGGGTAGCCCTCGGCGTGGATGTAGGAAATCTCCTTGAGCTTGAGCGCACCTTCGAGCGCGACGGGGAAGTTGATGCCGCGCCCGAGGTAGAGGAAGTCCGTGGCGCGGTGGAACTCGCGGGCCAACTCCTCAAGCTCGTCCGAGTCCGACAGGAGGTGCTCGATCTTGACGGGCAGCTCCGCGAGCTCCTGCGCGTGGCGCCGCGCCTCTTCGCCCGATAGTACGCCGCGCAACTGCCCGAGGTGGAGGGCGAAGAGGTAGAGCGCGACCATCTGCGAGGTGAAAGCCTTCGTCGAGGCGACGCCGATTTCGGGGCCGGCGTGCGTCAGGATGGTGCCGTCCGACTCGCGCGTGATCATCGAGCCCTGCACGTTGCAGACCGCCAGCACCTTCGCCCCGCGCTCCTTCGCCTCGCGCAGGGCGGCGATGGTGTCGGCCGTCTCGCCCGACTGCGAGATGACGACCAGGAGCGTCCGCTCGTCCACTACGGGGTCGCGGTAGCGGAACTCCGAGGCGTAGTCCACCTCGACGGGCAGGCGCGCGAGCTGCTCGATCATGTACTTGCCGGCGAGGCCCGCGTGCCAGGACGTGCCGCAGGCGGCCACCATCACGCGGTCGAACTGTTTGAACTCCTGCGGCGTGATGTTCATCTCGTCGAGGTAGACGCGGCCCGTGTCCAGAGAGACGCGCCCCTGCACGGTGTCGCGGACCGCGCGCGGCTGCTCGTAAATCTCCTTGAGCATGAAGTGCTTGAAGCCGCCCTTCTCCGCCATGATCGGGTCCCAGGTGATGCGCTGGCGCTGGGGCTCGACCGCCTCGCCCGCGAAGTTCGTCACCCGGACCGAGGCGCGCGTCAACACCGCTATCTCGCCGTCGCCGAGGAAGAAAACGTCGCGCGTGTGCTGGAGGATGGGCGGCACGTCCGAGGCGACGAAGTACTCGCCGTCGCCCAGGCCGATGACGACGGGCGGCCCCTGCCGGACGGCGATGATGGTGTCGGGCTCGTCGGTCGAGATGATCGAGAGGGCGAAGATGCCGCGCAGGTCCACGACGGCCCGGCGAACGGCGCGCTCGAACGAGTCGTCCTCTTTCAGGTACTCCTCGACGAGGTGTGCCACGACCTCCGTGTCGGTCTCGGTGACGAAGCGGTGGTCGGACTGGCGCAGCCGCTCCTTGAGCTGGACGTAGTTCTCGATGATGCCGTTGTGGACGACGACGACGCGCCCCGTGCAGTCGCGGTGCGGGTGTGCGTTCTCCTCCGTGGGGCGCCCGTGCGTGGCCCACCGCGTGTGGCCGATGCCGTAGGTGCCGTCGAGGGGCTTTAAGCGGATGGCCTCTTCGAGGTTGCGGAGCTTGCCCTCGGCCCGGCGGATGTCGAGGGTATGCTTCTCGTCCACCACCGCGATGCCGGCCGAATCATAACCGCGGTATTCGAGCTTCCTCAGCCCGTCGAGGATGACGGGCACGACCTGCTTGTTTCCGACGTAGCCGACGATGCCGCACATGATGGCTTTTTTATCCCTTCGGGTGAGTCGCGGCGGGCGGGGCGGGGAGGGCGAGGGAGGGCGGCGCGCGGGGAGCTGAGCGCCGCCCTCCCTCGCCTCACTCGCCGCCCGCTCCGCCCTCCTGCGTGTTGGTCTCTCCGGGCGCGTTCAGGTCCGACTCGCGCGGGAGCTGCTTCTTGACTTTCGCGGGCACGCCGGCGACGAGCGTGTCGGGCGGCACGTCCTCGATGACGACCGAGCCGGCGCCCGTCACCGAGCGCGAGCCGACGCTGACGGGCGCCACCAGCATCGTGTCAGAGCCGATCTTCACGTCGTCGCCGACGTGGGTCCGGTGCTTCCGCCGCCCGTCGTAGTTGCAGGTGACGGTGCCGGCGCCGACGTTGGTCCGCTCGCCCAGCTCGGCGTCGCCGAGGTAGGAGAGGTGCATCGCCTTCGTGCCCGACCCGAGGCGCGAGTTCTTGACCTCGACGAAGTTGCCGACCGTGGCGCCCTCTTCGAGCCGCGCGTTCATCCGCAGGTGGGCGAAGGGGCCGAGCGTGCAGTTGTCGCCGACCTCTGACGAGACGACGACGCAGTGGTCTTTGATCGTCACCCCGTTGCCGACGCGCGAGTCTGTGACGCGCGTGCCGGGGCCGATCTCGCAGCCGTCGCCGATTGTGGTGCGCCCCTCGACGTGGACGTTCGGGTGGAGCACGGTGTCGCGCCCGATCTGCGCGTCGGGGCTGACGTAGGTGTGCTGCGGGTCGATGACTGTGACGCCGGCGTTGAGCATCAGGTTCCTGAGCGTCCGCACCCGGAGCAGCCGCTCGAAGTCTGCCAGCTCCATCCGGGTGTTGATGCCCGAGACCTCGCGCGCGTCGTTGTGGAGGTAAACGGAAACGTCCTCGCCGTCGGCGCGGAGGATGCCGGGCACGTCGGTCAGGTAGAACTCGCCCTGCGCGTTCTCGGGCCTGACGCGTTCGAGGGCCGGAAAGAGCAGGCGCGTCTCGAAGCAGTAGATGCCGGCGTTGATCTCGGTAATCTGCCGCTCCTCCGGCGTGGCGTCCTTCTGCTCGACGACGCGCTCGAAGCGCCCCTCCTCGTCGCGCACGACGCGGCCGTAGCCCGTCGGGTCTTCGAGCTTGACCGAGAGCAGCGTGCAGGCCGCCCCGCGCCCGCGGTGCGTGCGGTGCTGCTGGACGAGGCCCGCGAGCGTCTCGGCCCTGACGAGCGGCACGTCGCCCGAGAGCACGAGCAGCGTCGAGTCGGCCCCCTGAAGCGCCTCGCGGGCGGCCATCGCGGCGTCGCCGGTGCCGCGCTGCTCGGTCTGCGTGACGAAGGCGGCCCGCCCCTCGCCCAGCTCCTCGACAACGGCCCGCCGGACCTCGTCGGCCTGGTGGCCGACGACGACGTGGACGGGCCGCTGCTCGCGTTGCAGTGCCGAGGCCGTGCGGCAGACGTGGGCGATGAGGGGCCGCCCCCCGAGCCTGTGCAGCACCTTGGCCGTCGCCGAGCGCATGCGCGTGCCGAGTCCGGCGGCGAGAATCAGGATGTCGAGCGGGTGAGCGTTGGCCGGCGGGCCGCTTTGCGGGTGTCTCTCCATAGGCTCTCAGCGTGTCGCGGTCAGGCTGTGCCGGGCCGCGCACGCCTGTTCGTAGCAGGCCCTGATGACCCGCGCCAGCTTCTCGGGGCTGTGGCGGACCTTCTCGCCCTCGTCGAGCAGGTCTGCGCGGACCACCTCTGCCTCGGCGCCGAACTCGCGTTCGAGCCGTTGGTCGGTCAGCCCGATCTGGCGCGCGCCCTCGGCCGCGTATCGCTCGGCCTGCACGGGGCTGACGGGCCGGTCGTTGACGACCACGTAGTCGAACCTGATCTCGGGCGCGTAAGACCTGACCACTTCGAGGTGGCGGCGGGCCGTGTAGCCGTCGGTCTCGCCGGGCTGCGTCATCAGGTTGCAGACGAAAACCTTGACGGCGCGGGAGGCGCCGATGCACTCGGCCACGCGCGAGACCAGGAGGTTCGGCAGGATACTTGTGAAAAGCGAGCCGGGGCCGACCGTGATGATGTCGGCTGTGCGGACGGCCGTCAGCGCCTCGGGCAGCGGCAGGCACTGCTCGGGCTCCAAGCGCAGGCGGCGGATGGGCGAGCGCGCGGCCGTGATGCGCGTCTCGCCGCGCACCTCGCTCCCGTCCTCAAGCTCCGCCACGAGCCGCACGTCGTTCAGCGTCGCGGGGAAGATGCGCCCCTTGCTCGCCAGCACCTCCGACGAAAGGCGGACCGCCTCGACGAAGTCGCCCGTCACCTCGGTCAGCGCCGCCAGGAAGAGGTTGCCGAAGCTGTGGCCGCCGAGGCCCCCCTCGCCGCGGAAGCGGTACTGGAAGAGGCGCGAGAGCAGCGTGGAGTCTTCCGAGAGCGCGACCATGCAGTTGCGTATGTCGCCCGGCGGGAGCATCTGCAACTCCTCGCGCAGCCGGCCCGAGCTGCCGCCGTCGTCCGAGACCGTGACGATGGCAGACAGCGATTCCAGCCAGGGGCCGCCGCGCCCGTGGCCGCCGACCGACCCCTTGAGGCCCGACAGCAAGGTCGAAAGGCCCGTCCCGCCGCCGATAGCCACGAGCTTGAGCCCCTGCTCGAAGTCAGTCTGCAAACTTTCCCTCCTCCAAGAACGCGGCGGCCGCCTCGAAGCCGGCGCCGCCGCGTGCAGAAACTATACCCAAAAGACGCGGGCTTTCAAAGGCTTGGGGCCTCGGGCTCCCGCCGCCTCGCCCGCGCCCATGCCCGCCCGAGCGCGAGCCCGCCGCGATGAAGCGCGTACCCCGCGACGACGAAGAGGCAGTAGTGGACGGCCAGCACGTAGCGGTATTCCGTGTGGACCGCCGACTGGACGCAGAAGTAGTAGGCCGGGACCGCGAGCAGGACGGCTATCGCCCTCCACCGTCGCGCCCTGACGAGCAGGAAGAGGCCGGCGACGACCAGCGGGAGCACGACGGCCGTCACGAACAGCTTCTGCACGGCGCGGAGCAGGAGCCGCGGCCAGCGCGTCCAGGTGTGCGAAGCCGGGCCGAGCGCGCGCAAATCGGCCGCCCCGACTAGCGCCGACGACGACGGTTCAGCCGGCCCGCCGCCCGCGACTACGAGCCGCACGCGCCCGGCCCCACGCGCGGCGAACGGAAGTTGAACGACCCGCTCCGGCTGCTCGGCCGCCGCCTTTCCCTCGACCAGGTCAACCACGGTCGAGACGTAACGGCTCCCGCCCTCGCCCCCTGTCTCCTCTACCCTGAGGACGAGCCGCCCCTCTTCGAGCTTGAGGGGCAGCCGGAAGACGTAGTCTGTGCCGGGCCGCACGGGGGCCGGCGGCGAGGCGTAGATGTCTCCGTAGCCCGCGCGTCCGGCACGCAGGCGCAGCGCCCGCCCGTCCGGCTCGGGGGCGAGCGAGGCGCCGGGCGCGAGGAGTTGTCCGCCGCCGAGCAGGTCCGCCGTCGCGGCGGCCCACTCAGGCGGCCCCTCGTAATGGTCGGCGAGCGCGTGCGTGACGGGCGGGTGCGGCTCGATTAGTCGCGCCCGTTCGAGCCGCAGCATCGAGGCCGCGCGCCGCACCATCACCCCCGCGAACCAGGCAGGGTTCTCGCGGACCACCCTGAGGGCGCGGGCGACCCGCATCCGCTCGCGCCGGATGCCGTCGGGGCCGAAGAGAGTTTGTGCGTAGTCTGGGCGGCCGTGCGCCTCGGCCTCCTGCCGCATGATCCCGAGGTCGGTGGCGGGGATGCCGAACCTGCCCTCCTCGTCGTAATCCGCGATGCCTTCGAGCAGCGTCTGGCCGGCGCCGAGCGAGAGCGGGATGAAATGGCCGAAGACGACTGCGTTGCGCACAGTCACCGGCGCGATAACGAGCAGCGCCCCGCCGACGAGCGCCGCCGCGTACCGCAGCCGCCGGCCCCGCCCAAACAGGACCGGCATCAGCAGGCAGAGGAACGGCGCCATCAGCAGGGCGTTCGCCCGCAGCCAGCACGAGACCCCGATGAGCGCGCCCGCGCCCAGAACCCTCCACACGCCCTGACGCTCGTGTGCGCGCACGAGCAGGTAGAGGGCCGCCAGTACCGGCAGCACCGCCAGCGTGTCCGGCAAAAGCAGAACTGAGTTCCAGGTGAACTGTGGGGCGAGCGCGACGAGGAGGCCGGCCGCCGCGGCGGCTCCCGCCGGGAAGAGCGCCCCCGCTATCAGGAAGACCAGCACGGCCGCGGCCGAGTCGCACAGAATCTGGAAGAGCTGCACGGGCACGTCCGTCTCGCCGAAGAGCCCGTAGGAGGCCGCCCATAAAACCTTGTAGCCGGGCGGGTGGCCCATCAGGTCGGGGTCGGCAAGTGGCGAGTCTGCCCGCAGGAACGAGCCGAGGCCGCCTTCGAGAATGAGCCTCCCGGTCCGCTGGTAGTCGTGCGTGACGGAGGTCTGCACCTTGCCCACTTCCTGCGCCGCGTCGTGCCAGGAGAGGAGCCGCGCGCCGAACGCGAGCAGGAAGATCAGGGTTGCCAGCAGCGCCAGCCGCCCGCGCCGCGCCCGAGAAACAGGCGGGCCGAGGCCCATAACAGACTCATTGCCGCGTTCGCCAGACATCCCTGAGACTTAAACCCCCGGCGCCATACCTGACACGGACCGCGCCGGCCGGAAAGAGCGCCCCGCGCGCGGGGCGCGCGTCGGCACGAGCCTAGTTGTGGACGGAGACTGAAGGCAGGGGAGAAGAGGCGGCAGCGGCGCGGGTTTGACGGCGGTGCCGTCTCAGCCGCGCGGGCCGGAGAAGACTATCCGCTCGAACTCCGGCTCGTTGCGCAGCCCGATGAAGTCGATGTCGGTCTGCGCGCGCAGGCGCAGCCTCGGGCTCAGACCGATGGCCTCTTCGAGCGACTTGATGGCCGTTTCGACGGCGCCGAGGCGGGCGCGGGTCGCGGCCAGGGCGTAGTGAGTGTCGGCGGCCGAGGGGTCGCGCTTGAGGGCACGCTCGAACATCTCCTGCGCCGCAACGTAGTCGCCGCGGTTCATCTCGAAGACGCCGCGGTCGTAGAGGGCGTCGGCGTCGCGCGGCAGCGCGGCCTCGCTGCGCAAACGCGCCTCGGCGATGTTCAGATAGGTCCGAGCCCTGGCCGCCACCTCCGAGACACCCACGTGCTGCACGAGTAGCACGCGGAACAGGTCGCGCGCCGTCTCGAAGTTGCCGCGCGCAAACTCCTTGTGAGCACGCTCGAAAGCCTTCAGGGCGGCGGCCTCGTCGCGCGAGGGCTGGCGCGGCTGCGGCGCGGCCTTCGCCGGACCCCTAGCCGGACTCCTGGCCGGGGACTGCGGGCCGGCCGGCTTCGACTGCCTGGCCGCCTGCGGTGCGGGATGTTTGGCCGGGGCTGTCTGCTTTGACGGGGCGGGCTGCTTGGCGGGCGTCGGCGCCTGGCTCTTGGCGGCCGCGGCCTTAGAGGGTTGCGACTTCGCGGCCGCCCCCTTGGCGGGTTGCGGCTTCGCGGCGGATTTCTGGGGCTGGGTAGTCTTTTGCGCCTGTTGCGTCTTCGTCGCGGCGCCCGACTTGGCCGGGGCAGCCTTGGACTTGGCCGCCTCCTTCTTCGCGGAGGCAGATTTCACGGGGGCGGGACTCTGTTTCGCGGCGGATTTTGAAGTCGGCTTAGCGGCTGTGCTCGAAGCCTTCGCAGGCGTGGCTTTGCGCGCGGGCGCCTTCTCCGGCGTGGCGCGCTGCGCTTTCGGCTTGGCGGTCCCGGCGGTTGTCTTACCGCCTTTGGCCGAAGACTTTGTCGAGGCGCTCTGGGGTGCCGGGCGGGAAGTGTTTCTTTTTGCACCCTTGACGACTGGATCGCTCATGCGAAGCCCCGTATTTTCACAGATGACTCCCGCGCTCCGGGAGCCCGCCGACCTCACGCAGACTAACACACGAAAGCCGATAAATCAACGAAGGAACACAACTTGCAGGCACCCGCCACCCGTCCCGCGCCCGACATTCGGCGGTGGTGAAAAGTTGTTGAACTGCTGTTCAACGCTGTGTTAGAGTTTTTGCCGGTGGCCTGACCGGAAAAGGGGGCCACTCCCGCCCGCGACAGGATCAGGCGCCGGGAGCTTTAACTCCATCCTTCTCTTCCACTTGAGTTCTCAGACGGGCTCCTCGTCAGGGCCTTTGTCTCACTTTCTTCCCGCTCAACCGAGAGAGAGAGCCTTTGTACGCATGACAGACACTCCTATCATTATGCACGAGGAGCAGTACGAGCAGCTCCGGCATATTCTGGCAAAACTGAGGCTCGACGCCTTCGCCCGCGTGGTCTTTCTCGTGGACAAGAACGGGCAGCAGATCGCCGTCCACGGCGAGGTGGGCGACCTTGACACGACGAGCCTGGCGAGCCTAGCGGCCGGCAACGTGGCGGCGACGGGCGGGATGGCGCGCCTGATCGGCGAGCGTGAGTTCCCGACCCTCTCGCACGAGGGCGAGCGCGAGAGCATCCACATCTGCATCATCGGGCGCCTCCTGCTGGTGGTCGTCTTCGACGACCGTTCGAGCCTCGGCCTCGTCAAGCTGCGGGTCAAACAGGCGTCACGCGACCTGGCCGCCCTCTTCGAGGTTGTCGAGCGCGTCGCCCGCGAGCGCAAGGAATCGGAACAGGCCCTCTTCGCCGAAATCACCGACGACGACATCGACAGCCTCTTCGGGTAGTTAGGTCCGGGGGCCCGGGCGGGCGCGAAGGCCCGCCGGACGCGAGCCCCCGAGTTCAGGCGCAGGAAGCCGCACCTTAGTTCTATTGAAGCCATGACCTTCATCAACTACGCTTCGCGCGAGATCAACTGCAAGATCGTTTACTACGGCCCCGGCCTCTGCGGGAAGACGACCAACTTGCAGCACATCTACGACTCGACCGCGCCGACCTCAAAGGGCAAGCTCATCAGCCTCGCAACCGAGACGGACCGCACGCTCTTCTTCGATTTCATGCCGCTCGAACTCGGCACCGTGCGCGGCTTCAAGACCCGCTTCCACCTCTACACGGTGCCGGGGCAGGTCTTCTACGATGCCTCGCGGAAGCTGATCCTGAAGGGCGTAGACGGCGTCGTCTTCGTGGCCGACTCGCAGGAGGAGCGCATGGACGCCAACATCGAGTCGCTCTACAACCTGGAGGAGAACCTCAAGTCGAACGGCTACGACCTGCTGAAAATTCCTTACGTCCTCCAACTGAACAAACGTGACCTGCCGAACGTCCTGCCGCCCGAGGAGCTGATCTCCGAGCTGCGGCGCGGGGACGAGCCGGTCCACGAGGCCGTGGCCGCCACGGGCGTCGGCGTCTTCGACACGCTGAAGTCGGTCGCCAAGCAGGTGTTGACCGAGCTGCGGAAGAGTTAAAGGGGAGGGGAGCGGTAGAGTTAGTAAGGACCGAGGTGTCTCGGGGAGGGAAGGGCGGGCTGGCCGCGTCCCGAGTTCACGGGCAGCGGGGTGTGGTGGGCAGCGCGTTCGTCGCGCGCCAGCCGCTCCCCTTGACGGGCTTGCGGCACCCCACACGCTGGGCGCGTCGCGGCCAGGCCGTCGGCAGCCCCACGAAGTGCAGGAGCCGCCGCGTGGCCGGCCAGCGTCTTTCAGGCGCTGGCCGGCCACGCTTCTTCGTTAAAGCTGCTTTCGCGCGAGCAGGCGGGCGACCTCGCCGACCAGCTCGCGCACGCCGTCGGGCTTCGCTAGGAAGGCGTCGGCGCCGGCGGCCAGCGCCTCGGCCGAGAGGTCGCCGGCCGAGAGCATGATGATGGGCGTCCGGCCGCGGTGCGGCTGCCGCCGCGCCCGCCGCACGAGTTCCATGCCGTTGACGTTCGGCAGGTGGTTGTCGAAGACCAGGAGGTCGTAGCCCGCGGCCCCTTCTATCAGGTCAACTGCCAGGGCGCCGTCGGCGCAGGTGACGACGCCCCAGCCCTCGGCTTCCAGCGTGTCGCGCACGGCATCGGCGACCATCTCCTGGTCCTCTACGTGCAGGATGCTGACGGCCCGCACCCCGCCGGAGCAGCCGCCGCCCCGGTCGACGCGGCGGCGCGGGATGACCGGCGTGCGGTGCCCGAGCAGCCCCGTCTGCCGCGTGCGAAGGATGTGCGCAAGCGACTGGTGCTTGATGCCGAGCCGTTTGGCCGCGCGCGAGACGCTGCCACGCTCCTCCTCCAGCGCCCGCTCGATGAACTTCGACTCGTAGGCGCGCAGGGCCTCGGGCAGGGAGAACCGGCCGCCGAGTTCGACGCCGGCGAGCCGGCACGTGACGACCCGCGCCGCGGCGCGCAGGCGCGCGATGTCTTCGGAGTCCTGCGTGTGCGCGAGCAGATCGTCGGCCCGGCGGTAGAGGTCGTAAAGCTCTTCTGCCGGCAGTTCGTCGGCGTGGGTCTCGATTAGCGCCAGCCCGGCCACCCCGGCGATGGCCGGCGCCGAGGCGCGTTCGGCCACCTCCATCGCCCGCCGCAGCGTTGCCACCGACTCTTCGCCCCGGCCGAGTCGGGCCAGGGCCATGCCCGCGACCGTCAGCGCGTCGGCCAGCAGCGCCTGCTCGCCGGCCTCTTCGAGGGAGCGGGCCGCCCCCGTGATGACCTTCAGCGCGTCGGCGAAGCGCCCCTCGGCGATCAGGACGCGGGCGCGGGTCTCGTCCACCTGCGCGACGGAGCCGGCGTCGCCGAGCCGGGCGAAGATGGACCGGGCGCGGTCGAGGTTCTCGTGGGCCTCGGCGTGGCGGCCGAGGGCGTAGAGGAGCAGGCCGAGGTTGTTGAGGTTGCTGGCGCAGTAGCGCTCGTGGCCCGCCTGCTCGTAGTGGAAGATGGCGGCGGTGAATTCGAGGATGGCGCGGTCGGCGTAGTCGGCGCGGTTCTCGGCCGCCGCCAGGCGCTTCAGGACAAGCGCCCGCTCGCCGTGCCAGCGCCCCTTGAGCACGTCGCCGACCGATTCGAAGGCCGGCTCCGACTCGCGCAGTATCTCCCACGCCTCGTGGTAGCGGCGGGCGTTGATCTCGACGATGGTCCTGCCGATGTGGACCCTGGCCCTCAACTCCACGTCCGCCGGCCCGAGCGCGTGCAGCGCCTCCCCGAGCATGATGCGCGCCTCGTCGAAGGCGCCGGTCCGCCAGTAGCAGACGCCCAGCTCGTAGCGTGCCTCGGCGGTGCGGGCCGGAAGCGCCAGACGCTCGAAGAGCCGGACGGCTTCGTTGAGCAGGTCCTTCGCGGATTCCTGGGCGCCCGGCAGCCGTTTGCAGCTCCCGAGCCAGCCTGTCAGCGTGCCGCACCGCAGCAGGAGTTCGGCGCGCGCCTGCGGCCCGAGGTCGCCGAGACGGGGGCGCTCGCCCACGCCCTGCCAGAGACCGCCGAGGGCCTCGCACGCCTCCTCGAACTGGCCTTTGAGGATGAAGTCGGCCGCGGTGCCGCAGCAACTGAGTGCGCCCTGGTCCGCGGGCCGCGCCGGCTCACCGAGCCTTTTGAGATTTGTGCTCGTCCCCAAGTGAGGTTATCTCCTCTGCGGTGAAAGACTACTGCAAGGCTTAAAATCGCCGCCCTTGTGAACAGGCGCGGCGGCCGTCTTCACAGTCGGCAGTGGTGAGTCGGGGGCCGGGGCGGGCGCTGACGCCGACGTGCAGAACGGCTGGCCGGGACGGCGGCTGAAAGGCTGGCCGGGGCCGCCGCCAACTCTGCCGTACTGCGCCGGGGACGGCCCTGGCACGCCCCTCGTCGTGGCTGCCATGAGGAGGCGGGGCGGCACCGTCGTCGTCCCTAATCCGAACCGCGCGGGGCATCTTAGCAAAAAAAGAGGGCCGGCGACGCAAAAAAACGCCCGGGGTGGGGCACGCCGGGCGGGCAGAATCGCGGCGGGCCGTCGTGGCCCCGGCCCTTTCAGCCGAGGGCCTTGACCATCAGGAGGCCGTCGCCGCCGTTCGAGTAGTAGCGCGGCAGGCGCTGGGTAACAGAGTAGCCGAGCCCCCGGTAGAGGTCCTGCGCGCCCGTGTTGACCGAGCGGACTTCTAGGCGGGAGATGGTGACGCGCCGGCGGCGGAACCCGTCCTCGACCTTGAGCAGCATCCGGCGGGCGATGCCGCGGCGGCGGTGTTCGGGCGCGACGCCGAGCGTGGTGACGTGGCCGGTGGCGTCCGGCTCGATGATGCCGACGATGAAGCCGACCATCAGGCCGTCGGCCGTCACGGCGCGGTAGGAGACGGAGTCGGGCGAAGTAAGCAGGAACTCGAAGGTCTCGCGGCTGTAAGCCTCGCCGTCCACGAAGCATCGCTGGTCGAGGCGCCAGCACTCGTCGAGCTGGGCCACGGTCAGCGGCCTCACGTCGTAGCGCCACTCGTCGGTTAGCCCCCCCTCCTCGCCGCCGTCGCCGGGCAGGTTCTCATCCCCCGCCAGAGGTGGGGGAAACAGCCGCGAACGTATCTTTTTCAGGACCGCCATTAGAAGTAGTGACGAGTGACGAGTGACAACTGACAAGTCAGGGGCGACGAGTTACCGCCCGGCAAAATTCTAGCCTGTCACCCGTCACTTGTCACTCGTCACAGTTCGCCCCTTCTCGTCACTTGTCACTCGTCACTCGTCACTCAGGTAATGAACATGCAGTCGCCGTAGCTGTAAAAGCGGTAGCGGGCGGCGACGGCGTGCCGGTAGGCGGCGAGTACGAGGTCGCGGCCGGCGAAGGCGCCGACGAGGACGAGCAGCGACGAGCGGGGCAGGTGAAAGTTGGTGAGCATGGCGTCCACGGCGCGGAAGCGGTAGCCGGGCGTGATGGTCAGGCCGGTCTCGCCGCGGCCCGGCCTCACCTGTCCATGCTCGTCGGCCGCAGACTCCAGCGTGCGGACCGTGGTCGTGCCGACGGCGACGACGCGCCCGCCGCGCGCGCGGGCGCGGTTGACGGTGTCGGCCGCCCCCTCGCCGACCTCGAACCGCTCGGCGGCGACGCGGTGCTCGCCGAGGTCTTCGACGCGGACGGGCGCGAACGTGCCGTAGCCGACGTGCAGCGTCACCTCGGCGATTGAGACGCCGCCCGCGCGCAGCTCTTCGAGGACACGCGGCGTGAAGTGTAGGCCGGCGGTCGGGGCGGCGATGGCGCCGCGCCGCTCGGCGAAGACGGTCTGGTATCGCTCGCGGTCTTCGGCGCGGGCGGCCTCGCCCTGGTCGCCGCGCTTGATGTAGGGCGGCAGGGGCGTCCGCCCGAACTCTTCGAGCAGCGCGTCGAAGTCGCCCTCGGCCTCGAAGCGGACGAGGCGGCTGCCGCCCTCCCCGGCCTTACCGGCTTCCCCGACTTCCACGGCTTCCGAGGCCGCGCCCAGGATTTCGGCGCGCAGCCGGCCGTCGCCGAACGTCAGGCGTGCGCCGGGCGCGAGCCTGCGGGCGGGCCGCGCCAGCGCCTCCCAGGCGAGCGGCCCGAGGTCTGGTCGCTCGCGCACCAGCAGCAGCTCGACGGCGCCGCCCGTCGGCTCGCGCCGCCCTTCGAGCCGCGCCGGGAAGACCTTCGTGTTGTTGATGACGACGGCGTCGCCGGCGCGCAAAAGGCCCGGCAGCTCGGCGAAGGTCGAGTCGCGCCATGCGCCGGCCGCGCGGTCGAGGGCGAGCATGCGCGAGGCGTCGCGCCGCGCCAGCGGCCTCTGCGCGATCAGCTCCCCGGGCAGCTCGAAGTCGAAGTCGGAGATCAGCACGGCGACGAAGGGGGGAAAGGGGAAAAGGGGAAAGGGGAAAAGGGAAAAGGGGAACGGCGGACGAGAGAACGAGCGCACGCGGAAGAAGCCGCCGCCCTCGTTTCAATTGCCCGCGTCTCGGTCGCCCTGGAAGGCTCGGGCGTCTGACTCGTCATCATCTCCCTTTTCCCTTTTCCCTTTCCCCTTTTCCCCCTCTTCACGACGGCGAGGCCGGCGTCTCGGCCGCCATCTCGGCGACGTGGTGCTCCTGGTGGAGGACGACCGAGAGCTGCGCGCCGAACATGAGGATCAGGCTGGAGACGTAGCTCCACGTGAGCACGGCGACGACGGCGCCGACCGAGCCGTAAATCTGGTCGTAGTGGAAGTATTGCAGGCTCCAGGCGAAGAGGTACTTGGCGGCCTCCCAGAGCAGGCCGGCGACGACGGCGCTCGGCAGCGTGTCGCGCAGCGTCACGCGCCCGTTCGGCACCAGCCGGTAGACGAGCGTGAAGAGCGCGACGGTGACTAGGCCGCTGGCGACGGCGTAGACCGTCTGCCAGAGCGCGTCGCTGACCAGCGCCATCCACGGCGGGCGCCGGACGGCCCGCAAAGGCAAATCCTCGATCAGCCCCCGCAGGGCCACCAGCACCGAGGTCAGGAAGACCGAGACGATCAGCAGGACGCCGACCGCGCCGATCATGCCGAGCGTCAGGGCGCGGCCGTGGAGGAAAGTGCGCGGGCGCGTCCCCCAAAGGCGGTTTAAGGCGCGCTCGATGACGGCGAAGACCCACGAGCCGGCCCACAGCATCACGACGAGCGCGCTGACGATGCCGCCGAAGCCGACGTTTTCGAGCGACCGGATCGTGGCGCGCAGGAACTCGCGCGAGCCGGGGTAGACCTCGACGCCGCGCGCCAGAACCTCGCTGCCGGCCGCGAACTGGTTTCCCGCGACGAGCAGGACCAGCAGGGCCGGGAAGAGCGTCATCAGCCCGAAGTAGCTCATGGCCGCGGCCGGCGTGAAGAGGTCGTTTTCGTGGAACTGGTGGAAGGTGTGACTGAGCACGCTGCGCCAGGGGGCCAGGTTCTTGACGCCCCACCTCGTCCGCGAGAGGAAGGGGAGCGCCCGGCGGACGACCTGTTTCGCTGAACGTCTGCGCGGCGGTCTGTACACGCGTCGATTTTCAGGCAGACCGGGGCGGGGCGCCAAACGGCGCGCGGCCCTTCGCCGCTCCGGCGGCCGGCCCCGATAGCGCCGGCGTGTGATTGCGACCGTCGCGGCGGCTCACGGAGCCGCTCGCGGGGCGGTCGTCGCCTCCTTGCGCTCGATGACGGCGCGCGCCGCCGCGACGAGCGAGCGCGAGCGCGTGAGTACATCACTGACCGCCCTCGCCTCAGCCAGGGCGCGAGCGAAGTTATGCGGGGCAACCAGCCCGAAGACGGCTTCGAGCGAGTAGCCCCCGAGAATTTCGTGCAGCGTCTCGGACTCTTCGCGCGAGCCGGCCCCGCGCTCAAGGTAGAACTCGGGGCCGGGCGCGTAGTCGCCCTCGTCGGAGTTGACGGCGGCGACGGCCGCCGCCACCGCCTCCCAGACGCGCGGCGAGTCGAGCCGGGCCGCGTGGTCGGCGGCCAGCAGGGCGGCAGCCACGCGGAAGGGTTCGTCGGCCTCCGTGGCCCGCGCGAGCGCCTCGTCGAGCAGTTCGAGCGAGCGCCGCCGGTCGCGCCTCGCCGCCGCGAGCGTGGCGGCCCGCGCCAGCCCGAGCGCGCGCAGGACCGGCGGCAGGTCGGTCGCGCGGACGAAGCCGGCGGCCCTCTCCACGTCCTGCTCGCTCGGGTCGGTGAAAGCCTCGCGCAGGTTGGCAACCTGCCGGGCCGCGATGAGGAGGAGGGCCGAGCGCCTTTTCGCCTCGTCCCCGATCCGGAGGGCGGTCTCTTTGGCGCGCGCCCAGATGCGGCGCCGGGCCGCTGCGTGAGAGGCCCTGAGCAGCAGCGCGTCGCGGGCCGCCGGGTCGGCGAGGTGCTCAAGCCCGTCGAGGAGGGAGCGCAGCGGGTCCGTCGGGTTTTCGGAGGTGAGGCGGCGGACGGCGGTCTGCCGCTCGATGAGGGCGCGGCGCCCGGGCTCGATTTCCGAGGCCAGAGAGGCGCGGAGCGCGTGCAGCGCGGGGGCGTGGCGAGGGGCCTCGCTCTCGAAGAAGGGAAGGAGGCGGCCGACGGCGAAGTAGAGGGCGGCGGGGTTGCGGCCCGCGCCGGAGGGCTGCGGCCGGCGCAGCAGGAGGGCGGCAGCCGTCTCGTAGAAGGCTTCGCGGACGCCGGGCGGGACGGGACGCGCCGGCGCCTTCGCCGGGCCGCGTGCCGCCTCGACCAGCGATGACGAGCCGTTCGCGTCAACTGTCGTCAGCAGGCCGGGCGGGGCCAAGTAGGCGGCCGCGGCGAGGGCCGCGTCGGCGTCGGCCGAGGGGTCCGTGCGCGCGGCTTCCAGCAGGGCGAGGAAGATGGCGTTGGAACGCTCGGGGACGTGGCCGGCGAGCCCGTAGAGGAAGAGGACGAGGTCGCCGTCGGCCCCGCACCGGGCGAGCGGCGCGATTACGTCGGCCGCGGCCTCGTGGGCGCCGTCGGCGAACAGCGCGTGGGCGAGGTCCATGCGCTGCACGCGCGCGGCCGTCGCGCCGCAGCGGCCCGGCCCGCGACGCGCGGCCTCGCTTTTCTCCGCGCCTTCGCCGGGGCGGGCGTGCTTCTCCATCCACGCGCGCAGCCCGTCGAGGAACTCTTCGGCGAGGCGCGGGTCGCGCTTGGCGACCGTTGCCAGCATTTGACGCCGGGCCGAGAGGTCGTGGAACAGGTGGCCCGAGCCGTCTTCGCCCTGCTCGGATTCGTGCTCGGCCTCGTCTGCCTCCGTGGCGACCCGCCATGCGCCGCGGAAGAGTTCGCGGGCCGTGATCTGGTCGGCGGGCCAGAGGGCGTCGGCGCATTCGGCCAGGAGCAGGGATCGCTCGGCGTGGCCTTCGACATCGCCGTAAGCGAGGGCCACTTCCATGATGACGCTGACGGCCTCTGACCGCTCGCGCGCCCGTCGCGCCGCGGACACGCCCGCGCCGGCCCCGCGTGCCCGCGTCCCCGACTTGCCCTGACCTGAGCGGGCCGGCTTCGCCGACTCCTTCGTTCGGGCCGGCGGCGTCTGCCTCGTCGGTGCGGGCCTGGCGGGCCGTGTCGTCCCGGCCGTGCCGCGCCCGCCGCGCGCCTGTGCGGGAGAGGCCGGGGCGGCCGACGAAGGAAGCGCGGACGAGACGGCGAGCGCCGCCGCCGCGAAGAACGCGGCGGCGCGGGGGCTGAGTCGGCAGAGCGTTCCTGTCATGTTCCCAGAGTCTTGACGGGCGCGGCGGGCGGCCGTCTCAGAAGAGTGCCGGCGTCGGCGGGGCGGGCGGGCGCGGCGGCTCGATGCCGAAATGCTCGTAGGCCATGCGCGTGGCGACTCGGCCCTTGGGCGTGCGGTTGAGGAAGCCTATCTGGATGAGGTAGGGCTCGATGATCTCCTCGATGGAGTCCTTCTCCTCGTGGAGCGCGGCCGAGAGCGTGTTGAGGCCGACGGGGCCGCCGTCGAACTTCTCGATGATGAGCGTCAGGAGCTTGCGGTCAACCTCGTCGAGCCCGAAGGTGTCCACCTCCATCCGGTTGAGGGCGTCGTCGGCTATCTCGCGCGTGATGCGCCCCTCGTGCTCGACCTCTGCGTAGTCGCGCACGCGCCGCAGCAGGCGGTTGGCGATTCTGGGGGTGCCGCGCGCGCGGCGGGCGATCTCGCGTGCGCCGCCGCGGTCAACCTCGGTGCCGATGATCTCTGCGGCGCGGCGGACGATCAGTTCCAGCTCGTCGTGGGTGTAGAAGCTGAGGTGGAAGACGATGCCGAAGCGGCCGCGCAGCGGGGGCGTAATCAGGCCGGGCCGGGTGGTGGCGCCGACGAGTGTGAACTTCGGCAAATCGAGCTTGATGGAGCGTGCGGCCGTGCCCTGCCCGATCATGATGTCGAGCTGGTAGTCCTCCATCGCCGGGTACAAGACCTCCTCGATGGCGGGCGCCATGCGGTGTATCTCGTCAATGAAGAGCACGTCGCCTTCCTGGAGGTTGGTCAAAAGCGCGGCCAGGTCGCCCGGCTTCTCGATGACCGGCCCGGCCGTCGAGCGCAGCTCGGCCCCCATCTCGTTGGCGATGATGAGGGAGAGCGTGGTCTTGCCGAGGCCGGGCGGCCCGGTCAGCAGGACGTGGTCGAGCGCCTCGCGCCGGTTGCGCGCCGCGCGGATGTAGACGCCGAGGTTCTCGGTCGCCTTCTTCTGGCCGATGTACTCGGCCAGCCGCGACGGCCTGAGCGACAGCTCGAACTGCTGCTCGTCGTCGCCCGCCCGCCCGTCTCTCACGCTCACTGGGTCCATAAGGCCGGTGCCCGGTAGATGTCGGATGTCAGGCGCCGGATGCCGGTGAAGGTCTTCACCGGCATCCGGCGCCTGACATCCGACATCTACTCTCATCCCTTCGAGAGGTGCCGCAGGCTGCGGCGCAGCAGCAGCTCGACCGAGAGGTCGCCGCCCTCGTTGAGGGCCGTGGTGACGGCCTTCTCGGCGGCCGCCCTCTGATAGCCGAGGTTAAGGAGGGCTGAGAGGGTGTCTTCGCGCAGGGCGTCCTCTGACTGCGGCGCGGCCTCGGCGCCGGCGCCCGCCGCCAACTGCTCTTCGAGGGCCGGCGACGAGAGGGCCGGCATCTTGTCGCGCAGCTCGATGACGAGGCGCTCGGCCGTCTTCTTGCCGACGCCGGGGATCGAGGTCAGCCGCGCCAGGTTGTTGGTGCGGATGGCCGTGATGATCTCGTCGGCGCTCATGCCCGACAGCATGGCGATGGCCGACTTCGGCCCGACGCCGCTCACAGAGATGAGCAGCGTGAACAGTTCGCGCTCGCGGCCGGTGCGGAAGCCGAAGAGCTGCAAAGCCTCCTCGCGGACGTGCGTGTAGATGCGGAGCTGGACCGCGGAGCCGGGCTCCTGCAAGTCGTAGAAGGTCGTGACGGGTATGGTCACTTCGTAGCCGACGCCGCCCACGTCGAGGATGACGCTGGTGGCCTGCTTGGCTAAGAGGGTGCCGGAAAGATGGGCGATCATTCTTTGGTCAACACTTCCGGACGGGAGAAGGGAATTTCGGGAGCACTCTCCGTTACGATTCGATTTTAGTTGATGGCGGCGGGGTCGGCAACGCGCGGCGGGCAAGGCCTTAGCGCCCGCGCGGGCGGCGGGCGCGACGCGGGGGCTGTTTGCGGTAGACGCCGTCGAAGGTGACGTTGACGCCGCCGCACTGCTTGTTGTCGTTGACGACGAGGTAGGGGCCGACCAGACGCAGCGAGACGCGGCAGGTGTCGTCCTCAACTATGGCGCGTCCGCCCCTCGGCGTTAAGGCCGAGTTGATCTCGCCGACGTGGACGTTGTCGCCGAGACCTTTCCAGTAAGCCTGCCCTTCGACGACCAGCTCGCCCGCGCGCCGCCCGCGCTTAATCTCAATGAAGCTGTCGTAGAACTTCCAATGGCCGGCCCACGCGGCGGGCGGGGGCTCCGGCGCGTTCTCGCCGATTAAGAGACGGTCAGCCGGCAGCCAGCCGACCGTCTCGCCGCCCCTGCGAGGTTGAAACCAGGCGCAGACGAACCCACCTCGGCGGCGCGAGACGATCATCTCGTCGCCCGCGACGAGGTAACTCTTCAGGCGGCAACGGGCGGCTGGGCCGTCGGGGCAGTCGTCATCGTCGCCCCAAAAGTGGACGCGGCCGGCCGGCTCGGTCGAGACGCGCGCCAGCCGCAGCTCGCCCTCCTCGCGCGTGAAGAGGCCGTTGCGGCACCAGTTGTCGGGGTTGGCGTCGGACTGTGCGCGGGCCTCGGCCGAGCACGCGGCCAGTAGGAACAGCAGGCAGAGGTTGACGAGATGGGCTCTCATGGCGGCAGAGTCTACATCCGCCGGGCGGCGGGCGCGAGCGCGCGCCGATAACCTGAGACCCCGACGGCAGGACGCCGCGTTACAACCGCCCGCGGCTCACCACACACCGCTGCCGGGCGTCGCCTCTTTTATCGCTCCCGGGCGTCGCCTCTTTTATCGCTCCGGGGCGTCGCTTTCCGTCGCGCGCCGCCGCGCGTTATACTCTGCGGCGTCTCTCCTCAACGTGAGGAACGGAATGAAGTCTGAGAAAATTTCCGAGCTGACGACCAACCGGCTGAGCGTCTACCTGCGTTGCCTGAACCTGCTGGCCGCCGCCGGGATCAGGACCATCTCGTCGCAGGCGCTGGCCGACCAGTTCAACATGAACTCGGCGCAGATACGCAAAGACCTGGCCTACTTCGGCGAGTTCGGCACGCGCGGGGTCGGCTACTCCGTGGACGAGCTGCGCCGCCACCTCGTCCAGATACTCGGCCTCGACAAGCCGCACCGCGTCGGCATCGTTGGGGCCGGAAACCTCGGGACGGCGCTCGCCAACTACAACGGCTTCCGCGAGTCGAACTTCGAGGTCGTCGCCCTCTTCGACTCGGACCGCGACAAGATCGGCGGCCGCATCGGCGAGGCGCAGGCACCCGTCTACGACGTGCGGAAGCTGGCGCGCGTCGTGCGCGACGAGGGGATCGACGTGGCGGTGATCGCCGTGCCGGCGCGGGTGGCGCAGCGGGTGCTCAACCAGGTGATGTCGGCCGGCGTCAAGGCCGTGCTCAACTTCGCGCCCGTCCGTCTCCACGCGCGGCTCGGCGTTAAGGTCAAGACCGTGGACCTGACCATCTCGCTCGAATCTCTCTCCTACTTCCTGGCGCGCCCGCAGATCACCTGCATCACCAACCCGCGCAGTATCCTCCCCTACGAGGAGATAGCGCAGCGCGACGAGCAGGAGTTGCAGACCTGATGAGCGCGGGCGGCCCGACCACGGCGGCTGAGGAGCAGGAGGCGCGGCGCGAGATCGTGCGCGTCGGCCAACTGATGTACGAGCGCGGCTACGTCGTCTCCTCGGACGGCAACGTCAGCGTGCGCCTCGACGACGGCCGCGTGGTCGCCACGCCGACGCAGACCGGCAAGGGGCGGATGACCGAGGAGATGCTCGCCGTCACCGACCTCGAAGGGCGCCCGCTCAACGACCGCCGCGCCTCGTCCGAGCTGGCGATGCACCTGCTCATCTACCGCGAGCGCGAGGACGTGCGCTCGGTCTGCCACGCGCACCCGCCGCACGGCTCGGCCTTCGCCGTCGCCGGCCTCGCCATAGAGGAGCCGATCCTCTCCGAGGTCATCCTGACTCTGGGCTGCGTGCCGCTCGCCGAGTACGGCACGCCCTCGACTTCGGAGCTGACCGAGGCCATGCGCCCGCTCGTCAAACACCACAACGCGCTCCTGATGGCGAACCACGGCGCGGTTGCATACGGCGCCGACGTGTGGCAGGCTTTCGACCGACTCGAAACTCTGGAGCACACGGCCAAGATCGCTATCCTCTCGCGGGCTCTGGGCGGCGCGCGGAATCTTTCGCCCGACTCCATCGAGAAGCTCATCAACATCCGCGAGCGGGCCGGCTATCTCGACGAGAGAGCGCGCTGCCAGTCATGCGGTTATCTCGCACAGACCGGCGTCGTCTGCGGGCTCGACGGCGACGCGGCCGACGGCCATACTGCGACGACGCGACCGCAGGCCAACGGCTCTGGCAAGATTTCGCTGACCCGCGAGGAGCTGATCGAACTGCTAAGCCAGGTGGCCTCGGCTAAGAGTTAACCGCATTCCCAGTCTCACGATAGGGAGCATGAACGATGGACACAAATCAATTTTTCGGTTCGCTTGTGTCACTGACGGCCGGCGCCCTCATGTTGCTGGCGGCGTTCAATGGCCCGGTGCGCCGGCAGGTGGTGAAATTCATGCTTCTGCCCTCGAAGGGGGCGGCGATGATTTCCGCGGCCGGCCGGCTCCCGAAAGAAGTCGAGGCAGAGGCGGAGGTCGGCGCTGACTTGATGGTCCGGGGCCTCGGCCTCATCTTCGGGCTGGCGTTCGTGATGGCCGGTGTCGGCCTTCTGTACGCGGCCTTCATTCGGTAAAGCGCGGAAGGGCGCCGCGCCCGATTCGCGGCCCCGCGCGGAGACTCTTTAAGGAGCATGGTAGATGGCACAAGAAGCTCTCGGGATGGTTGAGACTAAGGGCCTGGTTGCGTTGATCGAGGCGGCCGACGCGATGGTCAAGGCGGCCAACGTCACGCTCGTCGGCTACGAGAAGATCGGCGCCGGCTTCGTGACGGCCATCGTCCGCGGCGACGTGGCCGCCGTCAAGGCGGCGACCGACGCGGGCGCGGCCGCCGCCCGCCGCGTCGGCGAGCTGGTCAGCGTCCACGTCATCCCGCGCCCGCACGGCAGCGTTGACGAGGCCCTGCCCGTCGGCAACAACTGACAGGAGTGACGAGTGACAAGTGACAAGTGACAAGAGGGAGGCCGTCCATCATCTTGTCACTTGTCACTTGTCACTCGTCACGGTTCTTATGATTATCGCGCGCATCCTCGGGACCGTGGTCTCGACGCAGAAGGACGAGCGGCTGAGGGGCAGCAAGCTGCTGCTCGTCCGCCCGCTGAACCTCGACGGGTCCGACGCGTCGGGCTACTTCGTCGCTGTGGACACGGTCGGCGCCGGCTACAACGAGCGGGTGCTGGTCGTCGCCGGCTCCTCGGCGCGCCTCGCCGAGGGCCTGAAGGACCGGCCCGTAGACGCGGCCATCATCGGAGTCATCGACCGCGTGGACTACGTGAACGATTAGTCGGCAGTTTTTAGTTTTCAGTTCTTTCTGCTGAGCCGCGGCGCCGTGCCGATGAGTGACAGTTGATAACCACCCTCTGAAAACTGAAAACTGAACACTCCCATGCAACTCGCGCGCGTGATCGGGACCGTGGTGGCGACGGTGAAGAACGACTCGCTGGAGGGGCGCAAGCTCCTTATCGTGCAGTCGCTCGACGCGCGGCTTGAGCCGCAGGGCTCACCGCTCGTGGCGCTCGACGCCATCGGCGCGGGCGTCGGCGAGCTGGTCTTCTGGTGCCGCGGCAAGGAGGCGAGCTTCCCCTTCAGGCGCGAGGACACGCCGACCGACTGCACCGTGGTCGGCATCGTAGATTCGGCCGCGCACGTCACGCGCGGCGGCGGGGGGCGGCCGTGATCCTGGCGCGCGTGCTCGGCAACGTCGTGGCGACGCAGAAGAACGAGCGGTACGCTGCGGCGCGCGTCATGCTCTGCCAGCCCGTCACGCCCTCCGGCGAGGAGTTCGGCGCCACCCTCCTCGCCCTCGACTCGGTAGACTCGGGCGCCGGCGACATCGTCCTCGTCGTGCAGGAGGGCTGGGGCGCCTCGACCGCGGCCACGGGCGAGCCCGGCGCGGCCATCGACTCGGCCATCATCGGCGTCGTTGACCGCGTGGACCTGCTCGAAGAAGAGCACTCGACATGAGCACCGAGCGAGACAGGGTGAGAGAGTTGGCCGAGCGCGTGGCGCGGCGGCTCGGCGACGCGCCGGGGCGGGCCGGCGGCGCGCCGGTTGAGGGCACGGACCTCCCCTCGCTGCGCTCCGCGCTCGGAGAGATTCAGCGCCGCCTCGCGCACATCGAGTCGCACCTCGCACACGACGGCGCCTGCGACCACGAGGCGAGTGGGCCGGGCTCTGGGGCGAAGGGCGACGAGCCGCCGCGTCAGCAGGCGGCGGCTCGCGGCCCGGGGCAGGGTGGGGAGAAGGCGAGTCAGGCTTCGGCGCGCTCTACGTGGCTCAGCGGGACTTACGTGCCGGCGGCCGTCTCGCACCCGAGCCAGGACCACTTCACGAACGTCGGCGAGGCCGTCTCGGAACTGGTCGAGTTTTTGGAGGGCGAGAAGACCTGCACGGTCGAGCCCGGCGGCAAGCCCTGCGACCACTGCGGCATGTGCAGCGCACGCGGCTTCTGAAAGCAGTTCGCGCGCCGTAAAAGAAAAGAGGGCGGGGCGGCCTCATGGCCGCCCCGCCCTCTTTTTTCGCGCGCCCGAACGCGGGGCTCCCCCGCGTTCGGGCCGCCGCGCCTTACTGGTTGGCGTTCGCACCGCCCTGGTTGCGGCGCATCGCGTTGGGGTCGATGCGTGGCACTTCGCGCGCGCCCTCCTCGGCCTTGTAGTAGGGCTCCTCCTTGAAGCCGTAGAGCTTGGCCGCGATGACTGTCGGGAAGCTGCCGCGCGAGGTGTTGTAGTCCTGCACGGCGCGGTTGTAGTCCTCACGCGCCACGCTGATGCGGTTCTCCGTGCCGGACAGCTCATCCTGCACCCGCATGAACAGCTCGTTCGAGCGCAGGTTCGGGTAGTTCTCCTGCAAGGAGAGCAACCGCCCGAGCGTGCCGCCGAAGCTGTTGGCCGCCTCGATCACGGCCTGCCGCTGCTCGGGCGTCTTGTCGCCGCCTTCGCCCTGCGGCGCGGCTCCCGTCGCGTTCAGCAGCCGCGACCGAGCCTCCGCGATCTGCCCGAAGACCTCCTGCTCCTGGATGCCGGCCGACTGCGCCGCCGCCACCAGGTTCGGCACGAGGTCGGCCCGGCGCTGGAGCCGGCTCTCCACGTCCGCCCAGCTCCGGCGCACGTTCTGCTGCTTCGCCTGCAAAGTGTTATAGCCGCAGCCGGCCGAAGTGGCCGCGACAAGCACGACCGCGGCCAGCATTAACAATCTCTTCCTGTCCATCTGCGATACCTCCTCACCCGCCGGTGCGGCGGGCGCCGAAATTAATCCGACAACGAAACTAGGCTGCTAACCCTGTGGTGAAAGCTCCAGCCGGTCGACGGCCGCGATGACCCGCTCGACCTGCTCCAGGTAGGACGCGAACAACTCGTCGGCCTCACGCTCGTCGAGCACTACCTCCTCGGCCGCGGACGGCAGGCCCAGGATGCGCTCGAAGGTCGCGCCGTCGAGGCCGAGCAGCCGCGCGGCGGCGCGCACCGTCTCGCGCTTGAGCACGGGCGGCCGCTCGCCGTGCAGCAGCAGCACCGGCGCGAACAGCGTCGCAAAGCTCGACATGCTCTCGCGCATCAGGTCTTGCAGCCGGCCCGCCGAGACCGAGTTGGGCACGTAGAGGCGGCGCAACTGGAGAAGCTTGCTCCGCAGCTCGTACTCGGTCTGGTGGCGCAGGTTCACGTCCGAGAAGTGCAGCGTCTCGAAGGGGTCGCGCCCGTAGAGCACGACGCGCGCCTGCTCCATCTGGTGAAACTCTATGGGGAAAACGTCGGCGGCGTCGCGCAGCTCGCTGAAGGTGAAGTAGACCGGCAGCGGGTGGCCGAGCCGCTGCCACTCGCGGGCCGGCGCCTGCGCCAGCCGCAAATCGGACGGCGTGATCCGGTTGAGCGCGATCAGGATGTTGTAGTCGGACTTCTGGGCCACGAAGTCGCCCGCGGCCGCCGAACCGTAGAGCATCACGGACGCCAGGTTGTCGCCGTGCGTCGCCTTCAGGTCGCCGACCAGATTATTGAAAGCCTCGTGAGCCACGCTGTTAGCCATCAGTCACCGCCCTCAAGATTCAAACCCCACGACGAAGGCCGCCGGGGTCCCTCACTCCGAGCCTGCGGAAGCGCGGGACGTTTCCGCCATGCCGGGCCCACATCGCCCGCCGCGCCTCCTACCAGTCTATGCCGGCCCCGCCGCCGCCGAAGTCGCCGCCGCCGCCGAAGCCTCCGAAGCCGCCGCCCCCCCCGCCGCCCCAGCCGGTGCCGCCGCCACCCCAGCCGCTCGAACCGCCGCGCGACCCGCCCGCCAGCGTGCTGAAGAGGTTGGCGAGCAGCAGCGCGTTCAGCCATCCGCCGCCGCCGAAGCCGCCGCGGCCGCCCCCCCCACGACCACCCCTGCCGAGCGCCAGCAGTACGACGACCACCAGCGCCATAATGCAGCAGCACGCGCCGAGATTGATGCCGCCGCCCCGTCGCAGCCGCTCGCGCTGCCTCTGCTGCTGCCCGCGCGGGGCCGGCCTGTAAGCCCGGCTCTGGTCTATCCCCTCGACGCTAAAGCCGCGCTTCTGCCCGAGCGTGGCGACGGTAGTCTCGACGAAACCTGCGATGCCCCTGGTGTAGTCTCCCTGCCTGAACGGCTCGCGCATGGTGCTGCGCGCGATCTCGCCCGCCAGCCCGTCCGGCAGGTCGCCTTCGAGGCGGCGGCTGACCTGCACCTGCGCCTTGCGGTCGTTGACCGCGACGAGCAGCAGCAGGCTGTTCTGCTCGCCCTCCTTCGCGCCGATGCCCCAGCCGCGCGCGACCGAGAGCGAGTAGTCGAAGATCGGCGTGTCTCCCGTCGTCGGCACCGTCACGACCGCGAACTCGATGTCGGCCCGCTCCTTCAGGTTGTTGAGGATCGCCAGCAGCCGCTCCTCGGTCGCCGGGTCAATGGCGTTGGCCGTGTCGGTGACGTACTTGCCGTAGCCGGTCGGCGCCGGCAGCGGCGACTCGGAGAAGGCCCGCGGCCCCTGCGCCCGCGCCGCCCCCACGAAGGAGAGCAGGCACAGGAGGGCCGGCAGCGCCAGCGCGGTCCGTGCTCGTCTAAGTCTCTTTGTTGCCACTTCGGATTTCGCTCGCGTGTTGATACGAGAAACAGCCTGAAACGGTTTTCCGGGGCGGCACGGCCGCCTGAAACCCCTTCGCGCCCGCAGCCCTCACTCTATCAGCAGGTGCAGCAGGTAAAAGAGGGCCACGCCGACGAAGACCACGACCGACACCAGCGGGTTCTTCTCTTCCAGGTGGTTGACCTCGGGGATCAGGTCGCTCGCCGCCACGTAGAGAGTCACCCCGGCCGAGAAGGGGAGGGCGTAGACGACCGCCTCCGTCATCCGCGACTGCAACAGGGCCATCGAGAGTGAGCCGGCCAGCGTCGCCGCCCCGATCACCAGTGTCGCCGCCAGCGCGCTCGACCGGCCCCGCCCGGAGGCCAGCATGATCGAGGCCGCCGTGAACCCCTCCGGCACCTTGTGCAGCAGGACGGCCGCGAAGACTATCAGCCCCACCTTGCGGTCTACCGCGAAGGCCGCGGCCACCGAGGCGCCGTCGAAGAAGGTGTGAATCGAGAGCCCGCCGATGGCCGTGTAGGCCGCAGCAGGGCGCACGACCGCCTCGGGGTGCGTCTCCTCGCCGAAATGGAAGTGGGGCGCGATGGTGTGCTCGAAGAGGTGAATCAGGAGATAACCGCCGAGCAGCAGCGTCATAGCGCCTAGCACCGCGTGCCCGATCTCGGTTCCGCCCCCCGCCCGCGCGGCCCACAGGCTCACCACTTCCGGCAACACCTCCAGAAATATGGCCGCCAGCATGAAGCCGGCGCCGAGGGCCACCAGGTAGCGCAACGACTGCTTGCTCCGGCTGAAGGCACCGGGGCGGGCCAGCAACAGCCCGCCACACACGTTTGCCAGCGCGATCAGGCCGCCGAAGACAAGTAAGTCGCCGAAATCCATCCAGATATTCAGTGTCGCCCGAATTGTACCGAAAGTTTACGTCTGAGGGCCACTATACAGGAACCTTCGGCGGCTTGGCTATCCTGCGTCTTAAGCGGGAAGATACACCAAATGGTGCTTAAAATTTCTTGATTTGCCAATGTTTTTGCTCTTGACATGCTTAAGCAGAGGGCGTAGTATGCGCCTCGGGTGGTCAAAAGTGGCTAAAAGTGGGCTGTTCAGAGCAGCTTGCCGCTGATGCTTCGAGTTTCACTTTAACTTTTAAGCAGCCTCGCACCCTTCTTATCGCCGTAAGCTATATGCTAAGAGGCAATTACACGGCGAGGATGGACGATAAAGGGCGGCTTAAGGTTCCGACCACCTTCCGGCGCTACATTGAAGAGAAGTACGGGCAGGAATTTTACGTCACGAGCCTGACGGGCGAGTGCGTCAGAATTTACCCGCTGCCCGAGTGGGAGTCAATTGAGCAGCGTCTCGCGCTTCTGCCCTCGATGGACCCGGCCAGGCGCAAGTTCCTCGACCGGACCAACTATTACGGACAGCAGGCGAGCCTGGACAACCAGGGGCGGGTCCTGATTCACCCGCTGCTCAGGAAGTCTGCGGGGCTCGTGGGCGACGTGGCGGTCCTCGGATATTTGACACTGCTGGAAGTTTGGGAGTTGGAACGTTTCGAGCGGCGGCTGCTTTCGGACCCTTACACGGAGGAGGACGAGGCGGCGATAGCGCGGCTCGGAATCTAGGAAAGTGACGAGTAAGCCGTGACGAGTAACAAGATAAAGCGAACACTTTCTCTCTTGTCACGTGTCACCCGCCAATCGTCACTTTTCAAGACCACGGGGCGGTGGTGATGGCTGAGCCCGGAGGGGGGCCGGGATCGCCCCATCGCCCCGTGTTGCTATTTGAAACGGTCGGCCTGCTCGCCCCGGAGCGCGGCGGCCTCTTCGTGGACGCGACGCTCGGCCTCGGCGGCCACAGCGAGGCTTTATTAAATGCCTCGGCCGAAGTGCGGGTGCTCGGTATAGACCGCGACTCGGAGGCTCTGCGGCTGGCGACCGCGAGGCTCGAAGGCTTCGGCGAGAGGTTTCGCGCCGTCCACGCCAACCACCGGGAAATCCGCCGGGTGTTGGAGGAGATGGGGGAGGCGGGCGGCGTGAGCGGCGTGCTGGCCGACCTCGGCGTCTCATCGCTCCAGTTCGACACGCCGGGGCGCGGCTTCAGCTTCCGCTTCGACGCCCCGCTCGACATGCGGATGGACGCCTCGGGTGACGAGGAGACGGCCGCGGAGTTGTTAGAACGCCTGCCCGAAGAGGAGATCGCGCGGATCATCTTCGAGTACGGCGAGGAGCGGCGGTCGCGGCGCATCGCGCGGCGCATCGTCGGGCGGCGCGAGCAGGGGAGCCCGGTCAAGACGACCGCGGAGCTGGCCGAGCTGGTGGCACGGGCCGTCGGCCACAAGCGCGGCGAGCGGATTCACCCGGCGACGCGGACCTTCCAGGCACTGCGCATCGCGGTCAACCGCGAACTTGAAGGACTGGCCGATTTCGTCGAGACGGCGGTCGATCTTTTACAGGCGGGCGGCCGGCTCGCCGTCATCAGTTTTCACTCGCTGGAGGACCGCGTCGTCAAGCGTGCGATGCGGCGGCTGGCGGGGCAGTGCGAATGCAACCCGCGCCTGCCGGTCTGCGAATGCGGGGCGCGGCGGGCGGTCGAGATTCTGACGCGGCGGCCGGTCGTGCCGGCCGAGGCTGAGACGGAAGAAAACCCACGCGCGCGCAGCGCAAGGCTGCGCGCCTGCTCGAAACTTTGAAGGGGCCGCGGCCCGAGAAACGGGCGGGAGTCGAACCTTCGAATGACGGCTCGCCCGCCTCACTGCCAACCGACGGCGCCCCGCATCCCCCGAGGCGAGAACTTTCCGAGGCCCCGAAAGCCCATGAAAAGAGTTCCCCGACATTACCCCAACGCGAACGTCAGGCGCGAGACGGACCCGCGCACGGCCCGACGGCGCGTGCTGCTGCTCGCGGGGTGCCTGGTTCTGACGGCCGGTTTCATCCTCGCGGTGCGCCAGCAGATATTGGCGGTCGAACTCGGCTACAAGACCGAGGCTCTGCGGCGCGAGCGCGAGAGGCTGACCGACGAACAGCGGCTGCTGCTGCTCGCGCTCGGAGAGCGTTCATCGCCGGCCCAACTCGAACGCGCGGCCCGCGAACTGGGAATGCAGCCGACCCGCGCCGCGCAGATCGCCGCGGCCCCGCACCGGGTCGAAGGAGGCGGGGTTGAGGCGGCCGACGGCGTCGCGGCGGGAAGTGCGGGCAGGGCCTTCGTCGGGGCGGCGACGGCCGCGGGCGTGGCCCGCCGCTGAGAGCTAATGGGAAGGCCCGACAGGATGATTACGGAGGCGCGGCGCGCTCTCTCCCTCAAGGGGCGCGGCGCGGAGAAAGCGGCCGGGGCAGCGGCCCACGGCCGGTGGCCGGGACGCAGGTCAAACGGACCGGCCCGGGAGTCAGATGAGAAGGCGCTTGCCCGTCATGCCTGATCGCCACGGAGCGGATCGAACACAGCGTCCCGATGTCTCGCGGCGGCGTGCTTTAGTGGTCGCCGCTTTTCTGTGTCTGTGGATGTTGGCCGTCGGGGTTCGGCTCGCATACTTACAGACGACCGCGCACGAGTGGCTGGCGAAGCGCGCGCGCGCTCAGCAGACGGGCGCGGCCGAGCTTGAGCCGGTGCGCGGCCTGATCCTCGACCGGCGCGGGCGCGAGCTGGCGCGCAGCGTCGGCGTCCTGTCTTTCTTCGCCTCGCCGGCCGAGGTCGAGGACGTTGATGGGGCGGCCGCCAAGCTCGCCGCCGCGCTCGGGCTCGACGCGAACGGTCTCGCCGCCCGCATCAGGCAGGCGAAGGAGGCGCGCCGCAGCTTCGTCTGGCTCGCTCGCAAAGTTTCGGAAGAGCAGGCGCAGGCCGTCGCCGCGCTCGACCTCAAGGGCGTCCACGCGACGCAGGAGCGGCAGCGGCGCTACCCGAACGGGCCGCTCGCGGCGCACGTGGTCGGCTTCGTCGGGCTCGACGAGAAGGGACTGGCCGGCGTCGAGCAGGTCTACGACGCGGCGCTCAGGGGCGAGGGCGGGCGGATGACCGTCGAGCGCGACGCGCGGCGCGTGGCCTTCGACAGCGGGCGCGAGGAGGCCGAGGACGGCCGGACCGTCGTGCTCACGATTGACCAGACCGTCCAGCACATGACCGAGTCGGCCCTGAACGCGGCGATGGAGCGTTCGCGCGCCAAGTCGGGCGCGGTCATCGTCCTAGACCCGCGCACCGGCGAGATTCTGGCGCTCGCCAACGCGCCGGCCTTCGACCCGAACCGGGCCACCGGCGCGAGCGACGACCTCCGGCGCAACGACGCGCTCCAGAACATCTACGAGCCGGGCTCGACCTTCAAGGTAGTGGCCTTCTCGGGCGCGCTCGAAGAGGGGCTGACGCGCCCGGACGAGCCGATTGACTGTCTCGGCGGCGGCATCACGGTCGCGGGCCGCTTCATCCGCGACCACACGCCCTACGGCACGCTGACGGCTACGGACGCGCTCGCCAAGTCTTCCAACGTCGCGGCCATCAAGCTCGGGATGCGGCTCGGCAACCAGGGGCTCTACGACTACATGCGCCGCTTCGGCTTCGGCGACAAGACCGGCGTCGAACTGCCGGGCGAGACCAAGGGCATCCTGCGCCCGGTCTCGCGCTGGCACGGCAGCTCCATCGGCTCGCTCTCCATCGGCCAGGAGATCGGCGTAACGCCCGTGCAGGTGGCGGCGGCGTTTGCGGCCGTCGCCAACGACGGCGTGAGAATCGCCCCGCACCTCGTCAAAGAGATACGCGACGCCGAGGGGCAGGTAATCGAGCGCGCGCAGCCCGAGTCGCACCGCGTCGTCAGCGCCGAGACGGCGCGCGCCGTGCGCGGGATGCTCGAAGCCGTGACCGTGAAGGGCACGGCCAAGCGCGCGCGCCCCGAGGGCTACACGGCCGCCGGCAAGACCGGCACGGCGCAGAAGATAGACCCGCAGACGCGCGCCTACTCGAAGACGAAGCACGTCGCCTCGTTCGTCGGGTTCGCGCCCGTCGAGAACCCTTCGGTCGTCATCATCGTCGTGATAGACGAGCCCGTCGGCGCCTACCACGGCGGCGACACGGCCGCGCCCGTCTTCCGCGAGATAGCCGATCAGGTGCTCCCCTACCTCGACGTGACGCCGGACGAGGAACCGGCGGCGACGCCGGGGCGGCCCGCCGCGCCCGCCGCCCTCGCGCTGGCGCCCGTGCCCTCGCCGGAATCCGCCCGCCGGGAGGCCGAGCCCGCCGAGCCGCCCGTGAGTTTGCCCGTCATCGTGCGCCGGCCTTCGACCGGCGGCGAGGTGATCTACGCGGCTTCGGGCGACCGCGCTCTGCTGATGCCCGACCTGCGCGGCCGCAGCGTGCGCGACGCGGCGCGCGTCTGCGCCCAACTCGGCCTTGAGCTCGAGGCGCGCGGCGAGGGGCGCGCCCTCAGCCAGTCGCCTTCGGCCGGCGCGCGCGTCGAGACGGGGCAGACCGTCAGGATCGAGTTCGGGCGGGGAGGCTGAGGGGAATTTGAAGCCGCGCGAAGAGGTTAAGAGTCGCGCGAAAGCGTTTCGAGGCGCGTGCCTGAGGCAGCCGAAGGGCCGCGGGACGGAAGTGGCAACCCGAGACCAGAGCCGAGGATAGCGGATGCAGAACCTCAGCGCGGCGGTCAAGTTCTCGCGGGAAAACGGTTTGCGCGCGGGCGTCGTGCGGCGTCGCGTCGCCGAGTGTCGCGGGCGTTTGCGCAAGGGGCGTGCGGCGCGCAGAATAGCCGTTTGCGCCACCCCGGAGACGACCGCGCCTTTCGGCGTGAGGGCCGAAGCGCCCCGCGCCGCGGCCCCTCCCGCGGGACCGGCGAAGGCCGCCTGACGGGCGACCCTTCCCCGGCGGCGCGAGCAGGCGGGCGGCGGCCCGCGAACTTGTGCCGCGGAGGAAGACCGGATTGAAAATAAGCGACGCAGCGAACTTCGCGCGCGCCTCCTCGGAGGCCGGCGCGGCGCTCTTTGACAAAGAAATAAAGAACTTCTCGGTGGACTCGCGCTCGGCCGCTCCCGGCGACCTCTTCTTCGCGCTCTCGCCCGAAGACTACCGGCGCCACTGCTTCACGGCCACCACCTTCGCCGACGCCCACCGCTTCATCCCGCAGGCGCTCGCGCAGGGCGCGGTCGCGGCCGTCGCCCGGCGCGAGCGCGTCGAGGGCGACGCCGACCTTGAGCCCTGCCGCGACCGGCTGCTGCTGGTCGAGGACGTGATCGAGGCGCTGCAACTAATCGCCCGCGGGGTCATTGACGAGTGGGGCCGCCCGGTGGTCGGCATCACCGGGAGCGCCGGCAAGACGACGACGAAGGACCTCACGGCGCACGTCCTCGGCCACGCGGGCCGGAGGGTCCTGCGCAGCCGCAAGAACTACAACAACGAGCTGGGCGTCGCACTCTCCGTGCTTCAGATGGAGTCGAACGGGGCGCGCCCCTCCGAGTTCGACGTGGCGGTGTTGGAGATGGGGATGTCCGTGCCGGGCGAGATCGCGGTCCACTGCCGGGTGGCGCCGCCGGACGTTGGCGTGGTCATCGGGGTCGCGCCGGTCCACCTCGAATTCATGGGCTCGGTCGAGGGGGTCGCGGCGGGCAAGGCGCAGATGATCGAGGGGACGAAGCCGGGCGGCGTCGCGGTCTTGAACGCCGACGACGAGCGGGTCGCGGCGATGCGTGCGAAGGCGGCCCACTGCTCGCGCGTCGTCACCTACGGCGTCCGCAACGCCGCCGACGTGACGGCCGCCGGAATCGAGCGCGCGGGCCTGAGCCTGACGCGCTTCCGGCTGCGGACGCCGGCCGGCGAGGCCGAGGCGGAGTTGCCGATGCCGGGCCACCACAACCTTTTGAACGCGCTCGCGGCCTCGGCCGTGGCCCACAGTTTCGGGCTCGCGCCCGAGGAGATAGCCGCCGCGCTGAGGACGGCCGCGCCGTCGGAGATGCGCGGCGAGGTGCTCAACTTCGAGGCCGGCTTCACGGTGGTTGACGACTCTTACAACTCGAACCCGCGCTCGCTGGTGGCGATGGCCGAGGCCGTGGCTCAGGGCGGCGAGGGGGTCAGGCGCCGCGTCGTCGTCGCGGGCGAGATGCTGGAACTCGGCCCGGAGTCGGCGGCCATCCACCGCGAGGCCGGGCGCGAGGTGGCGGCCTTCGGCGTTGACATACTCTGGGGCGTGCGCGGCGACGCGCACGAGCTGGTCGTGGGCGCGCGCGAGGCGGGGATGGGCGAGGGGGCGACGGCCTACTACGAAAGCTCGGAGGAGGCGGCCGCCGCGCTCGCCGAGTTCGTCAGGCTCGGAGACCTCGTGCTGGTCAAGGGCTCGCGCGGGGTCCACACCGAGAAGATCGTCGAGCGGCTGAGGGAGCGTTGGCCCACGGCGGCGCGGCGGTAAGGGCGGCGGAAAAGGCGGGCAGAAGTTGCGGGCCGGGGGCCGAAGGGCGCCGGCCGCGGTCTGAGATGATCTACTACATCTTTTACGAGTGGCTGTTCAAGAGCCTCGGCGGGCTGGAGGCGGAGTCTTACTTCGTCCGGGGCCTGAACGTCTTCCAGTACGTGACGTTCCGCACGGCCTACGCGGCCGTGACGGCGCTGCTCATCTCGCTCGTCTTCGGCGGCCGCGTCATCGAGGCGCTCAGGCGGCTCAAGGTCGGGCAGATGATCCGCGAGGAGGGGCCGCAGGCGCACCAGGTCAAGCGCGGCACGCCGACGATGGGCGGCGTCCTCATCATCGGCTCGGTGCTCATCTCGACGGCCCTGTGGGCGCGGCTCTCCAGCGCCTACATCTGGATCATCCTGGTCTCGACGGCGCTCTTCGCCCTCATCGGGTTCATAGACGACTACCAGAAGGTCGCCAAGAAGCAGAGCCTGGGGCTGACGGGGCGCAAGAAGCTGCTCGGGCAACTGCTGATCGCGGTCGGCGTCTGGGGCGCCCTTCTCCTCTTCACCTACCAGGGCTGGGCCGACTACTCCTGGCGCCTGAGCCTGCCCTTCTTCAAGGAGACGGCGCTCAGGAACATCACAGACATCGGGCCGTTCCTTTACCTGCCGTTCATCGCCGTCGTGCTGCTCGGCTTCTCGAACGCGGTGAATCTGACGGACGGGCTCGACGGCCTCGCCATCAGCGTGACGGTCGTCGTGATGGCGACACTGACGGCCTTCACTTACGTCACCGGCGACGTGCGGTGGGCCGAACGGCTCGGGCTCGAACACCAGAAGGACATCGGGGAGCTGACGGTCTTCTGCGGCGCGATGGTCGGCGCGAGCCTCGGGTTCCTCTGGTTCAACGCGCCGCCCGCACAGGTCTTCATGGGCGACGTGGGGAGCCTCGCCATCGGCGGCGCGGTCGGCACCATCGGGGTGTTGACGAAGCAGGAGTTGATCCTGCTCCTGGTCGGCGGCGTCTACGTCCTCGAAGCCCTGTCGGTGACGTTGCAGGTGCTCTCGTTCAAGACGACGGGGCGGCGCATCTTCAAGATGGCCCCGCTCCACCACCACTTTGAAATCCTGTGGGAGAGTCGCTTCGGCCAGCGCACGGTCGAGCCGAAGGTGGTCTTCCGATTTCTCATCATCGCCATCCTCTTCGCGCTCCTCAGCCTCTCGACTCTGAAGCTGCGTTGACGGCGGAGGCCGGAAAGCCCTTGGAACTGGAGGGGAAAAAAGTTCTGGTCGTCGGGGCGGGCCGCAGCGGCTCGGCGGCGGCGCGCTTCCTGGCGGCGCGCGGCGCCCTCGTCGTCTTAAACGACCGCAAGGAGTTCATCGACTGGCCGAACGAGGCGCTGGGCCTCAAGTCGGCCGGCGTCCTCAAGCTCCTTGCCGGCGAGGCGCCTTCGTGGCTCCTCGACCAGGTCGAGCTGGTGGTCCTGAGCCCGGGCGTGCCGGCTTCGAGCATCCCCGTGCGCTACGCAGACCGGGCCGGGGCGGAGGTCATCGGCGAGGTCGAGCTGGCCTGGCGCTTCATGCGCGGGCGCGCGGTCGGCATCACCGGGACAAACGGGAAGACGACGACCACAACGCTCGTCGGCGAGCTGCTCAGGGACGCGGGGCTGCCCACACAGGTCGGCGGCAACATCGGCACGCCGCTCGTCTCGCTGGTCGAATCGTCGCGCGACGACGGCTGGACCGTGGCCGAGCTGTCGAGCTTCCAGCTCGAAACGATCCGCGAGTTCCGCCCCACGGTGGCCGTCGTGCTCAACCTGATGCCCGACCACATGGACCGCTACGAGACTCTGGCCGACTACGGCGCGGCCAAGCACCGCATCTTCCGCAACCAGACGGAAGGCGACGCGGCGATCCTGAACGCAGACGACGAGGTGGTCTCCTCCTGGGCGCGGGGCCTGCGCGCGCACGTCACGCTCTTCAGCACCTCGCGCGAGCTTGAAGAGGGGCTGTTTTTGCGCGGCGGGCGCGAGTTCGTGGCGCGCTCTGGCGGGCGCGAGCGAGTGCTGCTCACGCGCGACGAGATGCAGTTGAAGGGCTTGCACAACGCGCAGAACGTCCTGGCTGCGCTCGCGGCCGGGCTGGCCTGCGGCGCCGCGCCCGACTCGATGCGCGAGACTGTACGCCGCTTCCGCCCCGTCGAGCACCGGCTCGAACTGGTGGCCGAGACGGGCGGCGTCCGCTTCTACAACGACTCGAAGGCGACCAACGTGGACGCGGCCGTCAAGGCCGTCGAGGCTTTCGCCGACGAGCCGGGCCGCCTCGTCCTCATCCTCGGCGGGCGCGGCAAGAACGCTCCATACGCGCCGCTCGCGCCGCTCGTCGAGCGGAAGGCGCGGGCGCTCGTGCTCGTCGGCGAGGACGCCCCGCGAATCGAGGAGGAACTGCGCAGCGCGGCGCCCGTCGAGCGCGCGGCCGACATGGCCGAGGCCGTCAGGCTCGCGCACGCCGCGGCGCTGCCCGGCGACGTGGTGCTGCTCGCCCCCGCCTGCGCAAGCTTCGACATGTTCGACAGCTACGAGCACCGGGGCCGCGTCTTCAAGGAAGAAGTCAGGAGCCTTCAGCAGTCGTCCGTCGGCGGCCGGCCGGAAGAGGTCGCTGCCGTCACCGCGGAGGGCTGAACCCGGAAGGGCCGGAGGCCGACTGTTGTGGCCCGACTGTTGTGGTCCGAGTGTTGACGACTGAAAGATGACGGCTGACGACTTGAGAGCTGACCGCTAACGGCTGACGCTTTTTTTATGGCTAAGAAGCTCCAGGCAGACGAGTGGCTGTTCGCGGCGACGGTGGCGCTGGCGCTCTTCGGCGTCGTGATGGTCTACAGCGCCTCGGCCGTCGTGGCCTCGACCGAGAACCACTCGCAGTATCACTACGTCACGCGGCAGGCCGTCTGGACGCTGGCGGGCCTCGGGGCGATGTACCTGGGGCTGCGGCTCGACTACACGCTGCTCAAGAGTCCGGCGGTGGTCTACGGCCTGCTGGCGTTGACAATCGTGCTGCTGCTGGCCGTCTTCGCCTTCCCGCCGATCAACGGCGCGCGGCGCTGGATCAGGGTGGCGGGCTTCTCAGCGCAGCCGTCGGAGCTGGCGAAGCTGGCGCTGGCCGTCTACCTCGCGCGGTTCCTCGAACGGCGCGCGGGCGAGGAGGGATCGTTTGCGCGGACGTTCGCGCCGTCGGTCGGGGTGGCGGGCCTGCTGGCGCTGCTGGTCGTGGCCGAGCCCGACCTGGGCACGGCGATGATGCTCGGCGTCATCGCCACGACGATGCTCTTCACGGCGGGGGCGCGGCTCGCGCACCTGGCCCTGGCCGCGACGCCGGCGCTCATCGCGCTGGCCGGGCTGCTCGTCTTCGTGCCGTGGCGGCTCAAGCGGCTGGTGACGTTCCTCGACCCGTGGGCCGACCCGCAGGGCGCGGGCTATCAGGTGATTCAGTCTCTGCTGGCGGTCGGGTCGGGCGGCGTCAACGGGCTCGGGTTCACGGAGGGGCGGCAGAAGATGTTCTTCCTGCCGTTCGCCCACTCCGACTTCATCTTCGCCGTGGTCGGCGAGGAGCTGGGCCTGCTCGGCGGGCTCGGGGTGGTGGCGCTGTTCGGCCTCTTCCTGTGGCGGGGCTTAAGGGCGGCGCTGCGGGCGCCCGACAGGTTCGGGATGCTGCTCGGCGTCGGCGTCGTGACGGGCATCGTGGCGCAGGCGCTCTTCAACATCAGCGTCGTGCTGGCGATGGTGCCGACCAAGGGCATCCCGTTGCCGTTCATCTCCTACGGCGGGTCGTCGCTCGTGCCGACGCTCTTCTCGGTCGGCGTGCTGCTCAACATCTCGCAGCAGGGCCGGGCGGGGGTGAGGTAACGGATGCGTGTGCTGATCGCCGCCGGCGGGACGGGCGGGCACATCTATCCCGGCATCGCCGTGGCGAAGGAGGTCGTGCGGCGCGACTCCTCTTCGGTTGTCAGGTTCGTCGGGACGGCGAAGGGGCTGGAGACGCGGCTGGTGCCGCAGGCGGGTTTCGAGCTTTCGCTGATCGAGTCGGCGGGGCTCGTCAACATGGGGCTGGCGGCGCGCTTGCGCGGCCTCGCGGTGCTGCCGAAGAGCTTCCTGGCGGCGCGCCGTTTGATAAGGGAGTTCGAGCCGGACGTGGTGGTGGGCGCGGGCGGCTACGTCTCGGGGCCGGTGCTCCTGACGGCCGCGGCGATGAGGGTGCCGACGCTCGTCATGGAGTCGAACGCTGTGCCGGGCTTCACCAACCGGAAGCTGGCGCGCTTCGTGGACGCGGCGGCGGTCTCCTTCGAGGCGGCGCTGCCCTACTTTCGCGGCAAGGCCGTCGTGACCGGCAACCCCGTCCGCCGAGAGTTCTTTGAAGTGCCGAGGAAGGAGCGCGACCCGTCGCGCTTCTCGCTGCTCATCTTCGGCGGTTCGCAGGGCGCGCGCGCCGTCAACGAGGCGATGGTCGCGGCGCTCGCGCACCTCGAAGCCCACGCGGGGGTCCTGCGCGTCACGCACCAGACGGGGAAGCTCGACTTCGAGCGCGTGCGCGAGGGCTACCTCTCGGCCGGCTGGGGCGAGCGCGCCGACGTGCGCGAGTACATAGACGACATGGTCGGGGCCTTCGCCGCGGCCGACCTGATCGTCTCGCGCGCAGGGGCGACGACCAGCTTCGAGTTGATGGCCGCGGGCAAGGCGGCCGTCATGGTCCCGCTGCCCGGTCAGTTGGAGCAGCGCCGCAACGCCGAGGTCATGCGCGACGCCGGCGCGGCCCTGATGATTCCGCAGGACGAGTTGACCGGCGAGCGTCTCGCGCGCGAGATCGGCTCGCTCGTCGCAGACCCCGAGCGGCTGACCCGCATGGAAGAGGCGAGTCGCCGCATGGCCCGCGCCGGCGCCGCCGAGGCCGCCGTCGATTTGATGGAGAAGCTGGTCGGAAGCCGGTGATAGTTTTTAGTTTTTAGCCGGAGTAGGACTGGCAGCACGAACAACAGCCTGTAACTAAAAACTATCAACCGGAAACTGAAAACTAGAAACTAGAAGCATGTTCCGTCGCATTCAACACGTTCACTTCGTCGGCATCGGCGGCATCGGCATGTCGGGCATCGCCGAGGTGCTGGCGAACATGGGCTTCAGGGTCTCGGGCTCGGACCTCCGGCGTTCGGAGGCGACGGCGCGGCTCGAACGCCTGGGCGTCAGGGTCTACGAGGGGCACGCGGCCGAGCACGTGGGCGACTCGCACGTCGTGGTGCGCTCGACCGCCGTGCGCGACGATAACCCGGAGGTGGCCGAGGCGCGCCGCCGCTCGATACCCGTCATCCCGCGCGCCGAGATGCTGGGCGAGCTGATGCGGCTCAAGGCCCACACGGTCGCGGTGGCCGGCTCGCATGGCAAGACGACCACCACCTCGATGATCGCCACCGTGCTGGCGAAGGCCGACCTCGACCCGACCGTGGTCGTCGGCGGCGTGGTCGGCGCCATCGGGTCGAACGCGCGGCTCGGCCAGAGCGACCTGATGGTGACCGAGGCCGACGAGAGCGACCGCTCGTTCCTGATGCTGACGCCGACCTACGCCGTCGTCACCAACATCGACCGCGAGCACATGGACCACTACGCCGACATGACCGACGTGCGGAAGTGCTTCGCAGACTTCCTCAACAAGGTCCCGTTCTACGGCGCGGCCATCCTCTGCCTCGACGACCCGCACGTCCAGGCCGTCATCCCCGAGATCGTCCGCCGCCGCGTCACCTACGGCCTCTCGGCGCAGGCCGACATCGCGGCGCGCGAGGTGCGCTACGACAAGCAGTTCGGCTCAATCTTCGAGGTGCGGCGGATGGGCGAGCCCGTCGGCGAGGTCTCGCTGCACGTGCCGGGGCTGCACAACATCTACAACGCGCTGGCGGCCGTCGCCGTCGGGCTCGAACTCGAAGTGCCGTTCGAGACCATCTCGGGCGCGCTCTCGGAGTTCACGGGCGTCCACCGCCGCTTCGAGGTCAAGGGCGAGCGGGGCGGCGTGCTCGTCGTGGACGACTACGGCCACCACCCGACCGAGATTCGCGCCACGCTCGTCGCGGCCAAGCTCGGCTCGGCCGGCCGCCGCATCGTCGTCCTCTTCCAGCCGCACCGCTACTCTCGCACGCAGGACCTTATGGACGAGTTCGCGCGCTCCTTCAACAACGCCGACGTGCTGATGCTGACGGACGTTTACGCCGCGGGCGAGGAGCCGCTCCCGGGCGTCTCGGGCGAGGCGCTGGTCGAGGCCGTCAAGCGCTACGGCCATAAGGACGCGCGCCACGCCGGCACGGTCGAGGACGCGACGCGCGCCCTGCTCGCGGAGGTGAGGCCCAACGACATGGTCGTCACGCTCGGCGCCGGCAACGTCTACCGCGTCGGCGAGCGCCTGCTCGAACTGCTCGCCGAGCGCGGGCCGGAGGCTTAGAGGTTTTAAGAGGCGATGGGCGAGACGGCTCACAGCGAAGAGACGGCGAGGCGCGACGCGGCGGTCGGGGAGATCGCGCGTCGGGCCGGCGTGCGCGCCGAGCGCGGGCGCCGCTTCGCCGAGCTGACTTCTTTGCGCGTCGGCGGCGTGATTGACTGGCTGCTCCTGCCCGAGACCGAGGAGCAGGCCGCGGAGGTCGCGGGCGCGCTCGACGCGGCGGGCCTCGCGTGGCGCGTGCTCGGGGCCGGCAGCAACGTGCTGGCCGACGACCGCGAGCACCGCTACGTCGTCCTCTCGATGCGCGAGGTCAAGGGCCGGGCCGGCTTCGACGGCGAGCGAGTCTCAGTGAGCGCGGGCTTCTCCCTGCCGCGCCTCTGCGTCGAGGCCGCGCGCCAGGGCCTCTCCGGCATCGAGGGCCTGGGCGGCATCCCCGGCACCGTCGGCGGCGCGCTCTGGATGAACGCCGGCGCCTACGGCCAGGAGATCGGGCAGGTGGTCGAGTCGGTGAGGGTCGCGCGCGGCGGTCGCGTCGTCGAGGTGCCCGGCGCCGAGGTCAGGTGGGACTACCGGCACACCTCCTTCGCCGAGGGCGAGCTGCTCCTCGGCGCGACGCTCAGGCTCAGGCCGGACGACCCCGAACAGATCAAGGCGCGAATGGAGGAGGCCAAGCGCAAGCGCTTCGCCACGCAGCCGCACGGCGCGCGCTCGGCCGGCTGCTTCTTCAAGAACCCGCCGGGCTCGGGGCTGAGCACGGGCAGGATGATTGACGAGATGGGCCTGAAGGGCGAGCGACGCGGCGGCGCGTTGGTCTCGCCGGTCCACGCCAACTTCATCGTCACCGAGGGCGAGGGCGCGCGGGCGGCCGACGCGCTCGCCCTCGCCGAGGAGATACGCGAGCGGTTCCGGCGCGAGCACAACGTCGAGTTGGAGTACGAGGTCGAGCTCTGGGGGGCGGACGAGAAGTTCGTTGACCCGGGCCAGAAGGCCGAGGCTGAGGCGGAAGAGAAGAGCGCGGAGGGCGAGCGTTGAAAGAACAGGTCATCACACCGAGGGCCGGGCGCGGCCCGAAGAACCGCGGCGAACAGCAGCGGCCCGCGCAGCGGCGCAACAAGTCTGCCGGCTCGTCGAACTCTGGCGGGCCGGGCCGGCGCGCCGCCCTCGCCTACTTCCCCTCGGCCTTCAAGGTCGCGCTGGCGGTCGCCGTCGGCCTGCTCGTCTTCTTCGCCTACCGCTCGGCGGCCTCGGCTTCCTTCTTCGACCTGAAGACGGTGGACGTGGAGGGCGCGCGCCGCGCCTCGCGCGACGACATCGCCGCGGCCGTCCGCTCGGCGGCCCGCGCCGGCGTCTGGCGCACCGACCTCGACCGCGTCGCAGCCGGGGTGCGCGAGCTGCCCTGGGTGCGCGAGGTGGTGGTGGCGCGCGTGCTGCCGTCGGGCCTGCGGGTCCGCGTCACCGAGCGCGAGCCGCGCCTCATCGCGCGCAACGCCGCGGGCCGGCTCGTCTGGGTTGACGACGACGGAGTAGCGCTCGGCGCGGCCCAGGCCGACGGCGAAGAGTTCATCGTCCGAGGCGTCGAGGATGAGCGCACTGAGGCCGCGCTCAAAAGGAACCGCGAGCGCGTGGCACTCGCCCTCGGCCTCGCGCGCGAGTGGCGCGCGGCGGGGCTGTCGGGCCGCGTCAGCGAGGTCAACCTCGGCGACCTGCAAGACATTCGCGTCCAGCTAGCCGGCGACGACTCGAAGGTCGAGGTCAGGCTCGGCTCGTCGCCCGAGAACTTCGGCAAGGCGCTGGCGGAACTCGACGCCAAGCGGGCCGAGCCGTTCGGCGAGTTGATCGAGTACGTCAACGCCTCGAAGTCTCTCAAGCGGATCATCATCGGGTATCCGACCTGGGTTAACGCCTCGGCCGTCGCGGGCGCGGGCGCCGGCGCCGCGGCCCCAGCCGCTGCGGCCCCAGTCCCGAAGCCGCCGACGGGCGGGCAGAACGGAGCCGCCGTCCGCACCCCCGCGCCGGCCGCCCCGAAGCCGCAGGCCGTCGCGCGGCCCGCCGCGCCGCGCGCCGCCGCCAGCCCGGCGGCCGTGCGCCAGCGGAGAGAGACCCCGTCGCCGCGCCCGGACGTGGCCGGGCGCCCGCGCCGCGTAGAGTGAGGCACAGCAACTACCACCCTTCCCCCGAGGAGCGAAACCCTGAATGGTCAAACACGCGACCCACACCGTCGGCCTCGACATCGGCACGAGCCGCGTGACCTGCGTCATCGGCGAGGCCGGCGACAATAACTCGCTCGACGTGGTCGGCGTCGGCGAGGCCGAGGCGCGCGGCCTGCGCAAAGGGGTCGTCGTGGACCCCGAGGCGGCGGTCGAGGCCATCACCCGCGCCGTCGAAGAGGCCGAGCGGATGAGCGGCCTCGAAGCCGAGGAGGTGACGGTCAACCTCTCCGGCTCGCACATCATGAGCTTCAACGGGCAGGCCGTGGTGGCCGTCTCGGGGCGCGAGCGCGACCCCGGCCACGACGCCGTCAGGCGCGCCAACTTCGGCGGCAACGGCCACTCGCCCTTCACCGTCGCCGGCCGCGACCGCGAGATCACGCAGGACGACGTGCGCCGCGCCGTCGAGTCGGCGAGCGCCATTCAGCTCCCGGCCGGCCGCGAGATCGTCGACCGCCTGCCGCAGGAGTTCGTCGTTGACGACCAGGACGGCATCAGCGACCCCGTGGGGATGATCGGCGCCCGCCTCGCCGTCAAGGTCCACCTCGTCACCAGCCCCGTCACCGCGCGCCAGAACGCCATCAACGCCGTCAACCGCGCGGGCCTCGTCGTCTCCGAGATGGTGCTCGAACAGCTCGCCGCGGCCGAGGCCGCGCTCACCGACGACGACAAGGAGTTCGGCTCGGCCCTCGTTGACATCGGCGCCGAGACCACCGGCCTCATCATCTTCCAGCGCGGCGCCGTCCAGCACACGGCGGTCTTCGCCCTCGGCGGCTCGCACTTCACCAACGACATCGCCTTCGGCCTGCGCACGCCCGTCCCGGAGGCCGAGAAGATCAAGCGCGCCGTGGGCTGCGCCTGCTCGACCGCCCTCTCGGAGTTTGAGCGCGGCGAGCTGGTGGACGTGCCCTCGGTGGGCGGGCGACCGCCGCGACAGCTCTCGCGCCAAATCCTCTGCGACATCCTCCAGCCGCGCGCCGAGGAGGTGCTCTCGCACATCGCCGACGAGATACGCGAGGCGGGTTGGGAAGGGCAACTGTCGAGCGGCGTCGTTTTGACGGGCGGCGGGGCGCGGCTCGGCGGGATGGTCGAGATCGCCGAGCAGGTCTTCGACGCGCCGGTCCGCCTCGGCTACCCCGAGCGCGACCGCTTCGGCGGGCTCGTCGAAGACATCCAGAGCCCGGCCTGGGCGGCGGCCGCCGGCCTCTGCCTGGTGGCGCAGCGTGCCCGCAGCGCCGAGCTGCGCCACACGGCCGCGCAGCGCGAGGGGGCGGGTGCTTTCGGCGCGCTCGTCTCGAAATTTCGTAATCGTTTCGGTAGTATTTTCTAGCTAGTTGTTGTATGCTGCCGCGCCAGCCGGCACAATATATTGTCCTCAACATATTGGTGAGGCCGGCGCGCACAGCCCAAGATAACCGCACCAGCGCTTTCGGAGCGGCAAAAGCTTCGGAAAGAGAGAGGATTTGGCAGATATGACACCGGAAGGCCGTCAGCCGGGCAGCGGGATCAATATTTTCATCGACGACGACCCGCCGATCACGGGCGCGCGCATCAAGGTTATCGGCGTCGGCGGCGGCGGCGGCAACGCGGTCAACCGCATGATCGAGGCCGGCATCGAGGGCATCGAGTTCCTCGTCGCCAACACCGACCTCCAGGCTTTGAAGCGCTCACGCGCGCCGCACAAGATTCAGCTCGGCGGCAAGCTCACCAAGGGGCTCGGCGCGGGCGCCAACCCCGACATCGGCCGCAACGCCGCGCTCGAAGACACCGAGAAGATCATCGAGGCCCTGGAGGGCGCCGACATGGTCTTCGTCACGACGGGCCTCGGCGGCGGGACGGGCACGGGAGCCGCGCCCATCATCGCCTCGCTCGCCACCGAGTTGAACGCCCTGACGGTCGCCGTCGTCACCAAGCCCTTCCACTTCGAGGGCAAGCGCCGCATGACGCAGTCGGAGCAGGGCCTCAGGGAACTGCGCGAGTGCGTGGACACGGTCATCACCATCCCGAACGAGCGCCTGCTGCACACGGCCGACCCGAAGATGAGTTTGCAGGACGCCTTCAAGATGGCCGACGACGTGCTCCGCCAGGCCGTGCAGGGCATCTCGGACCTCATCACCGTGCCCGGCCTCATCAACCTCGACTTCGCCGACGTGAAGGCCATCATGGCCGGCATGGGTCTCGCCCTGATGGGCGCCGGCCGCGCGAGCGGCGAGAACCGCGCCGTCGTCGCCACGCAGCAGGCCATCAGCTCGCCGCTCCTTGAAGAGGCGACCATCGAGGGCGCCAAGGGCGTGCTCATCAACATCACCGGCGGCTTGGACCTCACGCTCTACGAAGTCAACGAGGCCAGCTCCATCATCCGCGAAGCCGCCGACGACGACGCCAACATCATCTTCGGCGCGGTCATCGACGAGACCATGCGCGACGAGATGAAGATCACCGTCATCGCTACCGGCTTCGACAAGGAGTCGGCCGAGCTGCTGCCGGCCACTCACGCCGGCGCCGCGGCACCGCCGTCGCGCTACGCCCCGCAGGCGGCCGACCTCGCGCCGCGCGCCGCCGCGCCCGCGCGCTCCGACGACCTCGACGTGCCGACCTTCATCCGCAAGAAGGCGGATTGAGCGGACCGGGGGCAAAGGGGAAAAGGGGAAAGGCGAAAAGGGAATTAGCTGAGGAGAGAAAAGAGGGGGAAGGGCGCGACCAAAGCTTCCTCCCCCTCTTTCCCTTTCCCCCTTTTCCCTTTTCCCTTTCCCCCTTTCCCCTTTTCCCTTCCTCAAGGGTTTGCCTTTTGCCGGTCGCTTGTGTAGCATGTCGCGCAAAGCCTGACAGGATTGAAATCAACAACGGAACAGAACGTTTCTCGTCCGTCCGCTTCAGGCCGCGGACCGCGCCGGCGGCCTTCGCCTGCGAGGCGCGAGGCCCCGCCCCTTCCTGCGTCAATCCTGACCCACGGGCACCCGTTTCAGTTCTGATTCTGTCGCAAGCTCTCTTGCACTGCTTGGAGGTGAGGAAACAATCGTGAACCGTAAGTTAATCAGGCCCAGCCTCGACGAAGTGAAGGCCCGCGGCGCCAGTTCTTACCAGCCGAAGGAGCGCGACTCGGCGCCCCCGCCGCGCGCGCCGCAGCACAGGCCCGAGCGCCCCGCCCCGCGCGACCGCGACTCGGCGCCTTCGCCCTCGCCCTCGTCGAGCGCCGCCGCCCTCGGCCGCAAGAAGGTGCCGCCGGCCGAGACCAGCGCCGAGATTTTCTACTACAAGAAGCAGATGGACTCGCACACGCCGATGGTCATCGTCCTGCTCGACGGCGAGGAGGTCGAGGGCACCATCGAGTGGTACGACCGTAACGCCCTGAAGGTCAACCGCCGGGGCGCGCCAAACATCATGCTCCTCAAGCACAACATCAAGTACATGTTCAAGGCCGAGGACCGCGACGGCTCGGACGAAGACTCCGACGAGTAGGGGCGCGCCGGCGCGGCCCGCGCCCGCTCACCCCGGCCCGCCGCGGCGGGCAGAAGCATGGCAGACGTTTCACCCAACCCGCCCGGCGCGGGCGACGCCCCGCCGCGCCGCCCGCGCATCGGCGTCACGATGGGCGACCCCGCCGGCATCGGCCCCGAGGTCGTCCTCAAGGCCGTGGCCGAGCCCGAGGTGCTCGCGGCTTGCGTCCCCGTCATCGTCGGCGACGCGCAACTGCTCGCGCACACGGCGCGCCGCCTCGACCTCCGCTGCGGCTACGAGATCGTGCGGCGCGGCGAGTCGCTCCCGCCCGGCCACGCCGGGCCGCTCATCTATCACCTCGACAACATCCCCGCCGACATCGAGCCGGGCGTCGAGTCGGGCACGGCCGGCCGTGCGGCCGCAGAGTACATCGAGGCCGCCGTCGAGCTGTGCGCGGCCGGCGAGGTCTCGGCCATCTCGACCGCCCCCATCAACAAGCGCGCTCTCTTCCTCGGCGGCTACAGCTTCCCCGGCCACACGGAGTTTCTCGCGCACCTGACGGGCGCAGAGGAGTGCGCGATGGCCTTCGTCGCGGCCAACCTGCGGATCGTGCTCATCTCGACCCACGTCCCGCTGGCCGAGGCCATCCGGCTCGTCGAGCGCGACCGCATCGTCCGCGTGACGCGCCTGACCGACCGAGAGCTGCGGCGCTGGGGCATCGAGAACCCGCGGCTGGCGGTGGCGGCCCTGAACCCTCACGGGGCCGAGGGCGGGTTGTTCGGCGTCGAGGAGGCGGCCGAGATCGCGCCGGCCGTCGAGTCCTGCCGCGCCGAGGGGCTCGACGTGTCGGGACCACACTCGGCCGACACGGTCTTCCTGCGCGCCTCGCGCGGCGAGTTCGACGCCGTCGTCTCGTGCTACCATGACCAGGCGATGATCCCGGTCAAGTGCCTCTCGTTCGGCGAGGCCGTCAACGTCACGCTCGGACTCCCCTTCATCCGCACCTCGGTGGACCACGGCACGGCCTTCGACATCGCCGGCCGCGGGGTGGCCGAGCATTCGAGCATGGTGGCCGCCGTCACCCTGGCCGCGCGCCTGTCGCTGGCCGACGGAAGCGGGCGGCCGGTAGAAGTCTAAGCGTTAGGGTCAGGCCGCCGCGGCCGTTCTTCCACGCCGCGCCCGACGACCCGACTCCAGCGGCCCGGCCCCTCGCCGCCCGCGACCGCAAGCGGAGACTCCCGACTTGTCTTCACAGAAGAACCAAACGCGCAGGGTGCTGGTGGCCGACGACGACCCGGCCATTCTGAGGCTGGTGACGGCCATCGTCGAGAAAGAGGGGTTGGAGACCGTCGAGGCCCACGACGGGCGCGAGGCTTACAGGTTCCTCCAGGCCGACGGCAACTTCGCCGCCTGCGTCTTCGACGTGGTGATGCCACACATCGGCGGCCCCGACCTCGTCCGCTACATGAAGACCGAGCGGCGCCTGATGCGTATCCCTGTCCTGATGACGACGGCCGAGCCGAGCCCGAAGCTCTCGACCGAAAGCTTCGCCGCCGGCGCCGTCGTCTTCCTCCCGAAGCCCTTCACGACTTCGCAGTTCCAGAGTATGCTGCGGATGTTGCTCAGCAGGTCGCCGGGCGCCTGAGGCCGCCGCGTCTCTCCCGGCCGGGCCGGCGAACGCCGCCGCCGCGGCCTGACATCAGAGCCGAACGGGAGGACTTCCGAACCCATGCAAAAGTCGTTGACCCCGATTCGCCCGGCGCCCGCGCTGCGGCGCCCGGCCGCCGGCGCAATTCTCGGCCTCGGCGCCCTGCTCGTGCTGGCGCTCGCGGCCTGTGTCTGGGCGTCCGCGGCCTCGGCCCAGTCGGGGCGCAGGCGGCCCGCGCCCATCTCGCCCACGGCGACGCCGACGCCGGCTCCTTCGCCGCGAGCCGAGCAGCAGGGCGAGTCGGAGTCGGTGCCGCGGGGCGAGTCCGGGAAGAAGGCCGACCTCGCCAGCTTCATGGTCTTCGAGAACGACGACGCCTTCATTATGGTGGACCGCGTCGCGCGCGAGGAGATCACGGAAACCTTCCTGCGCCGGCTCGGGCAGGCGAGCGGTGTCTCGGCCGTGCCTGCCGGCCGCGCCACGCGCAAGGAGGCGCGCGACCGGGCCAAGAGCGAGCGCGAAGCCTTCGTCGTCCTCTTCCAGATCGAGGAGGACAGCTTCGCGGCCGGCAGCAGCAGCCGTTCGGACCCGCGCACCTTCGTCATCCGCACCTACGTCTTCGCGCCGCAGACCGGCGACCTCAAGTACCAGGACACCATCCACCAGCGGACCTACCGCGATACGGCGACCATCGGCGGCGTCCGCATTCCCGTGCCGACAAGGACCGTCGAGCGTTACCCGTCCGAGCTGCAACTCAAGCAGGCCGCGCGCGACGCCGCCGACCGCCTGCTCCGGCGCTTCAACGTCGTCCTCCCGCCCGACAGGTGATGACAACCGCGCTCCCTCCACTCTCGCCGCCGGGCCACTCGTGCGCGGGCGGGCGCGCCACGTCGTGCCGCGTGCGCGGGCGTGTGTGCCGACGAGCAGCGCGCGGGCGCTTCCTGCTGTCGCTCTTCGCGGCCCTCGCTTCTTTCGCTTCGGCGGGGGCCGCCCCGTCCGGGCCGGCGCTCGGGCAGGGCAGGCCGCGGCCCGCGCTGAGCACGGGCGACGCGCGCCGTGCCGTCGCCGAGACGCCCGGCTTCGAGTTGAGGACGGGTGCGGTCTCGGTCAGGGAAGTCTCGCCGAGGGGAGTCTCGCCGGTGCGCGTCGTGGCCGTGGTCAAGCTCGGCGTCCGCTTCGAGCGCGTCGAGGACGAGGCCACTCCGCAGAGCGGCGGCCTCTTCAGGCAGAAACGCTGGCGCGCGGTCCAGCTCCGCACGGGCGACCGACGCTGGGAGGAGTTCGACCTGCTCTCGGCCGCGCTCGGTGCCGAGACAATCGAGCCGGCGCGACGAGACCTCGAAGCCCTCGCAACCGAGTTCGAGGCGCGGTCGCGCGCGGCTGCTCGCGCGGGCGAGGGCGAAAGCGCGCCCGCCGAGCCCGTGGCCCGCGGCCCCGTGCGTCTGGATTCGCTCTCGGCCCTGGGCTCGTCGGCCGTGGCCGAGGTCGCGGTCGAGGCCGAGTTCCTGCTCGACAGGGGCGCGGGCCGGCGCTGGCGCGTCACGGAGTTCGCCGTCGCGGGCCAATCGAGCGGAGACCCGGCCGCGGTGCTGCGCGCTCTCGACGAGCGCAAGGTCGCCCGCGCACGCGCAGAACTCGAAGAGGTGCGCGCGGCCCTCGAACGCTACCGCGTCGAGCGCGGCCGCTACGTCCCGGCCGCGGACTTCGCCGGCCTCATGGACCACCTCAGCCCGCTCTTCATCAGGCGCGTCGTCCGCTTCGACCCCTGGCACCAGCCCTACCTCTACGCGGGCGCGGGCGCGGGCTTCGCGCTCTCCTCGGCCGGCCCCGACGGGCGGCCCGGCACCCCCGACGACGTGACGCCCGGCGGCACGCGCTAGCCGGCGTTCCGCGGCGCGAACGCGGGGCGCCCCCCCCGCACTCTGTGCCCGCTGAGTACCCGCCGGCGGGCGCCTCCCCGCGTTTTAAATTCGTCTTGACGCTCTCGGACGGCGGGTGTTAGGTTGGTCTTGCGGCCGTCCGGAGGCGCCTCCGACCGCCGCAATTGCCCCGCCACCCAGCCCCTCAAGCGAAACTTCCTCTCCCAGACTCCGCCCGGCGGCGGGTGGCCTTTGATTCGAGGAGACTCGGTTTGTCGACGGGACGCCGGAAACTGCTCGTCGCCGACGATTCGGCGACGGTGCAGAAGGTAATCAGCCTGACCTTCGAGGATGAGGGCGTCGAGGTGCTCACCGCCTCCGACGGCGACGAGGCTCTGCGCGCCCTGCAAGCCGGGCCGCCGCCCGACATCCTCCTCGCGGACGTGTTGATGCCCGGCCCCGACGGCTACGCGCTGTGCGAGCGGGTCAAGAACGACCCCCGCCTGCGGCACATCCCCGTGATCCTCCTCGTGGGCAAGTTTGAACCATTCAACGAAGCGGAGGCGCGCAGAGTCGGCGCGGACACGGTCTTGACGAAACCCTTTCAGTCAATCAGAGATTTGGTCAGCAAGGTCGGCTCGCTCATCGGCGGCGAGCCGAAGGAGGCGGGGCACGGCGAAGGGCAGGAGGCGGGCCGCGGCGAAGAGCAGGCCGGCCCCGGCGCCCCGTTAGCCTCGCCCGAGGAGTCCGCCCGCCGCGAGCACGGCATCGCCCGGCCTGAGGCCGAGCCGGCAGTCGTCGAGCCCGGCCGGACGGGATTCGGAACAGGCTGGTCAGGTCCGGCCGACGCGCCCGAAGTGCTCGAAGTGTCCGAAGCGCACACGGCGCCCGAGCCGTGGGCCGAGCGCGAGTCGAGCCCGCAACGCGACACGAGCCCGCAGCCCGAGGCGGACGCCCCCCCCGCCGCTTCGCAGCCGCACGGCTTCGACCCCCGACGCTCGCCGGATTCGGGCACAGAGTCGCAGGGCGACGCGCGGGAAGGGTTCGGCGCCGACGACGCATCATCCTTCGCCGACCTCGGCGTTGACGACGAGATGATCGAGGCCCGGCCTGTCACAGCCTTCGGCGCCCCCAACGCACACCACGCGCCGGGAACGTCGCCCGCAGCATCAGAGCCTTTCTCTGCCGGCGTTCCGCAGCCTTCGTCGCCTTCGCCGTCTTCGTCGCCTTCGTTGTCCGCCGCGCCGCCGCATGCCGGCTCGTCCGATCTCGCCCCGCACCGCGCCGCCGAAGCCTCGCTCGGCTCGCCGGCCTTCGAGCGGGGAGAACAGCGGCAAGCCTTCGCGGCCCGCGCCGCCGCGGCCGCCACGGCCGACGATGCGTTGCTCGACCTCGGCGGCTTCGGCGACTTGGGTTCGTCCGAGCCGGCCGCGGGCAGCGCGGCCGGCTCGGACGACTTTATCCTAGACCTCGACGACGAGCCGCCCTACGTCCCCGTGGCTCGGGAGGCCGCGCCGCCCCTCGAAGCCGCGCCGTTTGTGGACCTCGCCGAAGCCGCGCCGTCGTTTAGTCACGACCCCGATGCCGGGCATTCGATCTCTGACTTCGACGAGGCCGGGCCTTCATTCACGTCTTCCTCCGAACCCGCCGGGCTCGACCAGCCCTCGGCCTTTGCCGAAGCGGCGCACGGCGAGCCGTCCGACCTGTTCGAGTTCGACTCCGCGCCGTTCGGCGAAGCCGCGGCGCACGACCCGGCCGTCGTCCGCGAGGTCGTCGCCGAAGACGTGCCGCCGCGCTTCGACTCTTTCGAGCTGCGCGACGACCCGTTCGACTTCGCCGACGACGCGCCGCCGACCGCCGGTCGGCCGGACACCTTCCACTCGGCCGCCACGCAGCCCGAGGAGCCCGTGGGCGCAGCCCCGCGCGGCTTCGTCGAGCCGACCGTCGTGCCGGCCGACGAGCCCCCGCGCGGAGTGCTCGAAGACGAGTTCATGGACGGCCGCGTCGAAGGCGACCTGCCCAAGCCGCCCGCGGCCTTCGCGCCATCAGCCGAGGCCACAACGCCTTCAACGGCGGCGGCCGACGCCCCGGCGGTCGGACAGGCCCGCGCCGGCTTCGAAGAGACGCCGCGTGCCGGCGGGCTCTCGGCCGAGGATGTTGATGCCATCGCCCGGCGCGTCGTCGAGTTGATGTCTGACAGGGTGGTCCGCGAGATCGCCTGGGAGGTGGTGCCCGAACTCGCCGAACTCCACGTCAGGCGCCGGCTCGAAGAGGAGCGCGGCAGCTAGGCCGCGAGCCACGGGGCGACACTAAAGACTCCGGCGGCGGTTGAAGACGAGCATCATCGTCTTCAACCGCCGCCGGAGTCTTTTCGCCTTCACCTTCTCTACTCGCGCCGCCAGGCCGAGAGCGGCCGGCCGGTGCCGCCGCGGCGATGCGCGATGATCTCGGCGAGGACGGCCAGCGCCACCTCCTCGGGCGAGACCGCGCCGATGTCGAGCCCGATAGGCGCACGCACCTCGCGCAACGTCTCATCGGGGAAGCCGGCCTCGCGCAGCCGGGCCAGCACGATGTTGGTCCGCCGCTTACTGCCGATCATGCCGACGTAGTCGGGCCGCGCCGCCAGCACCGCGCTCATGCACTCTTCGTCCTCGTTGTGGCCGCGCGTGACGACGGCGACCGAGACGCCCCGCCCCCGGCCGACGACGCGATTCACGGCCTCGGCCCAGCCGCCCTCGGCCGCGACCAGCGCGATTGGCTCGCCGGGGAACCGCTCTCGCACGACGAAGTCGCGGCGGTCGTCAATGAGCGTCACCCGGTAGCCCACGGCCGCGGCCAGCCGCGCGAGGCTCGCTCCGACGTGGCCGGCCCCGCAGACGACGACGTGCGGCTCGGGCTCGATCCTCTCGAACAGCAGCCGCGCCCCGCGCCACTCTTCGAGGCCGGGCGGCAATTGGCGGCCGGCCTCCGCCGGTTCCTCGGGCCGCACGCTGCCGGCCACGCGCGGTGCGGCCAACTCCTCGACGCGGAAGGTGCGGGCCTCTGCGCGCGAGGCGAGGAACGCCGGCGCGAACTCCCCGACGGCGGCGTCGAGCGCGGCCGAGCCGGTCGTGCCCGCCCGCGTTCCGTCCTCTTCGACCAGGATTTTCGCCCCGACCGCTTCGGGGCGGCCCGGCGCTTCGAGGGCTGTGGCGAGCGCGGCGACCGCGCCTCCGGCCAGCGAGCGCGCGATTGCCCGCGCGAGTTCGCCCGAAGGGATGTTCGCCCCGGCACCACTCATCGCTCGGCGGGCGGGCGGGCCTCCTGCGGCTCGGCCGGCTCGCGCACGAGCCCGACGGCCGAGAGAGCGCGGCGCGCGAGCCACAGCGGCCCGATGACGAGGTAGACGGGATTGCGGAAGAAGGCCGGGCTGTTGCCTTCGATGGCGTGGCCGAGGAACTGGAAGGCCCAGCCCGCCACGAACAGCCCGAGCGCCCAGCGCCACTCGAAGAAGAAGAGCGGCAGGCTGACGACGATCATCGGTATCCCGACGGCGTGCGTCAGCTTGTTGAGCGGGTGCTTGTGCTTCTCGCGGTAGTTCTCGGCGAAAGATGAAGGCATCGCTCACCTCCTTTGGGGCGTTGACGGAACCGGACGCCGGAGACCGGAAACTATTCCTTCAGCATCTCCCGCGCGATGACCAGCTTCTGGATTTCCGAGGTGCCCTCGTAGACGCGCAGGGCGCGCACGTCGCGGTAGAGCCGCTCGACCACGCTGCCGCGGACGAGTCCCGAGCCGCCGTGAATCTGTACGGCCTCGTCCACGATGCGCTGCGCGGCCTCCGTGGCGTAGAGCTTGGCCTCGCTCGCGGCGCGGGTGAGCGTCGAGCGCGGAGCGCCCGCGTTCTTCAGGTGCGCGGCGCGGTAGACGAGCAGGCGGGCGGCGTCGAGCTCGGTCTGCATCACGGCCAGCTTTTCCTGCACGAGCTGCTGCATGGCGAGCGTGACGCCGAACTGCCGCCGCCGCTTGGCGTGGCGGACGGCCTCGTCGAGCGCGCGCCGCGCCATGCCGCAGGCCGCGGCGCCGACGCTGGCGCGGAAGGTGTCCATCGTCCGCATCGCAAGCTGGTGGCCTTCGCCCTCGGCCCCGACGCGGTCCTCGGCCGGCACCCTCAGGCTCTCGAACTCGATCTCGCCGATGGGGTGGGGGGCTATCAGCTCCGTGCGAGCGCGGACGCGGAAGCCCGGCATCCGCGCCCCCACGACGAAGGCCGACAGCTCGGCCCGCCCGTCTTCGCGCGTCCCCGTTCGCGCGAAGACCGTGTAGAAGTCCGCGAGGCCCGCGTTCGAGATGAAGCACTTGTGGCCGTTGATGACGTAAGCGTCGCCCTGCCGCTCGGCCGTGGTCTGGACGTTGCCCACGTCGGAGCCGGCCTCGGGCTCGGTCAGCGCGAAGGCGGCGACGGCCTTGCCCTCGCGTGCGCGCTCGACCCAGAAGTCTCGGACGTGTTCGGGCGCCGCCATGCTCAGGGCGTAGGTGCCGAGCCCCTGCATGACGAAGGCCAGGTCGGCGAGCGCCGAGTGGTAGGCCAGCGCCTCGCGGATCAGGCAGAGCGCGACGGCGTCCAGCGGCTCGTCCGGCCCGCGCGCCACGGAGTAGTAAAGCAGGCCCGACTGCGCGAGCAGCCCGAGCGTGCGGCGGAACGCCTCGTCGGCGTCGCCGCTCTCCTCGGCGGCGGCCAGCGGCTCGACCTCGCGCAAGGCGAAGTCGGCCACGCCCGCCGCCAGGCGCGCGTGCTCGTCGTTGAAGAACGGGGTCTCGGCGAAGAACTGGTCGCGCGGCATCTCTTTAGGCTCGCCCTCCTCTGTGGCCCGGCCGAGGCCGGCGGCCGTCACTCGACTCCGACCAGTCGCCCGGTCTTTTTGTTGACGCGGAGCGTCCTCAGCGGGCGATTGTAGCGGCCCGCCTCGCGGAACAAAACCTCGTCGCCCGCGAACTCTGGCGCGGCGAAGCTGTAGAAGTGTTCGCCGCGGCCGGGGCCTTCGGGCGCGTTCAGGTCCCTGAGCCGCCAGACGTACCTGCCCGAGTCGAGGTCGAGGCGGGCGACGAAGTTGAGGGCCGTCAGGTAGAGGCCCGCGCCGTCGCGCGCCGGCGGCCCGACGTTGAAGGTCGGGACGGCGCGGCGCCAGCGTGCGCGCATCGAAGGCTGTTCGAGGCGGAGGACGAGGCCCGCGCCCGCGTCGCCGTCCGAGACCTCGCAGGCGAGGATGACGTTACCCTCGTACTCGTCGAAGTAGATTCGCTCGATGAAGTCGGGGCCGTCGAGCCGCAGGTTGAAGAGGCGCGTCTTGCCGTCCTTCGTCCTGCGTCCCGAGCCGTTGTTGCCGACGCGGTAGGAGTAGCCCGACAGCTCGAACTCGAAGGCTTCGGGCAGGCGCGCAGCGTCGGCCCCGACGCCGCGCGCCTCGCGGAAGACGCGAGCGTCGTGCGTGCCGCCGCCGGCCGCGGGCGGAGCCTGCGCCGCCGCAACCGCGGCCGCGAGCAGGAACGCCGTCAGGAGCAGGAGCGTCGCCCTCGTGTTCCTCGCCATCATATTCGCTCAGTCGGGCACGGCCCGGGCGGCCGGGGCGCCCGCGCGTCAGGCCCCGCGCGGGCGGTTGAACTGCGGCTCGCGCTTCTCGACGAAGGCGCGATAAGCCTCGTTGTAGTCCGGGTGCTGCATGCAGACGGCTTGGGCCTGCGCCTCCCATTCGAGCGCCGTCTCCAAACTCACGTCCAGCTCGCGGTTGAGCATCTCCTTCGTCATCGAGAGCGCGAAGGCCGGGCCGCGCGCCAGCTTCTCGGCCAGCGCGCGCGTCTCCGACTCAAGCTCCCCGGCGGGCACGACGCGGTTGTAGAGGCCGGCGCGGTGCGCCTCGGCCGCCGAGATGAAGTCGCCGGTGTAGAGCATCTCGGTGGCCTTCGCCAGCCCGACGAGCCGCGGCAGCAGGTAGGCCGCGCCCATGTCCGCGCCCGAGAGGCCGACCCGCACGAAGAGGAAGGCGATGCGCGCCTCCTCGCTGGCTATCCGCATGTCGGAGGCCAGGGCGATGCAGGCGCCGGCGCCTGCGGTAGTCCCGTTCAGGCTGGCGATGACGGGCTTCCTGAGCGCGCGGATGTTCCTGACCAGCTCGCAGGTCATCCGCGTGAATTCCAGAAGGCCCTGCATGTCGCGCCCCTGAAGCTCGCCGATGATGTCGAGCACGTCGCCGCCCGAGCAGAAGGCGCGCCCGGCGCCGGAGAGGACCACGACGCGCACCTCGTCTTCCGTTTGCAAAGCGGCGAAGGTGTCCGTCAGCTCGCGGTAGACCTCGAAGGTCAGGGCGTTCAGGCGCTCGGGCCGGTTGAGCGTGACGCGGGCCACGCCCTCGCGGACTTCGTAGAGGAATGATTTCGGGTTGAGCATAAGAGGGGTGAGAGGCGCGCCGCGGGGCCGCCCCGCTCACAGGACCGCGACGGCCTCGATCTCGACCCGGGCCTCGTCTTCGAGCAGGCCCCTGACCTCGACCAGGGCCATCGCCGGGTAGTGGCGCCCCATCCGCGCGCGCCAGCGCTCGCCGACCTCGCGCGTGCGCGCCGCGTACTCGCGCTTGTCTGTCACGTAGATTAACAGGCGCGCGATTGACTCGGGCCTCCCGCCCGCCTCGGCGACGACCGCCAGCACGTTCCCGAGCGCGCGGTCGAACTGCTCGACGAAGTCTGCGCTGACGATGCGCTGCCGCTCGTCCCAGGCGATCTGGCCCGCGACGAACAGCAGGCGCCCGCCCGCCGGCGCGATCACGCCGTTCGAGTAGCCTCGCGGCCGTCCCAGTGCTTCGGGGTTGACGAACTCCATACCGAAAACTTTTTCGCGCCGGGCGCCGCCGAGGCGCGGGCGCGCGGTTCTAAGAGCGTTGCTAAAAAAGGACCGTCCCGCCGTCGATGTTGATGGCCTGGCCGGTGATGCCGCGCCCGTCTTCGGAGGCGAGCAGCAGGCAGACGGCGGCCACCTCCTCGGGCGTCACGAGCCGGTGCTGCGGGCTCATCTGGCGCAGGGCTTCGAGGGCCTCCTCTTCGCTGCGGCCGGTCCGGGCCGTGATGTTGCGCACCGCGCTGGCCGTCATCTCCGTGTCAACGTAGCCGGGGCAGACGGCGTTGACAGTGACGGCCGAGCGCGCCACTTCGAGCGCGGCCGAGCGCGTCAGGCCCAGGACGCCGTGCTTCGAGGCCGTGTAGGCCGAGACGTAGGGCGCGCCCGTCTTGCCCGCAACGGACGCGACGTTGACGACGCGCCCCCAACCGCGCTCGACCATCGCGGGGAGCGCGGCCCTCATGCAGTAGAAAGTGCCCGAGAGGTTGACGGCGAGGTGGCGCTGCCACAACTCGTCGGAGGCGTCTACGAGCTTCGCGCTCTCGGCGACGCCGGCGTTGTTGACCAGCACGTCCGGCCCGCGGCCGAAGAACCGCCGGGCCGTCTCGAAGGCCGCGGCCACGCTCGAAGAGTCCGACACGTCGCAGACCGTGTGTGCGGCCGAGCCTTCACCGACCTCGGCGCGGACCTCGCCGGCGACGCGCTCGACCTCGGCCGCCGTCCGCGCTACGACCATCACGCGCGCGCCCTCGCGCGCGAAGGCCAGGGCCACCGCGCGCCCGATGCCGCGCCCGCCGCCGGTGATGAGAGCCGTCCTGTCAGCCAGTCGCATTGAAGAGGGTGTTTAGTTTTTGGCTTTTGGTTAGGGCAGGGCGCGTCACTTGGTGGCGGCGGCGCGGGGCTCGCGGCGTTCGAGGAAGGCGCGCACGCGCTCGCGCGCCTCGCGCGACTGGAAGCAGCGAATCTGGGCCTCGGTCTCGTACTGCAACATCTGTTCGAGCGAAGAGCCCTCGCTGAGGTAGACGGCGCGCTTGGCCTGCGCGACCGAGGCGTGCGGCGCGTCGCGCAGCCGCTCGGCCAGCCGGCGCGTCTCGGCGGCCAGCTCGGCGTCAGGGTAGACGCGGTTGACGATGCCGAAGTGTTGGGCGCGGGCGGCGTCGAGCGCGTCGCCGAGGAAGAACATCTCGCAGGCGACGTTGGTCGGGACGACGCGCGGCAGGAAGTATGTGCCGCCCCAGTCCGGGTGCAGCCCGACCTTGACGAAAGACTGGCTGAAGGTGGCCGACTCGGCCGCGAGCCGGATGTCGCACGCCAGCGCGAGGTTGAAGCCGGCGCCGTAGGCCGGCCCGTTGATCGAGGCGACGACCGGCTTCATCATCTGCCGGATCGTGGTCAGCACGCGGCGGCCCGCGCCGAGCAGGCGCGTGAACTCCTCCACGTCGTCCCGCTCCATCAACTCGCTCATGTACTTCACGTCGGCCCCGGCGCAGAAGGCCCGCCCCGCGCCCGTGACGACGACGACGCGGACGGCCTTGTCGCTGCCGGCGCGCTCCAATGCCTCGGCCAGGTCGCGCCGCATGTGGCCCGCGAACGCGTTCAGCTTCTCCGGCCGGTTCAGCGTGATGGTCGCTATCCCGCCTTCGGCCTCGACTCTGATGTTCTCGTACATGTCGGATCGTGGATGGTGAACTTCGGCTTTCAGCCCTGCCCGAATGGAGGCGGCCACGGACCGGGCCGCAGTGCACGGGCCGGCGGATGAAGACTATAAACTGAAAACTGAAAACCCGAAACTTCTACTCGCGTCTACTCGCGGCCCGGCTCCCACACGTCGAGGAAAATCTCCATCGTGCCGCCGCAGACCATGCCCTCTTCGCTGGCGGCGTCGGCCGTGAGGCTGAAGCTGTGGAGCGCGGGGCGGCCGGTGCGCAATATCTCGCGGGCCTCGGCCCAGACCTCGGCCTCGATGCAGCCGCCGCCGACAGTGCCGGCCGTCGCGCCGCCCTCGAAGAAGAGCATCTTGGCGCCGCGCCGCTGCGGGGTGGAGCCGCGCGTGTGCGCGACCGTGGCGACCACGACGCGCTCGCCGCGAGTCGTGGCCTCATCGATCATCCTGTAGAGTTCGGGCTGCGGGACGGTGGACATCGGTGCGGAAGCGGCCGGGGCCGCGAAGGGCTAGAAGACTCGGACGAGGCCGGCGGGGCGGACGATGTGCGGAGGCACAACCCGCCCTTCGCGTCACGTTCCGCCTCGTCAAACGCGGCCGGCTCAGTTCGGCGGCTGCGCAGGGGTCTGCTCGTCGGGGGGCGGGGTTGCCACCCGCGCGCCGCCCTCGCCCGTGGTCTGCGGGTCGCCCTGCGGCTGGTCGGCGGCCTCGACGCGCTGGCGCAGGCGCTCGACCTCCTGCTCGGCGGTGGCGACGGCCGCTTCGAGGCGCGAGCGACTGTTGATGACCAGTTCGAGCTGGCGCTGGACGCGCGTCCGCTCGCGTTCGAGGCTCGCCTGAATCTGGTCGCGGACGGCGCCGGGGTTGAGCGTGCCGACGACGGCCGCGCGCCGCTGGATGGCGTCGGGCTGAAGCTCGTCCTGAATCTGCGCGAGGCGGTCCTGGAACTGGAACTCCTTGTCGGTCACTTCGCGGAGCTGCGTGCGCAAATTCTCCGCCCGCTGCTCGGCGCGGTTCAGGCGTTCGAGGTCGAAGAGGACGCGCTGGTCGCTCTTCATCGCCGTCAGCTCGTCGGTCAGCCGTTCGACCTGCTGCGAGAGCTGGTTGACGGTGCGGCGCATCTGCTCCTGCTCGGACGGCGTGGCGGGCTCGGAGGCGCGGCCTCCCGTGCGGCGCTGCGGCGTGCGGCGCTGCGTTGCTCCCTGCGTCGCCCCCTGAGCCTCCTGCGGCGTCTCCTCGGCGGTGCTGACGAGCCGCGGCTCCTGCGGGGCGGGCGGCCTCTGGCCGCGGACCGGGTTAGACACGCGGCGCGAGGGGCGGTCGCGGATCACCTCCTGCGCGGCCGCCTGCGGCGCCGGCGCCAGCAGGACGACGAGCGCGACGAGCAGCCGGCCCGCGCGTTTGTTCTGTTTATCCTTCACGAAAGACCTCCGAAGGGCTGCGCTCGGTCCGTGTCCGGCCGCGCCGTCGGGGCGCGCGGCCCAGGTATGATGCCCGCCGGGCGCGGGCCGACTGCCCGCCCATTCGCCCGCCCGGAGAGCCGCCGCCCCTTCACCTTACACGCCGGGCGGCGCGGGCGGTTCCGGCCCCTCAGGCCGGCTGAATCTTGAAGCTGATGTCCACGGCGCGGGCCGAGTGGGTCAGCGCGCCGACGCTGATCAGGTCCACGCCGGCCTCGGCGTAAGCGCGGACGTTCTCTAAAGTGATGCCGCCCGAGGATTCGAGCAGGACGCGCGGATTGAGCGAGCGCGCGATCTCGGCGAGGTGGCGCGTCTCCTCCGGGCTGCGGTTGTCGAGCATGACGATGTCGGCGCCGCTTTCGACGGCCTCGCGCAGCTCGCGCTCGCTCTGCACCTCGACCTCGATCTTGTGGAGGTGGCCGACGGCGCGGCGCGCCCGCTCGACCGCCGTCGCCACGCCCCCGGCCAGCGCGACGTGATTGTCCTTGATGAGCACGCCGTCGTCGAGCCCGAAGCGGTGGTTGCGCCCGCCGCCCGTCAGCACCGCGTACTTTTCGAGCATCCGCAGGCCGGGCGCGGTCTTGCGCGTGTCCACGATCTGCGCGCCGGTGCCCTCGACGGCCGCGACGAAGCGGCGCGTCAGGCTGGCGATGCCCGAGAGCCTTTGGAGGAGGTTGAGGGCGAGGCGCTCGCCGCTCAAGAGCACGTCGGCGAAGCCGGAGGCGCGGGCGATGACCTTGCCGGCCTCGACCTCGTCTCCGTCGGAGACGAAGGCTTCGAGCTGCTGCTGCGAGTCGAGCGTGGAGAAGACGTACTCGGCGGCTTCGAGGCCGCAGACGACAAGGGGCTCCTTGGCGATGAAGCGCCCCTTCGCGCTCTGGCTGCGCTTGACGACAGACTGCGTGGTGATGTCGCCGCGCCCCAGGTCTTCCTGAAGAAAGCCCGAGATGTTCGAGAAGAGCGCCCCCTCGTCCATGTAGTTCATTCGCCCAAAGCCTCCGGCCGCTTTCGCTTTTTCCGCAGGCCACGATTATACGAGAGGCGCGCGCGAAGCCGCCAACGCCGGGGCGCTTCAGGCCGAGAGGGGCTCGCCGCTCGCCAGGTCGAAGCGGCTTTCGAGGCGCTTGCGCCGGCGGCCCATCAGATAGCCGTTGAGGTACTGCACCGGGCCGATGAGCCAGAAGACCATGCCGGCCAGGAAGGCGTGGCGCGGGCTGCTGAGGAGCGCCACCGCGATTGAGAGCAGGCCGATGCAGACGTTGAGGGCGCTGTCCTGAATCATGGTCCGCGTGTCGTGCGTCTCCAACTCGTTCATCTCCAGCGCCGCCCGCCTGCGGTAGGCGTGGGCGTAGAGCAGCGTGAAGACGGCGAAGACGGCCGTGAAGCCCGCGGCGAAGAGGGCCGTCACCGCCGGCATCTGCTCGCGCCTGACCGCCGGGACCACGCTGCCGTCCGCGAGCGTGACGGTGTTGCCGATGCCGAGCGCCATGTTGACCAGCAGCGTCCAGATGAACTTGAGCGGGTAGACGTAGAAGAGGACGACGAAGAGCAGGCAGGCCGTCATCCAGATGACGAAGTTGTCGTTGAGGCCGTAGCGGCGGAAGAAGCGGTACTGCGTGTGCCAGACGTGGAAGAGGAGGGTGAAGGTGATGGCGAAGGCCAGGAAGCCGCGCGCCGTCGCCATCAGGTCGTCGAAGGTGCGCGGCACTTCGAGCGAGACGACCAGCAGCGTGATGGCGAAGCCGATCACGCCGTCGCTCAAAGCCTCGATGCGCGAGACCTCGCCGAGGCCCCGCAGGCGGAAGCCGTTCTTCACCGGCCGCTCCCTCTTCGTCATCGCCTGGCTGAACACTTCGTCTTTTCCCCTCTCGTCGCGGCGCGGGGCTCGGCGCTAACGCCGGGGCGGGACCGGGCCGCGCACCGCGGCGTGTAAGCCTCGGGACTGCTCCCGCACCCGCCCGTCCGAACCCCGCTCGTTGGTGCGTGGGCCGCGAGGGGCGAAGGACGTGCCGCCTCGACCGTGCCCGTTCGGGGTTGATGTCGAACCGTCGCGCGGCGGAAAATAAGTCAAACTCCGGCGCGAGTCAATGACCGGCGGCGCGCAAGAAAAGTGCGGACGCCCGTTCTCACCCCAGAAGCGACAGGGCCGGCGTGGCCGCCGACGCGCCCGCCGCGCCGAAACATCCGAGGAGACTTTGCGCTATGCGTCCGACGAAAAGCCTGCTGTGCCTCGCCTTCGCCCTCATGCTGACGGCGGCGCTCGCGCCCGCCGAGGCCCGCGCCCAGGGCGTGATCGTGCCGCGCCCGTGCGTGCGCTGCCCCGTGCCGCCGCGCCCCGTCCCGCTGCCGCGCGCCCTGCCGGTCAAGTCCGTCCGCATCGAGACGAAGATCGCCGCGCAGGTGGCGACGACGCGCGTCGAGCAGGTCTTCCGCAACGACACGGGCGCCACGCTCGAAGGCACCTACTTCTTCCCCATCCCGGAGACGGCCTCGATCACGGAGTTCGCCATCTGGGAGGGCGACCGCCGCCTCGTCGGCGAGGTCCGCTCGCGCGAGGAGGCCCGCCGCATCTACGACGAGATCGTGCGCCGCCAGCGCGACCCCGGCCTGCTCGAATACGCCGGCCGCGACCTCTTCCAGGCCAGCGTCTTCCCCATCCCGCCCCACTCCGACAAGAAGCTCGAACTGGTCTACACGCAGGTCCTCAAGGCCGAGTCGGGCACGGTGGCCTACCGCTACCCGCTCGGCACGGGCCGCAACCTCTCGCAGATTACGGGCACGGTCTCGGGCCGCGTCGAGATCGCGGCGCGCGAGCCCGTCCGCAACCTCTACTCGCCGACGCACGAGGTCGAAGTCGCGCGCAGGGGCGAGCGGCAGGCCGTCGTCTCCTTCGAGGCGAAGGCCGGGCAGGAGCCGCGCGACTTCCAGATGTTCTACACGCTCTCGGAGGCCGACTTCGGGCTGACGCTCCTGACCCACCGCGAGCCCGGCAAGGATGGCTATTTCCTGCTGACCATCTCGCCGAAGGACGACGTGGCCGAGCGCGAGTACGCGGCTAAGGACGTGGTCTTCGTGCTCGACACTTCGGGCTCGATGGCCGACGCCGGCAAGATGGAGAAGGCGCGCTCGGCGCTGCTCTTCGGCGTCCGCTCTTTGCGCGACGGCGACCGCTTCAACGTCATCAACTTCGCCGGCGAGGAGCACCTGATGTCGGCCGGCCTGGCGCGCGCGAATGCGGCGGGCAAGGCGCGCGGCGAGGAGTTCATCAAGGACCTCAGGCCCGTCGGCGGCACCAACATCAACGGCGCGCTCGTGGCCGCGATGCGGCAGTTCGAGCTGTCGGAGCGCCCGCGCCTCCTGGTCTTCATGACGGACGGGCTGCCCACCGTCGGCGAGACGAAAATCGAGCGCATCGTCGAGAACGCCCGCCAGGCCCGCGTGCCCGGCGTCCGCCTCTTCACCTTCGGCGTCGGCTACGACGTGAACACGGCGCTCCTGGACAAGCTGGCGGCCGAGAACGGCGGCGTGGCCGAGTACGTAGAGCCGCGCGAAGACCTCGAAGTCAAGGTCTCGAACTTCTTCACCAAGATCAACCACCCGGTCCTGACGGGCCTCGCGCTCTCGACGGGCGAAGTCGTTACCGACCTCGTCTACCCGCGCGAGCTGCCCGACATCTTCCGCGGCACGCAGCTCACTCTCGTCGGCCGCTACCGCAACGGGGCCGACCTGCGCAACGTGGTGCTCGGCCTGACGGGGCGGACCGGCGGGCGGGAGCGCTCGTTCACCTATCGGGCGCTCGCCTTCCCGCTCGTCGAGAGGGAGAACGACTTTCTGCCGCGGCTCTGGGCGACGCGCCGCGTCGGCTGGCTGATGGAGCAGATACGAACCAACGGCGAGCAGAAGGAACTGCGCGACGAGGTGGTTGACCTCGGCACGCGCTACGGCATCGTCACGCCCTACACCTCCTACCTCGCGCTCGAACCCGGCGCGACGGCCGACGGCTCGAACGCCCTGCCGTTGCAGAACCGCGCGGCCAGGCCGCGGCCCGCCGGCAGCACCGCCGTCGGGGCCGAGGCGAGGGCGGGAGGGGCGACCGCGGGCGCGCGGGCGCCGAGGGGGCTCGACCACGGCGAGGCGGCCGTGCGCGAGAGCAAGCGCCAGCGCGCGCAGCAGGACGCCGAGCGCGACGAGGCCGGGCCGGCCGACGACTCTGTGCGCAAGGTCGGCGGCAAGACCTTCTACCTGCGCGAAGGCGTCTGGGTGGACGCGGAGTTTAAGGAGGAGGCGCGGCTGCCCGAGACCCGGCTCGTCTTCGGCAGCGAGGAGTATTTCGCCCTAGCCGGCCGCGTGCCGGAACTCGCGCGCTACCTCGCGCTCGGCGAGCGCGTCGTGGTCGTCCACGGCGCGCGCGTCTACCGCGTCGAGGCCGCGGGCAAGTGAGCCCAGCGCGTGCCGGCGGGTTTAGAGAGCCGCCGGCACGCGCCCTGCGGGCTCGCGCGCCGGGTCGCGTGGCTGCGTGGCCGCTCCGCCGGCCCGCGTCTCGCTTGTCTGCGCGGCCGCCGTTCGGTTACAAATGAGGTAGGACGGACGAGGGGAGGGCAGGGCGGCACGCGCGGCGCGTGTTGCGCCGGAAGGACGGGCGGAGAAGCGAAATCGAGATGAAGTCGAACATGGTCGGACGAGTCGGGGCCGCGCGCGGAGTGGGCGCGGCCCTCCTGTTGTGGGCGGTCGTGTCCTGCCTCGGCGCGGCCGGGGCGCGGGCGCAGGCGGGCTGGGTCTCTGTGCGCGGGGTGGCGGCAATCGGCGACTTGAACGCCGTCTACTTCCACGACTCGAAGCGCGGCTGGGCCGGCGGCGACGGCGGGACAATCATGCGGACCGAGGACGGCGGGCGTTCCTGGACGCGGCAGACCGTCGGGACCAGAGACGCCGTCAACGACATCTACTTCCGCAACAAGGAGGACGGCTATCTGCTGGCCGGCGACGCCATCTACGTCTCGGAGGACGGCGGCGCCACCTGGCGGCTGGCGACGCGCTTCCAGCCCGCCACCTTCGGCGGGGCCGAGCCCGAGTTGTACAGCGTCCGCTTCACCAGCAAGAGGCGCGGCTGGATCGTCGGCTCCCTGAGCCGGCGCGAGCGCGTCGTCGACAGCCTCGTCCTCCAGACGACGGACGGCGGCGCCTCCTGGCAGCGCCAGCGCGTGCCCGTGCGCGACGAGCTGATCCACCTCGACTTCGACGGCGACAAGCGCGGCTGGATCGTCGGCAGCGCCGGCCGCATCCTCCACACGCGCGACAGCGGCGACTCCTGGGCGCTGCAAAACTCCGGCACCGGCGCCACGCTCTACCACGTCGAGTTCCGCGGCGACGACGACGGCTGGGCCGTCGGCGAGCGGGGCACGATCCTGCGGACCTCCGACGGCGGGGCCAACTGGCAGGCCGTTGAGTCGCCCGTCAGGTCAACCCTGCTGAGCGTCAAGTTCGTCAGCAAGGAGGAGGGCTGGGCCGCCGGGCGCGGCGGCGTCATCCTCCGCACCGACGACGGCGGCCGCACCTGGGTCGCGCAGGAGACCGGCACCCGGTCCAACCTCTACGCCCTCTTCATGGACAAGAGGTTTGGGTGGGCAGCCGGCGCCAGCGGCCTCCTGCTCCGCTACGACAGGTGATTGAAGGGGAGTTTTTAGTTTGTAGTTTTTAGTTGAAGAAGGCACGCGAGGGGTGTTTGGTCATGACCTTGAGCTAAGAATTAAGAACTACAAACTAAAAACTACAAACTAAAAACTCCCACCCCTCCGCACACGAAAAACGTGCAACGCGTCCCCGGCGGGGCGGCATCCGAAAGGGCAGCATAGCGTTTGCCCCGCACGGTCGTCTTGGGGAAGCGGCCGGGGCAGACGGACGGTTCTCCTGTGGTTTACCGCCCGGCGTGAGAAAAAGCGCCGGGCGGCTTTTTTTTTGTTTCGGGGGCTCGTGGCTCGTGGCCCTTCAGCGCGGGCGAACAGCGCGCTTGAGGGAGGTGACGGCGGCGAGGTGGTGGTCGTCGTGCTCGGCCGTGAAGAGGGCCATGTCGGCGACGCGCATCGGCGTTTGCAGCCGCGGGTGGAGGGCCGTGCGGGCGAGCGTCCCCTCGTCCAGTTCTTCGAGTTGGCGGACGAACTCAAGCCGGCCCTCGCGGAAGAGGGCGAGCAGCCGGCCGATGTCGGCCGAGTTGTGATCGGCCTCGTGAGTCCGGCGGTTGGTCAGGTCGGCCGGGCGCAGAACTCCGAGCCCGAGCCGGTAGTCTTCGAGCCTGCCGGCGTGCAACTCATCCAGGTCGTAGAGGTGTCCGACCTGCTCCTGTATTGACCAGCCGCCCGAGACGCGCGCCGTCAGTTGTTCAGGCCCGAGGCCGCGCACCAGCTCTTCGAGGCGTGCCGGCGTGCCGCGCAGCCTCTCCAGCGTGCAGGGAAAGAGGCCGAGTGGCTGGTCGAACTCGAAGACTCGTTCAAACCATTGGGTGCGGTTCATCTCTTAACCCTCTCGCGGGGGCGGAGTCGCCGGGGCGCGGGCGCTCACTTCTTTTGCAGCACAGTGCGGGCGAGGGCGAGCGTGGCGGCGGCGCGCGGCCCCTCGCCCTCTAAGTTGCGGACGAGCCCGACGGCGCGCGTCAGGTCTTCGCGCGCGAACTCGGCGAAGAGGCCGGCGAGGTCGAAACTCTCGGCGCCGCTCGTCGTCATCATCGTCATGTTTTTGGTTTCGAGGCGCGAGAAGAGACGGCCGTCCTCGCCCGTGTACCCTTGTGCGGAGTTCGACGCCTTGATCGCGTCGAGCGTGACCTCCCAGGCGCGCGGGCGGTCGAGCTTGAGCATCTGCGTGGCGATGGCGACCAGCGCGCTCGGCCGCTCGGGCGAGGCCGCGTCAATTCGCTCTTTCGCTTCGACGAGCGCCTCGTCGAGTATCTCGACCGCGCGGCCGGGTTCGTCCTTCGCGGCCAGCCGCGCCGCCTCGGTCAACGCCCAAGCCTTTTGAATCGGACTTAAATTCCCGCCCCGCGCCAGCCGCAACACCTCCTGCCAGTCTTCGGCGCGCACGGCCTCCTGCGTCCGCTCATAGTCCGCGTAGGCGCGCACACGGCCGCGCAGGTCCGAGTCTTCGATCTTGCTGATGAACTCCTCTGCGCGCGGGTCTTTCTGCTGCATGGCGCTGAAGGCCGCCTGCACGTAGATGGCGTCGCGCTCGTCGGTCGTGCGGGCGCGCTTCAGGCGTTCGAGCGCGTCGGCCACGCGGTCGCGGGCCTGTTGGTCCTCGGGGACGAGACCGGCCGTCAGGGATTGGTTGCGCGAGTCGCGGGCGCCGGTTGTCGTTTCGGCCGTGAGCGCGGCCTGCCGGGCACGCAAGGCCGGCGACTTGTCGGCCGCCCACTGGTCGAAGAGCGGCAGCAGCCGCGCGATCACCATGTAGGCGCCGTTGCGGCCCGAGGAGGTGCGGTCCTGCTCGGGCGGCGGCAGGGGGCGCAGCAGGATCGACGCCGCCGCCTCGAAGAATCGGGCGCGCAGCAGCGGCGACACGTCGGCCGGGGCGGGGAAGCCGTCGCCCCACCCGTTGCCGCTCGACGCGCCCTCGTGCGAGAAGGTGATGTAGAGCGTCGGCGAGAAGAGATAGGAGGAGAGCAGCGAGGCCGTGTTGGCGTCGGATGACGGGTCGGCGATGGCGCGGGCCAGGAGGACGGCGTAGCGCGAGTCGGCCGCCTGTGCGTCTTTCGCGCGCAGGCGCGTGAGGAACTGGAGGGCCGTGCCGCTGACCTGCCCGAGCGCCGGATCGGCGAACTGGAGCGCACGCGCCGTGTCGCCGTCGTTCATCAGTTGCAGGGCGAGCCGCAGGCGCTTCTCGACGGCGGGCGTGGCCTCTACGGGGTCGCGGCGCCGCGGCGCCGTCTCGGGCCGCGCGGCGTCTGAGGCCGACGGGCGAGTCGCGTCCTCCTCTTCCTCCTTGCGCGCCCGGTCCATCAGGGCGAGGAACTCTTCGCCGAGCTTGTGGTCGCGCCGGGCCGCGAGCCGCAGCACCTCGGTCCGCAGGCTCGGCGGGAGTGAGAACGAGAACGAGCCGCGCTCTCGCAACTGTTTCTTCTTCTCCTCTTCGAGCTTGCGCTCGTTCTCGTCGTCGGCCGCCTGCGCTTCGCCCCAGGCGCGGCGGAAGAGGGCACGGGCTCTCCCCGGCTCGGTCTCCCACAGGGCGTCGGCGGCGCGGGCCTGGACGCGCGCACGCAGCGTCGCGTCGCGGAACATGCGCGCCTCGTCGGCCAGGTTGTTAACGAGCGAGATGACGGTCGCCCGCCGCATCTCTTCCTCCGGGTCAGTTTCGGCGGTCGCCTGCGCGGCGGCGGGCTCAGGCTTCTTCGCGCGGGCGGGGGACTGCTGCGCCGCGGCCGGGGCGAACGCTGCGAGGCAGAGCGTGAAGGTGAAGAGGGTTCTGAGTGGCGACATCATCTCTCCTCCGGCGCGCTCGGCGCGCGAGGGCCGTGGCGGGAGCGGTTCAATAGTTCTGTCGGCGGGTGGTTCGGGCGCGATAGCGGCGCAACCTGCGATAGGCTGCGCCGCCGTTTACCAGATGACTTATTTCACGCCGGGCGGCGGTGAAGTTCCCGAAAGGGGGCCGGGGCTCGGGCGTGAAATCAGACCGCGATCACTTCAATCTCGGGGTCAACCTCCTGCTGCACCATGCCCTCGATAGCCATCAGCGTGCCCGTCAGTGAGCTGGGGCAACTGCCGCACGCGCCCTGGTAGCGAATCTGCAACTGGTTCTGTTCGAGCGAGAGGACTTCGAGCCAGCCGCCGTCGGCGGCCAGCGCCGGGCGGATGCGCTCGTCGAGTATCTCGTTGATTTTGACGAGGCGCGGGTCGTCGCTCATCAGCGCGCCCAGAGCGCCGCCGACGCCCTGGCCCTGCGGCGCGGCCCCCGAGCCGTTCGCCGCCGACTCGGCCGCGCGGATCGGCACGGCCAGCTTCGGCAGCAGCTCGTCCCAGTCGGCCCCCTCAGTCTTCTCGACCGTAATCATACGGTCCATGTAGAAGACCGAGGCCACTTCGCCCACCTCGAACAGGGCGTGGCCGAGCGAGTCGCCGGCCGCGTCAGCCGCGCTGTGGAACGAGCGCACGACGCCGGCCGTCACCGGCTCCTTCAAAATGAACTTGACGGCGTTCGGGTTCGGCGTCTCTTCGATGTTGTCAATCTTCGGCATCAACTAATCTCCGTTAATGATAAGGACGGCGCCGGCCACGGGCCCCGTCAACGCGCCCGGCCGCTTCAAACGGCCGCTGCACACAATCGAAACTCTTCGGGCCGACACATTGCCGCACATTATAAGCCTTTCGCACTCGCCGCGCAGTTTTAGGGCGCGGGCTAACTGAAAGGGTCGTTCTTTAGATGCCGCGGCGCGCGGCGAGTTTGTCGGGGCCGGGACGCCACCGCCGCGCGTTAAGTGCGGGAGAGACACGCTTTAATCGGCCGCCGGGCCGCACTCGCCGCGGCCGAAACGGCGTGCCACGGCGGCGGAAAAAAACAGATTGTCAAAAAAAAGATTCGGGCGTATAGTGACAACCCTCGCTTGTCCCCCCTTTCGCAGGTGAGACAAGTTGAGGCAAGAGGCCGGCGATAGCGAGGGTCGCCGGCCTCTTGCTATGTCTGCTAATAACTGTTCGGCGGTCAACGCCCGCCGGTGGTTGGTCAGAAGCGGAACGAAACGCTTATACTGACCGCACACCGGCGGGCGTTGACCTTTTTTTATGAACATCGGCATCACTGTCTACCCGACCTACGGCGGCAGCGGGATTGTCGGCTCGGAACTGGGTAAGGAGCTGGCCGCGCGCGGGCACACGGTTCATTTCATCTCCTCTTCGCTTCCGACGCGGCTCACCGAGCTGAACGAGCGCGTGCGCTTCCACGAGGTCGAGATGATGTCGTACCCGCTCTTCGAGCACCAGCCGTACACGCTGGCGCTGGCGACGAAGATGGCCGAGGTGGCCGAGGGCGAACGTCTCGACCTGCTCCACGTCCACTACGCCGTGCCCCACTCGATCAGCGCCATCCTGGCGCGCGAGTCTCTGAAGCCGGGGCGCTACCTGCCCGTCATCACCACGCTGCACGGCACGGACATCACGCTCGTCGGGGCCGACCGCTCCTACCTGCCGATCACGCGCTACGGCATCGCGCAGTCGGACGGCGTCACGGCCGTCTCGAACTACCTCAGACGAGCCACCGCCGAGACCTTCCAGTTCGACCGCATCGAGGTCATCCCGAACTTCATCTGCGCGACCGACTATAGGCCGCGCGAGAACGCGGCGCTGCGCGCGGAACTGGCGCCCGGCGGCGAGCCTCTGATGGTTCACGTCTCGAACTTCCGCCCCGTCAAGCGGCCCGTGGACTGCATTGAGATACTGGCGCGGGTGCGCGGGCGCGGCATCCCGGCGCGGCTCGTGATGGTGGGCGACGGCAGCGAGCGCGGGCGCGCAGAGCACCGCGCTCGTTGCCTCGGCGTCGAGCGCTTCTGCTCGTTCGTCGGCAAGCAGCCGCGCATCCCCGACTACCTCTCAATCGCCGACCTCCTGCTGCTGCCTTCGGAGCAGGAGTCGTTCGGCCTGGCCGCGCTCGAAGCGCTGGCCTGCGAGGTGCCGGTGATCGCCTCGCGCGTCGGCGGCCTGCCCGAGGTGGTGGACGACGGCGAGACGGGCTGCCTCAGCGAGGCCGGCGACGTGGAGAAAATGAGCGACGACGCGGCGCGCCTGCTCGCGGACGAAGCGGCGCGACGCGCGGCCGGGCGCCTCGCCCGCCAGCGTGCCCTAAGCCGCTACGGCACGGACCTCATCATCCCCCGCTACCTGGAGTTCTATGAGCGCGTCATCACCTCGACGAAAGAGCGCACGGCCCGCGCCGGCCTCTGAGACCGCGCCCGCGCCGGAGGGGGCGGCGCGACACGAGCGCGAAAGGCCGCGCGCGCGGGTCGCGCGCGAGGAGCTTAGTGCGCGGGTCGCGCGCGAGGAGCCTAGTGCGCGGGTCGCGCGTGAGGAGCCGGGTGCGAGGGTCGCGCGCGAGGCCGCGGCGTGGGCCGGGCGCGTCGCCGAAGAGAAGCCGCTCCGCTACGTCGTTCAGAACCTTGAGCGGGCCTACGGCGTGCCCGAGAACAAGTGGGTTGGCTGGGGCGTTCTCGACATGCTCGTCGCCGTCATCCTCTCGCAGGCGACCAGCGACGCCAACAGCGACCGCACCTACGACGCCCTCAAGCGCCGCTTCCCCACCTGGGAGTCGTTGCTCGCCGCGCGCGAGCAGACGCTCGCCGACACCATCCGCCTCGGCGGCCTCGCCAACCAGAAGGCCCGCGTCATCCGCGACCTGCTCAAACAGATCAAAGAGCGGCACGGCTCGCTCGACCTCTCGTTCGTCAATCGGATGCCGGCGCGCGATGCGGCCCGCTACCTCTCGTCTTTCCGCGGCGTGGGGCCGAAGACGGTCGCCTGCACGCTGCTCTTCGCCTGCGGCGCAGAGGTCTTCCCGCTCGACACTCACATCTTCCGCGTCCTACGCCGCGTCGGGTTGATACCGGCGAAGTGCTCCGACGCCTTCGCGCACGAGGTGATGGACCGCCTCGTCCCGGCCGGCAAGTTCTACTCGTTCCACGTCAACCTCATCCGCCACGGCCGCGCCCTCTGCCGCCCGCGCGACCCCGCCTGCGAGCGCTGCCCCGTCGTCGAGTACTGCGACTACGGCCGCGAGCGAATTTGAAGCGCGCGGCGACCGCCCGCCGCAGTCTCTAAGGCGCCGAGGGCTCTGGCAAGACTTCGATGTCGTACCTCGTTGACGGTAACAACGTGATGGGTCAGCGAATCGGCTGGCACCGCGACAAGGCGGGGGCGCGGCGGCGGCTGCTCGAAGAGCTGGCGCGGTTCGCGCGCTCGGCGCGGGTGAGCGTGGCCGTCGTCTTCGACGGCGCGCCCGACGAGCACTTCCCCGACGGGTCGAGCTTCATGGGGGTGAGGGTCCACTACGCGGCGCGCGGGTCGGACGCCGACTCGCGGATCAAGCAGATGGTCGAGGCTTCGCGCGAGCGGCGGACGCTGAAGGTGATCACATCCGACCGGGCGCTGGCCGACTACGTCAGGCTGTGCGGCGCCGAGGTGATTCGCGCGGGCGAGTTCCGCCGCCGCCTCGACGAGGCGGACGCGGGCGGGGCGGGCGGGCGCGGAGGCTCGACGGCGACGGGGCATGAGGGGGTCAGGCCGGCGGAGCTTGAGGAGTGGATGCACTACTTCGGCGTCGCCCCCGAGGACGAGCCCGAAGAGCCGCCCGGCGCGACACCAAAGGGCGGGCCGGGTGCTACGCGAGGCGGGCCGAAGGCGACGAAGCCGGGCGGGCGGCGCGCGTCAAAAGGGCGGCGGCGTTGACGGGCGGGCCGGAAGTCCCGTTGCCCCTGTAAGCGCGCGTGCGCGCGTCACACCGGCCCGCGGCCGCAGCCCGCGCGGCACAACGGCGCGCGGGCTGCGGCCCGTGCAGTCTCAGGCGTCTTCGGGCTCCCCGCGGCCTTCGCCTGAGTCGTTGCCGACCAGTTCCACGTCGAATATCAGCCTCTCGCCGGCGAGCGGGTGGTTGGCGTCGAGCGTGACCTCGGTGTCGGTGACCCTGGCGATGCTGACGGGAATCTGGTTGCCGTCGGGCAGTTGCATGGCGAGCGTCATGCCCTCGTGCGGCTCGAAGTCGAGGTTCATCTTCTCGCGCTCGACGGTCTGGACGAGCTGTTCGCGCCGCTCGCCGTAGGCGTCGCCGGGCTCGATCTCGAAGGTCTTCGTTTCGCCGACCTGCATGCCGCGCACGGCCTCGTCGAAGCCGGGTATGACCTCGCCGCCCCCGACGGTGAATTCGAGCGGCTGCCCGTCGCGCGAGCTGTCGAACTCGTTCCCGTCCTCAAGCCGCCCCGTGTAATGGACCCTAACGCGGTCGCCGTCTTTCGCAGACTCCGACATAATCTCTCTCCTCCCGAAGCTTCTTCGTTTGGCGTTGAGCATCGCACACCGTCGGCGCGAATGACAACAACGGGAGGCGGCCTGCTGGGCCGCGCAACCTGTGGCAGCCGGGGCTGCGCAACCCGCGCCCGCCGGGGCCGCGGCGCGGGCCGGCGGCGCACCGCGCTTCCTCTGCACGCGCCTGACGGTTTACGATTCGAGGCCGTATGCCCTTTCTCTTCGCCGCCACGCTCTTCCTGAGCGCCGCGCTCATCTTCTGGGTCCAGCCGCTCGTGGGCAAGATGGTGCTGCCGTTGCTCGGGGGCACGCCCGCCGTCTGGAACACCTGCCTGCTCTTCTTTCAGGCGACGCTGCTCGGCGGCTACGCCTACGTGCTCGCGCTGACGCGCTGGGCGGGCACTCGCGCGCAGGTCCTGATCCACGCGGCCCTGCTCGCGGCCGCGGCGTGGGCGCTGCCGCCGTCGGTCGGGGCCGGGTCGGCGGGCGGCGCGCCGGCCGAGGGGAGCCCCGCCGGGTGGCTGCTCCTGACTTTGGCGACGACCGCCGGGCTGCCTTTCTTCGCCCTCTCGGCCACGGCGCCGCTGCTCCAGAAGTGGTACACGCGGACAGGCTCGGCCTCGGCCGGCGATCCCTATTTCCTGTACTCGGCCAGTAACGCCGGCAGCCTCGCCGCGCTCGTCGGCTTCCCGCTCCTGCTCGAACCGCTGCTGACGGTCGGGCGGCAGGGCCTCGCCTGGTCGCTCGGCTACGCGGCGCTCGCGGCGCTGGTCCTCGGCTGCGCGGCGGCGGCCTGGGCGAAGGGCACGCGGGCGACGGAGGCGCGCGGGGCGGAGGGGAGTGAAGCGGGCGCGGCCGCCGGCTCTTCGGCCGTCAATTGGGGGAGGCGGCTGCGCTGGGTCCTGCTGGCCTTCGTGCCTTCGAGCCTGGTGCTCGGCGCGACCACCTACGTCACGACCGACATCGCCTCGGCGCCGCTGCTCTGGGTGCTGCCTCTCTCGCTCTACCTGTCGAGCTTCGTCATCGTCTTCGCGCGGCGGCCGCCGCTGCGATGGCGTGCGGCGGCGCGCGTGCTGCCGGGCGCGGGCGTGCTGCTGGCGCTCGTCTACCTCTCGGGCGCGACCGAGCCGGCCTGGTTCCTGATCCTCTTCCACCTCCTGTTCCTCTTCGTCGCCTCCGTGGTCTGCCACGGGCAACTGGCCGAAGACCGCCCCGGCGCGCGACACCTGGCCGAGTACTACCTACTGCTCTCGGCGGGCGGCGCGCTCGGCGGTCTCTTCAACGCGGTCGTCGCGCCGCTCGTCTTCGACACGATTGTCGAGTACCCGCTCATCGTCGTCCTCGCCTGCTACCTGCGCCCGGCCTTTCGCCCGGGCGGCTTCCCGCTCTTCGGCCTCAAGCTCGGCGCCGGCCGCGCGCGGCCCGGAGGCGTGAGCGAAGGCGGCGGAGAGTTCCTGAGCAAGGCGGTACGCGAGGGTGGGGCGGCGGGCGAGGCCGACGGCGGCGACGGCGACAACAACGGCGACGGCGGCGACGGCGGCGACAGCGGCGCCGGCCGTGCGGGCGTGCGGTGGCGCGAGCGGCGGCTCGACGTGTTGCTGGCCTTGCTCATCGGGGCCGGCGTGCTCGCGCTGGCGGCGGTGGCGTCGCTGACGGGGCTCGGCGGGGTCGAACAGGTGGCGCTCGTGCTAGGCGTGCCGCTTCTGGTGCTCAACCACTTCTTCGCGGGTCGTCCGGCACGCTTCGCCCTCGGCCTCGGGGCGGTGATGCTGGCCGGGTCATTCACGGGCGGGCGGACGGGCGAGACGGCCCACGCCGAGCGCAACTTCTTCGGCACGATCCGCGTGAGCCTCGCCGAGTCGGGCGAGACGATGCGGCTCTACCACGGCAGCACGCTCCACGGCCGGCAGTTCATCGACCCCGCGCGCGCGTGCGAGCCGCTCTCCTACTACCACCGCGAGGGGCCGCTCGGCCCGGTCTTCGCGGCCTACGAGGCGCAGGGCGCCGCCTCGCCGAACGTGGCCGTGGTCGGTCTCGGCACGGGCGCCAGCGTCGCCTACTCGAAGGCCGGACAGTCGTGGACCTTCTACGAGATAGACCCGGCCGTGGCGCGCATCGCTCAGGACTCGCTCTACTTCACCTACCTGAGCCGGTGCGCGGCGGCCCCCGCGCGGGTCGTGCTCGGCGACGCGCGTGTCAGGCTGCGCGAGGCCCCGGAGGGGGCTTACGGCCTCATTGTCCTCGACGCCTTCAGCTCCGACGCAGTGCCCGCCCACCTCCTGACGCGCGAGGCGCTCGACCTTTATCTCTCGAAGCTGGCGCCGGGCGGGCTCGTCGCCTATCACACCTCGAACCGCACGCTCGAACTCGAACGCGTGGTCGCGGGGCTGGCGAGCGAGGCCGGCCTCGTCGCCCGCTTCTTCGACGACCCGGACTACCAGCCCGGCCTCGGCAAAGAGCCCTCCGAGTGGGTCGTCGTCGCCAGGAGCGCCGCGGACCTCGGCCCCTTAGGCGACGACGCCCGCTGGCAGCCGCTCGGCGGCCCCGGAGACGGCCCCGGCGTCGTCTGGCGCGACGACTTCTCGAACATCCTCAGCGTCTTCCGCTGGCTGTGAAGGGACATGGGAAGTTTTCAGTTTTCAGAGTTTCGAGTCGCTGGTCGTCCGACGAATCACCCTCGGCCAAAAACCAAAAACTAAAAACTGAAAACTAGGTTCTGTTGACATTTGAGTTAAGCTCTTTGAATGCTAACGGTCACACTCTCAGATGAGCAGTGGCAGAAGATACTGCCTTTTCTACGCTCACACCCGAACGCTTATGTCGGGCAGGAGCAGGATTGCCGCCGCTT